>NZ_JBSKHW010000016.1:57223-159454 GCF_057128765.1 Pseudomonas corni
GACGGTTCTGACAAAGTAGGCGCAAACCGCGTTGCTTCCGACGGTTCGGACAAAGTCGGCGCCAACCGCGTTGCTTCCGACGGTTCGGACAAAGTCGGCGCCAACCGCGTTGCTTCTGACGGTTCGGATAAAGTCGGTGCCAATCGCGTTGCTTCCGATGGCTCGGACAAAGTCGGCGCCAACCGCGTTGCTTCGGACGGCTCCGATAAAGTCGGCGCCAACCGCGTTGCTTCGGACGGCTCCGATAAAGTCGGCGCTAACCGCGTTGCTTCTGACGGTTCGGATAAAGTCGGCGCAAACCGCGTTGCTTCGGACGGTTCTGACAAAGTTGGCGCCAATCGCGTTGCTTCGGACGGCTCCGATAAAGTCGGCGCGAATCGCGTGGCGGCTGATGGTGCTGACCACGTAGGCGCCAATGCCGTTGCTGCCAATGGGGTTGAGCGCGGCCTGGCGTCCGATGGCGCCGACAAGGCCAGCGTTTCTCGTGTAGCTGCCAATAAGTGGGACAGCTTGAACGCCCGCGAGATCGCAGGCGAACTGTGCTACGAATGCCTGACTAAATAACTGCTTGTCCCTGGGTCATGCTGCCGACGTTCAGCATGACCCACTTCTTTCTCCTCGCTTGAATCAAACACTCCTCACACCCCCTCCGTTTTTGCGGGAGCAGCCGCGCTCCAACAGCTTTTGTGTCCGGTCGAAAATCAGCAGCGCCGCAAATTCATTGTGGGAGCGAACCTGTTCGCCAAGGCGGTTGTCCGGGCGATAGAAATGCAGCGGATGCACTGGCCCCTTCGCGGACAGGTCCGCTCCCACGGGGTTCTGCTTCAGAATTCCGACTGAACTAACCACCCAGGGCCCCGGTCGGTTTTACATTCCGATTGATCAAACTGCCTGGAGCTTGCGATGAAGCCATACGTGATCTGCCACATGATGTCGTCCCTGGACGGACACGCCCTGACCGATGGCTGGGACCGTCCGTTCAAAAAAGCAGCGGGCGAGCTATATGAAAAGCTTGCCGATACTTTCGCTTTCGACGCCTGGGTCTGCGGCCGGGTGACGATGCAGGAAGTGGCCCACGACGAAGGATATCCGTCAGGGCTGGCGACCTCACCAATCCCTCGCACCCACAATTTCGTTAACCGCGATGCCGATAAATACGCTGTGTCCATCGATCCTCACGGCAAGGTCGGCTGGAAGAAAAATGAGGTCTTGGGCTCGCACGTGGTGGAAGTGGTCACCGAAGCCGTATCGGACGACTACCTGGCGTACCTGCAATCGATTGGCGTCTCATACGTGTTTGGCGGTAAGACCGAGCTGAACTTGCCCACTGTTGTCGACATTCTGGTGGAAGAGTTGGGCATCAAGCGCCTGGTGGTCGAGGGTGGCCCGCACGTCAGCGGTTCGTTCGTTGCCGCGGGCCTGGTGGACGAAGTCAGCGTGCTGCTGTTGCCACTGATCGACGGGCGCGGCGAGCATCCGGCGTCGTTCGAAATCGCCGCCGATGCCTGGAAGCAACCCGAACACCTGACGTTGCAATCAGCAGAGGTGCAAGAAGGCGGCGGAGTATGGCTGCGTTACCTGACAACAAAATAATCGCTCGCTCGAAAACCTGAGTCAGACGCAGGCGCCAATCAAGCCTGCGTTTTTGCGTCCAGGGGTTGCAGCAAATCAATCAGCGCATTGAGCGTGGGCGAGCGCTGACCCCGGCGCCATGTCAGCCAGATGTTCAGATAGCGGAACGCCTCGCCCAAGGGGTAGACGTTGACGCTGCGACTGCCCGGCATGCTTTCGAGCATGCTTCGCGGCACCATCGCAACACCGGCCCCCGCAGTTACGCAGGCCAACATGCCGTGGTAGGACTCCATTTCGAAAATCTTGCCCGGGGTTGCCATGTCGGCTTTGAACCATGCCTCAAAATGCCTGCGGTATGAGCAATTCTGCCGGAACGCGTACACCGTCTTGCCGCTGACATCTTGCGCTCGGCTCACCGCAGCGTGGCTGGTGGGCGTGATCAGCACCATTTCCTCTTCGAACAATTCGATGCCTTCAAGGTCCGGGTGACGTAACGGCCCGTCGACAAACGCCGCACTCAATCTCCCCGCTACCACGCCGTCGATCATGTCCCCTGACGGCCCGGTGGACAGGGCCAGCTCGACTTTTGGATAGCGCAAATGGAAATCCCCCAGCAGCCCCGGTATGCGCACGGCGGCGGTGCTCTCCAGCGAGCCCAGGGTGAAAATGCCCTGGGGTTCGCTGCCGGAGGTCGCTTGCCGCGCCTCTTCTACCAGCTCAAGAATGCGCTTGGCGTAATCCAGAAACGTCCAGCCAGCAGCAGAGAGGCGCAGGCGCAGTTTTTCCCGAATGAACAAATCGACGCCCAATTCCTGCTCCAGCTGTTTGACCCGCGTGGTGAGGTTGGATGGCACGCGATGCAGGCGTTGCGCGGCGGCGGTGATGCTGCCTTCTTCGGCCACCGCTTTGAAGAGTTCCAGCTGGGTCAGGTCCATACTTTCTCCAAAAGAGAATGAATCGTTGATTATTATTCATTATTAAAATTATTCTGCGCAGCCTATCGTGGTGGTCACTTCCAAGCAATAGACGGACGTCTCCTACGACGTGCCCACGAATGGAGAACATCGGTTATGTCAAAGCATGCATCCTCGTCACACGCGATTTCGTTGAACCCCGCCACCGGCCAGATCTTTGCCGAGTACCCGTTTGAAAGCGCTGAACAGCTTGAGCAATCGCTGACCCGCGCAACCACAGGTTTCAAGGCCTGGCGCAACCAGCCTGTAAGCGCTCGTGCCCAAGTGCTGCTGAACCTGGCACGGGTTCTTCGCGAAAAAGCCGAAGTCATGGCACAGATGATCACCGCTGAAATGGGCAAGCCGATCGTTCAGGCTCGCGCCGAGATTGAAAAATGTGCCGTGACTTGCGAGTGGTACGCACAGCACGGCCCGGCGATGTTGACCCCGGAAAAGACCCCGGTTGAAAACGACAAGGCCTACATCGCTTACTTGCCGCTGGGGCCGGTACTGGCCGTGATGCCCTGGAACTTCCCCATCTGGCAGGTGCTGCGTGGCGCAATTCCGATGATCCTCGCGGGCAACGGCTATGTGCTCAAGCACGCACCTAACGTCATGGGTTGTGCATTTTTGCTGCGCGACGCCTGGCTTGAAGCAGGGCTTGTCGAAGGCGTGTTCGAGGTGATCAACGTCACCAATGATGGCGTGTCCAAGGCCATTGCTGATCCACGTATCGCGGCGGTAGCGGTGACCGGCAGCGTACGTGCAGGTTCGGCAATCGCCAGTCAGGCGGGCGCTGCCTTGAAAAAGTGTGTGCTGGAGCTGGGCGGTTCCGACCCGTTCATCGTACTGGCCGATGCCGATCTGGATGAAGCTGTCAAAGCTGCGATGGTCGGGCGCTTTCAGAACAGTGGGCAAATCTGCGTGGCGGCCAAACGCATCATCGTGGAGGAGGGCGTACTGCCTGCGTTCACCGAAAAATTCCTCTCGGCGGTCAAGGCGTTGAAGGTCGGCGATCCGTTGGCCGACGACACCTACGTCGGCCCGATGGCACGCTACGACCTGCGTGACGAGTTGCACGGCCAGGTCAAGGCGACGCTTGCCGAGGGCGCAGTCCTGCTGTTGGGCGGCGATGTGATCGCGGGCGAAGGCAACTACTACGCGCCGACCGTGCTGGGTAATGTGCGTCCGGGCATGACGTCGTTCAAAGAAGAGTTGTTTGGCCCAGTCGCTTCGCTGATCGCGGCCCGTGATGCCGAGCATGCAGTGGAGCTTGCCAACGACAGCGAGTTCGGGCTGGCAGGCAGTGTCTGGACTGCCGATGAGGCGCTGGCTCGGGATATCGCCTCGCGCCTGGAAACCGGTGGCGTGTTCATCAATGGCTACACCGCGTCAGACGCTCGGGTGCCCATTGGTGGCGTGAAAAAGAGTGGCTTCGGTCGTGAGCTGTCGCACTTTGGTATTCGCGAGTTCTGCAACGCGCAAACCGTGTGGATTGATCGTCGCTGATCGTCAATAGCTCGGTTCCAGACCCGCCCGGTTCGCCGCGCGGGTTTTTTTGTTTACGCAGGGCGTTGCCGCTGTGTGGGTAATGATCAGGGATGCGCGATGCACGCATGCGTCGATGACTTGAATGCGCCCGGCACATTAGGGTTATAACTGTGCATCGCAGCACCGCACCGGTGTCTCACGCAACGCAGATCATCCGACCCTTGGAGTGGGCACATGTCCGAAGAAATCAACCAGCACCGCCGCCGTTTTCTGGCCACCGCGACAATTGCTGTCGCCGCCGTGGAACTCGGGGTGACCGGCCTGGCCCAGGCTAAAACCGCTAGCAGTTCATCGCCAGAGGCACCTGCGGTGAAGGCAGGTACCCACACCACGTTGGGTCCGCTCAAGCAAATTGATGCAGGGTTGCTCAACGTCGGTTACGCCGAGTTGGGCCCGGCAGAAGGTCCTGCGGTGTTGCTGCTGCACGGCTGGCCGTACGACATCCATAGTTACGTCGATGTCGCGCCAATGCTCGCCGCCAAGGGTTACCGGGTGATCGTGCCGCACCTGCGCGGGCATGGCTCGACGCGTTTTCTGTCTGAGAGCACGGTGCGCAATGGTCAGCAGGCAGCTGTCGCGCAAGACATCATCGCGTTGATGGATGCGCTGGCCATCAACAAGGCCATCCTTGCTGGCTACGATTGGGGTGCGCGGACCGCGAATATCATCGCGGCTTTATGGCCGGATCGATGCCGGGCAATGGTGTCGGTCAACGGCTACCTGATTAACAACCTGGACCGCAACAAGATGCCTCAGTCGCCCATGGCAGAGCAGGCTGGGTGGTATCAGTTTTACTTTGCCACCGAGCGTGGGCAGGGGGGGCTTGAGGCCAATCGGCGGGAATTGGCGAATCTGGTGTGGAAGACCAACTCGCCGAAATGGGGATTTGGCAAGGCAACTTTTGATCGCACCGCAGATTCGTTCGATAACCCGGACTATGTGGCTATCGTGATTCACAACTATCGCTGGCGTCTAAGCCTGGCGCCGGGTGAAGCGCAGTACGACGACATCGAACGGCAACTTGCCTCAACACCGGTGATCAGCGTGCCGACCATTACCCTTGACGGCGACGCGGACGGCGTGACGCCAGCATCCGATGGTCGCGTCCACGCGGCGATGTTCAGCGGCAAACGCGTGCATCGCATCATCGCCGGTGTTGGCCACAACCTGCCGCAGGAAGCGCCGCAGGATTTCGTCGATGCCGTGGTGGATGTGGATGGCTATGCCGGTGGCGGCGCCTGACACATCGCCTTCGCGGACAGGTCCGCTCCCACAGGATTAACGCGTAGTGGCAGCCATCTGAGCCGAACACAAAACCGGTAGCAGCTGCCGAGCAGCGCGAGGCTGCGATCGCGGTGAGTCAGATAGACCGCATTCGCAGCCTCGCGCTGCTCGTCAGCTCCTACAGATCACCGCGGTGGTTCGCTAAATACAAATCCCGTGGGAGCGGACCTGTCCGGGAAGGGGCCCATAAATTCAGCACATTTCTCGCTCCGGATTCATTGCTTCGCGAACCCGTTCTCTCCTGCAGTATGATGTTCGCGCCTAATTCTGGAGCCAGACACTCGATGTTCAGCATCACCCATTTTGAAACCCCGCCGCCGGAGTCGGTCAACAGCCAGATCATGCAGATGGTCGTGGAGTATTTGACCGACATCAGCATGGTCGCCATTGCGCCGAGCAATACGCTTTATCAGCTGTACCAGTACGGCGTTGGCTACGAGATTCACATGTATCTGGAGGCGATGAATGGCGCTAAAGGCATTCCGGTCGAATTGATCGTGGCGCTGGACGATCAAGACCCGGAAAAAGTCATCGGCTTTTTGCTGTACCTCCCGGTCACCGACGATCCTCAAGCCTGCGCCGTCGCCTACATGGCCGTGCTCGCGTCCCGCCGCCGTCAAGGCGTTGCGCGGCGGATGCTTGAGGCGATGACCGCCCGCTATCCCCATGCTGAACTCGGCTGCACGGTCGCTAAAGTGCCCACGTTCGAGGCGTTGGGCTTCCAGATATTGGGCGCCCGCGGTCCTCAGGTGCTGATGAACACCCGGGACCATGCCACCCAAGGCATGCTCGCGGTGCTGGACGTGGCGCCGATCTACAATTCGCTGGAAGTGCGGCAAATCCACACCTATCTGCTTGGCCTGCACGGCAAAAGAGCCATGGCCGACGCCGAGAAGCAGCGCGACCGTCAACTCGACCAGATGACCCGTCACGCCAAAAGCTTCGTCGAGCAGCGCCTCGGCGGACATGCCGTGCCCTACATCGGCAACATTGCGCGGCGGGTCTGAGTCGGAAAACCCGCCCTAGCGACGTCCGCTGCGGGTGCTGACGTCGACCCACACGGCCAGCACCAGAATGCTGCCCTTGACGATCATCTGCCAGTAACTGTCGACATCGAGCATCGACATGCCGTTGTCCAGGCTGCTGATCACCAGCGCCCCCAGCAACGCGCCGTACACCGTGCCCGAACCGCCGCGCATGGAGGTGCCGCCAATGAAGCACGCGGCGATGGCATCCAGTTCGCCCATGTTCCCGGCTGAGGGCGAACCTGCCGCCAGCCGCGCGGTATTGACCAGTCCGGCGAGCGCGCACATCACGCCCATGATCCCGAAGATCCACAGCTTGACCGCCTGCACGTTAATGCCCGACAGCCGTGTGGCCTCCATGTTGCTGCCCACCGAATAGATGCGCCGACCGAAGACTGTCTGGCTGGTCACGTAGCTGAACACGCCAAGCAGGATCAGCAGCAACAACACCGGCACTGGAATCCCGTCGTAACTGTTGAGGGTATAAACGAAGCCGGCCAGTACCACAGCAATCACCATCACCCGTATGCCGTCTCGCAACCAGGCGTGCTGCGTCAAACCATGGAGCGCGCGATTGCGGCGCTGACGCCAGGTCAGAAACAGCGTGAGCGCGAACAACGTCACACCCAGCACCACTCCCACCAACGGCGGCAGATAACCCTGACCGACATACACCAGGCCCGGCGATACCGGGGCAATGGTGGTGCCGCCGGTAATACCTAGCAACACGCCGCGAAACGCGAGCATCCCGCCCAGGCCGACGATGAAAGAAGGGATGCGCAGGTAAGCGGTCATGTAGCCGTTGCTCAGGCCGATGAGCAAACCGCACAGCGCAACAATCGCCAGATTCAATGGCAACGGCACGTGATACACCACGTCGAGAATCGCTGCGACGCCGCCCAGCAGCCCGAGCATCGAGCCCACCGACAGGTCGATCTCGCCGCTGATGATGACCAGCACCATGCCGCAGGCGAGAATCCCGGTGATCGACATTTGCCGCAGCAGGTTCGACAGGTTACGCGGTGTGAGAAAACCGCCCTCGGTCTGCCAGCTGAAGAACAGCCAGATCAGCACCACGGCGATCAGCAATGCGAGCATTTTGTAGCGGGTAAAAAGCTGTTTGAGCGAGTTCATTCAAGCGGATTTCCGATCGTGACTGTCTGGCTCGCCGGGGGCTGTGAGCGCAGCGGCGAGGACGCGTTCCTGAGTCAAATTCTGGTTGGGGAAGTCACCGCGCAACTGACCTTCACCGATCACCAGCACCCGATCCGAGACGCCCAATACTTCGGCAAGCTCCGAGGAGACCATGATGATCGACACCCCTTCGGCCGCCAGCGCGCCCATCAGTTTGTAGATCTCGTACTTGGCGCCGACATCCACGCCACGGGTGGGTTCGTCGAGGATCAGCACGCGGGGTTTGGTCAGCAGCATTTTGGCCAGCACCGCTTTCTGTTGATTGCCCCCCGACAGACTGGTGATCGGCAAAAACGAGGTGGCGGTTTTCAGGTGCATGCGGGCGATTTCCCGTTCGACGCTGCCCAGTTCGGCTTCGGCGTCGATGCGCGTGTGGTGCGAAAAACTCTCGAGCACGGCCAGGGTAATGTTTTGCCCGACACCTAGGTCGGGGACGATGCCTTGGCGCTTGCGGTCTTCGGGCACCATGCACAGCCCGGCGCGGATCGACTTCAATGGGGTACGGGTGTCGATCTGTTTGCCGTCCAGCCACACTTCGCCTTCGTACCGCCCTGGGTAGGAGCCGAACAGCGCGGACACCAGCTCGGTACGCCCGGCGCCTACCAGGCCCGCAATGCCAAGGATTTCCCCACGGCGCAGGGTGAACGAGATGTCATCCACCCGCTTGCGGCTCGGGTTGTCGACGTCGTAGCAGGTGAAGTGCCGCGCCTCGAACAGCACCTCGCCCACTGCATGGGGTTCGGTGGGGTAGAGGTTGCTCATCTCGCGCCCAACCATTTGCGTGATGATGCGCGCCACGTCCATCTCGGCCATGGCGGTGGTTGCAATGTGTTTGCCGTCACGAATCACCGAAATGGTGTCGCAGACTGCGGCCACTTCATCGAGCTTGTGGGAGATATAAACGCAGGCCACACCCTTGGCTTTCAGCGCGCGGATGATATCCAGCAGCACGTCGATTTCAGAGCGGGTGAGGGCTGAGGAGGGTTCATCGAGGATCAATAGCCGCGCCTTTTTATTCAGCGCCTTGGCGATCTCGATCAACTGCTGATAACCACCCCCGTATTGCGAAACTGGCAGTGAAACGTTGATGTCCGGCACCTTCAGTTCGCGCATCAACGCTTCAGCGCGGTGGATCATCGCGGGGTAATTCATCCGACCGCCGCGCAGGGTCAGTTCGTGGCCCATGAAGATGTTTTCCGCCACCGACAAGTCAGGCACCAGGGTCAGTTCCTGGTGGATGATGACGATGCCGGCGGCTTCGGTTTCGGCGATGGAGTGGGCTTTGAGCGGCTGGCCGTCCCAGAGGATTTCCCCCTCCCAGGTGCCGAACGGATAGACCGCCGACAGCACTTTCATCAGCGTCGATTTGCCTGCGCCGTTTTCGCCGCACAGGCCCACGCATTCTCCGGGGTTGACCTTGATGTCGATGCCATTCAGCGCGCGGACGCCGTCAAACGTTTTGACGATGCCGCGCATTTCCAGCAGATAGTCGGACATGACGAGTTCTCACACAGCAATAAGCAGTCGGGGTTGCATACAGCTCGCCGGTATCTGTGGGAGGGAGCTTGCTCGCGAAAAGGCCGGTACATCCACAAGAGCCTATGTGGCTGAAACAGAGCATTCGCGAGCAAGCTCCCTCCCACTGAGCGTGCCCACTGACAGGGCCTGTTACTGCCCGGCGATTTGCGCTTGCGTGTAGAACCCGTCTTCCACCAGCACGTTGACGTTGTCTTTGGTCAGCGGCGTGGGTTTGAGCAGGATGGTCTCGACCTTTTTGCTGCCGTTGTCGTACTCGGAGTTATAGGCGGGTTTCTCGTTGCGGACCAATTGCACCGAGAGTTTGGCGGCCTCGGAGGCGATCAGTTTGAGGGGTTTGTAGACGGTCATGGTCTGCGTGCCAGCGATTACTCGCTTGATGGCTGCAAGGTCGGCGTCCTGGCCTGAAACCGGGACTTTGCCAGCCAGCTTCTGTGCGTTCAGCGCTTGAATGGCACCGCCGGCAGTGGCGTCGTTGGAGGCGACGATGCCGTCGATTTTGTTGGCGTTGGCGGTCAGGGCGTTTTCGATGATGCTCAAGGCCTCGGTGGGGTTCCACTCCTTGACCCATTGCTGGCCGACCACCTTGATGTCGCCCTTGTCGATGGCCGGCTGCAGGACTTTCATCTGGCCTTCGCGCAGGATCTTGGCGTTGTTGTCGGTAGGTGCGCCGCCCAAGAGGAAGTAGTTACCTTTGGGTTGGGCGTTGAGCACGCCTTGGGCCTGCATTTCGCCGACCTTTTCATTATCGAATGAGATGTAGGCGTCGATATCGGCGTTGAGGATCAGCCGGTCATAGGACACCACTTTGACCTTGGCTTTCTTGGCTTCGGCGACAACGTTGTTGAGCACGGTGGCGTTGAACGGCACGATGACGATCACATCGACGCCGCGCGAAATCAGGTTTTCAATCTGCGAGATCTGACGCTGCTCGTTGGCATCCGCCGACTGCACGTAGACCTTGGCGCCCAGTTGCTCGGCGGCGGCGGTGAAATAGTCACGATCACGAGCCCAGCGTTCCAGACGCAGGTCGTCGATGGAGAAACCGATTTTGGGGTTTTTCGCATCGGCCATGGCCGCGGGGTTGCAGAGCAGGGCCAGAACGCTGGCGAGAAGGGCGGTTTGCAGGGGTTTCATAGTGCTGTGTCCTTTTATTGTTGTTGAGAGGCACATCAATACCGTGACCGGCTTGCGGGTAGAACTGTAGGTAATCCTCGGCCTGCACGGAGCAGGGATTTGTCGTGAGTATGTAACCGGACTATCAAAGTAATCTGATCTGTAGGAGCGCGCTTGCCCGCGATTGGTTTTGGCGACGCCTGTGTCGGATGTGATGACGCCATCGCGGGCAAGCGCGCTCCTACAGGCGAGGCGGTGAACGCGGTGTGTCAGATTTAATGCCTCGCGAACAAGTTCGCTCCTACAGAGGCTCAGGACATCAGGGGTAGATGAACCGGTTGACCACGCCTTCGAGCATTTCCTGACGGCCGCTGACCGGCTGCGGGTTCAGTTGTTCTTTAAACGCGTATTCGGCCAGGGATTCCAGGCTGTAGTCGCCAGCCAGTACGTCCCGGCCAAGTGGCTTTTCCCACCCGGCATAGCGCTGCGCTTTGAAGCGGGCCAGCGCATCGTCCTCGATCATCGCGGCAGCGCGTTCCAGGGCCAGAGCCAGCACGTCCATCCCGGCGACATGGCCGTAGAAAAGGTCGACCTCGTCCAGGCTCTGACGCCGCACCTTGGAATCGAAGTTGAAGCCGCCGTGTTTAAAGCCGCCGGCCTTGAGGATTTCATAGGTCGCCAGCGTCAGCTCTTCGACACTGTTGGGGAACTGATCGGTGTCCCAGCCGTTCTGCGGATCGCCGCGATTGGCGTCGATGCTGCCGAAGATACCCAAGGACGCCGCTGTGGCAATCTCGTGCTGAAAGCTGTGCCCAGCGAGGGTTGCGTGGTTGGCCTCGATGTTGACTTTGATCTCCTTTTCCAACCCGTACTGATGCAGGAAACCGAAGACCGTGGCGCTGTCGTAATCGTATTGATGCTTGGTTGGCTCCTGAGGTTTGGGCTCGATCAGCAGGTCACCACTGAAACCGATCTTGTGCTTGTGCTCGACCACCATGCGCATGAAGCGCCCCAGTTGTTCGCGCTCGCGTTTTAGGTCGGTATTAAGCAGCGTTTCATAGCCCTCGCGACCACCCCATAACACGTAATTGGCGCCTTTGAGCCGGTGAGTCGCGTTCATCGCGCTGAACACTTGCGCGGCGCCATAGGCAAACACTTGCGGGTCCGGGTTACTGGCGGCGCCAGCGGCAAAGCGCGGGTTGCTGAAGCAGTTGGCGGTGCCCCATAGCAGCTTGATGCCGGTCTGTTCCTGATGGCGTTCAAGCTCGTCGACCATCTGCGCGAAGTTGTTGCGGTACTCATTCAGGCTCGCGCCTTCGGGGGCCACATCGGTGTCGTGAAAGCTGTAGTAGTCGATACCCAGTTTGGAGAAAAATTCGAAAGCCGCCGCTGCCTTGTGCTGCGCCAGTTCCATTGCATCGCCAGGCTGTTGCCATGGGCGTTTGAAGGTGCCGACGCCGAACATGTCGCTGCCCGGCCAGACAAAACTGTGCCAATAGCAGGCGGCCATGCGCAGGTGTTCGCGCATCGGTTTGCCAAGAATGATTTTGTCGGCCTGGTAGTGCCGGAAGGCCAGGGGGGAGTCGCTGTCGCGGCCCTCATAACGAATCTGATCGACAGCAGGAAAGTAGGGCATTGCGATTTCCTTTGTTGTTATTGGCCTTGATGTTTTGGTCATTGGCTGTGTCGAGACCAGTGACCTTGCATCGATAGTAGCAACGCCCCTGAGCCCGCCGATTGCGAAAATCACCAAAGCGCAGTGCGATTTTAATCATTGAGATCGTGCCCGCCCGCGCCTAGGCTGTGATCACTGGCCCGGAGAACAACAATGAAAACCGTCCCGCCCGTCCACCGCATTGCCTTGCTGTTCAACGGCAGCAAGATCTACGACCGAGGCATCATCACCGGCATCGGCAACTACCTGAGCAGCACCCGCGCGTCGTGGGATCTGTTTCTTGAAGAAGACTTTCTGTGTCGGCTCAAGGGCATCGAACGCTGGAACGGCGACGGTATCATCGCGGACTTCGACGACCCGGCCATGGGCCCGGCCCTGGCGGACATCAAGGTTCCGGTGGTGGCGGTGGGCGGCTCATATGAAGATGCGCGCGCCTATCCTCGGCATATCCCATACGTGGCCACCGACAACTTTGCGCTGATCGAGCTTGCGTATCGCCACCTCATCGAGGCCGGGCTGACGCAATTTGCCTGCTTCAGCCTGCCCGAAGCCGATACCAATCGCTGGGCCCAGGAGCGGGAAAAAGCCTTCCACCGTTTGCTTGAGCGCGACGGTATGACGGCGCAGGTCTACCGCGGCCTCAGCACCAGCGCGCCATTGTGGGATACAGCCGTCGAGCAGCAGATTGCCTGGTTGCAAAGCCTGCCCAAACCGATAGGGATCATTGCCGTAAGCGACGCCCGCGCCCGGCAATTGCTACAAGCGTGCCTCACGGCAGGCATCGCGGTGCCGGAGCAAGTGGCGCTGATCGGTATCGACAACGACCCCCTGACCCGGACCCTGACCCGCGTGCCTTTGAGTTCGGTGATCCAGGGCACCGAGCAAATGGGCCGCACCGCAGCGAAACTCCTGCATCAGATGCTGCACGGTATGCCGTCATCCGGAACGCAAGTGCTGTTGCCGCCTGAGGCCATCAACGTGCAGACGTCCAGCCTGCATCAGCCACTGGGGCATCCGTATGTGATGCAGGCGCTGCACTTCATTCGTCAGTACGCCTGTCAGGGGATCAAGACCGCCCAGGTCGCCGGCTACGTCGGGGTGTCGCGTTCATCGCTCGAAGCGCATTTTCGCAGCGAGCTGGGTCGCAGCGTTCACGATGAAATCCTGCGCTTCAAACTGGCGGCGGCTGCCAGCGGCCTTGAGAACACGGCGAGCGGCATCGCTGACATCGCGCAAAACTGCGGTTTTAAATCCGCGCAATACCTGCACACGGTGTTCAAACGCGAATTTGGCTGCACACCGCGCGAGTACCAACAGACTCATCCGGCCACCTGACAGGGGGGGGCGGTATTTTTTGCCGGGCCTGCTTGACTTCCCTTTTTCAATCAGTAAGATAGCGCGCATTCCGCGATAGCTCAGTTGGTAGAGCAAGTGACTGTTAATCACTGGGTCCCTGGTTCGAGTCCAGGTCGTGGAGCCATCTAATTCAAGGGGTCGAGCAGACCTTTGTAGCACCTTTCGCCATCCCAGTGATTTCGCATATTGGGTTGATGAGGCTGCAAAACTGCTCAACTGCTTCGACTCGCTCGATATCACCATTCCCACTGCAATACCATTTCGACTGTCTGCCACTGATGAGTGCTATCTCGCCACTGGTTTTGAACGCCGACTGAATTACCCCAGGTTTCCTCCTTCGCTTCCCCCCTCTACAGCTCAGGCGATGTTCGATAGATCCGCTTCCAAGGTTTCTAGCGTCGAAACTGTTAGCAAAGCTGCTGGTGCTCCTTCAGACGCTGATAGGCCTACGCGGTTATGCCAGATCGTTGGCAACCCTACCTTCCGGGTGCCAAAAAGATCATAGGCAGAACCGGCCACGAAGACTGCATTGGCTGGCGCTATGCCGAGTGTTTTCAATGCCAATTGGTAGGGCGCAGGGTCCGGTTTGTAGAACCCGGCTTTCTCTGAAGTGATAACCACGTCGAAAGAAATCCCCAGCAGGTTCGCCGCAATTTGGCCCAACTTTTCCGAGCAGTTGGTCACCACGCCAAGCTTGTATTGCGGCTTTAGGGAAGCTAATACCGCTTTCGCTTCAGGCCAGGGTTGTAACTCGCTCCAGCGCGCTTCCAGCTCCGCTGCGGCGTGGCTACCCAGGCCGACTTCAATAGCGGCTTCTTCGACCAGGGTTTCATAAGGCCTGTAGCTACCGCATCCATAGGTCAACTTTAGGTACGCCATGCGCCAGGCACGCCCCATCTCCTCTGACCCCGCTACCGAATTCCAGAGTGTCCAGGAATCCAGTAAGGCGGTAAGCAGATCAAATAATACGAGTTCTACCGGAGCGCTGGTTTCCGGGGCTACTTCGGTGGGAGTGTTTGAGCTCATTACAGCGTTTCCTGTTCAGGTTGAAGTTCAGCAACGGCAGTGATTTCGACCAATGCGCCGTAGTGGAGGTGACCGCATGGAATGATTGCCCTTGCTGGTCGGTGATCGCCCATCAACTTCGCGTAGTGCGCATTCACTGTCGGCCAATGCTCCGCATCCGTGATGAAAATTTGCACACTCACTAGATCCCTCAGGGTGGCATGGGCGGCCACCAGTACCGCTTCTACATTCGCCATGGCTTGAATGAACTGAGCGTCAATGCCCTCCGCGAACGTAGCCGTTGCGGGCTCGAATGGCAGTTGGCCGGACACAAAGAGCAGGTTGCCCGTGACAATACCGTGCGAATAATGCCCGGCCGGCGCGGGCAACTCTTGGGAGGTGACAATTTTCATGTGTGCGTTCCAGTCATAATTGAGTTTTACGGAGGTGGGCTCACTGCTTGACGTTGAAAACCCTCTCGGTTCACCAGCCCGCAATGCGGGGCCAGTAACCCAAGTGGCGTCCTTGGGTCAGGACGTGATAACCGGCATGCTGCGCAGAAGTGGCACAGGCGTGGTTGGGAAGAATGCGCAATTGGGTGCCGATGGGCAGTAGCTCTGCAGCACCTTCAGAACTGCCCGAGCGTGAGCAAATGATGCCGTGCTCTTGATTGGCCGCCGCGACAATCAGGTCGCCGATAGGCTGGCCGTTGACGTCGCAGACAATCCCATAACCCTGATCTATATGCTGTTTAGAGGTGCCTCGGTCACGTGAAAGGGCCATCCAGCCAGCATCGACGATAGTCCACTCTTTATCAGGCTGATGACCGATCACGGTGGTCAGCACCGAGACGGCAATGTCAGCAACCTGGCAAACATCCAGACCCGCCATCACCAGATCGAAAAAGGCGAAGACCCCTGCGCGAACCTCGGTGATGCCTGAAAGATCGTCAGTGAAAAGTGCTGTGGGTGTGGAACCCACACTGATGATCGATAGTTCGAATCCGGCCTCAGTGAGCAACTGCGCAGCGTCAACGACAGCGGCCCGCTCCTGGCGTGCATAGGCCTGGATTTCAGAGATGGATCGGCTGTCATAGGAGTTGCCGGCATGAGTCATGACGCCGCTGACAACAACGCCATTGCTGCGCAGTACATCGGCAATTTCCACCAGCCGAGATGAACCCGGCGGTATGCCGGAGCGATGCCCATCGCAGTCGACTTCCAGAAGGACTTCGAAGCGTTGCGCGCTACGACCCGCAAAGTTTGCCAGCAACCGGGCGCTTTCCAGATTATCCAACACCAACTTCAACGCGGCGCCCTGTTCAAGCAGCCGTGCGGCATGTGCAAATTTATTCGGCGCGATGCCGACGCCATAAAGAATGTCGGTGTACCCGGCTGCAAAGAAGAAGTCTGCCTCGCGCAGGGTCGACACCGTGATCGGCCCTGGCCCACCTACAAACAGACGCTCGGTCACTTCAAGACATTTGTTGGTTTTAACGTGAGGCCGCAGGGTGACATTGAACGGCGCCAGCTTCTCACGCATCCGCAGGATATTGGCGTCCAGACGATCGACATCCAGTAACAGCGCGGGGGTTTCCGATAATTCTGCCATGTGCATTCTCCAGTGATGTCGCTATTCTAAGCCGTCAAAACTGCTACAAACGTTAGATTCATTAACTCTATGATTCAGTAATCCTTAATGACTGATCCCTTCGAAATTCGCTTCCTGCTGGTGATTCGCGAAAGCAAAAGCTTGGTGGAGGCTTCACGCAAACTTGGCCTGACGCCGTCAGCGGTAACCCAGCGCCTGCAGCAAATGGAGAAGAAACTTGATATTCGGCTGGTTGATCGCTCTGCGCGTCAACTGCGATTCACTGACGAAGGTGAAATGTTGTGCGTGCGCGGCGCTGAGCTGGTGGAGAAGTTCGACGTTCTGTTAGAGGACTTGCACGAGCGACGCAAAGGTTTCGTCGGTAAGCTGAAAATCAATGCGTCATTTGGGTTCGGCAGGCAGTACGTAGCGCCTGTGGTAGCTGCTTTCAAAAGCCTGCATCCCGAGGTGGACATCTCCCTTACGCTCTCTGACCAGCCCATGCTCGAAGCGACCGATCGCTTCGATGTAGTGATTCATATTGGGCAGCTCGGGGCGTCAAACCTTGTGTCCAGGACGCTCGCGCCTAATCGACGATTCGTCTGCGCCTCGCCGTCTTTTCTCGAACGTCACGGGCCAGTCGAGTCCCCGGAACAGCTCGCCCAACAGCCCTGCATTGGTCTGCGTGAGAATAATGAGGATGTGACCTTGTGGCAGTTCACGCGAGGGCGAAGCACGCAAAGTGTGCGCATCCGTCCAACCTTGAGCTGCAATGACGGAGGCGTGATCCGACAGTGGGGATGTGATGGGCACGGCGTCATTCTTCGATCCGAATGGGACGTGGCCGACGCGCTGGCCGACGGCAGCCTTGTGCGATTATTACCCGCCTGGAAACTACCGGATGCAGACGTTGTGGCGTTGACCCATCAGCGAGAGGGATTGCCGGGGCGCACGCGTAATTTCTTGCGTGTTTTACAGGACTCATTCCGGCCGGTACCACCCTGGCGAGCATGACAACTCAAGGCCTGTTTGGAAGGTAGCTGACATGCCAAGACGGTCAGACTCATGCTGCGCTCAGGCCTGGTTCCATCAGGTTTTGGTACCGGCCGAAAAAATCAGCAGCGCACGAAATCTAATGTGGGAGCAAACCTGTTCGCGAAGAGGCCGGTACATTCAGCGCATCTTCATCGCCGGGATAATAGCTTTCGCGGACAGGTCCGCTCCCACGGGTTCCGAAATCGGTGCCGCTTAATCAGGTTTGCTCACGCTTGGTCCGCATCGGCGCAGTCGCCGAAAGCTTTGAAGACGCAATGGCTCAAGCTCGGCGAACCAACCACGGAATTTGTGGCTTCGCTTTTTCAATAGGGTATCGCTGCAAGCTACAGTCTCAGCTTCTTCTGTAGCGCACGCTTGCTCTCTACAGCCGGATCGATCCGCTGCCGCTGCAACAGGCGTGGGTGATCAAGGACGAGGTCGAGTTGCGCTAACGGTCTCCAGCTTGCGCATGAATCCTGGTTGGTTACCTGAACCGTAACCTCTATCATCGATGCATGTGTTCTAGCAGACAGCGGAAAAACAGGTGAGCATCAATTTCGATTTAAACGATCTCTTGGCGTTTCGTGGCGTGGTTGAGCAGGGCAGTTTTCGTGGTGCCGCTGATTCGATACGCATCACTCAATCAGCCTTGAGTCGACGAATCGAGAAGCTTGAGACGGCCTTGGGCGTTAAGCTTTTTGACAGGACCACACGCAAGGTTTCGTTGACCAATGTCGGCAGAGCTTTCTTGCCGCAAGTCGAACGCTTGCTCGACGACCTGGATCTTGCATTATTGAGCGTAGGAGACGGTGGCGCCTTGCGGACCGGTACGCTGACCGTCGCTTGCGTACCATCAGCCGCCTACTACTTCATGCCCCATGCGATTCGCAGCTTTCACGCGCAGTACCCGAAGATCAAGATCAAACTGATCGATGCCTCGGCCAACGAGGTCAGCGCGGCGGTGACTTGCGGGGAGGCTGACTTCGGGGTGAGCTTCGCGGGAAATCTGGCTCCCGAAGTGGATTTCAGTTTGCTGATGGAGGAGCGCTATGTCATCGCCTGCCGTCACGATCATCCCCTCGCTTCCCAAAAGTCTGTGACGTGGGCGCAGGCTTATCAGCATGACTACATCACCCTTGATAGATCCTCAGGAAATCGCCTGGTTATTGATCGTGCGATGCCGAATCTTCAGGTCGGCAAGGAGAGCATCTGCGAAGCGAGACATGTGACGACCGTCCTCGGGCTGATCGAGGCAGGATTGGGGCTGGCAGCGGTGCCGTCCATCGCGATGCCAGTTTCTCCCCATCCGATTCTCGCAAGTGTGGCGCTCACGGAGCCTGAGGTCGTCAGGCAAGTGGGTTTGTTAAAGCGCCGCGGGCGTACGTTGACGCCAGCGGCGCTGGAGTTGGAGCGATTGATTCGCGAGCTGCCTGATCTTTTAGCGAGGCACTGAGTCCAGGCCTGTAGAGCGAACAGTCACTTGAGCTTCTGGGGAAGCCAGGTAGTCCAGCAGCTTTTTTGCTTCAGCCGGATGCTCGGCGTTCTTGGGGATGCCGGCGGCATATCGGGTAACTGATTGGAGGTCTTCCGGTATTTTGCCGACAAAAGTAATACCAGGGACAGGCAGCAACTCTGCCACTTGCTGGAACCCTAATTCGTAGTCACCTTTGGCCACGACAGAGGCCACTGGTATGCGTTCGATCATCTTGCTCTTGGGCGCGAGTTGTTCCTGGATGCCCAGTTTCTTGAACAATTCGTTCTCGATGTAAACGCCGCTTGCGCTATCGGAATAGGCAACTGATTTAGCGCGAAGAAGGGCATTCTTCAGGTCTGCGTCAGTGGTAATGGAGGGTTCTGCCGCTCCTGCCTTCACGGCCAGGCCGATGCGCGAATCTGCAAGTTCTACGCGAGAGCCAGGTTCAACCTTGCCCTGTTTGATCAAGTCATCCAGAGCGTAACCGACCATGATCACCACGTCGGCATGTTCGCCACGGGCGAGCCGGTTGGGAATGGCCTCTTGGGCTTTACCCATTGACGGCCCAAGTACGGTTTTTAATGTGTTTCCACTGCTCTTCGCATACAGCGGACCGAGGCCTTGATAGGCGGCGGTAAAACCTCCCGATGTCATGACGGTCAATTCCTGCGCCTGAGCAGTAGTGCTTAGAACGCACCCGGTTAATAGCAGCGCCGGGACACATTTGAACAACGGTTTCATAACAGCTTCCTTCATTTCAAGCAGTGGCGGGGGACTGAGCAGCCAATCGGCGGTAAAGCACAAGCGTTGCCGTAAACGCGCAAAAAGCGGCGAAGATCATCCAGTAGGCGGGAGCCGCTTTGTCGCCTGTCATGTGTATTAGCCAAGTGGATACGGCGGGAGTGAAACCTCCGAATATTGCTGTCGCCAAGCTATATGCCAGAGAGAATCCGGCTACACGAACCTCCACCGGCATGATTTCCGTAAGGGCAGGGATCATCGCGCCGTTGTAGAGGCCATAGAGCAATGAGAACCACAACAGCACCTCAAGCATGTGCGAAAAGGTGGGGGCTTGAGCCAGAAACGAAAGAGCCGGATAGGCCGTGACCAGGGTCAGAAAAGACATGGCAACCAGCAGGGGCTTGCGCCCGAAGCGGTCGCTCAGAGCGCCGCCCATGGGGAGCCAAAAGAAATTGGACACGCCTACCAGCAAAGTGACGATCAGCGCGTCATTGGTGCTGAGTTGCAACACCGATTTACCAAAGGTCGGCGCATAGACAGTGATCATATAAAAGGTCGTGGTGGTCATGGCGACCATCAGCATTCCCAGAATAACGATGGCCGCGTTGCTCCACAGCGTGGCGAAAACCTCTTTCATCGTCGGACGGTGCTTGCGGGAGGAAAACTCCTGTGTTTCCTGCAGGCTGCGGCGTAGCAGGAAAATGAACGGGATGATCAAGCAACCTATCCCGAATGGGACTCTCCAACCCCATTGCAGAAGCTCGGCAGGCGCCAGCCAAATGTTCAGTGCATAGCCCAGCGCCGCCGCGACCACGATTGCAACTTGTTGACTTGCTGATTGCCAACTCGCGAAGAAGCCTTTTCGGCCAGGCGTCGCCATCTCTGCCAGGTAAACAGAAACCCCGCCCATCTCAGCGCCCGCTGAGAAACCTTGGAGCAACCGCCCTAGCAGCACGAGCGCAGGTGCCCATAGCCCGATAGTGGAATATCCAGGAACAAGCACAATGAGCAAGGTGCCACTTGCCATGATCGACAGGGTGACGATGAGCCCTTTGCGACGGCCGACATCATCAATGTATGCACCCAACAGTACAGCGCCGAGCGGGCGCATCAGGAAACCTGCGCCGAATACGGCGAAGGTCATCATCAGAGACGCGAACTCGTTGGTGGCGGGGAAGAATGCGGCTGCGATTTGTGTGGCATAGAAACCAAAGAGGAAGAAGTCGAACTGTTCCAGGAAGTTGCCGGAAGTCACCCGGAAGACCATTCCTGCCTTCGAATCTCCTTTGGAAGCGAGGGTTGGCTGATGCATCTTGTTCTCCAGCGATTTTTAGAGTGTTTGTAAGCGCTTGTAACTGGAGATTCTGGGCGAAAATGTGCGATGCGATAAACGTTGATTTTTCATCGATTGATGCACGGACGCGATCAGACAAACAGCAACCTGTTCATCAGCGACGGCAGCTGCAAATGGACAGCAGGTGGCTCAAGGGGCCGCACCCTGACGGCCCCATGACACCTGATTGTCTGGGATGAGTTAAATTTTTCCCCGGGTCAAGAATGGTGTTAAAAATCCCATCGGGTCGTCACCATGACGTTTCTTGGCTCGCCGTAGACGGCCGAGTTATAGAAACCGATGTTGGTGTAGTAGTACTTGTCGAAGACGTTATTGAGATTCACCGTGGCGGACAGGGCAGGGGTGATCTGGTATTTGGTCATCAGGTCCACTACCCAGTACTGCTTCTGCGCGAACTCTTCGTACTCTCCATGGGGAGCATTCCAGATATCTTGCCAGGCCTTGCTCTGCCAGCGTCCGCCTCCGCCGACGGTCCATCGATCGAGGGCGCCGGGCAGGTTGTAGGAGGTGTAGAGGGTGAGCTGGTTTTCCGGTTCGAACGTCGAAATCTTTTCGTTGTTGTCGTCCCGGACGATTTTGTGGGTATAGCCAGCCTGTACTTGCCAGCCCTTCGCGAGTTGACCGGACACCTCCAGTTCAAATCCCTTGGTCTGGGCATCGGTGCCTTTGAAGGCGTAATTATCGGGCGTTGGCCGCTGGTTGTTGTAGTCGTCGTCCGACACCGGGCGATTGCTTTCTTTGACCTCGAAATAAGCCAGGCTGGCGTTCAGGCGGCCGTCGAGGAACTCACCCTTGATGCCGACTTCGTAGTTTTCGCCCTCGTCGGGATCGATCAGCTTGCGGTTGCGGTCGAGGTTGTAATAGTCCTGTGGAATGAAGATGTCGGTGTAGCTTGCGTAGACCGAAAAATTCTCCGACAGGTCGTAAACGGCACCGGCATACGGAATGATTCGGCCGCTTTCCCGATAGGTGTCAGTGTTGCCGGTGAGGGTGTAGTTGACGAGCCGGCCACCCAGTATGAAATGCAAATCATCTGTCACGCTGAGCCGTGTTGCCAGGTAGACGCCGGTCTGGCGGACCACGTCGTCACTGACTTGCTGCGCCAGACCCCAATACGGTTTGTCGACGTTGCCGTGCCAATTGAAGAAGTTCAGCTGATTGCCATTGGGAAAGGTGACGTCCCAGAAGCCCTTGCCATCCCAATGCGCCTTGCTGATCGATCCGCCCAGCACCACTTCGTGCTCGCGACCGAACAGACTGAACGGTCCTGTGACGTATGCGTCGGCAGAGTCGCTTGTCGTTTCGCCACGATAGCGTCCGGGAGTGATTTTCGAGGTACCGTCGGCCGCTGGCGTGTCGCCCTGAATCGTACCCATCTGCGCGTCATAACCGTTGAGCTTGTGATCCAGTTGCAGCTTGGTCACCCAGCCATCGGCAAGTTGGTGCTCCAGAGTGGCAAAAACCGTCCGCGTGTATTGATGCCAACTGCTCCAGTCGGCAGCGTTGCTGAACGAGCGCTTGACGTTGTTGCGCTCACCTTCGGCGTTGATCAACGGGAAGCTCCCTGACCAGGTCGAGCCTTTGGGCATGTTGTCCTGATAGTCGCCACCCACCGTCAGCAGCGTGTCCGGAGAAAGGTCGAATTCCAGAATGCCGTAGTAAACCGCTGCCTTACTGCTGTAGCGATCCAAATAAGAGTGCTTGTCCTGGTAGGCCGCTACGGCACGGCCGCGGACATTCCCGGTCGGGGTGAGGGGACCGCTGACATCGACTTCGCTGCGGTAGTTATCCCAGGAACCCGCGCCGAGGCTCAGGTGGCCCTGAAAATCCGCCGTCGGTTTTTTACGAATCAAGTTGATGGTCGCGCCCAGCGAGCCAGCTCCGACCAGCAGGCCCGGCGAGCCCTTGAGCACTTCGATCCGGTCGTAGATCGCCATGTCACTGAGGGTGTTGCCCGCCGAGTAGCCCACGTTACGAACGGCCGAAGGGATGCCGTCGTACTGAAAATTGTTGATGGAGAAACCGCGTGCGTAATAGTTCGAACGGTCACTGTCATATGCCGAAACGGTGATGCCAGGGGTGTGCCGCATGACGTCATCGACGTTGTCCAGCGCGAAGTCGTCCATGTGCTGACGCGTGACCACAGTGACCGATTGAGGGGTTTGTCTTGGGCTGAGAACCAGGCGGGTGGCCGTGCCGATCAGGCCTGGCGTATAGGAACCTGTGCCCTCGGTGATATTACCCAGTTGGTTGCTGGTGATCTGGGTAGGCGCCAGATCAAGCGCACCACTGGCGGAGGTGATCGGCTGCAGAACAAATCCATCACCCTGCTTTACAGCGTCAAGGCCACTGGCATCGAGTAGCTCGTTCAACGCCTGATCAGGCGTAAATCGGCCATGCAGACCTACGCTACGTTTGCCCGCCAGTAGTTGCTGATCAAAGACGATATTGACGCCGATGTTGCGGCTCAACTCGGTCAGGGCATTATCGAGGCTGCCGGGCTGAATATCGATCTGCTTCGGGTCGGCCGCCTGGGCCATGGAGGCACAGATACCGGTCAGGCTGCTGCAGATCAAGGCATGACGTACTGCTCGGTTGAGCGTGCGAAAGTGAAACGAGGGGCTGGTGCGCTGGTTCACATTAAGGATCTCGAACGAATTAAGTGAGGCATTCATAGAGCTATGCCGGGCCAAATCCGAAATCCCATCAGCGTGCCAAAACTTTTTTTGCTCAAGCGGCGCTCACCCTTAACCAGTAACGGGTGAGTTGACGCATTTGCAAGCCGTAGGCCTTGGCAATCAACGCCACTGATTGCTCGGGCCGTACGGTGCTGAAATTACCGCTGACCGGCAGGTCCGCGATTTGCCTGTCCCAACCCAGGTAGCCAGTCCGGTAGCGGGCCAGCTGCGCCAATACCTGCGACAAGGGCAGGCTGCGCACGATCAGCATGCCGTCGCGCCAGGCACCGTGTTCCGCCGCTGGCGCGGGCAGACGTCGCGCCTGTGAATTACCGATCTGCCACTGTTCCCCCGCCTTGATAATGAAGGGCGAAATCCCGTGGCTAGCCGCGAGCGCTACTGACCCCTGCGATACCGTCAGGCAGGTGAAATCCTCGACCAGTCTGGCTTCAAATCGGGCGTCAACCGCATCCACTTGGCAATGAGGGGTTTTCAATCGCAGCGGGAAAGCGCCGTGGGAACGACCTGTTGTGAGGGCGACTTCACCGCGTAACAACGTCACCTGCCGCTGGTTGCCCATAGTCAGACTGGCAGCGCTGTCTGTGTTCAGGTCGAGCACGCTGCCATCGGCAAGTGTCCAGCGGCGGTGCTCACCTGTGCGAGTGCTGTAATCGGCCACCAACCTTTGCCACGGGGCGTAACGTTCCGCATTCAAACCAAGCGTACCTGCGCCGGTAGCCAGAACGATGAGTTTGAGCAGCTGGCGCCGCTGAAGTCGTGCCTCGGGCAGCTTGTTCAGCGTGGCGAGTGCTGCCTTTGCCGGCAGCCCCGAAAACCGAGCGTTAAGACTCTGTATTCGCTGCCAGGCACTGAGGTGCAGCGGGTCTGCCGTCAGCCACTGCTCGAAGGCGCGGTGAGTCGCGGCATCTGGTGTGTTGAAAGTGATTTTCAGCGACCAGTTGATAGCATCGTCCAGGATCTCTGGGGGTACTTTGTTGACGGGCAGGCTGCTCACGGCGCGACCTCTTCAAATGTCGCGGCATAGCACTGGCGCAAGGCCTGGGCGATGTAGCGTTCAACACTGGGGACCGAGACGCCCAACTCCTGCGCGATCGCCGGGCACTTCAAGCCCTCCAGTTGAGCGAGCAGAAACGCCTGGCGTACAACAGGGCGCAGGGTATCGAGCAGTCGGTCAATCGTCATGAGTGCCTCAATCACCAGCATCCCTGTTTGCGGCGACGGCACATGCTCGCAAGGCAGTTCGGACAAGGTCTCACGCCAGGCCCGTTCGATATCCCGATGTCGCCACAGATCAATGACCAGCCCTCGGGCCACGGTGCGCAAATAGGCGCGTGGCTGAGCCAGCAGGTTGAGGCGACGTCTCTGCAACAATCGAACGAACGTATCCTGCGCCAGGTCCGCAGCATCGGCGGTGTTACTGAGCCGGCCGTACAGCCAACTGCGTAACCAAGAACTGTGTTCGCGGTAGAGTTGTTCGACGACGGCGGGGTGGTCGGGGAGGTGCATGCCTGATCCTGCATTGGGTGCAAGTGATAAACACTCGCATTATCATCTGGTCAGGCATCCTTGGAAAGGTCCTTGGCCGCGAGTGTTTGAACGATCAAGTGCGCTTTTGGAGCAGGGTAAGGACAAGGGCTCGAAATCGACTGACACACGTGAGATAACAACGGCCGAATTTTGTGAAGGGATGCTCAAGATCAATGCTGCCGTACATTGTGATCTATCTGTTTTTTGCTGTCGTTCTGGCTGTGATTGACCATCGTTATGATCGGCCTTTGTTCATTAGAACTCACCTGAAGCACTTTCCCTGGAAGCTCAATTACAGCTTCAGGTGGTGGGGTGCAGACGAGTATTGGACCGGGGGGACGGTGGTCTCACTCGTTGGCCTGTTGGTGTTGATGCTCTGGACGGTGACGGGAGGGCCGGTCAGTCAAACCGTAGTGGTGCTGACTTTGGGCATCGTCTGTCTGAGCTCGACGGTTTTGTCTGCCAGACATTTCGGGTTGGTGCAGCGATTCAGAGCTCATGTGTGGTGGATGACCGCACTTACTGCCTTGGGCACTTTGGGGTTAGCGATCCGTTCCAGTGCCTACGCCGATTCATACATTCTCAACTTAACGCGCGTCGATCCAGCGCAGTTCCCTCTAGCCCAACGGGCGCTTACCACAATTTTGCTGATTGGGTCGTGGGCTTACATCGGCACCCTCGTCATCAGTCTGTCGGTCAGTGCCACTTATGTTGTCATTGCTGCCATTCGACCAACTTTTACTGCCCGCATAAGGCGTGATCCGCTTAACAGCTTGAACTGGCGCAAGCATGTCTTGGGCACAAAAGATCGACGGGAGCTCTTTCGATTGATCGTGGTAACCGGAGGTGCATTTACAACGGTCCTGATCGCTTTGAATTCCTGGACATACGTCTTGAGTCACTCGGACGAAGTGCTACAGGAAAGCCTCGTCTTTGCATCGTTTCATCTTCATCCCAAGGACTGCGGCATTCCGGGGAGAGGACGTGAGGAGTGGGTGGCGTTGATCAGCGCAGATCGCGCAGTGCTGGCGACGCCCGCGAAGCGTGGGTACACGTTTGAAACGACAGGGTGTGAATTGCAGCCAAGAGCGTCGCTGGACAGAGCGCGCTTGGACAGGTTGAAGCGGGATCATTATCAGTGAGTGGGGAGGGGGATTTTGGTGGATTACACGCACCAAAACATCGTCGAAGTCGTTGATCCGTCCATCGATCATGGCGACCGATTCCGACTGAATCAATAGTCGAGGCCTGAGTGCGCTATAAAGACGTCTGAGTTCTTTCAGAACCGGACGACCATCGATGCAGTAATAGGGAAGGAACCTATGTCTTTCAGTGATTTTTGGCATGGCCCGGCACACCGCCAGCGGGCGGATGATCTAGACATCCAACTTACAGAACTTCAGTCGCGGTATGCGCAGTTGCAAGCGCTTATGAGGAAAGTCGGTGCCATGGACGCGTTGGAGGTCCTTGGATTGATCGAGCAAGAGAAACAAAAGCTTGCTGCTGTTCGTCATGAAGCTCAGAGCGCGGAGCGGGATATGTTAGCGCTCGCGCAACGCTCCGCTGATTTGCAGAACCAAATCCTGGTGTGGGAAGAGACGTTGCTTCTCGAAAGTTTTGCGCTCTATGAGCCCAAGTTCAAGCTGACCAGCAGCCAAGAATACAAGTCACGATTGGACAATGTCCGCGAGCGTCAGAAAGTGATGATCAAAAGCGCAGAAGCGGCAACCGGTAACCTTGGTTGGACGGTGAACGATAGCAAGGTGCAAGGACGCAAGCTCGTTAATGACATGATCAAGTTAGTGATTCGATCCTTCAACAATGAGGCCGATTACTGCGTTGACAATGTCAAGTTCGACAACGTCGAAATGGGTGAGAAACGAATTCTGAAATCGTTCGAAACTTGCAACCGGCTTGGCAAGATTATGGATGTGGAAATATCCCGTAAGTACCTAGCGCTGAAACTCGATGAACTGCATCTGGCGCAAGAGTTTCAGATCAAAAAGCAAGAGGAGAAAGAGGAGGCTAAGCGTGCCCGTGAAGAGCTACGGGAACAGCAAAAACTTGAGCAGGAAATTCGCGCAGCTCGAGAAAAGATCGCCAAAGAGCGCAAGCACTTCACCACCGCTATGCGCGACCTTCAGATTCGTTTGGACAAAGTAGAGTCTGACGAGGAGCGTGCAGCCCTGTTGGCGAAGCTGGCTGAAGTTGAAGCGGGTCGAGCCGAACTTGAGAGCGAAGAAAAGCTTATTGACTATCGGGAGCAGAATGCCAAAGCGGGCTACGTGTACGTGATTTCAAACGTAGGTGCGTTCGGGGAGGGTGTTTACAAAATCGGTATGACCCGCCGACTGGAGCCTTTGGACCGCGTTGATGAGTTAGGTGATGCGTCAGTGCCTTTTTGGTTTGACGTTCATGCAATGGTTTTCTCCAACAATGCACCAGCATTAGAAGCAAAGCTTCATGAGCGCTTTGCGGTAGGCCGCCTTAACAAGGTAAATGGACGCAAAGAGTTCTTCCGTGCTGACATTGCTGAGATTGAGTCGGTCATTCGAGATAACTACGACGCTGTTGTCGAGGTCACCCACGAAGCGCCGGCGCAACAGTACCGCGAAAGCCTGCGTATGGCTTTACCCAAGCCCGCAATCCAGCAGGCGGAAAGATCGGCAGCGCAGAGTTAACCTGCGAAGTAACAAAGGATGTTCTCACTCACGCGCCTGCCAACCCAGCGGGCGAATGAGGCTACTGAATTGCTGTCCTGCGAGTGGGTGCCTATCTATCGGTGCCGCCTCTGACAGGCCTCGGCTTCAATATCTGCCTAATCATCCAAATTAATGTGGTTGCCGTAAGCCCGGGCATAATAATTATCGAACTCGCCGCTTTCGACAAACGCGAAGCCATGTCGAATGTAAAAGCGATTGGAATCGCTTTCCTTGAGAGCGCCAACCTTAATGGAACGCCCCATCTCATCCGCCTCTTTGAAAATCTGCTTAAGAACTTCAGAACCAATTCCGGCTCCTTGAGCGCTTGGTATCACATACAAGTGATCAAGCAGAAGCTCGCTATGATGTTGCTTGATAACGACAAAACCAACCATATCACCTGCTACTTCTATGCGGCGTGTGCTGTTGGCGTCGAACCCCATAACGAATCGTTCGCGCGCCCGATCTGGGTCAAATCGTCCAAGCCGTTCAAGGCTCTCGCGCATCGCCTCAATTCTGATGGCTATCAGATCTTCCAGGTCGTTATTGGAAGCTGCGCATAACATCACAAGGGGGTTTTGATCCTCCCGGCAGCACTTCACGCCCCACTAACCCTATTAACGCTAGTAATCCGGCCATTCCAGATCATCTCGTAATGCGCGGTCTGATGGATCGAGGTAACCAGCGTCGGCGTCATCAATGCCCAGCAGTGATTGCCCACCGACCGCACCGAGCCGTACTTCAGCCCAGGGCATTTGGCGGCTTTCGCTGCCTTGCCAAGCTGATGCGAATGGGCGTAATCGTTGGGGTCATAAATTGGGTCAGTCATGGGAAGCACTGAGGCGTCTTTCATCGCTGAGTCGCTGAATCTGCAGATCAGCCCCCGGAATACAAACCGCTCGTAGCTAAGACTTTCCACCTTCGACCAGTACTTGTTCTGGTGATACGCCACCTCTGCCAATGCGGTTTCCATGTTGTCAGCAAGGTAGAGAACGCCAAAGCTGCCATCACTGAACCGCGAGCCATCCGGGTTGACGTGGGTAAAGGGGGCGGTGGCATACGAGCAACCGGGGATGCCAAACGGGATTTGCTCGCGCGGGATCAACTCGATCACCCCAATCTCGTTGAGTAATCGCGGGTTGGTCAGCGCCTGGATCTGGTAAAGCGCGTCGAATTCCCCTGCATCCGCTACGTCATCAAACAGTGCAATGGGCGGGAATTTCGAGTTGATCAGGCGATAAGTTTGTAGCGGCTCGCCAGGGAGATCGGGCAACTGACTCAGCATCACCACTGTGCGCCCCTCAGCACATTAATACGGCGAAAGGTCTCGTAGAGGGAAATCATGTCGCCTTGGGACAGAACCTCAAGGGGGGAGCGACCGTTGAAGAAGTCGTTGTGATTTACCTTTGAAGGGAAGCCATACACGTTATCCGGGTTATCGAAGACAAGTCGCAGTGCAGCGTGGATGTTCAGCACAAAGCTGATGCGCTGCATCTGATCGGCGTCCAGGCTGACCGACCACTTGGGGTCACGCTGTTTTGCCCGGGTGTAGGTGCTGCGCGATATGCGCAGGGTGCGGCACACCTGATCCACCGTCGCATTCCATTTTTCGAAAATGGTCACGGCTGTTTGCAGGCCTACCACGCATTGATTCTTGGTAAGCGACTGGGAGGCAAGGGCAGATGTCATGAAAGGTTCCTTGTGGGTCTACAGACGCAAATCTAAACCTAAAACGTCTTTAGAGCAAATTTCCGATAATTATGGCCAATGGTTCCAAGCCAGTGGCCGGGTGCGTCGCTCATTTTTGATAGAGCAACTGCAGGCACTGCTTCAATACCGGGGAAACATCCCCCGCGCGATAACTCACGACGATGGGTGAGGTCGCGGCACTGTCCAGCAACGGGGTGTAGCCAATGTCATCGCGATGCAACCTTTGAACCGATGCGGGCACCAGGGTGATACCGATGCCCGCAGCCACGAGGCCGATGGCGGTCTGCATTTCGTTTACTGTCTGCGCCACTCGAATCCGCAGGCCTTGTGCCGCAAAGATGCCCAGGACATGGTCGGCATAGCTGGGGCGAGGGGTTCCTGGGTAAAGGATGAAAGGCTCGGCGGCCAGTTCCTTCAGCGTGGCGGGGCCTGACAACAGCCGGTGGCCAGCCGGCAGTGCCGCCACCAAAGGGTCCTGACGCAGGATTTCCTGAGTGATGGCGGGATCGTCGAAAAGCATTCTGCCGAAACCAATGTCGATGCGGCCGCTCTTTAGCGCATCCAGCTGCTGCAAGGTGATCAGCTCTGACAAGCCCAGTTCTACATCGCCGCAGCCGCGTAGCCGACGGATCAATTCAGGCAGCGCGCCATACAGCGTGGATGGCGCGAAGCCAATCCCTAGCCAGCGTTTTTCTCCTGCGGCAACACGCCGGGTGTCCTCCGCTATACGAGCGAGCTGTTCCAGCAACTGACTGGAGTGTTCGTGAAAAAAACGACCCGCTTCGGTCAGCTTCAATGGCCTGGAGCGCTCCAGCAACGCGACGCCTAATTCATCCTCCAGTTGCTGGATCTGACGACTCAATGGCGGCTGGGCGATGTTCAATTGCTCGGCTGCGCGGGTGAAGTTAAGGGTCTGTGCGAGCACCCGGAAGTAGCGTAAATGACGAAGCTCCACGATACCTCCAGGGTATCAAACCAGACTTAATCAATATTGGACGGTCCGCTTGCCCAGCGTCAATCTCTGACCAAGAACAAACACAATGCAGACGGAACGCTCATGACCGCTATCACCATCGAACGCTTCGATACCCAAATCGTTGATCTGCCTACCATCAGACCGCACAAACTGGCCATGCATACCATGCACGGCCAAACGCTAGTCATTCTGCGAATTCAGTCCAGTGACGGCATCATCGGCGTCGGTGAGGCCACCACCATCGGGGGCTTGGCCTACGCTGGGGAAAGCCCGGAAAGCATCAAGGTCAATCTCGATAAATGGTTCGCGCCTCTGCTGATCGGGCAAGACGCCACCAACCTCAACGCCGCCATGCAACGGGTTGACCGCGCCATTCGTGGCAACACGTTTGCGCGTTCCGCCGTGGAGACTGCCTTACTCGATGCCCAAGGCAAGCGCCTCGGGCTGCCGGTGGCGGAAGTGCTCGGCGGTCGCGTGCGAGATGGCGTGGAAGTCGCGTGGACCCTGGCCAGCGGTGATACCGCCCGGGATATCGAGGAAGCCGAACGCATGCTCGACTTGCGTCGCCACCGCCATTTCAAGTTGAAGATCGGGGCCGGAGAACCTGCCCGCGATATCGCCCACGTGGCGGCGATCAAACGCGCCCTTGGTGATCGCGCCAGCGTGCGCGTTGATATCAACCAGGCATGGAGCGAGGCCGTCGCCATACGCGCCTGCCGCCTGCTGGCCGATGCAGGCGTCGAGCTGATCGAGCAACCGCTGTCTCGTTATGACCGTCCGGGTATGGCGCGCCTCAGTGCCCACAGTCCAATTCCCCTAATGGCCGATGAAGCGATCGAGTCGGTTCAGGACAGCTTCGCCCTCGCGCAAATGGGCGCTGCGTCTATCTTTGCGCTAAAAATCGCCAAGACCGGGGGCCCACTGGCGGTATTGCGCACGGCCGCGATAGCTCAGGCCGCAGGCATCGGGCTGTACGGGGGCACCATGCTCGAGGGCAGCATCGGCACGCTGGCATCCGCCCACGCATTCGCCACGCTCGACAAGCTGGAATGGCATACCGAGCTGTTCGGGCCGCTGCTGTTGACCGAAGACATTTTGGTTGAACCCCCTGTGTATCGAGACTTCCAGCTGATGATTCCCCACACCCCCGGTTTGGGAATCGAGCTGGATGAAGAACGTCTTTCGCGCTTTGCGCGCCGCTGATCAGTGATTACCAAAAGGATACCCACAGCATGCTTTTCCACGTACGCATGACCGTCAAACTGCCGACCGATATGCCAGTTGAAAAGGCCAACCAGCTGAAGGCCGATGAGAAGGAATTGGCCCAGCGTCTGCAACAGGAAGGCACCTGGCGCCATCTATGGCGCCTCGCTGGCCTCTACGCCAATGTCAGCGTATTCGATGTGCCGGATAACCAGACGCTGCATGACACTTTGATGCAGTTGCCGTTGTATCCGTACATGGAAATTGAAGTCACACCGATGTGCCGCCACCCGTCGTCGATCCATGCCGACGACCGCTGAGTTCAGAGATTCGCAGCACTGACATCGACAAGATAAATAATAGTGATGAGGACAAAAGACCATGACCGTTCGTATTTCCCAAACTGCTGAAGTGCAGCAATTCTTCGAAAAGGCATCCGGCTTCGATCAGCCAACTGGCAACCAGCGGATGAAGAACGTTGTTCACCGTGTGCTGAATGACTCGATCAAAATCATCGAGGATTTGCAGATAACCCCGGAAGAGTTCTGGAAAGCCGTCAATTACCTGAATGATCTCGGCAGCCGCCAAGAGGCAGGGCTGATCGTTGCGGGCCTTGGGCTGGAGCATTATCTGGACCTGCTGATGGACGCCGAAGATGAACAGGCTGGCCATACGGGCGGTACGCCACGCACCATCGAGGGCCCGTTGTATGTGGCCGGTGCCCCATTGTCAGAGCACTATGCCCGCCTGGATGACGGCCAGGACCCTGGCACGGTGTTGTTCATGACCGGGCAGGTACGTGGCACCGATAACGAGCCGCTGGCCAATGCGGTGGTAGATGTCTGGCACGCGAACACTGGCGGCACTTACTCGTATTTCGATCCTTCGCAGTCCGAGTTCAACCTGCGTCGTCGCATTTTGACCGACGCCGATGGGCGCTATCGTTTCCAAAGTATCGTGCCCTCGGGCTACGGCTGCCCTCCCGACGGTCCAACCCAGCAACTGCTTGATCAGTTGGGGCGCCACGGTCAGCGTCCTGCACACATTCACTTCTTCATTTCAGCGCCCGGACATCGCCATCTGACCACGCAAATCAACCTGGCAGGCGATCAATACCTGCACGATGACTTCGCGTACGCCACCCGTGATGAGCTGATTGCCGAGATTCATTTCAGTGAGAATGCCAACGGCCCGCGTGCGGACATCGAGTTCGACTTCGTGCTTCAACCGACCGCCGCTCCCAAGGATGAAAGTCGTCCTGAGCGGGTGAGGGCGCTGGAGATCTGACGCATCGTTTTTCTTGAATCCCGAGCCCTCGCAGCGTTTGCTGTCGAGGGCTTTGTGGCTTCAACCCGGCCTTGAATAAAAAAACAAAAGAGGCGCAAACATGACCGTGTTATTGAGTGAGCGCAGTCAGATTTTTGATCGTGCCGATGCCTATGCCGTGTCTGAATACGTGAATCAGCACGTCGGCAGTCACTGCATCCGCCTGCCACCCCGTGGCCGTCCCGAGGCCAGCATCTGCCACCGCACGTTTTCGACTCTGGACTTGTGCCGTCTCAGTTACGGCGCGCCGGTACGCGTCACGTGCGATGCACTGGAAACCATTTATCACCTGCAGATCCTGCTTCAGGGGCACTGCCGATCGGTCGTTAATGGCAAGGACCGGATTTTGAGTGCCGGCGAGATTCTGCTGATCAACCCCGATGATCCGGTGGACCTGACGTACTCGGCAGACTGCGAAAAATTCATCGTCAAGCTGCCCGTGAGGTTGCTGGAAAACGCGTGTCTTGAGCAGCAGTGGATGCTGCCGCAGCAGGGCATCCGCTTTGTTGCCGAGCGCCACGACCTCAGCGCGATGAGCGGCTTTGTGCAGCTGTTGGCGCTGATCTGTCACGAAGCCGAAAATGCAGCGCAAGGGGAGGTTCAATCCCTGTACGAGCGGATTGTCGCCAACAAACTGTTGGCTCTGCTGGCAAGCAACGTACTGAGGGTCGTACCGGGGCTAGAAGAACGGGGCGGCTTTGAGCGGGTGCGGCAGTTCATCGAGGACCATCTGACCGAGGACATCAGCGTTGAACAGCTAATGGCGGTGGCGCGGGTCAGTGAACGCTCGCTGTACACCCTGTTCGAGCGTCAGGTGGGCCTGTCGCCCAGGGATTACATGCGTCAGCGCAAACTGGAGCAGGTGCATGTCCAACTGCAGCGCGTGACCGCGCGCAGCGTAACCGAAGTAGCGTTGAGCTATGGCTTTATGCATCTGGGACGGTTCTCCGAGGCCTACCGCAAGCGCTTTGGCGAGCTGCCGTCGCAGACCTGGCGGCGTCAGCGTCAGCCCGTTGCGCCAGGCGGATAGCGATTTGCAGTAGGCGGATATTGTCTGGGTAGGCGAACACGTAGGTTAAGGAGGCCTGATACAAAAACAACGGAGGGCTTACCCCCATGAACAGCACGCTCGACAGACTCGCCCATCAACTGCGCGAATCCGTTCAGGAAGATCCCGCTACCGGAGTCTTCCGCTGCCGCCGCGACATCTTCACCGACACTGAATTGTTCGCGCTTGAGATGAAGCACATCTTTGAAAGCGGTTGGGTCTACCTGGCGCATGAAAGCCAGGTGCCTGAAATCAACGACTACTTCACCACCTACATCGGCCGTCAGCCCGTCGTCGTCACCCGCGACAAACAAGGGGCGCTGCACGGCCTGGTCAACGCCTGCGCTCACCGTGGCGCCATGCTGTGCCGTCGCAAACAGGGCAACAAAGGCTCGTTTACCTGCCCCTTCCACGGCTGGACATTCAGCAACGCCGGCAAGTTGCTCAAAGTCAAAGACGCAAAGACCGGGGCCTACCCCGACAGCTTCGACTGCGATGGCTCCCACGACCTCACGCGCCTGGGCCGCTTTGAAAACTATCGCGGCTTTCTGTTTGGCAGTCTCAGCGAGGCCGTTCCGGAGTTGAGTGATTACCTGGGCGAAACCCGGGTCATCATCGATCAGATGGTCGATCAAGCACCTGAAGGGCTGGAAGTGCTGCGCGGCAGTTCCTCCTACATCTACGACGGCAACTGGAAATTGCAGATCGAGAACGGTGCCGACGGCTATCACGTCAGCTCGGTGCACTGGAATTACTCGGCAACCATGGGCCGACGTAACTACGAGACCGAAGGCACGCGCACGGTCGATGCCAATGGATGGTCCAAGAGCCTGGGCGGTGTCTATGCATTCGAGCACGGCCACATTCTGCTCTGGACCCGGTTGCTCAATCCTGAGGTGCGTCCGGTTCATGCTCACCGATCCGTCCTGGCCGAGCGTCTTGGCCAGGAGCGCGCGGATTTCATCGTCGATCAGACCCGCAATCTCTGCCTGTATCCCAACGTTTACCTGATGGATCAGTTTTCGACGCAGATCCGTGTGGTACGGCCGATCTCGGTCGACAAGACCGAAGTGACGATCTATTGCATGGCGCCCAAGGGTGAAAGCGCTCAGGAGCGCACGACCAGGATTCGCCAGTACGAGGACTTTTTCAACGTCAGTGGCATGGGGACGCCCGATGATCTGGAGGAGTTTCGCGCCTGTCAGACGGGTTATCAGGGTGCGAAAAGTCTGTGGAACGACCTCAGTCGGGGCGCTAAACAGTGGATCGAAGGCGCTGACGACAATGCGCGCGCCATGGGCATGAACCCCCAGCTCAGTGGCGTGAAAACCGAGGATGAAGGCTTGTTCGTGCGCCAACACGCCCACTGGGCAGCCACCCTGCAACGAGCGATCGAGATTGAGCAGCAACGCCTGATTGCGACGGACAAGGAGGCGCAGTCATGAGTATTTCCCGTGACATTTTGTTGGCTTTTCTCTACCGCGAAGCGCGGCTGCTGGATGACCGCCAGTGGGACGAATGGCTGGAATGCTACTCGCCCGACGCCGAGTTCTGGATGCCTGCGTGGGACGACCACGACACGCTGACGCAAGACCCACAGAGCGAAATCTCGCTGATCTATTACCCCAGCCGCGATGGCCTGGAGGATCGCGTGTTTCGTATCAAGACCGAACGCTCCAGCGCCAGTACACCTGAGCCTCGCACCGCACATTTCATCGCCAATCTGGAGGTGCTCAGCGAAGAGGGTACAAATGTGGAACTGCGTTTCAACTGGCAAACCCTCAGCCATCGATACAAGACCACGGACTCGTACTTCGGCACTTCTTTCTATCGCCTGGATGTCAGCGGGCAACAGCCGCTGATCACGCGCAAGAAGGTGGTGCTCAAGAACGATTACATCCATCAGGTTATCGACATCTATCACATCTGAGGACAGACCCATGACGTATTCCATCGCCCTTAATTTTGAAGACGGGGTGACCCGTTTCATCGACTGTAAAGTGGGTGAGAAGGTGCTCGACGCCGCCTTCCGCCAACGCATCAACCTGCCCATGGATTGCTCGGACGGCGTGTGCGGAACCTGCAAATGCCGCTGTGAAACCGGCGCCTATGATCTGGGCGACGACTACATCGACGACGCGCTCAGTGAGGACGAAGCCCAAGAACGGCAGGTGCTGACCTGCCAGATGGTGCCTGAGTCGGACTGCGTGATCGCGGTGCCTGTGTCCTCGACTCTCTGCAAAACCGGGACGGCCCAATTTGCCGCCAGCGTCACGCGCATTAGCGCCCATGCCGATGCCGCGATCGAGATCAGCTTCGATCTGGACCAGGCACCGGCGTTTTTGCCCGGCCAGTACGTCAATATTGGCGTGCCCGGCAGCGAGCAAACCCGCTCGTACTCATTCAGCAGCCGCCCTGGCGATAAGTGCGCGAGCTTCTTGATCAAACAGGTGCAGGGCGGCTTGATGAGCAGTTGGCTGGCCCGTGCTCAGGCTGGCGAAAAGGTTCCGATGACCGGGCCGCTAGGGAGCTTTTACCTGCGAGCGGTGACGCGCCCGCTTGTGTTTCTGGCAGGTGGCACCGGGCTTGCGCCGTTCCTGTCGATGCTGGAAGTGCTGGCTGAGCGCAACGAGGCGCAGCCGATTACGCTCATCTACGGCGTGACCCGCGATCAGGACCTGGTGATGGTCGATGCTCTGGAAGCCTTCGCTGCGCGCCTACCGAACTTCCGCTTCGTGACCTGCGTTGCCGACCCTCATACGCTGCATCCGCACCAAGGCTATGTCACCCAGCACATGTCAGCAGGTTTGCTCAACGACGGCGAAATAGACGTGTACCTGTGCGGGCCTCCGCCCATGGTTGATGCGGTACGTCAGTACTTCAGGGATCAGGGGGTCGCCCCGGCCAGTTTCCATTATGAGAAGTTCACGCCCAATGCAATCGTCACCGGCGATGCCGCCTGAGGAGACTGAAATGAACGCACGTTTCAATCAAAAGGTTGCGCTGGTCACCGGCGCAGCCCAAGGCATCGGCCGACGGGTCGCCGAGCGTTTGCTGGAAGAGGGTGCCTTGCTGGTGGCTATCGACCGCTCCGAACTGGTCCACGAACTGCAACACGAACGCGCATTGACGCTGACTGCTGACCTTGAGCGCTACCCAGAGTGCGCAAAGGTGATGGCTGCGGCTAAAGAGCGTTTCGGGCGCATAGACATCCTGATCAACAATGTGGGCGGCACGATCTGGGCCAAGCCCTTCGAGCACTACGCTGAGGAGGAGATCGAAGCTGAAATTCGCCGCTCTTTGTTTCCGACACTGTGGTGCTGCCACAGCGTCTTGCCCTACATGCTTGAGCAGGGCAGCGGCGCCATCGTCAACGTTTCATCGATCGCCACACGCAGCATTAACCGCGTGCCTTACGGCGCGGCCAAGGGGGGCGTCAATGCGCTGACCGCGTGCCTGGCGCTGGAGACCGCCGGAAGCGGGATACGCGTCAACGCCACCGCGCCCGGCGGCACCGAAGCGCCGCCACGCCGTATACCCCGCAACAGTCAGCCGCATAGCGAGCAGGAAAAGGGCTGGTATCAGCAAATCGTCGACCAGACACTCGACAGCAGTCTGATGAAGCGATACGGAACCATCGATGAGCAGGCTGGCGCTATTTTATTCCTGGCATCCGATGAGGCTTCCTACATCACCGGCGTGACGCTGCCGGTGGGAGGAGGCGATCTGGGCTGAGAGTGGCTAATTGGCGACTGCTCAGCACTGCGCAATTGCTCAATCGTTCATTAGCTCACTTCCTTGACTGCCCTATACGCCTCATCAATCGCGGCATGGGCATAGGCACTCCATGCCGCATCCGAGTTGGCGATGCTGACGCGGCCTACAGGCTTGCGCGACAGGTTCATCAGCTTTTCACTCTCATCGGCGTCGTCGAACAGGGTGTTGGAGAAGTAAGCATAGCCGTGTGACCAGCGGTTGACGGTGATGGCCAGGATGTCGGTCTGGTGATTGAAACCGCCGGGGCCCAGCATGCGTTGCAACTGATCGCGCAGTTGCGCTTCAAGCATTTCGAAGGTTTGCCCATAGAGGCGAGCACGGCCAGCGCGGGCCTGGTCGCGTGCGTTCATGCCGCTGTCCGGGCTGGTAGGCACATAGACCATGTGCAGGCCGATCGGTTTTTTCGGGTCGCGCGGGTGTTCATAGCCGCCCATGCTCACCGGGTAGTCGAGCTTGATGCGGCTGTAGGGCTGGGTCGCCGCGTAGATTTCGTGGACGCCCAGTTTCTGGAACGACTCCCAGTTACGGATCACCACCTTGGTGTAGACCAGTGGGAATTTTACGTTCTGGCTCAGGGCGTGGGCCTGGTCGGCGGGCAGGTCGCGCAGCAGATAGGGAATCATCATGTTGTAGCAGGCCATGATGCAGTGCTTGCCACGCACCTGGCTGAGCTGGCCGCCACGGCTGTAACCGACGTTCACCCCGGCGCCGACGTTACGCACGCTGACCGCGGTGCTGTTCAGGCGTAGGCGTACCGGGGCCTTGGGCTGGTCCAGTTTGGCGTAGTCGAACGATGCCAGAACGATGTCTTCCATATTGTGCCCAGGTGCCACGCTGGGGATCAGGCTGCGCACCAGCAAGCGAGCCAGCGAGGCATTACCGTCGGGGAAGTGGTAGATGTAGGGTTCTTCCATTTCCGCTTGGGATTCTTCGCTGATCGGTTCCAGATTCATCGCGCTGAAACCGGGGAAGCCCACGTTATAGGCGTCGTAGGAGGCCACAGCGTCAATGCTCAAGGCCATGAAGTCGTTGGTGCGGCTTTGGAAGTATTTCACTGCGCCAGCAGACAGACCGACATCCTTGAGCAGGAAGTCGCGATAGCTGGTGGCTTCCAGGTGCGCGGTCTTTTCAGCAGTGGTTTTACCGGCCAGGTAATCTTTGGGTGCGACGTGCAGGGCGATCAGCGCCTGACGGTCGGCTTCCGGTAACGGGAAGTCGTTGATGAAATCGGTGATGGTGCGAGCGTGCAGTTGGTCCGGCGCGATGTCGTCAGCGACCATGGGCGTCGGATCGCCGCTGACCAGTTTGTCTTCGCCGAAGTTTTCCTTGTCGAAGAACACCCCGCGCGACAGGCCCAGATTCGGATAGAACTGGCGGTCAAAAGCAGTCTCGAAGCGTTTGATGTTGACCCCGAGTTTTTTCAGCAGCCCATTCACCTGCTTGCTGTACAGGTGGTTCGGTGACTGGAAAGCCTCGCTGCCGCCGTAGCCGATGATCATCCGGCCGCCAGCGGAGAACTCGTTGCGCTTGGCGTGACCACCGAAGTCATCGTGGTTTTCCAGAATCAGGATGCGCGCTTGCGGATGTTTCTCACGGTAGAACCACGCCGCCGACAGTCCGCTCAGACCACCGCCGACGACTACCAGGTCGTACTCTTCACTAACAGGCAGCTTATCGGTGTCGAAGGCCTTCTTCTCCCATCCCATCTGGTGCGCGACTTCGAAAGAGCCGACGTGGTTGCCGCGCATGCCGGTCAGCGCCGGGGGGTAGTAGCGGCCATCGGGAGCGGCCTGGAGGATTTGCAGCGGGGTCATACTGGCAGCGATGGTAATAGCGACGCCGTTGAGGAAGTCGCGGCGAGTGATATCCATAAGGGTTCCTTGATTGTTGTTATAAGCCCCCGGCACTGCATACGGCGCCAGGGGAGGGTGCCGTTACCGGCTGACTTTCCAGGCGTCGCCCGCAGGTGCGTTGCCGTGGTCGTAGGGTTTGGCGATCAGCATGTAAAGCAAGCCAATACCAATGACGACAGCGGTGCTCAAGACCATGGCGTAGTTGATGTACCACGCAGCATCCGGGGTGCGCGGCCAGGCCATGTTGATGATGGCGCCGACGCCGTAGACCAGCGCGCCGATGTTCACCGGCAGGCCCCAGGCGCCGAGGGTGAACTTGCCACTGGGTTTCCAGCCCCGCGCACGCGCGTAAAGCGCAGCGAGCACGATCATCTGGAACGCCAGGTAAATACCGATGGCCGCAAAACTGACGATGGTCGCCACCGCATCCTGCAGAAAGAAACCCAGCACAATAATAAGCGCCGGAAGGACACCGGAAACGAACAGTGCGGCAACAGGAACCTGTGTCGTAGGCGAAATCTTCTTCAGCAGCGCGCTGCCGATGACCATCTCGTCCCGCGCGTAGGAATAGAGCAATCGGCTGGCTGCTGCTTGCAGGCTGATGACGCAGGAGATGAAGGAAATCATCACCACGCCCATCACCACTTTCGAGCCTGTGGGTCCGAAAGCGTTATTGAGGATGGTGGTGACCGGGTCTTTGTCGGTGCCGTTTATCACCGCTTGCATGTCCGGCACCGCGAGAATCAGCGCCAGACAGGCAAACATCGCTGCGATACCACCGATGTAGATGGTCATGCGCATGGCTATGGGAATCTGCTTGCTCGGGTTGGGGGTTTCTTCGGCGACGTCACCGCATGCCTCGAAACCGTAGTAGAGGAACATCCCGGCCAGCGACGCCGTCAGAAAGGCCGGCAGGTAGGAGCCATCGACGCGGATATCGAAGGTGTTGAACAACACGCTGAGCGGCTGATGACGTTCAAATACCAGCAAGTACACGCCCACAATCACCGCGCCCACCAGCTCGCAGAGAAAGCCGAACATGGCAATGCGCGCCAGCACCTTGGTGCCGCTGAGGTTGACCAGTGTCGCGAACAGCGTCAGCACCAGCGCGATGATGATGTTGGTGTTATTGCTCGGTTCGAAGCCCATCATCGCCGCCATATACGGGCCAGCACCGACGGCAACGGCGGCAATGGTCACGCACAGGGCGATAGAGTAGATCCAGCCGACCATCCACGCCCAGCGCTTGCCCACCAGACGGCGGGCCCAAGGGTAGACCCCACCGGAAATCGGGAACTGCGAAACCACTTCACCGAAGATCAAGCACACCAGCAGTTGCCCGCAACCGACCAGCAAGTAAGCCCAGAACATCGGCGGCCCACCGGCAGCCAGGCACAGGCCGAACAGGGTGTAGACGCCGACCACCGGCGACAGGTAAGTGAAGCCCAGGGCGAAGTTTTCCCAGAGGCTCATGCTGCGATTGAAGTTCGAGGTGTAGCCCAGTTTGCGCAATTGCTCGGCATCGCTGTCGGCAACGGCTGAAGGAAGATCAGGTGATGCACTCATGGTTGGTCAGCTCCGGAAAATCGGCAGATTTCGGATGTCCGAACCCGTGGCGGGGCCATGACGGCCCAGCCCGGATCGGTGTTTTTTGTTTTAAAAACAGTCGCGGTTTAAAGCCTTTTAAAGTGCAACGCTTTCCCTGTAGGGACGCAGCTTGTCCCGCGATCGAGTGCGCAGCGGTCGCAAGAACAAGCGCTACGGTGTTACCGACACACCGCATTTGCAGGTTTTACGACCGGTTCCCGGCCGATCGCGGGACCAGCCACGCTCCTACAATCGGGTAGCGTCAATTCAGTGCTTGAACATCACATGGCGCACGGTGGTGTAGTCCTCAAGCCCATACATGGACATGTCCTTGCCGTAACCGGACATTTTCTGACCGCCGTGGGGCATTTCACTGACCAGCATGAAGTGGGTATTCACCCAGGTGCAGCCGTACTGCAAGCGTGCAGAAAGGCGATGCGCGCGACCCACATCCGAGGTCCAGACCGACGATGCCAGGCCGTAATTCGAATCGTTGGCCCAGGCCAGCACCTGTGCTTCATCGGTGAATTTGGTCACCGACACCACCGGCCCGAATACTTCCTGACGGACGATCTCGTCATCTTGCTGAGCATCGGCCAGGACAGTGGGTTCAAAGAAGAAGCCCTTGCCTGCGACCGCCTTGCCGCCAGTGATCAGGCGGATGTGAGGTTGCGCCACGGCGCGTTCGACCAGTGCTGCCACTCGGTCGCGATGTTGAGCGGTGATCAGCGGGCCCAGCTCGGTCGAAGGATCATCCTGCAAACCCGACTTGATGGTGCTGACCGCCGCGCCGAGCTTCTCAACGAAGCGTTCGTAGATGCCTTCCTGAGCGTAGATACGGCAGGCAGCGGTGCAGTCCTGGCCAGCGTTGTAGAAACCGAACGTACGAATGCCTTCCACGGCAGCATCGATATCGGCGTCGTCGAAGATGATCACCGGCGCCTTGCCACCCAGCTCCATGTGCATGCGTTTGACGCTGTCGGCGGTGCTGGAAATGATGTGCGAACCGGTAGGGATCGAGCCGGTCAGCGAGACCATGCGCACTTTTGCATGAGTGACCAATGGGCTGCCCACCGTAGGTCCGCGGCCGAATACCAGGTTGAGCACCCCAGCCGGGAAGATTTCCGACGCCAACTCCGCCAGACGCAGAGCTGTCAGCGGCGTTTGTTCTGAAGGTTTGAGTACCACGGTATTGCCGGCGGCCAGGGCCGGGGCGATTTTCCAGGCAACCATCATCAGCGGGTAGTTCCACGGCGCGATGGACGCGATAACACCCACCGGGTCGCGGCGGATCATGGAGGTGTGACCGGCCAGGTATTCGCCGCCCGCCGAACCACTCATGCAGCGGCTGGCGCCAGCGAAGAAGCGGAACACATCGGCAATCGCCGGGATTTCGTCGTTCAGCGCGCAGTTGTACGGCTTGCCGCAGTTATCCGATTCCAGTCTGGCGAGCTCTTCGCCATGGGCTTCGATGGCGTCGGCGAGCTTGAGCAGCAGCAACGAGCGATCTTTCGGTGTGGTCTGCGACCAGTGTTCGAAGGCATTGTCGGCGGCCCGCACGGCAGCATCGACCTGGGCTTCGCTGGCTTCGTTGATTTCTACCAGCACCTCACCTAGAGCGGGGTTGAACACCGGTTGGGCGGCACCTTCGCCGTCGACCAGTCGGCCGTTGATCAGGAGTTTGGTTTGCATGAGTGGGTCCTTTTGGTCGATTTTTGACTGTAGGAGCGCGCTTGCCCGCGATGGCGCTCGGTCTGTGATAGTTGCGTTGCTGACACAACGCTATCGCGGGCAAGCGCGCTCCTACAGTGTTTGTGTTCGCCTCGGCGGGTGACGGGGTTTATTTACCGCCACTGCCCGCAACGCTTTCGCCGCCACGGGTCAGGTAGTAGGCGCCGAGGATCGGCAGCATGGTCACCATCATCACCAGCATCGCTACGACGTTGGTCACCGGCACGTCCCGTGGGCGGCTGAGCTGGTTGAGCAGCCACAGGGGCAGGGTGCGCTCATGGCCTGCGGTGAAGGTGGTGACGATGATCTCGTCGAACGACAGTGCAAACGCCAGCATGCCGCCCGCCAGCAACGCCGAACCCAGACTCGGCAGGACGATGTAGCGGAAGGTCTGCCAGCCATCGGCGCCCAGATCCATCGATGCCTCGATCAGGCTGTAAGAGGTACGACGCAAGCGGGCGATAACGTTGTTGTAGACGATCACCACACAGAAGGTCGCGTGGCCGACGATGATGGTGAACATCCCAGGCTCGATCCCCAGCGTCTTGAATGTCGCCAGCAGCGCGATGCCGGTGATGATTCCGGGCAACGCGATGGGCAGGATCAGCATCAGCGAAATACCTTGCTTGCCAAAGAAGTCACGCCGATACAACGCTGCCGAAGCCAGCGTGCCGAGCACCATGGCGATCAGCGTGGCGATGGCGGCGATCTGCGCCGAGAGCTTGATTGCTTGCAGCACGTCGGGCCGCGAGAAGGCCACGGTGAACCAGTGCAGCGTGAAACCCTTGGGCGGGAAACTGAACGCCGCTTCTTCGGTGTTGAAGGCGTACATGAAGATGATCAGGATCGGGAAGTGCAAGAACACCAACCCGCCCCAGGCCGCCAGTTTCAAGCCTAAGGATGCTTGGTCGAGATTTTTTTCTGGCTTAGAGCGCATCGAAGGCCCCCATGCGTTTGACGATGGACAGGTAAACGGCGATCAACACAATCGGCACCAGGGTGAAGGCCGCAGCCATCGGCATGTTGCCGATTGCACCTTGCTGCGCGTAGACCATGCTGCCCACGAAGTAACCCGGTGGGCCCACCAGTTGCGGCACGATGAAGTCGCCCAAGGTCAAGGAAAAGGTGAAGATCGAGCCGGCGGCAATGCCCGGAATCGACAACGGCAGAATCACTTGCATGAACGTCTGGCGCGGCCTGGCCCCCAGGTCTGCGGAGGCTTGCAGCAGCGATGGCGGCAAGCGTTCGATAGAGGCCTGGATCGGCAGAATCATGAACGGCAACCAGATGTAAACAAACACCATGAAACGGCCCAGATGCGAGGTCGACAAGGTGCTGCCACCGACACCGGGGATGCCTAGGATGAATTGCAATACCGGCTCCAGACCCAGGTGCTGAACGAACCATTGCGCCACGCCGCCCTTGGCCAGCAGCAAGGTCCAGGCGTAGGCCTTGACGATGTAACTGGCCCACATCGGCATCATCACCGCGATGTAGAAAAACGCCTTGGTCTTGCCAGTGGTATAGCGTGCCATGTAGTAGGCAATCGGGAACGCGACGATAGCGCTGGCAATCGAAACGACGATGGCCATGCTCAGGGTGCGCAGAATGATGTCGAAGTTCGATGGCTGAAACAGCGCTGCAAAGTTCGCCAGTGTCAGGTCAGGCGTCACCGCCATGGTGAAGTCATCGAACGTGTAGAAGCCCTGCCATAGAAGCATCAGCAACGATCCAAGGTAGATCGCACCGAACCACAGCAGCGGCGGCACCAGCAGAAACGACAGGTACAGATTGGGCCGGCGATATAACAGGTTGGCGAAACTGCGCAGTGGCGAGCCGCCGACCGGGGTTTGAGTGATAGCCACGGTGTTCATCTCACACCCCGCCTGCGACGGTGTCATGCAACGGGATCATGGCTTCGCGTGCCCAGCGCGCGCTGATGCGTTGCCCTGTCTGATGCCGGGCATTGACGTCCATCCATTGGGTATTGGCCTGGCTGATGTTTAGCGTCTGGCCGCTTTCGAGCATCACTTCATAGCGGGTGGCGCTGCCTTGGTACTGAATGTCGTGCAGCAAGCCGCTGACTTCGATCTCGTGGCTGGCCAGGGGGCCTTCGGCGAAACGCACGTGTTCCGGACGAATCGAAAACGGCTGAGGATTGCCGCTCAACTGCCGCGCCAGATCGCCACGAATCACATTGGAGGTACCGACGAATTCGGCGACGAACGTGGTGGCCGGTTTCATGTAGAGGTTGCGCGGCGTGTCGACCTGCTCGATGCGGCCCTTGTTGAACACTGCCACACGGTCCGACATCGAGAGCGCTTCGGTCTGGTCGTGGGTGACGAAGATAAAGGTGATACCGAGCTGGCGTTGCAGCTTCTTCAGCTCGCTTTGCATCTGCTCGCGCAGTTTCAAATCGAGGGCGCCGAGGGGTTCGTCCAGCAGCAGCACGCGAGGGCGATTTACCAACGCGCGGGCCAGGGCCACACGCTGGCGCTGACCGCCTGACAGTTGTACCGGCTTGCGATCGCCGTAACCGCCAAGGGCGACCATGCCAAGCGCTTCTTCCGCCCGGTTCAGACGTTCGGTCTTGCCGACGCCCTTGACCTTCAGGCCGTAGGCCACGTTGTCGCGCACATTCATGTGCGGGAACAGCGCGTAATCCTGGAACACCGTGTTCACGTCACGCTGATAGGGCGGCAGACCGGCGGCTTCCTGGCCATGAATGCGGATCGACCCAGCGCTGGGTTGCTCAAAACCGGCAATCAGACGGAGGCAGGTGGTCTTGCCCGAACCGGAGGGGCCGAGCATGGAAAAAAACTCGCCGTCCTGAATATCGATGGACACACGGTCAACGGCTTTCACCTCGCCGAAGTGCCGGGAAACGTGGGTGAACTGGACTGCAAGGGACATGGGGAGACCTCGATTGAAAACGAACACCTTCGCGGCGGGGCGTCGGGTGAAGCGAAACGCTTACGTCTGAAAAGGGTGCCATCACTGTAGGAGCGCGCTTGCCCGCGATAGCGATCGGTCTGTGCTATTTGCGTTGACTGACAAAAACGCTATCGCGGGCAAGCGCCCCTACAGATGTTAGTAGGCCGAAGCGATCAGCGACCGCCCATGATCGCGATGTAATCCTGGGTCCAGCGACTGTACGGCACGAACTTGCCGCCCTCGGCCTGGGGAGTTTTCCAGAACGCGATTTTGTCGAACTGCTCAAAACCGTTCGTTTTGCAGCCTTCAGCACCGAGTAATTCGCTGCTTTTGCAGGCCGCCGGAACTGCCGGCAACGACCCGAACCAGGCCGCTACGTCGCCTTGAACCTTAGGCTGTAGTGACCAATCCATCCATTTGTACGCGCAGTTCGGGTGCTTGGCATCGGTGTGAAGCATGGTGGTGTCGGCCCAGCCAGTCGCGCCTTCCTTGGGGATGGTTGAAGCGATCGGCTGTTTCTCGTTGGTCAGGCCGTTGACCTGATACGGCCATGCTCCAGATGCTACGACGCCTTCGTTTTTGAAATCGCTCATCTGCACCGTGGTGTCATGCCAGTACCGGTGGATCAGCGGTTGCTGCTGGCGCAGCACTTCCAGCACGGCGGCGTACTGGGTTTCAGTCAGTTCAAAAGGGTTCTGGATGCCCAGTTCCGGTTTGCTGGACTTGAGGTACAGCGCCGCATCAGCGATGTAAATCGGACCGTCATAGGCCTGCACGCGACCCTTGTTGGGCTTGCCGTCCGGCAGGTTTTGCGCCTCGAACACCACGCTCCAGCTGGCAGGCGCCTGCTTGAATACGTTGGTGTTGTACATCAGCACGTTGGGCCCCCACTGATAGGGAGCGCCGTAAACCTGGTTGTTGACCACGTACCAAGGCGCATCCTTGAGACGTGGGTCAATGTTCTTCCAGTTGGGGATCAGCGCCGTGTTGATCGGCTGTACACGCTTGCCGCCGATCAGGCGCAGGGAGGCATCGCCAGATGCGGTGACCAGGTCGTAACCGCCCTTGGCCATGAGGCTGACCATTTCATCGGAGGTCGCGGCCGTCTTGACGTTGACCTTGCAGCCGGACTCTTTCTCGAAACCGGTCACCCAATCGTAATTCTTGTCGCTCTCGCCACGTTCGATGTAGCCAGGCCAGGCGACGATATCCAGCTGGCCTTCACCGGCGCCGACAGCTTGCAGCGATTCGGCAGCCTGCAGGCTGGCACTGGTCAACAGTGCGGTGGCGATTGCACTGATCAGCGCTGTCTTGTGCACGAACATTGGGTTTCCCTCTTCTTTTATTATGGTCTGGGCAGTTTTGAGCGGGGTGAAGCCATGCCTGTCAGGCGAGTTATCAGCGTTGTTCGCTATTTCAGATCACTGCCGTGACGCGCCATGATGTGCCGCACCACGCTGTAATCCTGAAGCGAGTCGCTGGACAGGTCCTTGCCATACCCCGAGCGTTTCAGTCCGCCGTGGGGCATTTCGCTGACCAGCATGAAATGGCTATTGATCCAGGTGCAGCCGTACCGCAAGCGGGACGCGATCTGCATGGCCTTGTCCAGGTTCTGGGTCCAGACCGATGACGCCAGGCCGTATTCGGAATCGTTCGCCCAGTCCACCGCTTGTTCCAGTTCTTCAAAACGGGTCACGGTGACCACAGGGCCGAACACTTCGCGCTGGACGATTTCGTCACTCTGTTTGCAACCGGCGAGCAGGGTGGGCTGGTAGTAGAAGCCCGCGCCGGAGTGTACCGCTGCGCCGGTCACGCGCTCGATGTGCGGTTGGCCAAGGGCGCGCTCCACGAAACTGGCCACGCGGTCGCGCTGGCGAGAACTGATCAGCGGCCCGATTTCGTTGTCGGCATCGCGTTTGCTGGCAAAGCGCAAACTGCTGACTGCGGCACCGAGTTCGGCAACCAGGCGATCATGAATTCCGGCCTGGGCGTAAATCCGGCACGCTGCGGTGCAGTCCTGACCGGCGTTGTAATATCCGTAGCTGCGCACGCCGTCGACCACGGCTTGAATGTCGGCGTCGTTGCAGACGATCACCGGCGCTTTGCCGCCGAGTTCAAGGTGGGTTCGCTTCAGGGTTTTTGCAGCCGCCTGAAGGATTTTCTGCCCGGTGACGATATCGCCCGTCAGCGAGACCATTCGCACTTTCGGGTGGCTGACCAAGTGGCTGCCGACGCCTTCACCGCCACCGCAGATGATGTTGATGACCCCACGCGGCAGTAATTCGGCGAGCGCCGGTGCCAGGGCCAGAATGGACAGCGGGGTGTGTTCCGATGGCTTGAACACCAGCGTATTGCCTGCGGCCAGAGCGGGTGCGATTTTCCAGGCGGCCATCATGATCGGGTAATTCCATGGCGCGATGGAGGCGACCACGCCAATCGGATCACGGCGGACCATGCTGGTGTAGCCGGGCAAGTATTCGCCGCTCAGCTGACCCGTTTGGCAACGTACCGCTCCGGCGAAAAACCGGAATACGTCGACAGTCGCATTCAAATCATCCTGACGCGCCAGATGCAGTGGCTTGCCGCAGTTCAGCGATTCCAGACTGGCAAGGTGGTCGGCTTGTTTTTCTATGACGTCGGCGATAGCCAGCAAAATGTTCGAACGTTGCTGTGGCGTGGTCCGCGACCACCCGGCCAGCGCACGGTGGGCGGCCTGAACGGCGCTTTCCACCTGCTCGGTGGTGGCCTCGGCGATATGGGTGAGTATTTCGCCGGTAGCCGGATTGAGTATCGGCTCGACAAACCCCTGACCTGCGACTAATTCGCCATCGATCAATAAAGCGGTGAAGAAAGAGGGCTGGGTGGCGGCCATTTTTCGGATTCTCTCTTGTTATAGGGTCAGGTTGCTGCCTTGCGCTTGCGGCTTGAGCCTGACCTCTTCATTTATGAGGACAGAGGCTAAAGCGCGGCGTTGAGGTCGGCAAATACTAAATACCGAAACCAGCGTTCGATTAAATAGATAGCTTGCGACCGGATTGGGGTTGCTCGCGGGCGACGGTCAAGAAAGGGTCGACCAAAGCAGGCCGCGCGGTGCCCCGGCGCCATGCCAGACCAACATCCAGGGTCTGATTGAGGTCCGCGAGCGGTCGAGCCTCGATGATGTCGCCTTCGAGTGACCAGGGGCGGTAGGTCATGTCGGGCTGAATCGACACGCCAAGTCCAGCGGCGACCAAGCTGCGTACCGCCTCGGTTGAGGCTGTGCGCAACGTAATGCGCGGCTGCAAACCCGCTCCGCACCACAGCCGCTGAGCGTTGCGGTCCATTTCATCGACGTTGAGCTGAATCAACGGTTCGCGTGCGACATCGGCCAGATTGATGCTGTCCCGGTCCAGCAGCGGGTGCTGAGCGGGCAACCACAAGCGATGGGGCGAATGCGTCAGCACCTCGGTCTGCAGCGCGTGGCGGTCTTCCAGATTGGATAGAATCAGCACGCCGACATCGATTTCACCGCTGACCAACAGGTGTTCGATGTAGGGGCGTTCATCTTCCATCACGCGGATTTCGACGTTTGGGTACGCGCGCTGGAATCGGGTCAGTAAATCCGCGAGGTAGTAACCGGCCACAAGGCTGGTGACGCCAATGATCAGCTGTCCTGCGACCTGATCGGTGCTCTGCTGAAGGCTGCGCTTGGCATTATCAACTGTGGCCAGAATCAGATGCGACTGGCGCAGGAACTGATGGCCCTGGTGGGTGAGGGTCATGCCCTTGGCGTGGCGATGGAACAGGCTGACACCGATGTCCTGTTCCAATTGCTGAATCGCCAGGGTTAATGTCGATTGGGAAATGTACACCGCCTGGGCCGCAGCCGAGATCGACCCGGTTTCGGCGACAGCAATGAAGTGACGGATCTGACGCAGAGTCATCATGGGGAAATCACCCGGTGGGCTGTTTTTATAGATTTCGCCGAGTGTATATCTTTTTAATCGATGGCCTGAAGCGCCGGGTACGAAAAGCGATACTGATGCTGCATGTCCTTACAAAGGCTTCGGACGATCCATCGGTGAAGTCAGGCTTGCTCAACGTCGAGGTGAAGAGGATGTCGGTGCCGTTTCATGATTGATCTGCTATCTGGACGGATGAAGAAGCGTTGACTTCGGTAGCGAAAATCGACCAGTCCTTGTGCCCCAGCCCTCGAGCCACGGCCGCCGTCATGTTCGCCCGTACCGCGTCTGCTGCGGGCAATTCCAGGTTCACCCGATGGGCCGCCTCGATGGCCAGATTGACGTCCTTGAGACCTAACGACAATTTAAACCCTGGTTCGAAAGAGCCATTGACGATGTTCTGTCCATAGCGTTGATAGCTGGGCGAGGCAAACAGGGTCTGGGTCATGAGATCAACGAAAGTGGCCGGACTCAGTCCATGACGCCCGGCCAGAGCGCTGGCTTCACCGAGCGACTGGATGGCCTGGGTGATCATCAAGTTGCCGGCGATCTTCGCAATGCACGCATGGACGGGTTCATCACCCATCCGCCAGGTCTTTTTTCCCAGCACGTCGAAGAGGGGCTGTACGGCCGCGATTGCGGTTGGCGACCCGGCAGCCATGATGTTCAATTCGCCCCTTGCCGCCACCGCGGGCACACCGAACACCGGCGCCGCGACCAACGGGATGCCGATGACGTGATGAAGGGTTTGAAGCTCTTGCATCAGCGGCGGAGAGAGCGTCGACATCACAATGTGGATACAGCCTTTGTCCGCACGGTCCAAAATTCCGGACGCTAACAGCACCGCTCTGACAGCGTGATCATCGGCGAGCATGCTGATGACGACGTCCTGCTGGAATGCGGCGGCGGGGCTTGCGAGGACGTGCACGCCCTCCAGCTCCGCCAACGCTTCCTGACTACGGTTCCACGCTGAGACGCGATGCCCGGCTTCGATAAGCAGGGGAATGATGGCGCGCCCCATGCTGCCCGTTCCGATAAATCCGATGTTCATATTGAAGCCCTGTTGCTGTTGTTGGCCTCAAAGTATGTGGCTAGGGGGATTGCTGCGGGACTGCCATTGTTGCAACCTCACCGTTCATTTTTGTACGAGGTGAGGCATGGACTGGAGTGACATGCGGATCTTTCTGGCGATTGCCCGCAGTGGCTCGCTGGGCGGCGCAGCCAGGCAGTTGGGGGTCAGTCACCCGACCGTAGGGCGGCGCTTGCAGGTGCTTGAGCAAAGCAGTGGGCAAGCCTTTTTTCTGCGGACCGCCCAAGGGTTGGTGCTCACCGACAGTGGTGAGAGGATTCTCAGTCTGGCCCAGGACATGGAACACAGCGCTCTGGCTATCGAGCGTCGTCTGGCGGGGCATGGTGATCAACCGGAAGGCCTGTTGCGCATCTCCTCAGCCGACTGGTTCGCCTGTCATGTGTTGTCGCCGGTCGTGAGTGAACTGGTGCGACGGTATCCGTTGATCGTCCCCGAAGTCATTGCCGGACATCGGCTGTTCGACCTTGCCCGCCGGGATGCCGACATTGCCTTCCGGATCGTACCCTTCACCGAACCCGATATCGTCCACCGCAAGCTGACGACCCTGCCGTACGGACTGTACGCCGCCTTGCACGCCCCGGCGCCCCAATCGGATGGCGAAGGCCTTGGCCTGATCCTGATGAACATCGCCCAAGCGCATTACCCGGACGTGCAATGGCTGCAGCAGCGCTATCCGCTGGCCCGCACCGTGTTTACCAGCAGCAGCCGGACCGTTCAGGCGCAGATGTGCGCGAAGGGGCTTGGCGTTGCCGTATTGCCCCGCGTTCTTGGCGACTCAGTGTCGGGACTGCGGCTGCTGGATGATGACCAGCCGCCGCCAGGGCGGGACATCTGGATGGGATATCACCAGGATATGCGCCAGATGGACCGTCTGCGGGCGTTGGCCGACCTTGCCTCCAGCATGATCGGCTCCGGGTAGAACGTTGAAGCCGCTCAGGTCGAGCGAACAGCCGACACCTCCGACACCGGTGCTGACTGCCGCGCTAACGTCAGGCTCACCGCCGCTCCCACGGCCAGGCAGGCGGCGATGCACAGAACCGAGATCGTGAAAGCGTGAGTGATGCTGAACGCCGTTGCCTGATCCCCCAGCAAGGTATAAAAAACGCCGCCGATCAATGCGACGCTCAGTGATGTACTGATTTGCAGCGTTGCGCTGGTGATGCCGGCGATCATTCCGGAATACGCTGGCGCGACCCGGCCCGTGACCATGCGCATCAACGTCGGCAGGGCCAACCCTTGTCCGAACCCGATCAGGAACAGGATGGCGGTCAGGGACGTGAAGGGCGGGGCGAGAGTGGTCGGCGTCACCGATACAAGCCAGCCCAGCCAAAGAAATCCGACGACTTCCAGTGCCATGCCCACGGGGTTCACATAGGCCCCGAGCACGTGTCTTAGCCCTGGAACCGAAAGCGGACCGAGCAGGAATCCCGCGCCGAATGGCAAAAAGATAAGGCCAGCATTCAGCGCAGTCATGTGCAGTGCGCCTTGCACGTACATCGAAAACAACAGGAAAAACACACCGATTGCGTAGAAGCACAGCGCGACCAGTAACGCTCGGCCCAGGCCAGGCGCTTTCAGTGCTGCTGGGTCGAGGACCGGGGTGCCGCCGGCGAGGTGCAAGCGGGTCTCGTATCGCCAGAACCCTACCGCCAGCACAGGGGCAGCGGCGAGCGACAGCCACGCCCACAATGGCCATCCCGCTTCGCGGCCTTCAATCAACGGCACGACCAGGGCGGTCAGGGTCAGCATCGACAAGGCCGTGCCCACCAGATCCAGCTTGCTCGCGTGCAACGCACGGGTTTCTTTGAGCACAGGGATGCCGAACGCAATGACCAGCAATGCGATCGGCAGGTTGACCAGAAATATCGCGCGCCACCCCATGCCCAACACGTCGACCGCAATCAAAACGCCGCCCAGCGCCTGACCGATCACAGACGCCAGACCAAACACGGCCCCGTACAGACTCAATGCCAATGGTCTTTCCGATGCCGGGAAAATCGCCTGCACCGAGGCGAGCGCCTGAGGGGCCATCACGGCGGCGGTCACGCCCTGCAAGGCTCGTCCGAGGATGAGAGTCCAGGGCGAAGCCGCCAGACCGCACATCAGCGACGCGGCGGCGAAGCCCAGCAAGCCGAGGAAGAACATCCGCCCGCGACCGTACAGATCGCCGAGTCGCCCGCCGGTAATCAGCGTCACGGCGTAAAGCGTCGCATAGGAAGAGATCACCAGTTGCTCGGCAGAGGACCCGGTACCCAGATCTTCCTGTATCGAGGGCAGCGCGACGTTAACGATAAAAAAATCCAGGGGCGGCAGAAACGCACCTACGAGCAAGATGGCGAACATCAACCATCGCCGGGGCTCGGGCGCTACGATTTCAATGGGGGACATGGCAGGCATCCTGTGTGAAACCCTCGGTTTCCAATGCAAGTGAAGGGCCGGGCTTTTGTCCAGAAGGCGTATCCACTCGTCTTCTCACGCCCAGCGGATGGGTCTCAATTTAAGAGATCACGCCTTGTCTTTCGCCTTACGAAACTGCACGCCCCACGTTCATTTGTGTCAGTGCCGCCGCGCTCCGATGACTCTCACAATGGGTCTGGGTCGTTCAATACGACCCCTATATCCACGACTGAGGAGTCAGACATGTCAGGTAAATTCAGCGATCAGGTTGCCGTCGTAACCGGCGCGTCCACGGGGATCGGATTTGCCATCGCGCAAGCCCTTATCGCCGAGGGCGCCAAACGCGTTTACATCACGGGACGGTCAACGGACACGCTGCAGGCAGCGGTCGCCAGACTCGGCGACAAGGCCGTCGGGGTGGTTTCCGATGTCTCGCGCCAGGCGGATCTCGACGCGCTCAAGGCGATGATCCAGGCGCGAGACGACCGACTGGACGTTGTATTCGCCAATGCCGGGATCTGTGAAAAAAATCCGCTGGGAGAGACCAGTGAGGCCGCTTACTACTCGATGTTCGACGTGAACGTGAAGGGCGTGTTCTTCAGCGTTCAAACGCTCCTGCCCTTGATGAAAGACGGATCGTCCATCGTCCTGACCGCCTCGATCTGCTCCAGCAACGGCATGGAAGGTCTGAGCCTGTACAACGCTTCCAAAGCGGCGGTGCGATCGTTTGCACGCACATGGGCCAATGAACTCAAAGACCGCAAAATTCGCGCGAACGTATTGAGCCCTGGCTTCACCCGAACGCCGTTGATGGACAACGGGCTAAAAATGAGCGAGAGCGACATCGCCGCACTGCGCCAATACGTCGAGCAAATCACGCCGTTGGGCTACATGGCCCAACCTGAAGAAATTGCCAGTGCGGCACTTTTTTTGGCCTCCGACGACGCCAGATACGTGAACGGCGTGGAGTTGATGGTCGACGGAGGGCTGTCGCAAATCTGATCTCTCGTTGACCCCTTCGTGAACCCGCTTTAAGGACCAGAGAACATCATGAATATCGAAAACCTGATCGCTCGGCTTGAAGTCCTGGAAAGCCGCGCCGCAATCGACCGATTGATCAGCGCCTACGCGAACGCATTCGACCGCATCGATGCGGCGCTTCTGCAGGAAATCTGGCATGCCGAGGCGACGCTCACGCTGCCGGGATTCGGGAGCGCTACCGGTCGGGAAGGCATCCTGGCTATGGCTGAAAACAGCTGGCGACAGATGCCCCATATGCATCACTGGATGGCTAACCCCCTGATCGAGATCGAGGGCGACGTCGCAACAGGAACCGTCGCCGCTAATTGCCTGTTCCATGACATTGAAAAGGGTCCGGTGCAGGTTAGCGGGCTGTATCACGACAGATTCGAACGCCGTGAGGGTAAATGGGCGTTCCTGTCAAGACACTTCGAACTTCACTACCTCACCCCTCTGGAACACTGGCTGCCTGTTGCGGGTAATGAGCCATTTGCAGGAGTAATGCCCACACCCGACAGGCGCTGACGCAACAGGGTAGACGCCGCATCGGGTTATCGGGACGCAATGATTTTCGAGCGAGCTGATATTGTGCTCGACGGCAACGTCATGACCGCTCAGCCTTGGGCGTATCGCAACTATGCCGCCTCCGTTGCCGAATACTTTCATGACGCCGACGCCAAAAGGACTTAGACGCCTTCAGACCCGTGACGCAGAACTTGCATCAGCTGCTCAACAACGATGGCTTCGACGGCACCTTCAGTGGCCCCGACCTCAAAGGCAGCGCAACAAGCCGATGCGTCGCCGTCGCAAATACGGTAGACAGCAATGACACTGCCTGGCCCGCAGCCGGTGTGCCCGCATAGGGAATGTCCGCCTTCAACCGACCCTTGCATCACACCAAGGCCATAGCCGGGGGTGACCCATGGGCGCCCAGGAATCGGGCCGCTCAATATTCGTGCTGTCTGCATTTCCTGAAGCAAGCCCTTGGGAAGAAGCTCACCGGAGAAGAGGCGATCTAAAAACATCGCCGCTTGCGAAATTGGGCCGATCAAGAGGCCGTGATAAACCCAGCCGGGGTCATAATTTGAGGCGCTTCCAAGATGGGTCAGTTGTAAGTCTGCTTGCGTTTTTGCAAAGCGAACGTTCGACAGGCCCAGTGGGGAGAGGGCCCGTTGACTCACCGCTTCATCAAGTGTCAGATCAGTTAGCCGTTCAATTAACCTGCCGATGAGCAAGTAGCCGACATTCGAGTAACGCCAACCTGTTCCGGGATCGTATCTAAGCCGAGCACCGTCAAGGCGTCGCATCATTTGATCTGCCGACCAGGCTGGCTGACCGTTCGTAACGGCGGCGTGATACTCCGCAAGTTCGCCGTAATCGGCCAGACCTGCCTCATGCCGCAGTAGCTGGCGCAACGTGAAAGGCTGATCAAGAACCGGGGCATCCAATCCAATCAGCCCATCACGCACCAACGACAAAGCTGTCGCGGACAGGACCGTTTTGGTGAAACTCCACCACGGGACAATCAGGTCTGCCCGGTCAGACGGTTGGGGCTGACCATTGGATATGAGTGAACTGAGCATTGGCTTCCTTGGCATTTGAGCGCGACGACAGCTCGACAGGATATCTCAGTCACTCTTGTCCAACGGAGTGGAAACGCAGCCGTTTGTACTGTTCTGAATGACGGCCTTTTGGCCGATACCTGCCTCACACCTAATGCTTACGTTAAGGTTACGACCTGGCCGTCAGGTTTTGCGTAATGCGACGCGGGCTTCACCATGTTATCTCGCTCTATCAAAGGCTAATGAAATGACACATGGAATGGCACTCCATCTCAGACGAGGCTGTGTGACTGATCTCCCCGCCATCTACCGAGGTGAGGAGAGCTATATTCGCTGCTGGGAGCCGGATCATGAAGCTGCATGGCGCTCGCAATTGGAGCGGCACCTGACGCTTTGGGTAGAGAATCTGGACCGACTGACAGTAGCGGTCATGGAGGGTCAGTTCGCGGGCTATATGTTATGGGCGCCCGAACACAGCTATGCCGAACTTTGCACACTTCACGTAAGGCCAGATTATCGGCGGCTCGGTGTGGGAAAGGCGCTCCTTGATGCTTACTTACACGATGCGGCACGGCAGGGTTTCGAGCAGTTTCGTTTAAGCGTGCGGCCTGATAACCCCGCGAAGTTGATGTACCAGACAGCGGGCTTTTCATGCACCGGCACCGGTCGCCATGACTACTTAACGTATGAGCGTCGGGCTTGATGGTCCGCACTGGGCATTGACTCTCGATCGATAGCTACTGTTTGCCACAAAGTCTTCCAACTTTTGCTAAGCGTGTTCGCGCAGTTTTTGTTCATTGCGAACGACAGCTATCGACCCAAAACTGCCGGTCGCGGCAGTTTGAATAAGGCAGCAAGAATCGGATAGTAAGTACGGTACGAGTTGCAGTCTGATCGGACTCTAAACCAATAGGAGTCCGACCATGGCGTTCCGGATAACTGGCCTTGCCCCCGAGCCATTCCAGTCACTGTTTGGATTGCCCGACCAAGATCTGGCATCTTTTGGGATGAAGCGTTACATCGTCGACAGCAACCCAGGCTTTCCTGACCGTATCGAAATGAAAGATGTGGAACTGGGTCAGAGCGTGCTTTTACTCAACCATGTCTGTCAGCCAGCCAAGACGCCATACCGTGCCTCACACGCGATCTTCATACGGGAGTGGGCTACGCAAGCTTATGACGCAGTCGATCAGGTACCTGAGTCGATGCGCATCCGCCTGCTATCACTTCGCGCTTTCAATGATGATGGGATGATGCTGGACGCCGACGTAGCTGATGGAATAGTGATAGAACCTGTAGTCACTCGGATGTTTGCAAATCCAGAGGTTAGTTACATTCATGTTCACAATGCCAAACAGGGTTGCTACTCAGGGCGAATAGATCGGGCGTAGTCACCGCAGGTCTGGGTGGCCCGTCCTTCTATCGACTCTACCGGTCAACGACTGGCCGGTATTGGCCGATTGCAGACTATCAACCGTTATGGTCTCTAAGAGGTATCTGCTGACTGCGCAGATTACACGTCGCGGTGCTTATCGCTTATCGCTTATCGCTTATCGTCATCGCGTACCTCCCGCAAAGAGGCTATGGCATCAACGCATCAATGAACAGACATCAGCTTGCTCAGGCCACACTGCTGGGAACCTTCGTCCCCCTACCTTCAGGTGAATATGGGCTGCTTTCTTTTGTATTGTTCACCGGCAACGTCTGCACAATGGCAAAGACTACCTCGGCACAGGTAAAGCCCAGCAGGAGAAAACTGGCGCCATGCGCCACCGCAAACAGCTGCCAGAATGAAAACAGTACCCTGGCAACGGCGTCATACCATCCGACGCTGCGACTTGGGCGCATCAGCCGCCAGAGTGACCAGACCACCACCAGGCTGCCCATTAAATTGGCGAACATCAGGCTGGTTACATCCAACGTCGGAACTGGGCGGGCCAAGGCCAACTTGTGGGATAACGCTGCTACAGCCTCAAGAAGCAGAGGTGCAGTCCAAGGCGTCATGAATCCCGCTGTCACCACCAGGTCGTAGCTGGCGCTCAGCCGGACTATTTGCAGATTTCTGTTTACGCTGATCATGGTCTTCCCTCACTGTTCGAACCCGCAGGCTAAAGCCTGGTGTAAGGTCCAGGGTCAAGAGGAAATGTGCTGATTATGAAAATCGGAGAAATGGCAGCGCGAACGGGGGTGACCGTTGACGCATTGCGCTTTTATGAAGAGAAAGGCTTGATCAAGCCTCAGCGTACCGCGAACGGGTATCGGCTTTATCCAGAGCAGATGCTGCAACTGGTGGGGTACATCAAGCAGGCTCAGCAACTGGGGTTTTCGTTAAGCGAAATTGGTGAAAATCTGCCGCTTCTGTGGGGCAGCGAAGGGGTGTCCGGCGAAGTATTGGCCCGCTTGTTTATCGAGAAAATAGCTTTGCTCGACAAGAGAGTGGCGCAAATGCAGGAACTGCGCGGGCTGCTGGCTATACGTGCGACACAGGTATGTCCTTTGCTGGGAAACTAGCTGCCAAGGAGCCTAGCAACCAGGGAGGAGGGGTCCGCGTTAAAGACCGCTCCTGGCCAAAACCGGCCGGTCGAGTGCCCGTCCGCTAAGTCACGACTCATCCCTGTTGGTTTTTTCCCCTTCCATCCAGGTATCGATTCAAGATCAGATATCCAACTCTCAGACAATAAGCACGACCTTACCCTGGATGCTGCCCCGTGAAGCTCGATGATGCGCATCCGATGCCTGGGCCAGTGCGAAGGTGCTGTCGATTACAACCTGAACAGTGCCGTCGTTGAGCAGTTCTCCCGCCTCTGCCAGTTGGGCGCCATTGGAGCGTACTTGTGTCGTGGATACGGTGACTCCCAGATCAGCAGCTTCCTTATGCCCGGCGAATCCTAATGGGTTGACGAGGAAGAGGGTGCCGCCCGGCCTGATGATGCGCAAAAAGCGTTCCATATTTGCGCCGCCAACGGCGTCGATCACCAGATCCACATCCTTGGCAGCAGCTTCGGCGGCTATCTTTGTGTGATCAATGAATACCTCCGCGCCCAGCGTGCGAAGCAGGCTTTCATGCTTGCCTGAGGCAACCGCGATCACGTGCGCGCCTTTCCATCTGGCAATCTGCACCGCCAGATGCCCCACGCCACCCCCGGCACCGTTGACCAACACCGTCTTGCCTTCAAGCGGGACTGGCGTATGTCGAAAAGACTGAAAAGGGTTCGGCTCGTCATGACCCACGTCAATCAAAAACTGCCACGCGGTGAGCAGCGACATCGGCGCGCCTGCAGCCTGGATATGATTTGTGCCCTTGGGTTTGAGCGCCAGCTCTGACTCATGGATGCGTATGTATTCGGCATACGCGCCGCTGCCGGTCATCAGATCTTCCGGAAAACGCACCATTGAATACACTTCGTCACCGACGTTGAATCGGGAAACTCCATCGCCCACTGCTACAACTTCTCCAGATACATCCGTGCCCAGAATCATCGGAAATTTCTCAACGGGCCGCCACTCAGGGGGTAGGGACCGAAAGCCGTCTCTGAGATAAAGGTCCGGCGGGTTAAGGCTTGCCGCATGGACACGGACCAGTACCTCGCCGGCTTGTGCCAAGGGTTTGGGCGCATCTTCATAAAGCAAGACCTCCGGGCCGCCGAATTCGTGTAATCGCACCGCTTTCATGGTTTCGCTCATGACAACCTCATTCAGACTGATCGATTCGACCGAGCTTAAGCCTTGTTGGCGAGGTTGATAATAAGGCTGACTTTCGTTTCAATGGTGCCATGAAGGAACCAATAGGATTTGAACGGCTCAGTGGCTTGATTGCGTTCGCGCGCGCAGGATCTCTGGGCAACTACAGAGCGGCAGCCCGCTCGCTGTCGGTTTCGCCGTCGGCGATCAGTAAAAGTATCCAGCGGCTGGAACGGCATTTCGGGATGGCGCTATTTATTCGCACCACACGTTCGCTGACCTTTACCCCCGAGGGTCGCGATCTTCATGGGCGTGTGTTGCAGCTGCTGCGCCAGGCGGAAGAAATCGAGCAGGTGGCGAAGGCAGCGCGCTCCGAGCCTGCAGGCACGTTACGGATTGCAGCATCGCTTCCGATCGGTCTGCACCTTATTGCGCCCGCCATCGCGGAGTTCCGCAAACGCCATCCGAAGGTGCTCATCGACCTTCGACTCAGCGATCAGATAGTGGACCTGACTGAGGAAGGCATTGACCTTGCTGTCAGGATCGGTGAGCTTGCGGACTCCTCGCTTTTGTCCCGGCGGCTCATGCCGTACACGCTCTGTTGTTACGCCTCTGCGGAGTATCTGGCGAGGCGCGGCATCCCTCAGCATCCCGATCAACTAGCGGATCACGATACGGTGAACCTGCGCTATCAAAGTAGCGGTCAAGCCTTTCGCTGGCCGTTTCGCATTGCAGATAAGGAGATCGAAGTTTTGCCGTCATCGCCTGTCGTAGTGGATGCGAGCGAAGCGCTCCTGGCCGCAATGGCAGCTGGGGCAGGCATAGGCATGGCCGCGAGTTTCATGGCCGCCCCCAGGGTGAGGTGCCATGAGCTGATCCCGATTCTTTCCGAATTCGCGGTGCCTAGGCAAAACATCACGGCCATTTGGCCAGAGAGTCGCCGCAGCAATCCTGCTGTGCGCGCGTTTTTGGACATGCTGATTGAACTTGGGTGAAGTCGTGACTTTTGGCTAGGGGGGGTGTTTGCGCGGGCGCTGGCCGAGTCGATCGACTCCCGTTTCGGCGGGATTTTGCGTTTAAGGATCATTGATTGACGACTCCTGACCAATCGCGTTGTTGCGTCGACCGGCTGAATCCGCAACGCAAAGCAGTCGTCGAAGCACCAAACGATATAGTGACTTTTTTCTCAGTCAGCAGTATTTGGAAAATATCGCAGGTATCCAGCGATGTTAGGCCCGCTTTCCCCCGCCTTATCCATTGGGTGGATTCGCCCCTCGTTTACTGGCACCTCTCCAAAATCAAATGGGCTAACGCCTTCCAGACAGGCCGCGTTAATCCCGTATTGTTTTGGGTTGGAACGGCGCTGGTGATGTGTGTATATCCCACACTTTGAGCAGAAATAGTGTTTGGCTTGCAGGGTGTTGAACTGATACAGCGTGAGCCATTCTTCGCCAGCAGTGACCTCTATGTCTTGGGTCTCTGCTGATACAGCCACGGCGCCCCTCATGCGGCAATAAGAGCAGTTGCATCGTCGTGCGGTATTGAGTTCTTCGGTAAGTCGTACCAGGAGTTGTACTGATCCACAATGACACGAAGCTCGTAAAGGTCTCGCATTGTCCATTTACTTCTCCTTTCCCGATGACTGCTCATGGCCGATAGCAACCATCCGCTATCCCACCCAATTTATATCCCGGAGTATCTCAACGGATATCTGACAATTTAATAGCTTTACGGAAAAGCTAGCGGCCATCAGTGGGGAAGGTCAACCCCGGCCATTTTGATTTCCACTGCTTGGAATCAATCCGGCCGAGAAATATCGCGTGTTTGTCCTGCTGAAACCGTGGTGATGGCCTCACCACCAACGCAAATAAATCAGCTAGGCCGAAAGGTGCCGCTATTTCTATTTCGTCTTGCGCACTGAGCCTGACCGCCACGGCTGTTGCCGTCTCCGGCCAATAGACCATTGCATCGGTTGCGGACATGTAAGGCGCGTCGCCATTGCGAGCATGCATTCGAGCCTGATTTTTCACAGACCATTTCACCTCGTGGTCCATGGCTGACAAAGATGCTTGCAGGGATTGGTGTGTGCGTGCGTCGGTCTGCTCAGGGTCGTACCAGATGACATCTATATCGGCAGGCAGCGGGGAGCATGATCTTTGATGCAATCGGTCCCAGACCAGGCTTCGCACGAAGCCCGCGGCAACCCAGCAATCCGGCGCATTCAACGCACGTACCTGCCTGAGAATCTGCATTCGCACTGGATCGCCCGCAATATGCGTTATGAGCCATTTTTGCTGCGCCGTGGCGCTCTTCAGATGGTCTGCAATCACGAATGGCTGACCTCAATATCGTTTACGCCGAGGGCCAGTATCAAGCGCGCAGTGCCTGGGTCAGGCGTTCGAGCATGCGATCGCAGCCATCCAGTTGCTCGACGCTGATGAATTCATCGGGCTTGTGCCCTTGATCCATACTCCCCGGCCCACACACTACTGTCGGTATACCGATGGCATCGAACAACCCGCCCTCGGTACCGAACGCCACAGTGGTGAAATCCTGGGAGCCACAGCATTCGGCAATTAGCATGGCCGCTTCGCCACGGGCATCCGTCGCCAGCCCTGGATAGGCGGACAGCTCGGAGAAGCGGATATCGCTTGAAGCGTTGATTGCTTGCATTTTTGGTACCACTTGGTGATGCGCGTATTGCTCCAGTTGCCGGGCGACATCGTGGGCATTTTGATCGGGCAGGGTGCGTATCTCGAAGTCGAAGCTGCAGTCGGCAGGCACGATATTCAGCGCCTTGCCGCCCCTGATCAGGCCGGTCTGCACGGTAGAGAAGGGCGGATCGAAGCGGGCATCCTGCAATTCCACGGCGCGTAATCGCGACCCGATACGACCCAGCTCACCGATCAGCTCAGCGGCGTACTCAATGGCATTGACCCCTTGCGGGGCATACGCCGAATGACAGGCCGCGCCGTGTACATCGCAGCGCATGGCGAGTTTGCCCTTGTGACCGAGCACCGGTTTGAGTTCAGTGGGCTCACCAATCAAGCACAGCGCAGGTTTGATCGCACGCTGTTCCAACTCGGCGAGCAGGCTGCGTACGCCCAGGCAGCCGACTTCTTCATCGTAGGACAACGCGATATGCACGGGCATACGCAGTGGCTGGGCGAGCAATCCCGGTACGGCGGCCAGCACGCAGGCAATAAAGCCCTTCATGTCCGCTGCGCCGCGACCGTACAAGTTGCCGTCCTTTTCACTGAGTTCGAAGGGTGGCACGGTCCACGCTTGCCCATCCACCGGCACTACATCGGTATGGCCTGACAGCACAACCCCAGGCCTGTCGTCCGGGCCGAGGGTGGCAAAGAGATTGGCCTTGCTGCCTTCATCATTGAAAATCAGTTCGCAGGGCACTTGATGCCCGGCGAGGTAATCACGAACGAACTCGATCAGTTGCAGGTTGGACTCGCGGCTGGTGGTGTCGAAGCCGATCAGTGCCGCCAGAATCTCTCGGCTGCTCATTCATTCGTCTCCCGGCACGCCGTAGCTCGGCGCCCGGGTTGGGTCAAGAGCCCGAGTCAGGTAGTCCTGCATCTGCGGGCGGTAGGCGGTCCACAACTGCGCCAGCGCTGTTATTGGATCTTCCTCGGCCCAGTCGACGCGCAGGTCAATGATCGGCCAACTCACGTCGCCCACCACTTTCAAGGCAGCTGAATGCACAGGGCCCGCTTCGCCACCGGCCGCCATCGCGGCCTGCATGGCGGCGATCAAACGATCGGCCAATTGCCCGCCGGTGGTTTCGAAGGCCTTGACCAGTGCATCGATGACGGCCTTATCGGCCAGCATGTTGCCGGCACCGACGCATTGCTCACCCGCTACCGAGTGCACGCAGCCCAGGGTTTCGGTGCCGTTGAAGATCGCGGTGTTGCCCTGATGATCGATGACAGTCACCTGACGAAACCGGCTGAACGCGTCGTAGGCTGGCACGGTGGCAATCGCTTGCCCGGGTGACAGGCCAAGCTCCAGCTGATCGAGCACATGGCTGCCCAAAGCCGGCAGCGTGATGTTCTGCGTCGAGACCGCGCCTACACCTGGGCGCAACCATGGGCAGCGTGCGCCGACGGCAATGCTTGAAGAGCTGATGGCGATGCCCAGCTGACCGGTTTCGGCGCAGCGGCCAATGATGGAAAACGTCATGGTGTCCGATCCTTTCTGATACGTATTCGGCGCCCGTACAACGGGCGATAGATGAGCAATTCAGGGCCGCGTTCAGCGTGCCCCTTCGACATTCAGCACGCGGCCCAATCCCAGAAAACGATTGGCCAGCGTCAGTAACGTTGCGGTCACGGCGATGTACATCACCGACAGCGCAGCCAGGGTCGGGTCGGCGAACTCACGCACGTAGTTATACATCGCCACCGGTAAGGTCTGGGTGGCCTGGGTGGTGACGAACAGCGAGGCGGTGAATTCGTTGAACGACAAAATGGCTGCGAACAGCCAGCCACCGAACAACCCCGGAATCATCAGCGGCACGGTGATGGTCCACACTACGCGCAATGGCGAGGCCCCAAGACTGGCAGCGGCCAGCTCGATACGCTGCTCCAGATTGTGCAGCGACACATACAGGCTGCGCAGGACGAATGGCAGCACCAGCAGAATGTGGCAGAAGATCACCAGCGCATATCCGCGCCCCAGATTGAGCTGCGCCACCAGCATCAGCAGCCCCAGCCCGATGGTGAAATGCGGGATGAACAGCGGCGACAGCAGCACGCCTTCGAGCAGGCGCTTGAAGCGGAAATCGAAGCGATGGATGGCGATGGCGAGCATTGTCCCGATCACCACTGCCAGGCTTGAGGCCCAGGCGGTGACGATCAGCCCGGCGTAGAACCCCTTGCGAAAATCGTCGTAGGCAAGGGCTCGTTCGAACCAGCGCAACGACCAGCCTTTGGGCGGAAAGAACAGCACTGAGGTGCTGCTGAACGAGGAGATGATCACCACGATCGTGGGCAGTAGCACGAACAGCAGAATCAGCCCCACCAGCAGGCGGCCCGCGTGGCCGAGCCATTTGTCGCGATTGGAACGCGTCATCTCAATGGCCTCCGACGGTATGCAGGGAGCGCGTCATGCGCTTGAGCGCCGTCAGCAGCAAGATCGTCAGCACCAGGCCCGCGACGCTCAGTGCCGCAGCGAACGGGAAATTCAGAGACGAAAAGCCCAGTTGATAGACCAGCGTGGCGATGGTGCTGACCTTGCCACCGCCGATCAGCTGCGGCGTGGCAAAAGCGCTGAAGGTCCAGGCGAAGGCGGTCGTCAGGCTGGCGACGATACCCGGCAATGACAACGGAAGCGTCACCGTGAGAAACGCGCGAATCGGCCCGGCGCCAAGACTGGTTGCGGCTTTCTCGTAGGCCGGGTCGATGTGCGACAGCCCGGTGGCGAGCATCAGCACCATGATCGGCATTGTTACGTGAACCAATGCCAGGACCACGCCGGTCTGGGTGAACATCAATTGCAGCGGAGTGTCGATCACGCCCATCGCCAGCAACAGGCTGTTCAGAAAACCGCTGCTGCCCAGCACAATGATCCAGGAGTAGGTGCGCACCACTTCGCCGAGGAACAGCGGGGTGATCGCGATGATCAGGATGCTCGACTTCAGCCAGCCCGTGCGGGTACGGACCAGCGCGTAGGCCAGCGGATAGCTGAGCAACAATCCAAACAGGGCGGTCTTGAAACTCAAGGACACGGTGTTGAAGAACGCCTGGGCATACAGGCTCTTGAGCAGATCCTGGAAGTTATCGAGCGTAAACCCCCCCACGTCCAGTGAGCCTGGAACGTAGGCGCGCACGCTGTATTGCAGCACGGTCAGCATCGCGATCGTCAGGCCGATGGCGGTCAACGCCGACGGCAGCACGAACCACAGGACAAACGCAGGTCTTCGAGTCATGGGGTCTTCCATGCAAGCGGCCAATACAGCAGGCCGCTGAAACAATACAAATGCTGGAGCTACGCCAGCACTCAGTGCGCCATGATGTTTTCAGAGAACCACTTACGCCATTCCGCTGATTTCTGGGCGCGCAGCTCAGGGTCGATGTTCAGGGTCGCGTCCCACTGAGCAGGGGTTGTGAGCATCCCCGGCAGCTTGGCGACTTCCGGATCGACATGGGCATTGGTCACCACCGGGCTGCCACGGTTGATCTTGGCGATCTTCGCTTGTACTTCCGGCGACAAGGCTATGTTCATGAATCTATAGGCCAGGTCCGCGTGCTTGCTGCCGGTGTTGATGCCCATCGCATCAACGCCCAGTACCGCGCCTTCCTTGGGGATGGCGAGCTTGATGTTCACGCCTTCTTCCATCATGTGATAGGCGTTCATGGACAGCATGACCTGCACCGGTGTCTCGCCGGTGGCAATCAGCTGCTGGCTGTTGGCGTCGTTGGTGTAGAACGACTTGATGTTGGGAATCAGCGCCTTGAGCTTGTCCTCGCCTTTTTCCCAGTGCTCGGCGTCGCTGCCCGAGAGCTTGGCCGAGACCGCGATGATGTGGCTCGGGTCCCAGTCGGGCAGGGCCAGCGTGCCTTTTAGCTCGGGTTTCCACAGGTCTGCCCAGCTGTCGAAGGTCACGCCTTTGGGTACCAGATCCGGCCGATAGCCGATGGTGTAGACGTAGCCCCAAACGCCAATGTGCGACGGGCTCAGTTTGGCCTGATGCACCAGGTTGGCGGCATTGGGAATCTTGCTCATGTCCAGGGTTTCGAACAGCTTGTCGTTGGTGTACAGCCAGCCTACGTGGGACGTCGTGAAGGTCAGGTCGGACTCAGCGGTGCCAGCGAGCTTGGCCTTGTTGAGGCGGTCGATGGTGCCGCCGGTGATGTACTCGACCTCAACGCCGGTCTGCTTGGTGAACTCCTTGCCAATGGCTTCGTCGATCAGGTCCTTGAAGCTGCCGCCCCAAGTGCTGACGACCAGTTTGTCAGCGGCGTTGGTATTCGCGGCGGCCAGCAGGCTCGCGCTCAACAAGGTCAAGGCAATGACGTTACGCAGCATGTTCTATTCCTTCTGGCTGTACGGAAAGGAGGACGTCTCGCCAACGCGCGTGCACACCATGTAGACGCGCATCGGTTCGATGGGACCATCATGGAGTGGCGCCACTGGATCGGTAAAACAGGCTTTGCTGTACTTGTGCATCGGAATTTGCGACGCAGTCACTCAAGTGTCCGCGATCATCAATAACCGCGGGCCGGATCAACCTGATTCAGCACGGGCTCGCCTCGGTTCAGTCGCTGAATGTTGTCCGCCACTTGCTGCGCGGCGGTGGCTGGTATGGCCACCGAAGCCAGATGGGGTGTGATCAGCACGTTGTCCAGCGCCCAGAGTGGGTCCTCGGGCGGCAATGGCTCGCGATCGAATACGTCCAGCGTCGCCTCGCCGATCTGCCCGCTGGCAAGTGCAGCGGTCAACGCTTGTTGATCGACGACGGCACCCCGTGAGACGTTGACGAAGCAACTGCCCTTGGGCAAGAGGGCCAGCCGTTCAGCGTTGAGCAAGCCATGGGTTTGCGGCGTCAGTGGCAGCATCACCACCAGAATGTCGCTGCTGGCGAGAAAGCCGTCCAGACTGGCCATGCCGTTCACGCAAGTGACGTTATCCAGCTGTTTTTCCGAACGTGACCAGCCGCGCACATCGAAACCCTGACGCGCCAGTTCGAGCGCCGCATAGGCGCCTAGCTCTCCCAGGCCCAGCACCCCGACCCGCACGCTCGATGGCAAACGCGGGTGCAAGTAGTGCCAGCGCCGCTCACGTTGGGCGCGTTCGAAGGCCGGGATGTCGCGGGCATAACGCAGCACCGCAAAGAGCACGTAGCTGGCCATCATGCGACCCATATCGGGATCGGAAATACGTGTGATCGGCACGGCGGGCAGGTCATCGCGACCCACCAGCGAATCGACGCCAGCCCCCAGGTTGACCAGCAATTTGAGCTGCCGGTACTGCGCGAAGAAACCCTGCGGCGGTTTCCACCCCATCACCACGTGCACGCTGTCCGGGTCTTCGACGTCATGGGGCTGGCAGATGCGCACCCCAGGCAGCAGCGGTGTGAGCAGCGCGCTCCATTCTTCAAAACTGTCGTGCTCGCTGTAAAACACCAGGGTCGATGTCATGGTTTGGCCTCCAGTGGCTGAGCTTCATCGGTCTGCACGTCCAATAGTTCCGCCACCGCCGTGAGCGCCAGTCGATAACCGAGAGCGCCGAGCCCGGCAATGACCCCGGTGGCGGCCTTGGACACGTAGGAGTGATGACGAAAACTCTCGCGCTTCCAGATGTTGCTCATGTGCGCTTCGATGATCGGGCCGTCGAAGGCGAGCAGCGCGTCGAGAATCGGCACTGAACTGTAAGTCAGGCCGGCCGCATTGATGATCACGGCGTCGGCGTGCAGGCGCGCTTCCTGAATCCAGTCCACCAGTACGCCTTCGTGATTGCTCTGGCGAAACTCCAATTGCAAGCCCAGTTCGGCGGCGTGGCGCTGACAGCGGGTTTCGATGCTGGCAAAGCTTTCGCTGCCATAGGTGCCTTTGGTGTCCAGCCCATAGAGGTTGGCGTTGGGGCCGTTAAGAAAAAACACGGTACGGGGCATGATTCACTCCAGGGCGTTATGCAACAGGGCGAGTCGCAACCATCGCGGGGTGCTGGTCGAAGACGCCGAACCAGGCGGCAGTGGCGGGGTGGTCGGACCGCCAGTCGAGATGGGCAAAGCGGAAATCCAGGTAACCGAGGCCGCAGCCAATGGCGATCAGGCCGATGTCATCGGGCACGACGCTGTACAGCGCCGCCTGGGTCTCGATGTCGGCCAGCACGGCTCGAATCTTGGTCAGTTGCCCGTCGAGCCAGCCGTCCCATTGCTTGTCGACAGGCCGGGCAACGGTTTCGTAGCGGGCAAGCATGGCGGCGTCCAGCAGACCGTCCCCCAACGCCTGTCGGACCAGACTGGCCCAGCGTTGCGTGCCTTCGCGCGGGAACAGCGAGCCGCCAGCATGGGTGTCGAGGTATTCGCAGATCACCCGGCTGTCGTACAGATCCAGGCCATCAACCGTCTGCATCGCCGGCACCTTCGCCAGCGGATTGAAATGTGCAATGCGCTCGTCGCGCTTGATCGGGTGGGCGGCGGACTCAAGTTTCTGGATCTGCCCCTCCAGTCCCAGGCAGTGGGCGGTAATCATCACCTTGCGCACGTAGGGCGAAGTCGCGGCGTAATACAGTTTGAACATGGGCTCTCCGGCGACGATGTCGGGTTGATGGCCTTGCAGGCCGTCAAGCGAGTTAGGCATCAGGTGGCATCGGCGATCAGCAGCACTTTGCCGAGATTGGCGTTGCTCTCCAGCAGGCGGTGCGCTTGGGCGGCCTGTTCGAGGGGCATGCGGGTGTGGATCAGCGGCCGAACCTGACCCGAGACGATCCACGGCATCAGGTTGGCGCGAATGCAGGTCGCCAGACGCGTCTTCTCCGCGACAGATTTGGGCCGCAGTGTGGACGAGGTAAGGCTCAGGCCCTTACGCATCAGCAGTTGCAGGTCCAGTTCAATCTTCGCCCCTTGCAGGAACGACAGGCTGACGTGGCGCCCTCCAGCGGCCATGGCGTCAAGATTGCGCGCCACGTACGGGCCGCCGACGTTATCGAGGACGACATCGACGCCACGTCCTTCGGTGCATTCGGCGATCACCTGGACGAAGTCTTCGCGATGGCGATCAACCGCACGCCAGACGCCCAGCGCCTCCAGCATCAGCACCTTGTCGGCGCCGCCTGCGGTGGCGATAACCCGCGCACCCGCCGCATGGGCGCATTGCACGGCGAAGCTGCCGACGCCGCTGGCCGCGCCATGAATCAACACGGTATCGCCTGCGCCCAGACGGCCCAGCTCGAACAGGTTATGCCACACGGTGAAGGCTGCTTCGGGCACGCCTGCGGCGTCTTCGAGGGGCAGTTCATCGGGTACTGGCAGGCAGTAGGCGGCCAGGGCGAGGCAGTACTGCGCATAACCGCCACCGTTGAGCAATGCCATGACGCAGTCGCCGGGTTTGAAGTCGTGGACGCCGTCACCTACGGCCACCACCGTGCCCGCCGCCTCAAGCCCCAGCACGTCAGGGGTGCCGGGCGGCGTCGGCATGCCGCTGCGCTGCATCAGGTCCGGACGGTTGACGCCTGCGGCTGCGACGCGGATCAGCAACTCACCGGCTTGTGGCGCGGGCATAGGACGTTGCACGCTTTGCAGCACATCAGGGCCGCCGGGTTCACGGGCGATGATCGCGGTGATGGTGACGGGAAGCGCACTCATAAGAGCTGCTCGGACGCTTGAGGGCAGACGCTGAGGTGGCGGTTGAGACGATGGCGTGTGGTCATGGAATGCTCGAATTCAGGAAAGGGGCGGGACGTCGGCGGCGAAAGCGCACACGCCTTCTTCATCGAAGCTCAGGCCCGCCGCGGCACCTATCGGCCAGCGAGTCAGAGCGTCGAGCCCGGACTGGCGGACGAACAGAAGGGTCTGGCCCAAAGCAGGGACGTCAAGGTGGATATCGACGTGATCACCCTGAAAGACATGGGTGACCACGGTGGCACTCAGCAACGTATCGGGGCCGAGTGCGCCGAGGCGGATGTTTTCCGGGCGCACATAAATGTCCACTCGCGCGCCGACATCGGCATGAACCCGCTCAGGCGGCAGGCGCAGCACGCTGTCGCCAAAGGCCAGGGTCGCGAGCTCGTCGCGGCTCAGGTAGCGCCCCGGAAGTACGTTGACGTCGCCCACGAAGCTGGCGACGAAGGGGTCTTCGGGATGACGATAAATCGCATCCGGCGTACCGATCTGGCGGACATGCCCGGCAGACATGACCACCACTCGGTCGCTCATGCTCAGCGCTTCGCTCTGGTCATGGGTGACGAACACTGTGGTGACGCCGAGCTTGCGCTGGATGTCCTTGAGCTCGATTTGCATCGACAGCCGCAGGTTCTTGTCCAGCGCTGAAAATGGCTCGTCCAGCAATAACACTTTGGGCCGGATCACCAGCGCCCGGGCCAGCGCGACACGTTGCTGCTGCCCACCGGAGAGCTCGCGCGGCTTGCGCTCGCCGTAGCCTTGCAGCTTGACCAGCGCCAGCGCCTGCTCGACGTGCTCGGCGATCTCGCCCTTTGGCACGCCGCGCATCCGCAGCCCATAGCCGATGTTCCTGGCCACGTTCATGTGCGGGAACAACGCGTAGTTCTGGAAGACGATGCCAATCTCACGCTGATAAGGCGGGGTCTCGGTGACCAACTGGCCGTCGATGAATATTTCGCCTTTGTCGGCATCGTCAAACCCGGCCATCAGGTTGAGCAGCGTGGTCTTGCCGCAGCCCGACGGGCCGAGCAGGGTGACGAATTCGCCTTCCTGGATCTTCAGCGAAACCTCATGCAGCGCAATCGAGTCGCCAAAACGCTTGAGGACGTTGTCCAGTTGCACGGCGATGTTGATCTTCGCAGTTGCAGCCGTGCCCACGGCCACTGTCGCAGGTTCAAAGGGTGCGATCTGTGCAGTTGCCATGGCGACTCCGTCAGCGAGGGGTTGGGGTTTCAGGCGGCGGTCCAGTCATCCGGAATGACTGCGATGACGTCGATTTCCATCAGCCACTCAGGTTGGCCAAGCCCGGAAATCACCAGACCGGTGGAGATCGGGAAGACGCCCTTGAGCCATTTGCCGACCTCTTTGTAAACCGGCTCGCGGTAGCGGGGGTCGATGATGTAGGTGGTGGTCTTGACGATGTGGGAGAGGTCGGAACCCGCTTCTTCCAGCAATTGCTTGACGTTTTTCATGGCTTGCTCGGCTTGGGCCTGAGGGTTGCCCAGGCCAACGAGGTTGCCAGCGAAATCAGTGCCGATCTGGCCCCGGACGTAGACCGTGTTACCCGCGCGCACGGCCTGGCAGAGGTCGTTGTCGAGAGACTGATTGGGATAGGTTTCTTTGGTGTTGAACATGCGGATGCGAGTGTGAGTAGGCATGTCGGCGTCTCTTGGAAGTGATGGGATAGAGCTTCACATCGGGGGTGATTTGACGAAACCAGCATTTGCGTGGGGTATTGGTTAGGTAAAACCGAAGGCGGGGCGAGACGGGCTTTCCGGCACATGTGGCTTTTGCCGTCTAAAGCCGCGAAGCCCTCGATCCGCCTTTGATCTTGAACTTCAAACATAAAAAGCCCAGACACCACATAGCGCGACTTGGGTGCAGGCTGAACGCAGCTCTCGCTCCGTGGGCCGAGCGGCATGGATGCCGCGAGAGCCGCCCCCCGCCATGGATGGCGGATGGCGGCGGGCCCACGGAGCGAGAGCTGCGTGAAGGAACCCGACGGAGGCGGGCCCAACCGAGAGCCAGCACCCTTGGCTGCTCTTTAAAACCAAAGGCGGGGTGCTTTTCCAAGTAACTCGCCGAAGGCGAAACAGTCTGCCCCAAGGCAGACGCCCTTGATCTTGATCTTTCCTACTCGATCACGACCGCTCATACGCCTTGTAGTCATTCTGCAAAACGATGTGATCGGCAATGTATTTCGCGTCATGCCAAACCCCGTAGATGAACGAGGACGCGCGGTTGACCAGGTTCGGCAAGCCGAGGAAATAGATCCCGCTTTCGGCGCAGATCCCGCGTTTGTGGAACGGATCGCCTTTCTCATCGAACGCATTGACCTGCAGCCAGTTGAAATCGAACTTGAAGCCCGTGGCCCACAGGATCGTGGTGATGCCAGCTTCTTCGAGATCCAGACTTAACAGCGGGTTCGTCAGGCAATCCGGGTCAGGCAACAGCTCCCAGGCCTCGGGTTCCGGCGGGAACGGCAAACCGTTCTGCTCGATATACGCATCCGCGTCGCGCAGCACGTCGAAATACGCCCGGTCGCCCTCAGCCACGTTCGCTGCCAGACCTGGCTCAAACGTCATGACCCCGTCCTCGCAGGCTTTGGTCAGGCCCACCAGCGTGATGCCCTGATGGGCGAGGCGACGGAAATCAACGGTTTTGCCGCCCTCATAGCCACTGACCGCGAAGGCCACGTGTTTTTTCTTCGGCGTGATACGCACTTCGTCCCACAGGCCCAACGCACCCAGCCACCAGCAGTAATCACGGCCGCGATACGAGCGAGGAGGGCGGTAATGTTCGCCCACTGAGAGAAAGACTTTCTTCCCGGCTTTTTGCAATTCTTCAGCGATCTGCGAGCCCGAGGCGCCAGCGCCGACCACCAGCACGGCACCCTCTGCCAATTGCGCCGGATTCTTGTAATCCGACGAATGAAGTTGCTGAACGCTGACTTGCCCGGAAACGATGTTTGGCACCGCTGGACGCTGAAAGGGACCGGTGGCCGCGACCACGTTTGACGCCTCGATCACGCCCTGAGACGTGGTGACTTTAAAGCCGGGCCGCCCCACATGGCGCTCAACTTTCAGCACTTCGATGCCGGTACGCACAGGCGCTTTCAACATGGCGACGTAGTCTTCGAAGTAGTCCGCCATGCGCTCTTTCGGCGGGAAAGCCTCCGGCGAGATGTTGGTAAATTTCATGCTCGGGAAGCGGTCATGCCAAGCCGGTCCGTTGGCAACGAGCGAGTCCCAGCGCTCCGAACGCCAGCGTTCGGCGATTCGGCTGCGCTCCAGGACAACGTGCTCCACGCCCATGAGGGAAAGATGTTCGCTCATCGCGACACCCGCCTGGCCTGCGCCGACCACCAAGGTGTTGATTTTTTCCACTGACATTTGAGTTTCCTAAAGAGAATCGACCTTGATCGGTTTCGCCGATGCCGCAGCAACGACAGCACGTCTAGAAGGCACAGCCGCTTTGCGGGCTTCATCCAGCCATGGGGCCAGTGTGATCAAGGGACCGTCTTTGGGAAATTCTGCTTTTTGAACGTATAGCTTAGGAAAAACCGAACCCCGCTCTGGCGTGTGCCAATGCTGTGGCACCGCGTCGCATGCAGGCGGCTGGGAGCCGGTCCGGCATGAACCGTGCAACCGTGCCTGTGCAAAGTGATTCATTCAAAGGGTCGGCGCGGTCGTTCGCCCGCTCGTTATAGATGTGGAGGGCGTGATGCTCAGTCGTATTACTCAACGCCAGCTGGAATATTTCGTCGCGTCCGGGGAAGCCGGCAGTATCAGCGCGGCGTCGGAGCGCATTCATGTGTCGTCACCGTCTATCTCGGCGGCGATCACCCACGTGGAGGCCGAACTGGGCATTCAGTTGTTCATTCGTCATCACGCGCAAGGCATCTCCCTCACGGCAGTGGGGCGGCAGGTCATGCAAGAGGCCAAACTCATCCTTGAGCAGATGAGCAACCTTTATACGATCGCCTCAGAGTCACTGAACACAGTGCGCGGGCCCTTGAGAGTGGGATGTCTGCATTCGCTCGCGCCGATGATCACCCCGGAGCTGGTGTTCGGTTTCGGGCGCGCGTTTCCGGGCGTGCGGATCACTCAGGTGGAGGGCGATCACGAGCAATTGCTGGAAAAACTGCGCAGCGCCGAGATTGATATCGCGCTGACCTACGACCTGGCGGCCAGCGCTGACATCGATTTCCAGCCGTTGGCCAAATTGCCGCCCTACGTCATGGTTGGGGATTACCACCCACTGGCCCATCTGCCCACGGTGAGTTTGCAGGACCTGGAATCCTTCCCGATGGTGCTGCTGGATATCCCGTGGAGTCGGGAATATTTCCTCAGCCTGTTCATTCAGGCAGGCACCACGCCGAACATCGTGATGCGTTCCAGCAACCTCGAAACCGTGCGCGCGATGGTCGGTAACGGTATCGGCTACACCATTGCCAATGCCCGCCCCAAGGGCAACATGTCTCAAGACGGCAAGCGCTTGATCCGCATTCGTCTGGCGGGCGGATTGCACCCGTTGCAGTTGGGTTACGCGACGGCTACCAACGCGCAATTGTCCCGTGTGGTATCCGCATTTACCGAGCGCTGCCGTATGTTCGTTTCTGATCAATACATCCCTGGCATGGCAGCGCCCAGCTTCTTTGACCCTCACGCTGTACGCCCGGCACCTACTGCCGACTAAGCGGGTGCACCAGCGTTGGTCACCTCGGCGGGTGCGGCTGCTTCGGATTTACCCGCCCCAGCCGTAAACCAGAAACGAATTTAAGCAAAGCCCCCGAGCCTGCAGACTGCAGGTATCAGACGAGCCCAATGGTGGCTGGAACCTGGGCGCACCAAAGTGTGGCGCCCGCCCGCGAATGGAATGGGTTATGCGTCATTTTGGCGCGACGTGCGCGCCCGCCGGTTATGCAGTCACGCACGGGCAACTAAACAGCGGGGCGCTGCATCGGTTCTGCCTACGCACTGCTCCAGTTAATCCTAATTGACCATGAGTGCCTCGCTCCACGAATCTCGTTTCATCGGTGCACACCGTGAGAGGCGTTAGAGCAGGGCGCCCGGTTGCACATTCAGATTTTTTTGTAGGGCGCAGCGACGATGACATTCGACTGGAATTACATGTTTGGTTTGCTGTTCGATGCCGAGTTCTGGCGAGCGACGTGGACCGTTATCAAGCTGAGTTTCGCGACCTGGGTATTGAGTATCGGCCTGGGGTTCTTCGTGGCCCTGGCAAAACAATCCAAACGTCCACTGCTGAACGCACCGGCACGTGCCTACATCTGGCTGTTTCGCAGCATACCGCTGCTGGTGCTGCTGATTTTCGTCTACAACATCCCCCAGGCCTTTCCCGCCGCGTCCGTGGTGCTGGGCGATCCCTTCTGGGCCGGTCTCCTGGCAATGGTGCTCTGCGAAACAGCCTATGTGGCTGAAATTCATCGTGGCGGTCTGCTGTCGATCCACAAGGGTCAGGCCGAGGCCGCGCGAGCCCTGGGCCTGAAGTTCTTCGGCACCCAATGGCGCGTGGTCATTCCCCAAGCGCTGCGGGTTGCATTGCCCTCGTTGGCCAACGAATACATCTCGATCGTCAAGCTTAGCTCCCTGGTCTCGGTGATCTCGCTCACCGAAATCCTCATGGTTGGTCAGCGCCTGTACTCGCAGAATTTCCTGGTGATGGAGACGATGGCGGCGGTCGCCTTCTATTACGTGCTAATCGTCACTGTGTTCGATTTCCTGCTCAAGAGGCTGGAAAAATATCTGGACGTCAACCAGCGCAATGTCTCCCGCGTGCCGGACGCCGAGGTGCTGGCGCTGGCGACACAGCAGCGCGCCGTCATTCAGCGTGAAGCGGCCACCGAACCGCAAGTCCCGGCGTTGCAAGCGACCCGTCTGCACAAGGCCTACAACAACGTTGAGGTGCTGGGCGCCGTCAGCCTGAACGTTCAGCCTGGTGAGGTGGTGTCGGTGATCGGGCCGTCCGGTTCAGGCAAGACCACGCTGATCCGTTTGCTCAACGGTCTTGAGCAGATCGACAACGGCGACATCAAGATCAATGGCCAGCCCTTCATTCACCTGAACAAGCAGGGCGCCCAGAAACCTCAGTACGTCGAGCACGCCGAACACCGCTTGAACATAGGCATGGTGTTTCAAAGCTTCAATCTGTTTCCGCACTTGACGGTGCTCGACAACCTGCTGATGGCGCCGCGTTACCACCGCCTCGGCAGTCTGCCGGAGCTCAAGCAACAGGCTTATGCGCTGCTGCACAAGGTCGGCATGCTCGATCACACCTGGAAATACCCGCATCAGTTATCCGGTGGTCAGCAGCAACGTGTGGCGATTGCCCGGGCCCTGATGATGCGTCCGCAGATCATGTTGTTTGACGAACCGACCTCGGCGCTGGACCCGGAGAAAGTGACCGAGGTGCTACAGGTCATCGAAGCCCTTGCCCAGGAAGGCATCACCATGGTGATCGTCACTCATGAAATGAATTTCGCGTTCAAGGTCTCCGACCGGATCGTCTTCATGGAGAAAGGCCGCGTGGTGTGCGACGACAAGCCCCACGTGCTGCGCAGCGGCCAAAACCCACGCGTTGAATCGTTCCTCAAGGACGTTTCGCTGGCGTGACCACTTTTATCGTTCGAGTTTCAAGAAGGTAAGCGCATGATCGAGCAATCGCAGGTTGAGCAGTTCCACCGGGACGGTTTTCTGGTGGTGGAAGGGGTCCTGTCGGCAGACGAAGTGGCGGCGTTGCAGCACGACTTCGACCAGTGGGTTGAAGACAGTCGCGCTCATCAGCAGGGCTGGGGCGAAACCATTGACGGTCGTCTGCGTTTCGACCTCGAAGGCGATCACCGCGCCGATCACCCTTCGCTGCGTCGGGTGAGTTCGCCCACCGAGATTTCGCCGGTCTACAAGCGCGTTGCGTTGCAGTCGCGGATGGCGCACATCTCCGCGCAATTGATCGGGGGCGGCGGTACGCGCTTTCATCACAGCAAGATCAACTCCAAGCTGCCGAAAACTGCCACGCACGTGAAGTGGCACCAGGATTTCTTGTTCACACCCCACAGCAACGACGACCTCGTCACCGCGCTGTTGATGGTCAGCGAAGTGACGCCGCAAAACGGCCCGCTGAACGTTATCCCCGGCAGCCATAAAGGACCGTTGTGGTCGCACTGGCATGATCAGCGTTTCACCGGCGCGGTGGATGACGAGGTCGTCCAGGCCCACTGCCAGTCACCCGTTGCCTGTTTCGGCCCCGCCGGTTCCGTGTGCTTCATGCACACCCGTTTGCTGCACGCTTCAAGCCCTAACGAGACCGAACTGCCGCGCACGCTCTTCATCGGCGTGTATGCCGCTGAAGACGCGCTGCCATTCGGCGACAACCCCCTGCCCAGCGAACACTCCGGCCTGATGGTGGCCGGTGAGGAAAGCGGCCTCGTGCGTTCCACGGCCAATCAGATGCGTTTGCCGCAGAAGCCACGCGGCGCCTCTTTCTTTGTACAGCAAGCCGGACAAGACCAAGCCACTGCCTGACTTCTTTTAACTTTGCGGGGATTCACCATGACAGCGTTTCACAAGATTGTTCGTCCTATCGCCCTGAGCCTGGTCGGCGCTGCGGTCGCAGTGACTTCGTTGGCGGCTTCGGCCTTTCAACAAGACGGCAAGATCATTGCCGGTTCCGACGTGACGTTTTTCCCGTATGAATATATGGACAATAACCGTCCTGCCGGCTTCGATATCGAGTTTCTCGACGGTCTGGGCAAGGTCATGGGGCGCAAGGTCGAGACTGTCGACACGCGGTTTCCGAACCTGATTACCGGTCTGCAGGGCGGTCGTTTCGACCTCACCAACTCCTCGATGTACATCACCGCTGAACGGGTGAAAGTCATCGACATGATCCCGTATCTGAAAAGCGGTGAGTCGATCCTTGCGCTCAAGGGTGCCGAGTACCAGCCCAAGCGTCCTGAAGATTTCTGCGGTCACAAGGTCGGCTCGATGGCCGCGACGGCGTGGTTGCAGCAGATGCACAAACTGTCGGACGAATACTGCGTCAAGAATGGCCTGCAGCCCATCGCAATCAGTGAGTACGCCACTGACCCGCAAACCACTCAGGCGATGCTCGCGCACGCCGTCGACGCGCAGATCACCGACGCGGCTGTGGCCCGTGGTGTGGTTGAAAAACTGGGCACTCGCGTAGTGATTTCCTCCGACACCCTGATTTATCCGGTGCTCAACGGCTGGGGCGTGAAGAAGGGCAACGACGAGGTCAAGAACGCGCTGGTCGAGGCACTGAACAAGTATCGCGTGACCCCTGAATACGCCGCGCTGATGAAGAAGTACAACTTCCAGGCACCGACAGACGAAGACATCGCCACCCTGATGCCCAAGCCCTGATACCAGGTTATAGCGCGTGGCCACCGCTGGTTGTGGTCACGCCCTGCGGAGAAAGATTGATGGCATTAACAGTGGAAGAACAGGCGGTCGAGAAGCAGGCGCGCATCGATCTGGCGGCAACTTTTCGGATCATCGCCCATCTGGGCATGCACGAAGCGGTGGCTAACCATTTCAGCGCTGCGGTCTCGGCCGATGGCAAAAAGTTTTTGATCAATCCGAAGTGGAAACACTTCTCGCGTATTCGCGCCAGTGACCTGCTGTTGCTGGACGCTGACGACCCGGCCAGTGCCGATCACCCGGACGTCGATTCGACGGCCTGGTCGATTCACGGGCAGATTCATCAGCGCTTGCCGCAAGCCCGCGCCGTGCTGCATTTACACCCGGTCTACACCACGGCAGTTGCCTGTCTTGCCGATCCCCACGTTCCGCCGATCGACCAGAACACCGCGCGTTATTTCAATCGCGTAGCAGTCGACAGGATGTACGGTGGGATGGCCGACACAGAAGCCGAAGGCGAGCGTCTGGCTGGATTGCTCGATGGCAAGAGTCGCTTGCTGATGGGTAATCACGGGGTCATGGTGATTGCGCCGAATATCGGCGAAGCTTTCGACGACGTCTGGACCCTGGAGCGCGCGTGCCAGATTCTGGTGACAGCCTGGTCTACGGGCCAACCGTTGCGGGTGCTGGCAGACGACGTGGCGGAAAAGACTGCCAAGGGCTGGGAAGGGATCACCGATTTCTCCCGACGGCATTTCGAGGAAATGAAAGAGATGATGATCGAGGCTGATCCGTCGATGCTCGACTGAATGTGGTTTGACTGAATCGAACGCTGACCTGGCGCCACACCCCTCGGGTGCTGGCGCCTTGTTCTGACTACGATGCGCAATGCTCAGTGATTTAGCAGAATCTTGCGATCGACGTTGCGAATGTCGGTCCGGCCGCAAAACGCCATCGACAGGTCCAGTTCATTTCTGATGATCTCCAGCGCCGTGCTCACCCCTCGTTCACCCTGGGCACCCAGCCCGTAGAGCATGGCGCGGCCGATGTAAGTTCCCCGGGCGCCCAGCGCGATGGCCTTGAGCACGTCCTGTCCGGAGCGAATGCCGCCATCCAGATGCACCTCCGCGTAGTGACCGATCGCCTCGACAATGCCCGGCAGCGCCGAAATAGACGAGCCCGCGCCGTCCAGTTGACGTCCTCCGTGGTTGGAAACGATGACAGCATCGGCGCCGTATTCCACCGCCAGACGCGCATCTTCCGGGTCCTGAATGCCCTTGACGATCAGCTTGCCGCCCCAACGCTGTTTGATCCACGCTACGTCCTGCCAGGACAAGCGCGGATCGAACTGATCCCGTGTCCACTCGACCAATGAGCTGATGTTGTCCACTCCCTTGGCGTGGCCGACGATGTTGCCGAACTGGCGGTTGCGGGTGCGCAGCATATTCAGACACCAGCGCGGTTTGCTCGCCATGTTGACGATATTGCGCAAGGTCGGTTTGGGGGGAATGGACAGTCCGTTTTTCTTGTCCTTGTGGCGCTGACCGAACACTTGCAGATCCATCGTCACCACTAATGCCGAGCAGTTGGCGTTGCGCGCGCGTTCGATCAAATCTTCCACGAACGTTCGATCTCGCGTGACGTACAGCTGGAACCAGAACGGGTGAAGTTCGGTTGCCTGCGCCACCGCTTCAATCGAGCAGATGCTCATGGTCGACAGGGTGAAAGGAATGCCGAAGTTTTTGGCGGCACGGGCGGCCAGGATTTCCCCGTCGGCGTGCTGCATGCCGGTCAGCCCGGTCGGAGCAATCGCTACCGGCATGCTGACCGGTATGTCCACCATGGTGGTGGACGTGCTGCGCCGGGTAATGTCGAACGCTACACGCTGGCGAAATTCCAGACGCTGAAAGTCCGCTTCATTGGCCCGGTAGGTGTATTCGGTCCAGGAGCCGCCGTCGACGTAGTCATAAAACATGCGCGGCACTCGCTTGCGCGCAAGCCTGCGCAAATCTTCGATGCAAGTCATTTCAGCCATGGACGCCCTTGTCGCATTCGCGTGCTTGAGTGAGTGGAGCTTGAAGCTTCACACCGCGAGAGGGAACACGAAACCAGCATTTGAGCGGGGTAGTGCTTAGGTAAAAGCGATGCCTGAAATATCAGCAGCGCGGCATATCCCATGTGGGAGCGAACCTGTTCGCGAAGGCGGTGGTTTGGGCGGTAGAGATGCATCGTCAGGCCGCGATCGAGGATTTGATCACTCGATTTCTGTGCTCTGCCCCCCGGAAATGAACGAGCCGGAGAACTGATAGCGGTCGCCTGCGTAGATGATTTGCGTGTAATTGATGGTGCTCTGATTGAGGAACGTTTGGCGGATGAGCTTCAGGCAGGCCGCATTGCGTTTGGTCTCAAGCAGGCGTGCCGTGGTCGCATCGGCAGACAATGCCTGGATCACATGCCGGGCCTCGGACCACGGCATCTGCGTGATCATCCATTGTCCGGGCGTCAGGGCGTTGAAGTTTTCATCCCGCGCCTGGGGCACAACGTCGAGCATGATGATCCGGTGTTCAAGGGCATAGGGCAGGTTATCAACGCGGTGCAGGCAATCGATTCGCTTGATTTGAGCCCCGCTTGATTCACCCACTGTGTGCGCTTCTTCTTCGGTCAACTCGCTCACGGTATTGCTCAGGATTGTGTAGGTGTGCGCCTGTTTAGCAAGCGCCTCTTGGGTGCCGATGTCCTGAATTTCCATCACCGTGCGGTTGAGCGGCGTGGCGACGAACGTACCTGCGCGACGCCGCCTGATGATCATTCCGCGCTCGGCCAAGGCCGACAATGCCTTGCTCACCGTCATCCTCGAGCACTGATATTGCTGGCTCAGTTCGGTCTCGAACGGGATGCGGTGACCGGGGGGCCAGGTCCCTTCCAGGATCGCTGCCTGAATGTCGTTGAAGATGCGCTGATGTAGGGTCGTCAAGAAGAGCTCCTCTGCGTTTTCGTCCTTCGAGCGATTCTCGCACGCATTAAATTTGCTGAATAGGTATAGACATATTTATTCGATGTGGATAGATTCTGGGGCGTCGAGACGAGTTCTCGACCAGCCATCCGAGTGGTCTCAAACCACCGTCGACCTGTCACCGAACAGGCTGTGTCGCTCCAAAACGCTATTCCGCATCGCCGCCACAGAAGCTGCGAACGCCTTTACCTTACTGAACCTGCCCTAATCTATCTGCAAGGATTGATCCATGACTGGATTGGTAGGCCGTATCGTTTCTCATGTTCCCTCGGTAGCGCTGGGCATCTCGTTGTTCAGCTCCGTGCTTTTGTCGAGCGCTGCAGCGCAAGCGGACACTCTCTCCAAAATCAAGGCTGAAGGCTCATTGGTCGTGGCCACGCAAATGGCTTATCCGCCTTTTGACTTCATGGAAAACGGCGCCTATGCCGGGGTCGACAAGGACCTGCTCGACGAAGTCGGCAAGGAGCTGGGCGTCAAGATGGTCTATCAGGACCTGCCCTGGACCAGCGTATTGAGCGGCCTGGATGCGAAGAAATTCGACTTCGTCGGTGCGCCGATCAACGCCACCAAAGCCCGGGCGCAGAAGTACGCCTTCACCAGCCCGATTGCCGGTTCCGGTAACGCGTTCATCAAGAAAAAAGACAACGCCGATATCAAACTGCCTGCCGACCTGAGCGGCAAGAAAGTAGGTGTGGTGCAGGCCAGTTATGTACAACAGCAGGTCGAGGCTTATTCGGCAACGTTGGCCAAGCCTATTCAGGTTCGTCAGTACGCCGATCTCAACCAAATCTACGCGGACGTCGCCAACGGTCGTCTCGACGCAGGCGCGACATCTCTGCCGAACGTCTCCTACGCCGCGTTGCAACGGCCAGACGCGCTCGAAGTTGTCCTGCCGATTTTCGGGGTCTCGACCTATTACGGTTTCATCGCACGTAAGGACCCTGAAGATGCCAGCTTCGTCGCTGCGGTCTCCGGCGCGTTGCAGAAAATCAAGGCCGATGGCCGTATGGATGTGATCCAGAAGAAATGGTTTGGTCGTACCGAAGCGCTTCCAGCTGTCATGCCAGAGCCGTTGCTTTAACGGGCGGCAAAGGAGGCCTGGCCGATGCATTTCGATGTAGTAATCAACGCATTACCGTTCCTGCTCAAAGGCTTTGGCCTGACGTTGCTGGTGTCGGTCCTGGGTACTGTGGTGGGAACAGTCATCGGGGTGGCTATTTGCGCAATGCGGTGGACGTCAATACCGGCGCTATCGAGGGTGGCCGCCCTCTACATCAGCTATTTCCGGGGTGTGCCGCTGCTGGTGCAGTTGCTGGTTTTCTATAACTTCCTGCCTTACGCAGGCATCGATCTTTCGCCCATTGCAGCGGCGATCTGTGCACTGGGCATGGTGGGTGGTGCTTACATGGCGGAGTTGCTGCGCGGTGCGCTGGCCGCCATCCCCAAAGGGCAGGTCGAAGCTGGGGTGGCCTTGGGTTTCTCACCGATCAGCATTGGCAGGCGACTGCTGCTGCCGCAAATGCTGCGCCTGGCGACCCCTGCAATGACCAACGAACTGATCCTGCTGGTCAAGGCGTCATCGCTGGTCTCGGTGGTGGGGTTGGCCGAAGTGACACGTGTGAGCCAGACCTTCGCCGCCAGCACGTTACGGCCTATGGAGTTTTATCTGGCAGCGGGGGCTTTTTACCTGGTCACCAATTTGTTCCTGGCGTATTGCGGCGCTCGCCTGGAACGCAAGATGGCACGCAGGTGAAATCATGGACATGAACACATTGCTTTCCTACCTGCCGGCGCTCGGTCAGGGGTTGTGGATCACGCTGGTATGTTGGGTCGTCGCGTCAATCGGCGGCGTGCTTCTGGGGCTGGTCATTGCACTGGTGCAACGCTCGGCTGCGGCGCCGGTGCGGCTCGTGATCAAGTGCTATATCGAAGCCATGCGCTGCACACCGTTGATCGTCCTGCTGTTCATCGTCTACGACGGCGGACCTGCGGTGGGATTACTGCTCGATCCCTTACCAGCGGGGATTCTGGTGCTGATCATCCATGGCAGCGCTTATTTTGCGGAAATCTTTCGCGGTGGTTTTCAGGCCGTTCCGGCGGGGCAGATCGAGGCGGCCAACAGTCTGGGGATGTCACCGCTTTCAATCGTGCGCCGAGTGCTCATGCCCGGTGCCCTGACGGCCGCAATGCCTTCGCTGATCAACATGGTCATCAACGTGTGCAAAGAGACGGCGCTGCTGTCGATCATCACCGTGGGCGACCTCACATTTGCAGTGCAGAACATGGCAGTCGAAACCTTTGCAGCGTTTGAGTCGATCCTCGCGCTGGCCTTGGGTTATTGGCTGCTGATCGAAATCTTTTCACGCCTGGGACAACGCGCTGAACGCCGCATCAACAGGCATTTGAGGCTCCGTGGAGCGACAGGTATGGGCGGTTTATGAGCGACGCACTGGTAACCATTTCGAACGTGCGCAAGTGCTTCGGGGATCTTGAAGTGCTCAAGGACATCAACCTGGTGGTCGGCCGATCCGAGGTTGTTTGCCTGATTGGCCCTAGCGGCTCCGGAAAAAGCACGCTGCTGCGCTGCATCAACTTTCTGGAAAGCTATGACAGCGGCGACATCGTCGTGGACGGAAAGCTGATCGGCTATGAGGATCAGGGCGGCAAGCGTCGACTGATGAATGCCGGGGTGCTGCGCGAGATGCGCAAGGGCATTGGCATGGTGTTCCAGCAATTCAACCTGTGGCCACACATGACAGCCCTGGAAAACGTTGCTGAACCGCTGCTTCGCGTGCAACGCATGAACGCCACTGATGCCTTGTCCAAAGCGCGAAAGATGCTGGAGCGGGTCGGGCTTGAGCACAAAGCTGGCAACTACCCCTCAGCCCTTTCGGGTGGCCAGCAGCAACGCGTGGCGATTGCTCGCGCGCTGTCCATGGACCCGGCGTTGATGCTGTTCGATGAGCCGACCTCCGCGTTGGACCCGGAGTTAGTGGGGGAGGTGTTGCAGGTCATGCGCGATCTCGCAGCAGAAGGCATGACCATGGTGGTGGTGACGCACGAAATGGGCTTTGCCGCCAAGGCAGCGGACAAGGTCGCGTTTCTGGACGGCGGCCGCATCGTGCAGTTCGCCCATCCGCAACAGGTCCTTAAGCAAAGCACCGAACCGCGCTTGCAAAAGTTCCTGAAAACCTATCACGCCCGAAACGACTTTTAGGTCGAACTCGTTGCGCTGCCAACAAGAAGGAATACCTGATGATCGGATTTAAAGTCTGTGAGCGGGCCCGTCGTGTCGATGAAGCCTGGGTTGATGCGTTTCGGGAGCTACCCGTGGCAACGCTCAGTGACTCGATGTCACGCATGAGCGCTGGTGGAACCTCGCTTCGACCTTTCTATACAGGGCCACGAATGGTGGGAGCCGCTGTGACGGTCAAGACCCGACCTGGCGATAACCTGATGGTGCATAAGGCCATGGACATGGCCCAGCCCGGCGATATCGTCGTGGTCGATGCCGGTGGTGATTTGACCAACGCCATCATTGGCGAGTTGATGGTAGCCCACGCAGTGCAACGCAAACTGGGTGGTCTGGTGATCTTTGGTGCGATCCGCGATAGCGATCAATTGAGCAAAGGCGCCATGCCGGTCTTCGCGGTGGGGGTCACTCATCGCGGGCCATACAAGGACGGGCCGGGTGAGGTGAACGTCCCGATTGCCATTAACGGCATGGTGATCAACCCGGGGGATCTGGTATGTGGCGATGCTGATGGCGTGCTTGCTGTCCCGTTTGCTGACGTCGCTGCAGTTCACGCGGCGGCCACCAGAAAGGGCGAAGACGAAGCGCAGTTGATGGCAGAGATCGTCAGCGGCACGTCGGATCGCACCTGGATCGATGACATCCTGCGTCGTCAGGGTTGCTCGTTCGAGCAATGAATTCTTTGAATCGAGAACCGACTTGAGCACCTTGCCAATTGCCCGGACAGAGGTCATTCCGTTCGCTACCCAGACGCTGACCGACACCGAATTTCTGCGTGGCGTTGCCTTTGGCATGACCACCATTGCGGGGGTGCTTCGGCTGCCCGAAGCGACGGGCGAGCCAGTGCCCGTAGTGATTTTGCTGCACGGTTCAGGTGGCTACAGTGCTTATATCGACGCGTGGGTCCTGCGCCTCAATAGCTGGGGAATGGCAACCTTCGTTGTTGACAGCTTGAGCGGTCGCGGCCTGCACAAAGTGGCCGATGATCAGGGCGCGCTGGGCCGACTGGCGGGGACGATGGACGCGTATCGCGCACTGGAAACATTGTCCGGGCATCCGCTTATCGACGCAGAGCGAGTGACATTGCTGGGGTTTTCACGAGGCGGGCAGGGCGCGTTATACGCCGCGATGAGCCGTTTTCAGGACTATTACTTGCAGCCTGGCGTGCAGTTCTGCAGGTTCATTGCTTTGTATCCCAACTGCTCGACCCGCTACCACAACGATGAGCAACTGGTGGATCGACCTGTGCATATCTTTCATGGGGAACTGGATGATTTCAACGCCGTTGAACCCTGCGAGCGCTATGTCGAGCGACTGAAGGCTGCGGGGGCTGACGTGGAGTTGACGGTTTATCCAGAGGCCCACCATGTGTTCGACTGGGACGGTTTTGCCGAGCCCTATGTGGCGCACGACAATCAATCAACCCGCAACTGTCGAATCTCCGAGTCTCCTCTGGGTGTGTTGATCAATCAGGACACCGGGCTGGCGTTCAGTTACACCGATGCCTGCGTGGTGAAGGGAACCACTGCCGCCTATAACCCCTCCGCATCCCGTGCGGTGATCGACAAGATCAAGTTACTGCTGAAGGGCTGAGGTGATCTTGAGTGTATTTATGTTCTCGTACCTGATAAATATGCGTTCAAAGACTACAGCTGATACCCGGTGTAATTAATTATGAGTCGCCACTTTGATGACATTCAGCTCGGCAGCATTGAGCTCTTTTGTCTTGCCTCGGAAACCGGCAGTTTCACCGCAGCGGCTCATGTTGCTGGCGTCACACCTGCGGCAGTGAGCCGATCAATTTTCCGTCTTGAGGAGCGACTGGGATCACGACTGTTTGTGCGAACCACGCGTAGCATTCGCATGACTGAACCGGGTCGGGTTTTTTACGAGCAGTGCAGGCAAGCGCTGACCCAGCTGATGGAAGCGCAACAAGAGGTCATGGGCTCACAAACCAAGCCATCGGGGAGTCTTCGCATCAGTCTGCCGACTACCTATGGCCATCACCGGATCTTGCCCCTTCTGCCGAAGTTTCGAGAGCTTTATCCGGACGTCACCGTGGATATCCACATAGGGAACCGGAATATTGATTTTGTCGCTGAAGGCTACGATTTGGCGATCCGAGTACTTAGCCAGCCAGACTCGGCCATGATTGCCCGATTGCTTGAAGATGCGAAACTGGTGGTAGTGGCGACACCTGAATACCTCGCCCGGGCAGGCATTCCAGAAACCCTCGATGATTTAAGCGCTCACGAGTGCATTCAATTCGAGTTGCCCAGCAGCGGTAAGCGGATCTCATGGTTATTCAACGTCGATGGCAAGGTGCGCGAGATCTTCGCTGATGGGGGATATTGCTGTTCGGACGATGTTTTAGGCGGCGTTACGCTAGCCAAACATGGGGCAGGGCTATTTCAGACTTACAAGTTTATCGTCGAAAACGAGCTAGCCAATGGGAGCCTGGTGGAGGTACTCCAACGCTACAATGGAAGCTCCCGGCCTTACACGCTCTTATATCCCCATGGCCGATACATACCTCAGCGTGTCCGGGCTTTCGTCGATTTCTTGTTGCAATATCGTGCCCAATGGGCAGACACCTGAGCCGATGAGCTAGTCATGCAGGCGTGTCATCGTCGTGGCTGACGGGTTAATGAAATGTCAGATTATGCCCGCACGGCTGAATACAGCGCCCTGACCAGATCAGATTGGGTGATGATGCCCACCAGTCGTCGCTCGGCATCAATAATCGGGATATGACGGTGATCGTTCTCCGAGAATACCGGCACCAACTCGGTCAACAGGCGATCAGCACTGGCGACGCGGACCGTGCGAGTCATGATCTGTGCAACGACGCTAACCGGTGGTTTGCTTCGGGTTTGTCGCAGCAACGCGCGCAGGTGCCAGCCCACGCCCTCGTGGGCCTCCAGATCGATCTGTTTCATGAAATCTGCAACCGTCACGATGCCTAACAGGTGTCGCTGGCTGTCGACGACAGGCAGCGCCTTGATCTTGTGCCGACGCAACAATGCCCAAGCCTCGCGCAGTGGCATTTCCTGGCGTGCTACGACAGGCGTCGTACTCATCACGTCCGCACAGCGGATCTCGCCCATCTTTCGCTGATAAGCCGAAGCTTCCGCTCGCTCCAATAGCGCCTGAAGGTCGTCACGACTGACGTCCAGAACCTGGTTGTAATGGGCAAGCGCAGCGTCCAGATCGACGGCGCTGAACCGGCTGGTAACCGAAGTAGCCCTTGGCTGCGGAACATGTGGCCAGGGGCGGCGAGTGAGGTTGTTGTAGACCACGCCTGCTGTGACCAGCAGGAGTGAATCGATCATTACCGGGCTCAATGCGTAAGTGAACTGATCACAGCCGGCAACCACCATTAGCAGTGCTGCGGCGCCGCCGGGCGGATGCAGGCAGCGCAGCGTCAGCATGACTGCAATCGCCAGGCTTACTGCCACGCCGGCAGCGAGCGTGGCATCCGGAATCCACTTGGCACAGGCAATGCCGACCAGCGCCGACAACGTATTGCCGCCTACCACCGACCACGGCTGCGCCAGAGGGCTGGACGGCAATGCAAAAACCAGCACGGCACTTGCACCGATGGGCGCAACGATCGCCATCGCAAGAAGGCTGTGGTCCATAGCGAATGCCCCGTGCAGCCCCAGTGAAGCAACCGTGGCGACCAGCATGACACCCAACGCCGCGCCGCAACTGGCACGCCATTTTTCCCGATTATCGATGGCTAAAGGTGCAGGCCACAGCGAGCGCAAGCGCGCGGCGAAAGAACGGTTGGCGGGCGGTTTGGAAGAGGGAGGCATGTTCGGTTCAACTGTTAGTCATGGCAATAATCGGGAGTGTCGCCGACGCGGCTCTGCTCTGGAAACCCGTCGGCGCAGACTGCTGTCAACGCGTTGTGCATTGTCGCAGCTGACTTGCTGACACACTTTACCGATTCTAACGTGGTTTGAAAGGTGACCCCATCGAGCGTTCTGATATGCCACTGACCTGTCAGGCGCCAGTGGCCGACTGATCATCTAAGGAGCAACGGACTTCCCCACGCCGCACTCACTTGCTTCCTGTTGACCTTGCATCGCTAATGATTCGGCTCGCGTCCTGCGAAGGCGCGAGCCCAAATACTTTCGAATAATCCCGGCTGAATTGAGTCGCGCTTTCATAGCCAACTTCAAAGGCAGCGGCCATGACACTCTTTGCGTTCGCGACCATCAATGTCCTGGCGTGGAGCAGGCGCACACGTTTCTGATACTGCAACGGGCTCAGATTGGTCACGGCCTTGAAGTGACGGTGAAACGCGGAGACGCTCATTGAGGCCCGCTCGGCCAGACGCTCTACGCCAATAGGCTGGGCAAAATCGCGCCGGATCCACTGGACCGCCAGATTCACACGTGCCATCGCGCTATCGGGCGCAGCGATCTCCCGGAGCATCCAGCCATGGGGACCCTGAAGTACGCGGAAAATGATTTCACGCTCATACACCGGGGCCAACGCTGCTATGGCATTCGGATCACCCATCAGCCGCATCATCCGCACCCAGGCATCCATGAGATCGGGGGTCATGGATGCGACTGAAAACCCAGGGAGGGCCTCGACGCGGCTGGCAGGTTTGGGCAGGTCTGCGAACAGCGTCGACAGCACCACTGGGTCCAGTGTCAAGCTGATCGCCAGGTAGGGTTCCCCAGACTCGGCGGGGTGGACTGAACCTACAGCGGGTAAATCTATAGACATGACGAAATAGGTAGCAGGGTCATACCGCAGCGTGCGGTCACCCACGGTCATGCTTTTGCTGCCTTGCAGAATCACGTTGATCATAGGGTCGTAGACAGCCGCGAGCATATGCTCGGGGATTTTCCCCTTGACCATGGCCACTCGTGCAATACCGGTTTCGGTTCGACGATTTTCAGCGTGGGCCGCGAGCGACCTGAGTTCGTTCAGTTGATTGTTCATGCCGCACATGCTGAGGGCAGACGTCTGTGCCCGGCAAGTAAAAAGCAGAAACGGGCATGCTTCGAGTAGAAACGGGTGCGCTGCGGATTTGGCTGGTCACTACTCTGGGTACACATTTGAACCACAGAGGAACAGCACATGGGCGTTATCGTCATCACGGGTGGGAGTCGCGGAATCGGTGCCAGTGCCGCCGAGCATATCGCTCAACGGGGCATGGGCGTCATCCTGACCTACAACAATCATCCAGAGGCGGCTGCTTCAGTCGTTGAGCGTATCGGGCACGCAGGAGGCAAGGCCGTCGCGCTCAAGCTAGATGTGTCTGATATCGCAAGCTTCCCGGCGTTTCGAGATTCGGTGGCACTGACCCTGCGCGAGGTTTGGGGAGACACCACATTGCTTGGACTGGTGAACAATGCCGGTTACGGCCTGTTCAATCCGTTGGCCACCGTCAGCGAAGCGCAGTTCGACGGCTTGTTCAATGTGCATCTCAAAGGCCCGTTTTTCCTCACTCAAACATTACTGCCGCTGCTGGAGGACAACGCCAGCATCGTTAACCTGACCAGCGCGACCACACGCGTTGCCACGGCGGGTGTAGCGCCCTACGCAGCGTTCAAGGGAGGGCTCGAAGTGCTTACCCGTTACATGGCCAAAGAGTTTGGCGAACGACGGATTCGGGCCAACGCAGTGTCACCCGGCGCGATTCGTACCGAACTGGGCGGCGGCTTGAACGATGAGTTCGAGACCATGCTGGCGGCGCAAACGGCACTGGGCAGAGTGGGCGAGCCGGAGGATGTCGCGCGGGTGATTGCCATGTTGCTGTCGCAAGACGGTAGCTGGATCAATGCCCAAACCATCGAAGTGGCTGGCGGCTACAACATCTGAGGGTTACGCGATGCTGGATCAGGATGGCTACAGTCTCGAATTCGTTTATAAAAAATGGCAGCACGTCCAATGAACACACTTCTGATTTACGGAGCCACTGGCTATACCGGTCGCATGGCGGCTGAACGGGCAAAAGCGCTTGGCCTGCCTTTCGAAATTGCCGGACGCGATCACACGCGACTGGCGGCACTCGCTGCGCAGTTGGACGTGCCGTTTCGCGTGTTCGACGCCGACCCGCATGCGCAGGACTCGCTTTCTGGTATATCCGTCTTGCTCAATTTTGCGGGACCTTTCGTGTACACCGCAGAGCCGTTGATGCGCGCGTGTATCAAGGCCGGGGTTGACTATCTAGACATCACCGCCGAGATCAACGTTTATAGGCTGGCTGAGCGGCTAGGCGCAGAAGCCGCGTCCCATCACGTCATGCTCTTGCCAGGCGTCGGTTGGGACGTCGTACCGACTGACTCGCTGGCGGTGCATGTGGCCAAACGCGTCGAAGAGCCTTTTGCCCTGAGCATCGCGCTTCAGGTCCCAGGCTCCATGTCCCGTGGTTCAGCCCTAAGCGTGAGTGAAATCATCGGTGCGGGGGTACTGGCGAGGATCGATGGCGAACTGGTCGCCACCCCCGATGCCACGCCACGTTTTTTTGACTTCGGTGAAGGCCCGGTCCTTTGCGTTCCGCTATCATTCGGTGATCTGGTGACGGGCTGGCATTCGACAGCCATCCCGAACATCGCGATGTTCGTTCATATCTCGGGCGAGGCGTTTCCAGAAGGCGATCTGTCGCTGTTGCCGGATGGCCCCACCCAAGAACAGAGAGATGCTCATCGGGCGCGAGCGGTGGCTGAGGTTATTGGTGTTGATGGAGCAATCGCGCGGTCTGTGATCGAAACCGTGAATGGCTATTCCTACACGCCGCTTGCTGCAATTGAAGCGGCCAGGCGAGTACTCGAGGGTGAGCGTCAATCGGGTTTCGCGACACCCACCAAGGTATTCGGTGACGGATTTGCCGAGAGCATCGATGGGACGTTTATCACGGACGTCTGAAACCGTTGATGGCTGTTCGAACGGTGGCTGTCAGCCTGTGGCGGGAAGGGGAGACTTGAATCTCGCCGCGTCTCGCGCAGGAGGAAGGCCAAACAGCCGCGCGTATTCCCGGTTGAATTGTGAGGCGCTTTCATAGCCAACTGTGTAGGCGATGGACGTCGCGTCCAGCGTGTCGAATAGCAGTAACCATCGCGCCCTCAGCAAGCGCAGGCGCTTCTGGTACTGGATCGGTGTCATGGCCGTCACCGATTTGAAGTGCCGGTAGAAGGCGGCGACGCTCATGTCCGCCATGAATGCCAGCGGCTCTACCCGAAACGGCTCGGTGTAGTGATCACGAATCCACTGGGTGACACGACGGATCTGTGTCATCCGGCCATCCGGTCGCGCAACGTCACGCAGAATGCCACCCAGCGGCCCCTGCAATGCACGGAACAGAATCTCACGCTCAATCATCGGCGCCAGTATCGCAACCTCATGGGGGCGATCCATGAGCCGCATCATGCGTAGCCAGGCATCGATCATTTCATCCGGCGCAGGTACGCCCTCAAAACAAGAGTTCTGCGGCGCCCTTGGCGTTTTGCCCTCGTCCATCAGCAGCGTAGCGATCACATCGGGATCCAGCGTCAGGCTGACCGCAAGGTACGGCTTGTAAAGGGCATCGGCGTGAACCTGGCCCGTCGCGGGCACATCGACCGGCACCAGAAAATAGACGCCTGCCGTGTAGCTGGAAACGTCCTCGCCTATCGATAGGGACTTGGTGCCTTGAAGCACCAAATGCAGCATCGGCTGATAAACCTGATCAGCGCAGGCCTCTGCCCGGACCATGGTCACACGGGGCAACCCCGTATCGGTCCACTTATCTTGCGCGCGCATTACGATGCTGCGCAGTTCTTCCAGTGATTTTTCCATACCTGCCACCGTGAGCTAAATCCCGGCGCATAGCAATCCAGCTGAGAAGAATGGGCAAGGATGTGCGATTAACCGGCAAACGCTTGATCGTTCGATAGTTGAATACTTATGCCGCGCGGCTCGTTGTATTTCTGTCTTTCACGACTCGACTGCAACTAAGCCTCATATCATGCAATTTCAACAGGTCAGCTTATGAAACTCGAAGGGAAAATAGCGGTTGTCACTGGCGCGTCCAAAGGCATAGGCGCTGGTATCGCCAAGGCATTCGGCGTCGAGGGCGCAACAGTGATCGTTAATTACGCCTCCAGCAAGGTTGATGCGGACGCAGTCGTTGCCCAGATCAAAAAGCACGGAGGTTCTGCCTTTGCGGTACAGGCAGACATGAGCCAGGCAGCTGAAGTCGTGCGCCTGTTTGAAACGGTCCGTGCCCAATTCGGCACCCTGGATGTGCTGGTTAATAATGCCGGTGTCGCGGTGTTCCAGATGATAGATGACCTGACCGAGGAAGCCTTCCACAAGCAATTCAATCTGAATGTGCTGGGCTACCTTCTGGCAGTACGTGAGGCGGTCAAGCTGCTGGGCTCGACAGGCAGCATCATTAATATCAGCTCGATCCTTAGCACCGATCCTTACTTGGCTTCGAGTGTCTACTCAGCGACCAAAGGTGCGGTCGATACTTTGACCTTCGCACTTGCCAGGGAGCTGGGTCCTCGTGGCATTCGAGTCAACTCGATCCTGCCAGGGCACACCAACACTCCGGCTACTGACGGGCATTTTGCGGGCGAGTTAGGCGAAAAGATTCTCGCCGGAACGCCGCTTGGCCGCTTCGGTGAGCCAGAAGATATCGCACCATTGGCTGTGTTTCTGGCATCGCAAGATTCGCACTGGGTGACAGGCGAATCCATCCGGGCTTCAGGCGGCGTTCGCGGTGTCGGTTACTGAGACTGCTGAATTAACCTAAAGCACATGCCCCGTTGCCATGACGAACGGGGCATCCTGCGGTCAGCCAACGGCTCCAACCATCCCTGGTTCTACCTCATGACGACTAGCGGCCAATGCCGGTATGGTTCTGAGTCGACGCTGTATTGCGAATATCGGTTATTCGCCAAGCGGATGATCACGTCTTTTTTTGACTTGCCCAAGCACGTTGCGCCCGCCCACTCTTTGAAGTCTTAATGTTCGGGTTATCTTACTATTTACATCGTCGTCAATAATCCCAATCACCTGATCTTTCCATGCTGCCTTATTAACTAACCGGCATGGCATTAATCCTGATCGCCGGACTTATGTGCTATCGCGCTAAGTTAAAGGTACGCCTGCACTTATCCTGGATTTACTGAATCAATCCCATTGGTCTACAAAATTATTCGGGAATTGGTTATCTGTTCATTGGCATCGATCCCTTAGGATGGAGGCCTGTCGGGAGACGCTCAAACGCCGCTATGAAGCTTTGCGTTATGCCCGTATCGATCGGCTATTGGTGGCGTTTTGTCTGCTGCTCAATCTCTCCACTGAGTCCGATGTCGTCGGTCCGTCAACTAGCGTAGTGCCCGGACCTGACGCTTGTAGAAGTTCTTATCGCTCAAGGTTATAGACAAGTTATAAAGCGCAGCCGCACTTAACTGAATCGGCACTTCACTTACCGTCCGCCTGTGGCGTGTCAGTGGACTACCGGTTTCCTGTTTCTTCTGGTTTTGTTCTGAGAGTTAAATAGTGTCATCCCCGACATCTGCGCCTGTCGCTGCATCTGGTTCCGCCTCATTTGATGGCCGCTTGGCCGTGGGGCTGTTTGGGGTCCTGATTGCTGCACTCACTTGCGGCATCAATGACCGTGTCACCGAAATAACGTTGATCGACAGTCTCGGCGCCTTTGGTCTTGGCCATGATGAAGGTACTTGGGTGAGCACCGCGTACGCTGCCGCGCAAGTGTCTGCCATGCTGATAGCGCCCTGGTTGGCGATTACCTACTCAATCCGCCGTTTCGCGATCGCTGTCACGGTTGCGTTCACACTGCTCGGCATCATTATTCCGCTCTCACCCAATCTTCAAACGCTGCTGGTACTTCGGGTGATGCAGGGCCTTGCCGGGGGCGCGTTGCCGCCGCTGTTGATGACCGTCGCTTTGCGTTTCCTGCCTTGGAACATCAAGCTTTACGGGCTATCGGCTTACGCGCTGACAGCGACGTTCGGACCTAATCTGGCGATGCCGTTAGCCGCGCTATGGACGGAACAAAGTGACTGGAAGTTAGTGTTTTGGCAGATCGTCCCTACAGGTTTTTTGGGCGCCGCTTTGATTGCTTACGGTCTGCCACAAGACCCCGTGCGTCTGGAGCGATTCAAGCAAGCCGACTGGCTCGGCGGCGCACTTGGGGTGGGGTGGATCTCCATGCTGGTGATCGCGCTGACCCAGGGCGAACGGCTGGACTGGCTGGCATCGCCGCTCATTGTGGCGATGTTGTCGGGGGCAGCGATTTGTCTGCCACTGTTCCTGCTTAACGAGTGGTATCACCCGTTACCGCTGTTCAAGTTGCAGCTACTCAAGCGACGCAATTTTGCCTTCGGTCTTGCGACCCTTTGTCTATTTGTCATCGTTGCCAGCGCAGGAGGCGCTATCCCTGCGGCCTACCTGATCGAGATTCAACACTATCGGCCGCAGCAAGTGATGCCTATTGCCCTGTTGATTGCATTGCCGCAATTACTGCTCGCACCGCTGGTGGCGTTCGCCATCAACCGGCGCTGGCTGGATTCACGCTTTGTGCTTGGTGCAGGTCTTGGCCTTTTAACGGTGGCGTGCATCGGCGGCTCGTTCATCACCGGTGAGTGGATACGCGAAGACTTCTATCTGTTGCAGGCCCTGCACGCCATAGGCCAGCCAATGGTGGTCGTGCCCTTGCTGATGAACGCCACAGGTGTCATCGCGCCGATGGAAGGCCCGTTTGCCTCGGCGATGGTCAATGCCTTGCGGGGGCTGGCGGCCGTGTGCGCAGGCTCTGCCGTCGAAAACTTCATCACCCATCGCGAGCATTTTCATTCCAACGTACTGCTCGACGGCCTGGGCTCCCGCTGGCACACCCTGGCGCAAAGCCTGAGCGCGGGGCCGATGGCGGAGCTCGCCGAGCGTGTCAGAGCGCAGGCCTTTGTGCTGAGCTTTTCCGACGCCTTCCTGGCGCTGTTACTGGTAATCGCCGTGCTGTTCGCAATCTTGTTGACCCTCCCGATACGCGCCTATCCACCGCAACCTCCGGTAACGCCATGAAACATAGAACCGCTATTTCCCTCGTTGCCGCCGCAGTGCTGCTGTGCGTTGTTTACGGCATCTATCGCCTGTTGAGCGGTGACTCGGTGCAGACCACAGACGACGCTTACATACGTGCGGATTCGGTGTTCGTCTCCTCGAGGGTGTCAGGCCAGGTAGCGAAGGTGTTGGTTGAGGATGATCAGCCGGTAGCAATCGGGCAGCCGTTGGTGGAGCTGGATGATCGTGATTTTGTGGTCGCCAGAGACTCAGCCTCAGCCGGGGTCAAGGGCGCCGAAGCCGAAGTAAAAAATCTGGCAGCGGGCATTGAACGTCAAGCAGCGGTAATCGATCAGGCTGCTGCCACCACTCGATCCACCGCTGCGTTGATCAGATTTGCCCAGTACAACGCGCAGCGCTATTTGAACCTCTCCAACTCTGGAGCAGGGACCCAACAGGAGCGACAAAAGGCAGACGCTGATCTGCAACGGCTTCAGGCCACACGCGACCGCGACGAAGCTTCGCGCGTCGCCGCAGTGAAAACCCTCGACGTACTCAAAGCACAACTTGAGGTTGCCAAGGCAACGCTGGCCCGCGATCAGGCGGCGTTGCGCCAGGCGGATCTGAATCTCTCGTATACCAAAATCTCGGCGCCGCAGGCTGGCATGGTCGGACAGCGCTCGGTGCGTGTCGGGGCCTATGTGTCCCAAGGGCAACCACTTCTGGCTGTCGTGCCCCTGGCTGAGTCCTACGTCGTCGCTAATTTTCGCGAGACGCAACTGGCGCACATGCGGCAAAACCAACAGGTCGATATCCGTGTCGATGGCGTTACCGGGCACAACTTCAAGGGGCATGTTTCCAGTGTGGCCCCAGCCAGCGGAGTCTCCTTTTCAGAAATAGCCCCGGACAACGCCACCGGAAACTTCACCAAAGTGACCCAGCGCATCCCGGTGAAAATCGTCTTTGATGCCAATCAGCAGGACCTTGATCGTTTGCGCGTCGGCATGTCGGTGGTGGTCAGTATCGATACCGCTCAGGAGCAATGACATGAAGCGCGCATGGCTGTTTCTGACATTTTTCGGTCTTCAAGCGTGCTCGGTGGGTCCTGACTTTTACAAACCCAAGCCGCAGCTACCCGATAGCTGGGTCATCGTTCCGGGTTCTGAAACCTCGCCCGGCGGGGTAGTAGATAGCCTTTGGTGGCAGCAACTGGGCGATGAGCAACTGACTTTCCTGGTGAGCCGCGCAGCGAAGGCCAATCTGGACGTGCGCATCGCGAGCAGTCGTCTATCTCAGAGCCGCGTTCTGCGTCAGGTCACGGGAAGCGAGCAATACCCAGGTGTCAGCACCGGAGGTAGTTATCAGCGTGATCGAAGTAGCCAGAATGGACTGTTGGACCCCTCCAATCGCAATGGTCAGTCGCCCTATGAAGTCTGGACTGCAACCTTGGACGCCAGTTGGGAAATTGACCTTTGGGGGCGCGTGAGCAGGAGCGTGGAAGCTGCCGATGCCGATATTCAGCTCACGTCGGCACAGCGCGATGGCGTGTTGCTGAGCATCGCGGCTGAAACAGCTACCGACTACATTCGCTTGCGTGGGGTCCAGGCACGGCTGGCTGTCGCACGGCAGAATCTTGAGATCGCCCGGCAAAGCGCCGACCTGACCCAGGTTCGTTTTGACAACGGCGTGACCACTAATCTGGACACCTCTAACGCCGCTGCGCAGGTCTCCACCATCGAAGCAACGCTTCCTGTGTTGCAGGCGCAGCAAGACAGCCTGGTGAACGCGCTCAGCTTTCTGCTGGGGGATCCACCACGCGCGCTCAGTGCAGAATTGATCGAGGTAAAAGCCATTCCGCATCCGGCCCCCGACGTGCCACTCGGACTGCCGTCTGAACTTGCCCAGCGTCGACCGGATATCCAGCAAAGCGAAGCTGCACTGCATCGAGCAACGGCCGAAATTGGCGTAGCGCAGGCGGACTTTTACCCACGCATCAGCCTGGGCGCAAGCATCGGGTCCCAAGCGTTGAGCGGGTCTGATATCGGTGCCTGGAATTCGCGGCAATGGTCCTATGGGCCAAGCCTCTATCTGCCGATTTTTCAGGGCGGGCGTTTGACCGGGACGCTTGAGTTGCGAAAGCGTCAGGAGCAACAGGCCGCCCTGGAATATCAGCGGGTGGTATTGGGCGCCTGGCATGAAATCGACAATGCGATGACTGATTACGCCGCCGAGAAAAGGCATCACGCCGCGCTGCAGCAGGCGGTGCAGCACAACAGTGATGCACTCGCCACGGCCCGCGACCGCTACAACCAGGGCGCCACTGACTTCATCAATGTGCTGGCGGTGCAACGGGCTTTGCTCGCGACGCAAAGCGAACTTGTGGACAGCGCCACAGAGGCCGCGATCGACCGCGTACATCTTTACCGGGCTTTGGGCGGCGGCTGGCCGACGCCCTGACTCTGGCGACACATGGAAAAAGAAACAGCTAAAGGAATTTCGATTGACCCATTCGTCATCCAATCAACCGACATAACTTTGGAATCCCATGAACACCGATATCTTAATTGCAGGAGCCGGCCCCACCGGTTTGACACTGGCATTGCGTCTGGCACGCATGGGCGTTCGCTTTCGTATCATCGAGGCGAGCAGCGGCCCGGGCCAAGCGTCACGGGCAATGGTCGTCCAGGCTCGAACCATGGAGTTCTACCAGCAACTCGGGCTCGCTGATGACTTGATCGAGCGCGGTATCCGCATCGACAGCATTCATTACAGCGAGGAGGGGCGCGATATCGCTAGCCTTTCCTGGGGAGACGCTGGCAAGGACATCACGCCGTATCCGTTCGTGTTGTCCTTTCCGCAGGATGACCACGAGCACTTTCTGGTGGAACAGCTCAAAAAACTGGGCGTTGAAGTGGAATGGGGCGTTGCGCTTGAGCGTTTCGAACAACACCCGGATGGAGTCGATATCACCCTAAACCGGGGCGGCGTAGAAGAGCGTTGCCAGGCCCGTTATCTGTGTGGATGCGAAGGCGCCCGCAGTGTGGTGCGCAAACAACTGCAGGTGGGTTTTCCGGGCGGTACCTACAACCAACTTTTCTACGTGGCCGATGTTGCGCTGGAGGGGCCGGCAAGTACCAACGTTTACCTGCATGCCGGCAAGCACAACATGGTGTTGATGGCGCCTGTGCGCAGCAGCGGCATGCAGCGTTTGATTGGCATCGTCCCACCCGAGCTAGATGGGCATGAAGGGCTGACTTTCGAAGACCTGCGCCCTGGCGCCGAAGCGATGCTGGGTGTCAAGGTCGGTAAGGCCAACTGGCTGTCGACCTACCGCGTTCACCACCGGGTTGCTGAGCACTTTCATGTAGGTCGCGCGTTCTTGCTGGGTGATGCGGGGCACCTGCACAGCCCGGCTGGCGGCCAGGGCATGAACACTGGCATAGGCGATGCAGTCAACCTGGCATGGAAACTGGCGGATGTCATTCAAGGGCGGGCGAGTGAATCGTTGCTCGACACCTACGAAACCGAGCGCATCGCCTTCGCCCGCAAGTTGGTGGAGACCACAGATAAGGCTTTCGAAGGCATGGTCGGGGAGGGCTGGCGCAGCAAGTTTCTGCGCAACTGGATGTTGCCCCATCTGGCCCCGTTGCTCAGCCACTTCGATACGTTCCGCAAGTCGCTTTTCCAGACCCTCTCGCAGACCAGAATCAAGTACCGGGACAGCGCCATCAGTGAAGGCCATGTTGGCGATCTTCACGGCGGTGATCGCATGCCCTGGACGGGTGACAACTTCGGCCATCCGTCGTCGCTGAAGTGGCACTTGCAGATATTTGGCGAAACGAACCCGGACTTTAAGCGTGAGGCTGATCGCCTGGGCTTGCCGGTCCTCGAGTTGCCTATGTCATCGCTGGCCAAAAGCAATGGTGTCAAAGAGAAAGCGGCCTATCTTGTCCGACCTGACAGCCACATCGCACTGCCCATGGAGCATCAGGACTGCAGCGTGCTGTCGGAATTTCTCCAGCGTAATGACCTGAAGCTGGTGTAACACGCTGCTTCGCGCTGGATAAAACGTTCTCTTTGCGCTCGCCAAAAAAGGCGAGTGCAAAGAGCGCGTGAAACCTGAGTGGAGCATGGTGCGCGGTGGTCTCTATTTCGTGACGCCTTCGGCACGCACCCGCCCGGTAAAGATCAAGGCGTTGTCGGATTTCTTTGTAGAGCATCTTTCCAACCCGAGCTGGCGCTGGCCTGAATAAACGCTGCTACCGGGCAAATGATGGGCAACACCGTGTCGTGGTGCCCGTGCCCGTGCCCGTGCGCGGCGTCGTGTGTGAGTTCAGCAATACTCAGCGGCTGAAGCCGTCGAACGGAGTCATGTAAACCGCGCCGAACGGATCCAGACGTTTGCGGATCTCGGCGTCGGGGGTGCCGTATACGACCAGGCTGGTGATGCTGCACAACTCAAGAAAGCGTTCGCCGAATGGCGCGAAAGTATTGTCAACGTGGCTGACCACGGACTCCACGTTGTAGCGCTCCAGAATGTGCGCAACGCTTTGGTCTTCGTTGACGCTGTACTCGTAAACCAAAGTGCCCGGCTCTTGTTGGGTCGCGGCAACGATCTGCGCGATCAGCGCCTTGAACTCAGGGAAATCGCCGGGTTTGATCGCCAGAGAAAACAGGCAGGAAATATGTGGATGCATGGGGGATATTTTCCTTCGTGGACGTTATGAAACGTCGGGAGAGGATGCATCGCTCACTAGGCCGATGCATTCAGAGCGCAGCGCTGGATCAGGGCTTTTCGGGCGCCTCACCAAACAACTCGCCAGCACCTGCCCAGTCGGATGGCGCTACGTCTTCGAAAATAACGTAGATGTACTCGGCTGGGGTGCCGGTGTTTTTCACAATGCTTTCAGTGATTTCAGCGGCCACAGTTGCTTTCTGACCGTGCTCCTTTCCTTCGAACCAGCTAACGCGTACTACGGGCATGATGTTTTCCTTTTGGGATATCCAAAGCCAAGCCTGAATCTGCCAGGCCGCGAGATGACCCATGCTAATGTAGACAGGGCTAGTGATAAACGGCCTAAAACTATAAAGTGGGTAGACATAATGTCTACAGTGGCAGGAATTCATGATTCCGATCGATTCGTTTCAGGGCGTCGTCACGTTTGTTATGGCCGCACGTTCAAGCAGCTTCACCGAGGCGGCAGCACGACTGGGCATATCGAAATCTGCTGTCGGCAAGTCCATCGCCCGCCTGGAAGAACGATTGGGCGTGCAGCTGTTTCATCGAACAACCCGTCGCATCTCACTCACCGCTGATGGTGATGCCTATTTCCTTGCATGCTCAAACGCACTTGAGGAAATCGGTGCTGCTGAAAGCGGGCTGGGGCCGGGGACCCGCGAGCCTTCCGGGCAACTGCGCGTGGACATTCCGGTGGCATTCGGGCGCCGGGTTATTGCGCCAATGCTGTTTGAAATTGCCAACAGATATCCGGCGCTACGGCTAAACATGACCTTCTCCGACCATTTGGTCGATCCAATCGAAGAGGGCGTGGACCTGCTGGTTCGCTTCGGAGAAGTCAAAGATACCGGCGGCCTGGTGGCACGACGTCTGGCACGACAGCGCTGGGTGATTTGTGCGGCGCCGGATTATCTGAATCGCTTCGGCGTACCCGGCAGCCTGGAGGAGCTGGACCGTCATCGTTGCATTGTCGGCTATCGACGGGGCCAGCCGCTTTCCTGGAGGGTCAGACAGGGTCAGGAAACGGTCCGTTATTCACCGTCCTCCACCCATCAGATAGGTGATGGAGAAGCGATGATTCTCGCGGCCCTGGCGGGCGTGGGCCTGTGTCAGATGCCACGCTGCCTGTTTAAGGATGACATCGAGGCGGGGAGGTTGGTTGAGGTATTAAGCGACTACGAACCAGAGCCGGTTGATGTGCATGCGGTATGGCCGAAGGTTTCGCATTTGCGGCCAAAAGTCCGGTTCGTAGTCGATGAGCTGGTTAGATTATTTGCGCACTGGCAATGAGGTCAGAACCTTGAGCTGATTGGTATGCGCTTCTCGTTCATGACGGGCTCTGCAGGCATCTCCAAAGAAAATGTGCGCTGCTGCCAGTAGTACTCCAGAGACAGGCAAAGAAACCATCGACGGAATTGATATTGGCTTCATTCCAGAGCCACGGTTCAACCAAAAAAACCGTCACAAAAGTCGTGGCACGCAGCTGTGTGGGAGCGGACCTGTCCGCGGAAGTGCCGGTACATCCGACACATCTATGCCGCGCTATCAATCGCCTTCGCGGACAAGTCCGCTCCCACGGGATTTGCGTCAGCCCTCTATTTCAGTAACGCCCCAGACCCACTGTAGGAGCGCGCTTGCCCGCGAAAGCAATATGCAAGGCGCTGAAGATGCGTCGGATGTACCGGCCTATATCGCGGGCAAGCGCGCTCCTACAGACATCGCGTCAAACCGTAATTTCGGCGGCGCTGCGCATCCCGTAGGAGACCAAGGAGGTTACGACGCCAGCGATGGGCCGTGCAGCGGCCCCAAACCCAACGTCCCGGTTTCAACTGATACACCGTATTTCCCGGTTTTGGTGCCGCTGCGCGCCAGATCGTCGGCAAGCCGGACTCCTACGGGCTTCGCCCAGAATCAAAAGCGGTGCGTTGTGCGCTGCGTCCACGGGATCTGTGTCAGACCTCTATTTCAGTAACGTCCCAGACCCACTGTAGGAGCGCGCCTGCCCGCGAAAGCGATTTTTCAGGCGCTGAAGATGCGTCGGATGTATGGGCCTATATCGCGGGCAAGCGCGCTCCTACAGATATCGCGTCAGAACTGAATTTCAGCGGCGATGCGCATCCCGTAGGAGACCGAGGAGGTTACGACGCCAGCGATGGGCCGTGCAGCGGCCCCAAACCCAACGTCCCGGTTTCAACTGATACACCGTATT
>NZ_JBSKHW010000017.1:0-130338 GCF_057128765.1 Pseudomonas corni
ATCATGTCGAGGCCTCCAGCAATGCCCGCCGAAAAAGGAGGCGGATTGTGCCTTCACTTGATAGGGATCGAAAGGGCAGAAGGGGTTTTTTGCTTTTCGGGCCAGCGTAATGCGCGCTGCATCACCGATGCTACGCTGAAGGTCGACAGTGCTTGGAAACAGCTGATGAACGCTGGCAACGCTCAGTCAAACCGCTGAGGCTGGCGCCTTGGCAATAGTGCAAAAGCATGCTCGGGGATAGTGCAAATGAGCCTGACATTGTCTTGGGCGTGGGCCTAAGATTTGCGGCAAATTTTAGCGAGGCCTCTTATGGATAAGCGTTTTATTGCAGTTGCCGCAGTCATGGCGGCCACCTGGATATCTGTCGTGAGCGCTATCTTGTGGGTCATTTACTGGAAGTAACGCCCCCAGGTCATCCCGGCAATTCCTCCCAGAAAACGTCGCTCAAACCAAATCGCTGCGCATGCTTTTCCAGCGCCAGCAATTCAGGTCGGCCGTGGGGCACGTTGTGCAGCACACCGATTCGGGCGTGCAGGCAGGCGTAATACCAGGCGTCCGCATCGCTCATGGTACGGTCGGGCTGCATGAAGGTCTGTCGCTCGTCTCTGAAGCAATAGTGAATTTGAAACAACCGCTGAACTGGCATACCGTCTCCTGGTGGTGTCGGTGTGACATCACTGGCGTTGCGCCAGTTCAGCGCTAATTTTTCTGCACGACGTATTTCCAGCCTGACAAACCGCCCGCTGCCCCGTGTTCTCTTGCCTTGGCCATCATTTCGCAATCTACCGAGCGACAAAATGTCGCAATCGGCCTGACGGGCGTAAGATAGGCCCCCTGATTTTCATCTCCCCATTTTTCCGGACGGATCCCGCGCTGAGTTGTTGTGCTGAGTTGTGTTCAGCCAACGAACTCGGGGAGCCCGTTTTCGGACATTTATTGATATGAGCAAACAGAGAAAAGGCGATCACTGAAAATGACCAAGACCTCGCGACCTTTATATATTTCCTACGCTGGCCCTTCTTTGCTGGAAATGCCGCTGCTGAACAAGGGCAGTGCCTTCACCCCGCAAGAGCGCATCGATTTCAACCTGGTTGGCCTGTTACCGCAGAACGTTGAAACGATCGAAGAACAATTGGCCCGCGTGTATAGCCAGTACAAGCAATGCGCGAGCGATCTCGACAAACACATCTATCTGCGCTCGATTCAGGACAACAACGAAACGTTGTTCTTCCGTCTGCTGGACTCGCATCTGGACGAGATGCTGCCCATCATCTACACCCCGACTGTCGGTCAGGCGTGTCAGGAATTCTCGAAGATCTACCGCACTCACCGCGGCCTGTTCATTTCCTACCCTGAACGCGATCGCATCGACGACATCCTGCGCAGCGCGACCAAAGATCGCATCAAGATCATCGTAGTGACTGACAGCGAGCGCATCCTCGGTCTGGGCGATCAGGGCATTGGCGGCATGGGCATCCCCATCGGCAAGCTCTCGCTGTACACCGCGTGCGGTGGCATCAGCCCGGCCTACACCCTGCCGATCGTCCTCGATGTCGGCACCAACAATAAAGAACTGCTGGACGATCCGATGTACATGGGCTGGCGCCACGAGCGCGTCACCGGCAAAGAATACGAAGACTTCGTTGCACTGTTCATTGAGGCCGTGCAACGTCGCTGGCCTGATGTACTGCTGCAGTTCGAAGATTTCGCCCAGACCAACGCCATGCCGTTGCTGGAGAAATACCGCGACGAGCTCTGCTGCTTCAACGACGACATTCAGGGCACTGCGTCGGTGGCGGTGGGTACGTTGCTCGCAGCGTGCAAAGCCAAGAACGAGACGCTTGGTCAGCAGCGAGTGGTATTCCTCGGTGCAGGGTCGGCCGGTTGCGGCATTGCCGAACACATTATCGCCGCGATGGTCATCGAAGGCCTGAGTGAAGAACAAGCGCGCAAACGCGTGATGATGGTTGATCGCTTCGGCCTGCTGACCGACAGCATGGACAACTTGCTGGACTTCCAGAAAAACCTCGCACAGAAAGCCGGCGACGTGGCGGGCTGGGCTAGCGCTGATGGTTATCCGGTGCTGTTGGACGTGGTGCGCAATGGCCAGCCGACCGTGTTGATCGGCGTGTCCGGCCAGCGTGGGCTGTTCACCGAAGAAGTCATCCGCGAGATGCACAAACACTGTGCCAAACCACTGGTAATGCCGCTGTCGAACCCGACCTCCAAAGTCGAAGTCACGCCGCAGGAAGTCCTGACCTGGACCAATGGCGAAGCGCTGGTGGCCACCGGTAGTCCGTTTGCGCCCGTGACCGTTGGTGATCGCACTTTCCACATCGCGCAGTGCAATAACTCCTACATCTTCCCCGGCATTGGCTTGGGAGTGATCGCGGCAAAAGCCACGCGCATTACCGACAAAATGCTAATGGCCGCCTCCAATGCCTTGGCCGAGTGTTCCCCGATGGTCACCGGCAAGGGCGATGCAGTGCTGCCGCCGTTGAAGGAGATTCAGGAAGTCAGCAAGAAGATTGCGCTGGCCGTCGCCAAGCAGGCCCAGGCCGACGATGTAGCGCTGGAAACCACCGAAGAAGTGCTGCTGGAGGCCATCGAGCGAAATTTCTGGATGCCGAACTACCGCAGCTACCGCCGTAGCGCGGTTTAAAAGTGCGCTGAAAAACCTGTAGCAGCGAATTGTTCGCGAAGGGCCAGGCGATATATTTGCGTCAGACACACAGGCCTCTCGCGAATAAATTCGCTCCTACAGGTCAGCAGACTGCCACGCTGCCAAATCTGTAGGAGCGAACTTGTTCGCGAAGGGCCAGGCGATATATTTGCGTCAGATGCACAGGCCTCTCGCGAATAAATTCGCTCCTACAGGTCAGCAGACTGCAACGCTGCCAAATCTGTAGGAGCGAACTTGTTCGCGAGGATGCCTACCAGGCGATACATGTGCGTCAGACACACAGGCCTCTCGCGAATAAATTCGCTTTCATAAAACAGGAAGTATGTCGTTGAACTCATTAGCTCCGCGAACTTGCTTCTGCCCGTAGGGCGTAGGAGTCCGGCTTGCCGACGATGGGCTGCGCAGCGGCCCTAAACCGAAGTCCTCGGCGTGCCAGACACACCGCGTGCATAGCTTTTGCTGCCGGTACCCGGCAGATCGCCGACAAGTCAGGCTCCTACGGCCTCCGGCCAGAATCACAAACGCCGGAGACATCCGGGTTTCTGCGCGACAGCTTGGCCTCTCGCGAATCAATTCGCTCCTACAGGTCAGCAGACTGTAACGCTGCCAAATCTGTAGGAGCGAACTTGTTCGCGAGGATGCCTACCAGCCGATACATGTGCGTCAGACACACAGCCCTCTCGCGAATAAATTCGCTTTCATAAAACAAGAAGTATGTCGTTGAACTCATTAGCTCCGCGAACTTGCTTCTGCCCGTAGGGCGTAGGAGTCCGGCTTGCCGACGATGGGCTGCGCAGCGGCCCTAAACCGAAGTCCTCGGCGTGCCAGACACACCGCGTGCATAGCTTTTGCTGCCGGTACCCGGCAGATCGCCGACAAGTCAGGCTCCTACGGCCTCCGGCCAGAATCACAAACGCCGGAGACATCCGGGTTTCTGCGCGACAGCTTGGCCTCTCGCGAATAAATTCGCTCCTACAGGTCAGCAGACTGCAGCGCTGCCAAATCTGTAGGAGCGAACTTGTTCGCGAGGATGCCTACCAGGCGATACATGTGCGTCAGACACACAGCCCTCTCGCGAATAAATTCGCTCCTACAGGTCAGCAGACCGACACGCTGCCAAATCTGTAGGAGCGCGCTTGCCCGCGATTGCGGTGGATCAGCGCAAACGATGTCCGCTGACACATCCGGTTCGCGGGCAAGCGCGCTCCTACAGGGCTTGGCCCGCTACACAGATGAAGGCCGCCCCATGGCAACATGGGGCGGCCTTTTGTTTTGTGCGGAAAACCATCAGGATGAATCGTCGAAAAAAATAAAAATGACCAGCGAGGGACGCATGCAAACTGCCAGTGTGCTCTATGACTACGTAATCGTCGGCGCAGGCCCTGCGGGCTGCTTGCTCGCTAATCGGTTGTCGCAAAACCCCGAGCACCGCGTGCTGCTGCTCGAAGCGGGCGGGCAGGACAACTATCCCTGGATTCATGTGCCGGTGGGCTATCTCTACTGCATCGGCAACCCGCGCACCGACTGGTGCTTCAAGACTGAATCCGAACCCGGCTTGAACGGCCGTTCGCTCAATTACCCCCGGGGCAAAGTGCTCGGTGGATGCTCGTCCATCAACGGCATGATCTACATGCGCGGCCAGTCGCGGGACTATGACGAATGGGCGGCACAGGGCAATAAAGGCTGGGGCTGGCAGGACGTTCTGCCCATGTTCAAACAATCGGAAAATCACTACGGCGGCGAGTCTGACTTTCACGGCGCCAAGGGCGAATGGCGCGTGGAACAACAACGCCTGTCCTGGCCCATTCTTGACGCGTTTCGCCAAGCGGCTGCGCAAACGGGCATTGCTTCGATTCCGGACTTCAACGGCGGAGACAACGAAGGCTGCAGTTACTTTCAAGTCAACCAGCGACGTGGCGTGCGCTGGAACGCGTCCAAAGCTTTCTTGAGACCGATAGCCCAACGTCCCAATCTGACAGTGATGACCGGCTTCGAAGCGTCGCGCATTGAGTTTCAAAACGGCAGGGCCAGCGCGATCATCGCTCAGGGCGATTCGGGCGAAGTACAGTTCCAGGCTCGGCGGGAAATCATCCTCTGCTGTGGCTCTATCGGCTCACCCATGCTGCTGCAGCGCTCCGGTATCGGTCCGCGTCCGTTGCTCGAAAAGCTCGGCATCGGCGTACGTCACGAGTTACCGGGGGTGGGCGGCAATCTTCAGGATCACCTGCAGTTGCGCCTGATCTACAAGGTCAGCAACGGCCGCACGCTGAATCAAATGGTGGGCAGCCTGTGGGGCAAAATGAACATGGGCCTGCGTTACGCAATCAACCGCAGCGGCCCGCTGGCGATGGCCCCCAGTCAGCTCGGTGCCTTTGCCCGATCCGGTCCGGAGCAGGCAAGCGCTAATCTTGAGTACCACGTTCAGCCCTTATCCCTGGAGCGCTTCGGCGAGCCATTGCATGCGTTTGCGGCATTCACTGCATCGGTTTGCGATCTGCGGCCGCAGAGTCGCGGCTCAGTGGAAATACGCTCAGCATTGCCTGATGCGGCGCCGATCATTCGCCCCAATTACCTCAGTCACGAGAACGATCTCAAAGTCGCCGCTGATGCCATCCGCCTGACCCGAAAAATAGTCGCCGCGCCTGCGCTGGCGGCGTTCGAACCGGTGGAGTACTTGCCGGGCGCCAGTCTGCAAACCGAGCAAGAGCTGCGTCAGGCAGCCAGCGCGATAGGCACCACGATTTTCCACCCGGTCGGCACCTGCAAAATGGGGCAGGGGCGTGATGCCGTGGTGGATGAAAGGCTCAGGGTGCACGGGATGGAAGGTCTGCGCGTAGTGGATGCCTCGATCATGCCCACCATCACCTCCGGCAACACCTGCTCGCCGACGCTGATGATTGCAGAGAAAGCCGCGCAGATGATCATCGCCGACGCCAGGCAGGCCGATCGTGCTGTCAACGTCTCCCAGACCTTGGCTACCGATTCGGTGCATTGAACAATCAGGCGGTCGGCTATCGGCCGACCATGGTTGGGTTTTAAAGATTTTTCCTACAGAAAAAGCGGTCTGACACGACTATTTGTTCGCATCCTTTTCACAAAAAATTGATGGCCCTCTGCCTAAAGTTCGCTACGTCGGAGGAGTGAATTTCTATTGCTCCTGTGGCGCCTTCTAATTTGAGTCAAGCAGACCATCATGCTGAACGTTAAAGCAGTTCGTCCCGAGCTTGTAACCTTGCTCGCCAGCGCTTTTTTATTGCTCGGGTTTAACCTGACCCTCTGGCAACACTTGTTCGCTATTACTGATTTCAACAGTAAAGGGCTCATGCTGCGTGCGGCGTTTGGCGTCATGATCTTCTGTGTATTTAATATCTTCCTCACATTGTTTGCCTTTAAGCGCGTCATGAAACCCGTACTGATCTTATTGTTCATGATCAGTGCGGGTGTTGCTTACTTCATGAGTCAATACGGCGTGATGATCGATGCGGGCATGTTTCGAAACTTTGCGGAAACCAATGCCACCGAAGTGCGTGATTTGTTATCGCTGAAGTTAGCGGTGTATATCGTGTTGTTGGGCGTCCTGCCTTCGCTGATTCTATGGAAAGTACCGGTCAACTATCGTCGCTGGCCCCGCGAACTGGTCAGCAAGACGCTGGTCAGCGTAGGTTGTGCGGTGATAATCGGCGGCATCGCGTTGCTCAACTATCAAGGCTTGTCGTCGTTGTTTCGTAATCACCACGAGTTGCGATTGATGGTGGTGCCGAGCAACTACATTGGCGCATCGATCGGTTACCTGAGCGAGCAGGTGGTGTCGGCGCAAAAGCCATTCGTGACTCTGGGCGAAGACGCAAAGCTCGACAGCGAATGGTCGCAGCACAAGCGCAAGTCCCTCACGGTGCTGGTGGTAGGTGAGAGTGCGCGCGCCGAGAACTTCGGGATTCTGGGCTATAACCGTGACACCACGCCGCAATTGAAAAAAGAGCGCGGAGTGATCGCTTTCTCCGACGTGCATTCCTGCGGAACGGAGACAGCGGTGTCGGTCCCCTGCATGTTTTCCAACATGGGTCGCAAGGACTACAGCGCGACCACCGCCAGGAACCAGGAAGGCATGCTCGATGTGCTCAAGCGTGCCGGTCTGAACGTGGTCTGGCGTGACAATCAGTCCGGATGCAAGGGCACTTGTGACCGCGTCACACTGCAAGATGTCAGCAACTTGAAAGATCCGGTGCTGTGCGCCAATAACGAATGCCGCGACGAAATACTGCTGCAGGGCCTGCAAAGTTTTATCGATAACCTGGATAAAGACACGGTATTGGTGTTGCACCAGATGGGCAGCCACGGCCCTGAATATTTCAAGCGTTATCCAAAAGAGTACGAAAAATTCACGCCGGTTTGCGAAAGCAATGCACTTAATAATTGCACTCGCGAAAGCATCGTCAACGGCTACGACAACACGCTGTTATATACCGATCATGTATTGGCGAGTTTGATCGACATCCTGCGCAATAACCAGGACAAAGTAGACACTGCCATGATGTATCTGTCGGACCATGGCGAGTCTCTGGGCGAGTACAACCTGTTCCTCCACGGCACCCCTTACATGCTGGCGCCGGATCAACAGAAACACGTGCCGATGGTGGCCTGGTTCTCCGATAACTATCAGCAGTCGTTCGCCGTTAATACCCGTTGCCTGCAAGGCGAGCGCAATGCCCCGCTGAGCCAGGACAACCTGTTCCATTCCATGCTGGGACTGCTCAAGGTCGACACCAAAGTCTACAACCCGGCCCTGGATATGTTCGCCAATTGCAGGGGGATTTATACGGACGGGGTACTGGCCAATGACTGATCACAGTCCTGACTCCGCGCAAGTGCGCGAGTGCATGCAGCCGCTTGATCAGGGCTTTGCGCGCAAATTAAGCCTGTGGCGTGACGCGCAACTGGCACGCCATGCCCTGCGTGACGCCGGAGATCCGGGTCTGGTGCTGGATTTGCCAGCGGGTTCCGGACGCTTCTGGCCGGTGCTGGCCGAGCATTCCAATCGAGTGATTCTGGCCGCCGACCCCTCCACCGACATGCTGGCGGTGGCGCAGTCCCAGTCGCCTGAGGAAGTGCGCGAGCGCATTCGCACGTTTCAGAGTTCGGTTTTTTCCATCGGCTTGTCGGCCAATGCGGTGGATTGCATTTTCTGCATGCGCCAGTTCCATCACGTGGCGCAAAGCGACGGACGCATGGAAATCCTTCAGGAATTCCACCGCGTTACCCGCGACACCGCCATCGTAGCGCTGTGGGTCGATGGCAACCTCAAGGCGTGGCGGCGCAAACGTCAACAACGCTCGCGTCTGGCCCAAGGCCTTGCTGAATTACCGCGCAACCGATTCGTTGTGAGTCGTTCAACCATCGAGACCGAATTTGCCAATGCTGGCTTCGCTATCGTCGCTCATCATGATTTCTTGCCCGGCTACGCGATGTGGCGAGTGTACATATTGCGAAAAATCACTCATTGAACCGATAGACGGTCGTATTTCGCGCAGGCGTCACATGCGCAAACCATGAAGATGCTCAAGACTTGCAGGTCGGATGCCCGGTAATCGCTTATAGCGATATATACTGCGCGCCATTCTTCAAGGGAGAGCCGTGTGGCCATCGATATTCACTGGATTCGCGACGACGACAGCCTCGCCCGACATTGCGCACAGTGGCAGGCTCTGCCTTTTGTCGCCCTCGACACCGAATTCATGCGGGTCGACACCTTCTATCCCATCGCCGCGTTGCTGCAAATTGGCGACGGTTCCAGCGCTTATCTGATCGATCCGTTGTTGATCAGCGACTGGCGCCCGCTGTCCGCGTTGCTGGAAAACCCCGACGTCATCAAGGTCGTGCACGCCTGCAGCGAAGACCTCGAAGTCTTGCTGCGCCTGACCGGCAGCCTGCCAGCGCCGTTGTTCGACACGCAACTGGCGGCGGCTTACCTGAACCTGGGCTTTTCGATGGGTTATTCACGCCTGGTGCAGGAAGTCCTCAACATCGACTTACCCAAAGGCGAAACGCGGTCCGACTGGCTGCAGCGTCCGCTGTCTGAAACCCAGATCAGCTACGCCGCCGAAGACGCCGTACATCTGGCCGAAGTCTACGCTTTGCTGCGCCCGCGTCTGTCGGACGAAAAGTACGCCTGGGTCGTCGAAGACGGGGCGGAACTGGTGGCGAATCTGCGCCGTGAGACCGATCCGTACGAGGTTTATCGGGAAGCCAAGCTGGCGTGGAAGTTATCCCGCGCCCAGCTGGCGGTGCTGCGAGAGTTGTGCGCATGGCGCGAGAAAGAAGCCCGCGCCCGCAATCAGCCGCGCAACCGCGTACTGCGTGAACACGCATTGTGGCCGCTGGCCAAGACCCAGCCAGACAACCTGGCGGCGCTGGCGAAGATTGAAGACATGCATCCCAAGACCGTGCGACAGGACGGCGAGTTTCTGCTGGACCTGATCAAGAAGGCCGGCAGCGTGTCCCAGGATCAGTGGCCACCAGCCCTGCCTGAGCCGTTGCCGATCGATGCTTCCAACGTGCTCAAATCCCTTCGCGTCATCGGCCAGCAACAGGCAGAACGCCTGGACATGGCCCCCGAATTGATGCTGCGCAAGAAGACCCTTGAAGCGCTGCTCAAGACCGGTTATCCCGACGGTCCTTACCATTTGCCCGATTCGCTGCGTGGCTGGCGCCGCGAACTGATGGGCCAGACGCTGCTCGACAGCCTGGCCGCCCCCGGAGAACAGCCTTGAAACGTATTTGCTCCATCTACCGCAGCCCGCGCCGCAATGAAATGTACCTGTATGTGCTCAAGAGTGATGCTCTGGAGCGTGTGCCGGACGAGTTGCTGGCGGCGTTCGGCAAACCACTGCACGCTTTCAACCTGGTGTTGAGCCCTGAGCGTGCCCTGGCGCGCGAGGACATTCATACCGTCCTCGCCAACCTCGAAAAGCAGGGCTATCACCTGCAAATGCCACCGGCTGAAGACGACTACATCGAGCACTTGCCCGAAGAGCTGCTGCGCCGCAACGACCCGATGTAAGGGGTCGCGCCATTGAAAAGACCCTGCAAACCATCGCAGGGGTTTACCGGATCGATGCGCCCAAGCCTTCTTGGCCTGAAATGCATCGGTCGCATGTCCCGTTTTTTTGAGTTTTGAATCATGCGCGTTCTGATCGCCGAACACGATTTTGCCGTTTACACCGAATTACTCCGTAAAGCCGCTCCCGATATTGAAGTACTGAGCAGCGGCGATTCTGCCGAACTCGCCAGAATGGCCACCGATGCGCCAGTCTGGCTGGGCCAACCTGATTTGCTGGCGAACCTGTTGCGTCAGGGCCACAAGCCGCAGTGGCTGCAATCAACCTGGGCGGGTATCACGCCGCTGCTGGCAGAGGGTTTGAATCGTGACTATCGTCTGACCCGCGCTGTCGGCATCTTCGGCCAGGTGATGGCTGAGTTTGTCCTGACGTACATGCTGGTCCATGAACGCGAAGTGCTGGCCCGGCTGGTAAGCCAGGTCGAACGCAAGTGGGACAACCGCGTGGGTCATAGCCTGGCGGGTCGTAAAGCGCTGATCGTCGGCACTGGCGACATTGGTGCGACGGTGGCGAAGTTTCTACTGCCGTTTGGCGTGGAGCTGTACGGCATTGCCTCCACTGCTCGCACGCTGGAGCCGTTCGTCGAAGTGGGCGCGCCGAGTGATCTGGCGCGTCTGGTGGGGCAGGTTGATTTCGTCATCAACCTGCTGCCCAACACGCCGCACACCCATGATCTGTACGATGCCAAGCTGTTCGCCCAGTTCAAGCCTTCGGCGCTGTTCATCAACGTCGGGCGTGGTACGTCGGTGGTGGACGCCGATCTGGTCGAAGCGCTCAAGGAAGGCCATCTGGCGGGCGCGGTCATCGACGTCTGCCGCCAGGAGCCGCTGCCCCAGCGTCACCCGTTCTGGACCGCCTGGGGTTTGCTGTTGACCGGGCACAGCTCTGCGCCGACATCGCCAACCATGATGACGCAGCTGTTTGTGGAGAATCTACGAGCCTATGCAGCAAGTGAACCGTTGCGCGGCGAAGTGGATTTTTCGCGGGGCTATTGAGCGACCCCTCTGTAGGAGCTGACGAGCAGCGCGAGGCTGCGATTCGGGGCAACTGGCACGCCGCGATAGCAGCCTTGCTGCTCGTCAGCTCTTCCACGTCTTTACTAGGCGCATATGACTGACGGCCCTAAACTGTCGGCCTTTTCATTCCATTGATACCGATTCCGCACCCATGGCCGCTAAAGTCGAACCCTTCTGGATACGCAAAACCCTCGATCAGCTTGACGCGGTCGAGTGGGAATCCTTGTGCGATGGCTGCGGCCTGTGCTGCCTGCAAAAGCTGGAAGACGAAGACGACAACAGCGTTTATTACACGCGCATTGCCTGCAAGCTGCTGGATCTGAAGACCTGTCAGTGCACTGATTACCCCAATCGTCGCGCGTCGGTGCCCGATTGCATCCAACTGACGCCAGGGCAGGCGGATGAATTCAAGTGGCTGCCGCCTACGTGCGGTTATCGATTGGTCAGCGAGGGGAAGGATCTGCCGCTTTGGCATCATCTGGTGTGCGGCGATCGTGATGCCGTGCATCAAGCGCGCGTTTCTCAGTCAGGGCGCATGCTCAGCGAGAACAGCGTGCCGGAAGACGACTGGGAAGATTATTTGATTTTTCGGGCGGGTTAAGACCAACGGTCATCTGTAGGAGCCAACTTGTTGGCGAGGCTTTCGACCGCTCGCGAACAAGTTCGCTCCTACAGAGTTTTCATACGCTTAAATTTCGGTTTTCGGCGCTTTTACCGCATCAATGCTTTTCACCACGGCTTCTTCAGCCGCTACTTCTGCCTTGGTTTTCAGGCTACTCAATTCGGCGCCAGCGCGTTTGATACGAGATTTGGCGACGTCCAGGTCGCTACGGCCTTTTTCGACCAGCGCTTTGGCCGAACAATGACCGGTAATGCCACGCGCCAGCACTGCGCCGCCGATGGCCAGTTGGATCAGGCCGAAGAGGCCGCCACGACGCAGGCCTTTGCCCATCATCAAGACGCCGCCCGCCAACGAGCCAATGCGCTCCCAACCTTGCACGTTCTGCTCAGGCTGAGGCTGAATTGCGGTGTCAATACGTTCAACGATCGGGGTGTCGCTCATGATGTTTCTCCATGAAGGGTTGGGGTCCCTAAAACTGACTGCCCAAGCCTCGATCTGTTCAATGCGTTTGCTCGCACGATTTGCCTACGTGCCTTGGGTGTCCCGACCGAACTGAGGGCCCGAGCGCGTATTGTTGCCCTTGGCCATGCGGTCATAGAGCACAACATTGACAGTTGCAGCCAGGTTCATGCATCCGGTTGTGGGGATGTACACCACGTCCTCGCACCAGTCGCGGATCTCTTTGTCGAGCGAGCCATCTTCAGGGCCGAAGATATAAATGGCCCGGTCAGGATGAGTGTATTCGGGCAACGCGCGCGCCCCGTCGACCAGCTCCACAGCCACCGGGATACAGCCCAGGGGAATGATTTTCTTCAGGTCATCGATGCCAATCAGCGGGATGTCCTGATGGATCTTCTTGGTGTCTGTCACAAAATCCCGTGCTCGCTCGTAGCGCGTCCCGGTGTAGAACACCGAGGCGACGCCATAGCAACCCGCTGCGCGCATCACCGAGCCCACATTTTCAGGAGATTTTGGGTTGTACAGGCCGATGCAGGCATAGCGTTTGTTGGCCACGGGGGAGAGTGCTCGCTGAGGGGAAGGCGCAGGATTATACGTGAAGCGGGGCGTTTGGCTGACGTGTAGGAGCGCGCTTGCCCGCGAAAGCGTTCGTTCCGCCGATTTGATGTCAGCTGTGAAACCGATTCGCGGGCAAGCGCGCTCCTACAGGATCAGTCGTCTTTCTTCATCAACCCGGCCAGCGCTGCAAACGGATTGTGCGTCGCCTTGGCGGTTTTCGGGCTGCTGGTGGAGCTTTCAGAGAAGTACTGCTGGTCGGTGTAACGCGAGTGTTCGTTATCGTGGCAGTACAGGCACAGCAATTCCCAGTTGGAGCCGTCTTGAGGATTGTTGTCGTGGTTGTGGTCGCGGTGGTGAACGGTCAGCTCGCTCAGGCGCTTGCCAGCAAACTCGCGGGCACAGCGGCCACACACGTGGGGGTACATGCGCAAAGCCTTGTCGCGGTAACCCATTTCGCGATCGCGCTGGGCGTCGGCGAGGATGCGATCCAGCTTCGAGGTATTGGTGGGTGTGGTCGTGCTCATGGTGTCACCTGGTTCGTGTTCTGTTGTCGGCAATGTGGGCAGTCTAGCGCTTCGTGGGCCGATCAGGCTTTCAGTTTTTCGGCGATCCAGATCGTATGTCGGGTGCCCTTGTTGCCGTGAGCATAGACCTTGACCTCTTCGGCCTTGAAGCCGGCCTTGCGCAGCTTGTCCGAGAATGCTGCATCAGCGCTGGCCGACCAAACCGCCAACACGCCTTTTGGCCGTAATGCCTGGGCGCAGGCACTGAGGCCGCCAGCCGAATATAACCAGCTGTTGGACTTTTGCGTCAGGCCTTCGGGGCCGTTGTCGACGTCAAGCATGATCGCATCGAAACCCTGTGGCTCGCTTTTCAGCACCTGCGCCACGTCCTGAATCAGCACCTTGGCGCGGGGGTCTAGCAATGGATTGCCGGACTTCTCACCCAGCGGCCCGCGATTCCACTCGACAACGCCGGGCACCAGTTCGGCGACCACCACTTCGGCGTTTTTGCCCAGGTGCTTGAGCGCGGAGGCGAGGGTAAAGCCCATGCCCAGCCCGCCGATCAATACGCGGGGTTGAGTGCGCGCCGCGACCTTTTTGCACGGGATTTCAGCCAGCGCGTCTTCGGAGCCGTGCATGCGCGTGTTCATCAACTGGCCGCCGTCGCCGCCCTGGATCTTGATCACGAAGTCCTCGCCGTATTCGAACAGGCACAAGGCACCGCCGTTGTCGGGGATCGGAGTGGTGTCGAGCAGAACGAAACGTTTCATTGAGCACTCAGTGAAGAAATGAATGTGGATGATGGAAAAATTGACGGTTTGCAGCGCGCAATCCGAGATCCAGGAGTAGCCTGTGACTCACAACTCTCACTGGCGGCGGAGCCCATCGATGAAGCGCTACATTCTAACGGCGATTACCCTGGCGACGCTCTCGGTATGTGCGATTCAGGCCGAGACGCTGCAGCCCACGCTTAACACGCCGGGGCCGACATCGTCCCCTCCGGGTTCTCCGGGCACTGCGACACCCACCCCGTATCCTCAAGTCTCCCCGCCGAGCACTCCCCGCGAGAATGGCGAGGGCAATCCGCCGTTACTCCCCAGAATCCCACAACCCGGCCCGCCAAAAGACGAGGCGTTAGAGGGCCTGGAACAACAAACCAGCCCAGTCGTTAAGCCATAAAATCAGGCACGCCCTCTGTAGGAGCGAACTTGTTCGCGATGCGGATTGACTGGAACGACACGAAATTCTCTCGCCCCTGTAGGAGCGAACTTGTTCGCGATGCGTTGGCTGACGCACCGTAAATAGGTGGTCTGTCGTTGCGTTTCGCGGGCAAGCGCGCTCCTACACCGAACAGAGAAAACTCAAACCTGCTGCGACGCCAACTGCCCATCCATCATGCGCAGGCGTTTGGACAGCGCCACGGCAATCGCACGGATGATTTTGGCGGCGGTCTTGGGCGCCTCGTTGATCATCTTGTCCAGCGAATCCCGGCCCAGGTTCAGCAGGTAACTGGGCGTAGCGGCGATGCAGGTTGCCGAACGCCGCTCGCCGTCGAGCACCGCCATCTCACCGAACGCCCGTCCGCTGCGCAGCACGGCCAGCTCCACTGGCTTGCCGTCGCTATTGAGTTTCTGCACCGACACCGAGCCCGAATGGATGATGCACATAAACGTGCCAGCATCGCCTTCGTTGAAAATGGCTTGGCCTTTGTCGATGCTGCTGATGCTGAAATACCCCGCAGCGGCTGAAAACTCAGCAGGCGTGAGCGGATCGAACAGACCGCAGTCCATCAGCATTTCGCGAATTTCGTTATTCAGTGATGACGGTGTGGACATGGCTCGATCTTGTGCAAGTTTCAGAAAGGGACGACATCATTTACAGGCCCCGGCGACGCAACGCGGGGACCCTGCCTGATGGGCACTCGCGGTGCCCATCAGGTTCCTCAGGCCAATTGCAAAACCTTGAAGATAAAACCGTATTCGAGCGCTACGTCGCGCAGTCCCTGATAACGCCCGCTCATCCCGCCGTGGCCAGCGCCGAGTTCAGTCTTGAGCAGCAACAGGTTGTCGTCGGTCTTGAGGTCGCGCAATTTTGCCACCCATTTTGCAGCTTCCCAATACTGCACACGGCTGTCGTTGTAGCCCGCGATCACCAGCATGGCGGGGTAGGCCTGAGCGGTCACGTTTTCATAGGGCGCGTAGGCCTTGATGCGTGCGTAAACGTCAGGTTCCTGCGGGTTGCCCCACTCATCGTATTCGGTGACGGTCAGCGGCAGCTCGGGGTTGAGCATGGTGTTCAACACGTCGACAAACGGCACTTCAGCAATTGCCGCCTTGAACAACTCTGGGCGCTGATTGACCACTGCGCCTATCAACAGGCCACCCGCGCTCCCACCACTGATCACCAATTGCTCGGCGCTGGTCAATTGCTGGGCGATCAAATACTCGGCGCAGGCGATGAAGTCAGTGAACGTGTTGGTCTTTTGCTCCTGCTTGCCGTTGCGATACCAGGCTTCGCCCAACTCGCCGCCGCCGCGCACATGGGCAATGGCAAATGCAACGCCCCGGTCCAGCAGGCTCAGACGGGCGTGGGAAAACCACGGATCCAGGCTTTCTCCGTAAGCGCCGTAGCCGTAGAGGTACAGCGGCACCGTTTTGCCTGCCAGTTCACGCTTGACCACCAGGCTGATCGGCACCTGCGTACCGTCCGGCGCAGTCGCCCACAACCGCTGACTGACGTAAGCGTCGGCGTCGAACTCGCCAAGCACTGGCGTTTCCTTGAGCACCACTTGCTCGCCGGTCGCAAGCGCCAGTTGCCGAACCTGCGCCGGACGATTGAGCGACTGATAGCGCAGACGAATCTTATCGCTGTCGAATTCAAGTGTGTCTTGCACGTAAAGGTTGTAGGCCGCGTCCGGCAATTGCACGCGATAGGGCGCTGCGCCTTGTGGGTGAATCTCGACAATGGGCAGGCCGCCTTCACGCAGGCTCAAAGTCAGGGCTTTGGCATTAAGGCTGAAGCCGTCGAGCATCACTGAATCGCTATGCGCAATCAGGGTCTGCCACTGCGCTCTGTCCGGCACCCCATGGGTTTGCTCCGGCGCATGGAACAGCGCGAAATTGATGCCGTTCTGGTTACTGCGGATCAGCCAGCTCCAGACGCTATCGACCAGGCCGTGGTCCACCGAGTACTCATGGCCTTCGGCACGTGGCGCCATGCAAACAAAGGCTTGTTCAGGTTTTCCGGCATCCAGCACCCAGGCTTCGCTGGTGGTCTTGCTGTCTAGCGACAACACCAGTTGACGCTCGGAGCTGGTGCGGTAGCAATGCAGGAAGAAACGCCCGTCCGGTTCGTTGAACACCAGGTCGGCCGACTCGTTGCCCAGCGTATGGCGATACAGCTTGTGCGGCCGATGGGTATCGTCCAGTTCGCCAAAAAACAGCGTCTGGCTGTCATTGGCCCACGTCATGCTGCCGTCGCAATCTTCGAACGGCAGAGCGGTGATCTGGCCGTCACTCAGCTCTTTGACGAACAGCCGATAAACCTCTTCACCGGTGGTGTCCAGGCTATAAGCGAGACGCTGATGATCGGGGCTGATGCTGAACGCGCCGAGGGAGAAAAAACCGCCGCCGGCCAGCTCGTTGGGGTCCAGCAGTAATTCTTCAGTGCTTTCATCGACCGTCTGCGAGTCATCGGCTGGGCGAGCGCAGCGGTAATGCCGACCGTACTCGTCGCCCTCGGCGGTGCGTGTGTAATACAGATACGGGCCCCAAGGCGAGGGCAGGGAAAGGTCAGTTTCGAGGATGCGGCCTTTTATTTCCTGAAACAGGGTCTCGCGCAACGCCTTCTGATCAGCCAATTGCTGTTCTTGGTAGGCATTTTCGGCCTTGAGGTAGTCGAGCACCTCGTCGGTGTCGCGGTTTTGCAGCCATGCATACGGATCTTCGCCCTCGGCCTTGCGGGCAATCGGGGCGCGGGTGGAGGCGTTTGATAAGGACATGCTGGGCTCTCTGATCATTAAATGACCGGTGGCGGCCCTGTGTTTGACGGGCCGCGCGCACCGATGCTGAAGCCGGGGAAGCCTGGCTCGCGAAAAGTCGTTATCATAAGCGCCTCTTTACCTGCCTTACCACGGACGTCATGACCGACAACGACTATATGATTGGCTGGGGCCTATACGCATTCGCTGCGTTGGGCTGTCTGTTGGTGTGGATGAAGCTGACGGGCTGGATGTGGCGCTACCTGCGCGAACCGCTGTGGCTGATCGGCGCGGTCCTGTTGTTCACGCCGACGATCGTCGATCCGGGCAAGGGAAAGTACGCACCGGCACTGGCCATCAGCGTGCTCGATCTGGCGTTCAAGGTTGGTGGCAACGTCTGGCGCGCCGTACTGGATCTGGCGACCTATGGCTCTGTAGCGCTGGGGCTTTACGTCATCTTCGCGCTGATTCGCCTGCCGATTCTCAACGCCCGCAAGGCGCGGCAGGCCCATGCCCAGGCAGCCGCCGAGGCGCAAGCTGCTGCCCACAAAGACGACGAAGACGAGCCGTTTTCCTCGGCGGACTCCAGCCGTTACAAATCCGAACCGGTGGCTCCCGCACCGACGCGCAATGGGCCGGCGAGCAATGGCGGCAACCGGCTTCGGGTCGAACCCAAGCTTTAACAGGCCAACGCTGCAGAACGTATCGAGGCCCTGAGCATGTGTGAACTACTGGGCATGAGTGCCAATGTCCCCACCGACATCGTTTTCAGCTTTACCGGGCTGATGCAGCGCGGTGGCCGAACGGGGCCGCACCGCGATGGCTGGGGCATCGGTTTCTATGAAGGCCGTGGCCTGCGCCTGTTTCAAGACCCCGCCGCCAGCAGCGAATCTGAAGTCGCGCAACTGGTGCAGCGCTACCCAATCAAGAGCGAAGTGGTCATCGGCCACATTCGCCAGGCCAACGTCGGCAAGGTCTGCCTCTCCAATACCCATCCGTTTGTCCGAGAGCTGTGGGGCCGTAACTGGTGTTTCGCCCATAACGGCCAGCTCGCGGATTTCAATCCCCGCGCCACGTTCTACCGGCCCGTGGGCGACACGGACAGTGAAGCGGCGTTTTGTGATCTGCTCAATCGCGTTCGCGAGGCCGAGCCCGAGCCGGTGGAAATCGAACAGTTGTTGCCGTCGCTGGTTGAGGCCTGCGCTGAATACCGCAGCAAAGGCGTGTTCAATTGCCTGCTCAGCGACGGCGACTGGCTGTTTTGCTTCTGCTCCACCAAGCTGGTGCAGATTACACGTCGCGCGCCGTTCGGCCCGGCCCGGCTCAAGGACGTCGATGTGATCGTCGACTTCCAGGCGGAAACCACGCCCAACGATGTTGTGACCGTGATCGCCACCGAACCGCTGACCGAGGACGAAATCTGGCATCGCTATGAGCCGGGCCAATGGAGTTTGTGGCGGCGGGGCGAGTGCGTGGCCCAAGGCTCTACCTAAGCGCTTCTGCGTGACCGATTCGACGACTGAGAGGGACCTATGCTGCGAAGCTATTTGAGATTGGTGCTGTTTACCGCTGGATTGCTGTTTGGCGTTCAGGTGCCCGGTTTTATCAGTGATTACAGCAAGCGTGTCGAAGCGCATCTGATTGAAGCCCAGCAGGGCATGAAGGGCTATAACGAAACGGCCCAGCGCTTCTTCAATGGCGATGTGCAGGCGTTGATCCAGCATTACCGCAGCAGCGACGACCCGGTGTTTCGCAGCGATGCCGACAGCGTGAATAACCTGATCACCCGCGCGCAGATCCTCGACCGCGAGTGGCAGGCATTGCAAGGCCCTTGGTACACCAAGGCCTGGCATGTATTCACCGCCGCCAACCCGCAAATCCGTATGGAAACCTGGAACGCGTATAGCTGGCAGGTCTTGCTAACCCCTGAAGTGATTGGCTGGGGGCTGATGGGCGCTTTGCTATTGTCGCTGGTGATCGAAAGCATCGTCGTGTTCATCGACTGGCTGGCAGTCGGTCGTCGGCACAAACGCGCGGTCAACCCGGATTGGCGGTAACGTTGAACCTAACAGTGTAGGAGCGCGCTTGCCCGCGATTGAGGTGTGTCAGCCGCTTATTTAGCGCTGACCCAATACAATCGCGGGCAAGCGCGGTCCTACAGGTGATGACGAATACTCACACAGGAAATCCCCATGAGCCGCCTGTTATTGAATTGCGATATCGGTGAAAGCTACGGCGCCTGGACCATGGGGCTGGATGCCGAGGTAATGCCGTTCATTGACTGCGCCAATATCGCCTGCGGTTTCCATGCGGGCGATCCCAGTGTGATGCGCAAAACAGTCTCTTTGGCGTTGTCCCACGATGTCACCATCGGCGCGCACCCGGCCTATCCGGATCTGGTGGGTTTCGGTCGTCGTTCCATGGCGTGTTCGGCGCAGGAGATTCAAGACCTGCTGCATTACCAGATCGGCGCTTTAGATGGCGTGTGCCGGGGGCAGGGCGGTCGCGTGCAATACGTCAAACCTCACGGCGCGATGTACAACGACATGATGGCCAATCCCGCGCAATTGCGTGCAGTGATTGAGGGCATTGCGCGTTACGACGCCGGACTGCCGCTGATGGTGCTGGCGATGCGCGATAACGCCGCCGCTCAGGCGATCGCCGATGAGTATGGCGTGACCCTGTGGTTCGAAGCATTCGCCGATCGCGCTTACGACAGCATCGGTCGACTGGTCTCACGCAATCTGCCGGGCGCCGTGCATCATGATCCGGAGCGGATCATCGAGCAGGCGTTGACCCTGTCACGCGGCGAAGCGTTGATTGCCAGCGATGGCAGTGAACTGCTATTGGCGGCCAACACCTTATGTGTCCACGGCGATAACGCAAGTTCCATCGCGGCTGTGCAGCGGATTCGGCAGGCGTTGGGTTAAGGGTAGCTTTTGTAGGATCGCGCTTGCCCGCGATTGAGGTAGACGGTCAATCCGTCAGGCGCATTTAGATCGGTATCGCGGGCAAGCGCGCTCCTACAACCTCAGCATTACTTCGCCAAATACCGCATCCCTTCTTCCAACCCTCGCAGCGTCAGCGGATACATTTGATCGTCGATCAAATCTCGGACGATGTTGGTGGAGGTGGTGTAGGCCCAGGCTTCTTTCGGGTACGGATTGATCCAGATGATTTTCTTGAACTTGGCTTTGAAGCGCTGCATCCAGGCGTAACCCGCTTCTTCATTCCAGTGCTCGACGCTGCCACCCGGCTGGGTGATTTCATAGGGCGCCATCGCGGCGTCGCCAATGAAGATCACTTTGTAGTCCGCGCCGTACTTATGCAGCAGATCCTGCGTGGACGTGCGCTCCGAGGTGCGACGCTGGTTGTTCTTCCACACCGATTCATAAATGAAATTGTGAAAGTAGAAGTACTCCATGTGCTTGAACTCGGTTTTGCAGGCTGAGAACAGCTCTTCGCAGATCTTCACGTGGGCGTCCATCGAACCGCCGATGTCGAACAGCAGCAACAGTTTGATGGTGTTGCGGCGTTCTGGGCGCATCTGAATGTTCAACAGTCCGGCATCGCGGGCGGTATGGTCGATGGTGCCGTCGATGTCCAGCTCATCCGCCGCGCCTTGTCGCGCGAATTTGCGGAGTCGGCGCAGGGCGATCTTGATGTTGCGCGTGCCCAGTTCGACCTGATCGTCCAGGTTCTTGTATTCGCGCTGCTCCCAGACTTTCGCCGCCTTGCCCTGACGCTTGCCTGCGTCACCGACGCGAATCCCTTCCGGGTTGTAGCCGCCTGAGCCAAAAGGACTGGTGCCGCCGGTACCGATCCACTTGTTGCCGCCAGCGTGGCGTTCTTGCTGTTCTTCCAGACGCTTTTTGAATTCTTCGATCAGTTTGTCCAGTCCACCTAGCGACTGGATCGCGGCACGCTCTTCATCGGTCAGCGAGCGCTCGAATTCCTTGCGCAACCAATCCTCGGGGATCAGCGCCTGCAAATGGTCATCCAGCTTTTCCAGCCCGTTGAAGTAGGCGCCGAACGCTCGATCAAACTTGTCGTAATGGCGCTCGTCCTTCACGAGGATCGCCCGGGACAGGTAATAAAACTCGTCCATGTCGGCGAAGGTGACACGCTGTTTCAGCGCGTTGATCAGGTCCAGCAGTTCGCGAACCGAGACCGGGACCTTGGCGGCGCGCATTTCATTGAACAGATTGAGCAGCATGTTGATCGTCCCGACTTATCAGAAAGCGCTTAGCGATTGCCGCGACGGCTCATGAACGCCAGGCGCTCAAGCAACTGCACATCCTGCTCGTTTTTCACCAGCGCCCCTGCCAACGGCGGAATGGCCTTGGTCGGATCGCGCTCGCGCAGCACCGCTTCTCCGATGTTGTCGGCCATCAGCAATTTGAGCCAGTCCACCAGTTCCGACGTCGAAGGCTTCTTCTTCAGGCCCGGCACTTTGCGCACGTCGAAAAACACGTCCAATGCTTCGCTGACCAGGTCTTTTTTGATGTCGGGGTAATGCACATCGACAATCTTCTGCAGGGTGGCGCGATCGGGGAAAGCAATGTAATGGAAGAAACAGCGACGCAGGAAGGCATCAGGCAGTTCTTTCTCGTTGTTGGAGGTAATGATGATGATCGGACGGATTTTCGCCTTAATCGTCTCGTCAATCTCGTAAACGTAGAACTCCATTTTGTCGAGTTCTTGCAGCAGGTCATTGGGGAACTCGATGTCGGCCTTGTCGATTTCATCGATCAGCAGAATCACCCGCTCGTTGGCCTCGAAGGCTTCCCAGAGCTTGCCCTTCTTCAGGTAATTGCGCACGTCATGGACTTTGTCGACGCCCAGTTGCGAGTCACGCAGACGGCTGACGGCATCGTATTCGTACAGCCCTTGATGGGCCTTGGTGGTGGATTTGATGTGCCAGGTAATCAGTTTGGCGCCGAAGGATTCGGCCAGTTGCTCGGCGAGCATGGTCTTGCCGGTGCCGGGCTCGCCTTTGACCAGCAGCGGTCGCTCCAACGTGATGGCGGCGTTGACCGCAAGCTTGAGGTCGTCGGTGGCGACATAGGCCTGTGTGCCTTCGAATTTCATCGATAAATCCTCGAACGTAACGTGCGGGCATCGGGCCCGAACGGCGCAAATATGGCTTAAGAATGCGCCGACTATAACGCGCACGCCGGGCCACTGTGAACGCAGACGCTTTATTCAGTACCTGAATGGGGCGTCACGTTCTGACTGGCTGAAAATTGTAACTTTCATTGATGTATCGCTAATTTGGCGATACCTTGCTCGCCATGTCTACCAAGCATCGTTTCAGGGATAAATACCGGATTCAACTGAGGGAGAAGGACCACTTGCCGCCCCACGTGCATCTTACTGGCGGCGGCATTGATGTGTTGATTTGCCTGCAGTTGATAGAACCCATGCGCGGCCATGCACCGGGCGCCGTGCTCAAGGAAGCGCTGGAGTGGATACGGGCTAACAGAGAAGAACTGATGGAGGAATGGAAGCGATGGCATCCATGAAACGACCCCGACTCAAAGCCGTCAGGGCTTTGCCAGGCGCGAAGCTGGCGCTGACATTCATCGACGATCAACAGTTTGTTCTGGATATGAACAACGACATCGCCAGCTTTCCCGGCCTTCAGCCGTTGCGCGACCCGCAGGCTTTTATGCGGGCAGAAATTGCCGACGCCGGCTGGACCGTCGAATGGCCTGATCTGGACATCCAGCTTGGCGCAGATACATTGTATCTGGATGCTCAGGCCCAAGCGGCTACCGACGAAAACACCAAAATCTTCATCGGCTGGCGCGCGCGTACTGGTCTACCACTGGCATTGGCTGCTGAAGCATTAGGCGTTAGCGCGCGCAGCATCACGCGCTACAGCAATGCTCGAGAAGCCACACCGAGAACTCTGGCATTGGCGTGTCTGGGTTGGGATGCCTTGAACAACCAGTCACAAAGCGGGATGTTGGTGGCTGAGGAATGTGAAGCCTACAACGCGCCCAAAGACGACGAAAAACTGTAGGAGCGCGCTTGCCCGCGAATAGATCGATACATTCAACGCATCTCTTTGCCAGAGCCAACGTCTTCGCGGGCAAGCGCGCTCCTACAACGTCGGTGTGGTCCCGGCGGTGTGGGTCAGGCATTCACGGCGCAGCCTTACCGCTGTCATACCGCGTATTGAAGGCCTGAACGAACGCGTTGCGCAGGATCTGCAAAAACGCCTGGAACGCACTGATGTCCTGTTTATGCACGCTGCCGCTCAGCTCCACTCGGGTCGCAAATTGGTTTTTGCCCTGGTTTTTCAACACGGTTTCGCTTCCACCGACCACTGCCTCCCAGACCGAGCGGAAAAACCCTTTGTTCTGGTTTTCCACGTCCTGTTGCCAATTGAAGATGTCTACATTCTTGAGCAACGGCTTAACGTAACCAGTTAGCTGGCCTTTGTTGGCATTGGCCTCGATCACGATGTCGCCATCGCCTGCGTTGAAGTCGAACTTGCCGTACGCCGAGGCGAAGTCATTCATCTGTTTGAGCTGAATGTCGGTTGCGCGCAGCTTGAAGTCGAAATCCTCAAAGTTACTGAAAGGATCAAACGTCGCACTGGCGTCCAGCGGTGCATGGCCGAGCAACAACGCCTTGCCTTCAAAGCGGGCGTCACGCTTGCCAGCGGTATCCACTACGTTGGTCAGGTTGAACACGCTGGCATTGACCTTATCTGCTTCGATTTTCACCTTCGGCGTAGAGCTGAAGTTGTTGAAAGTTATTTTCCCGTCCACTACCCGGGCTTCGTTCAAGGTAATTGGCAGCAGTTTGTTCAGCTGCGCACGCCAGTCGGTGCCTTCACCGGTCTGCGATGCTTGCTTGTTGGCGCCGCCATCGACGAAGTTCAGCTCGGGGCTGATAAATGCAACCTCCGCCACCACCGCATGGTCGTACCACAAAGAATGCCAACTCACCGCCAGATCAATGACCGGCACTCGGACGAAGGGCACCGGCACCTTGCCGTCGACCTTGACGATGTTTAGCCCGTTGATCCTGTAGGCGCCGCGCCACAAGGCGAGATCGACATCGGTGACCTGACCGCGGTAGGCGCCCATGTCAGCGAGCTTTTCATTGAGGTAGTTGCGAACGACGTAGGGCAACGCGATATGCACGGCAATCAATAGCACGACGATGCCGAGCACTGTCCAAAGCGGCCAGCTGTAGCGACGTTTCATGGAAGTGATCTCCGGGGACGTAAGGGTGTTGACTGCGGTCATCGACATCGGTTCGCTATGACTGGACGCCTCAAGGCTTGCGGCATAGGCTTTGACCCATTCCAAACCCTGCACAGAGGACCCCGTCATGAGCCGTATTTACGCTGACAACGCCCACTCCATCGGCAACACTCCGTTGGTGCAGATCAACCGGATTGCGCCACGCGGCGTCACCATCCTGGCCAAGATCGAAGGGCGTAATCCCGGTTACTCGGTCAAATGCCGCATCGGCGCCAATATGATCTGGGATGCTGAGAGCAGCGGCAAACTCAAATCCGGCATGACCATTGTCGAGCCCACGTCCGGCAACACCGGCATCGGCCTGGCGTTCGTCGCAGCGGCACGCGGATACAAGCTGATGCTAACGATGCCCGCGTCCATGAGCATAGAGCGGCGTAAGGTGTTGAAGGCCCTGGGGGCTGAAATCGTCCTGACCGAAGCAGCCAAAGGCATGAAGGGCTCCATCGCCAAAGCCGAAGAGCTGGTGGCGCAAAACCCCGACACGTTCTTCATGCCGGCGCAGTTCGAGAACCCGGCAAACCCGGCGATTCACGAGAAGACCACCGGGCCGGAAATCTGGAACGACACCGATGGCGCCATTGACGTGCTGGTGGCAGGCGTGGGTACGGGTGGCACCATCACTGGTGTGTCGCGCTACATCAAAAACACCATGGGCAAGCCGATTATCTCCGTGGCGGTCGAGCCAATGGGCTCGCCGATCATTACCCAGAAGTTGGCGGGGGAGGAGATCATCCCGGCGCCGCACAAGATTCAGGGCATTGGTGCGGGCTTCATCCCGAAAAACCTGGACCTGTCGATTGTTGATCGAGTCGAGCTGGTCAGCGACGACGAAGCCAAGGCGATGGCGCTGCGGTTGATGCAGGAGGAGGGCATTCTCTGTGGGATCTCCTGTGGCGCCGCGATGGCAGCCGCCGTGCGCATGGCCGAGAAACCGGACATGCAGGGCAAGACGATCGTAGTGATCCTGCCGGATTCCGGCGAACGCTATCTGTCGAGCATGCTGTTCAGCGACATGTTTACTGAACAGGAGCTGACGCAGTAAGAATGCCCAAGGCGGCCAGTGAGTTGATTCAGGCACACTGCCTCGCGAACAAGTTCGCTCCTACAGGGTTTTCAGCCTGCCGGCGCTTTGCGTCTTTTTACCGAGGCTAACTGGGCTTATGATGCTCGCCATTCAGACCTGCCCAATAGTTGCTTCAGATCATTGGGCTTCGGTCTGCAGTCATTCAAACTAATAACGTCGATTGCCGCGCCGCGTCACTGTTAGCTTTTTGCCTGTTTCAAGGAGAGTTTCATGAGCCTTTCTTTCGCTGCCAAAGCGGCGATCCTGTTGCTTTTCATCGGCAGTACGCTTTACGTGCATTTGCGCGGTAAGGCGCGTTTGCCGGTATTGCGCCAATTCGTCAACCACTCCGCGCTGTTCGCTCCTTACAACGCGTTGATGTACATGTTCTCCAGCGTGCCGTCCAAACCCTATCTGGACCGCAGCAAGTTTCCCGAACTCGATATCCTCAAGGACAACTGGGAAACCATCCGCGACGAAGCAATGCACTTGTTCGACGAGGGCTATATTCGCGCAGCCGCCAAGGACAACGACGCAGGTTTCGGTTCGTTCTTCAAAAAAGGCTGGAAGCGTTTTTACTTGAAGTGGTACGACAAACCGCTGCCGTCCGCTGAAACCCTGTGCCCCAAGACCGTGGAACTACTAAGCCGCATCCCCAATGTCAAAGGCGCGATGTTTGCCTTGCTGCCTGGTGGCAGCCATCTCAATCCGCACCGCGATCCGTTTGCCGGTTCCCTGCGTTATCACTTGGGCCTGTCGACGCCCAATTCCGATGACTGCCGGATCTTTGTCGATGGCAAGGTCTACGCCTGGCGCGACGGCGAAGACGTCATGTTCGACGAGACCTACGTGCATTGGGTCAAGAACGAAACCGAAGTTACCCGCGTGATTCTGTTCTGTGACGTCGAACGTCCGCTGAGCAATGGCTTCATGCGTGCCGTGAACCGCAAGGTCAGTGATTTCCTCGGTCGTGCCACGGCGCCGCAAAATACCGATGACGAGCGCGTCGGCGGTATCAACCAGGCCTATGCCTTCAGCAAGCGTTTCAGCAATAGCTTCAGTGGTCAGGTCAAGCAGTTCAAGCGCGCCAATCCCAAGGCGTACCGCGTGTTGCGGCCGGTGCTGGCAGTGATCGTCCTGACGCTGTTGGGCTACTGGCTATTTGGTTGAGACGAGCTATTGCGCAGGACACCGGGCGCTGGTTATAGTCGGCGCCGATGTCCTGAAAGAAACATTCGGCAACATCACTCCTCCTTTCCGATGAAGACCTGCGCCATGCCAGCTTCCCACCTGTTGTTCACGTTTGACGCTGCAGCCTTTGCTGCTGCTCAACCGTGTGGGTGCCAGCAGTTGGTCTTCATCACGCGTTACCCTCCGCCATCTCCTGTGACCGGCCCGGTCGTGTGCGCTGTCGCACCGCCAGGCGTCGTGTCGCTCGCCTGATCCACGGCTTTTTCTGCCGTCGGTTCATGCCAGCAAACACCGCAAAATATCAGTGAATCCGGTTTCTGACCGGGTCCGATTTTGTCTGAATCACAGGTGACACCATGTTCGCTAACAAAGCATTGGCCTCAATGGCCACGACCACGCTGTTCGTGCTGCTCTGGAGCAGCGGGGCGATTTTCTCCAAATGGGGTCTGGCCCACGCGTCCCCCTTTGCCTTTTTGCTGATCCGTTTTCTGCTGGCGCTGGTGGCGTTGGCTATCCTCATCCCAACCCTCGGCTACAAGCTGCCCGGCACTCGGCAATCGCTGATTTACGCGATGGCCACAGGCGCCGTGCTTTTGGGCGCCTATCAGATCTTTTACCTGTTGGCGCTGGACTTGAAAGTCACGCCCGGCGTCATGGCGACCATCATGGGAGTGCAGCCGATCCTCACCGCGGTGCTGGTTGAGCGCAGCCGCTCCTGGTCGCGAATGTTCGGTTTGGCGCTGGGGCTGGCCGGTCTGGTGCTGGTGGTTTATCAGGGAGTCGGCGGCGGTGGATCGTGGGCCGGAATGCTGTTCGGTTTGCTTGGGATGTTGAGCATGACCGGCGGATCGATCATGCAGAAACGCATCACCGATAACCCCCTCGGCACGTTGCCGGTGCAATACCTGGCGGGCGCTGTGGTGTGCGCGGTGTTTGTGCCGTTTCAGCCGTTCCACTTCGAGCACAGCGCGGGGTTCTACGTGCCCGTGTTGTGGATGGGACTGGTGGTGTCGGTGCTGGCGACGTTCCTGCTGTACCGACTGATTGCTCAGGGGAATTTGGTCAACGTCACCAGCCTGTTTTATCTGGTGCCAGCAGTGACCGCGATCATGGACTATTTGATCTTCGGCAATCGCCTGCCGTTGCTGAGTGTGTTCGGGATGGTGCTGATCGTGATCGGATTGGTGTTCGTGTTTCGTAAGGCCAAGTGATAGCGATGTATGGGGGTGTGGTTGCTGCGTAGGAGTCCGGCTTGCCGACGATGGGCTGCGCAGCTGCGACCTCGGCTACTCCTGAACCACCGCATGCGCAGGTTTTGCTGCCGCTTCGCGCCAGATCGCGAGCAAGCTGCGCTCCTACGCCCTCTGGGCAGAATCAAAAGCGTTCGGCGCAGGGCGCGGAATTGATCGGCGCTGAGCGCGGAGATGGTGGCGATATAGGTCGCTGCGATTGCCGCTTCTGCCCGCAGGGCGTAGGAGTCAGGCTTGCCGACGATGGGCTGCGCAGCGGCCCCAATACCTGCGACCTCGGCTACTCCTGAACCACCGCATGCGCAGGTTTTGCTGCCGCTTCGCGCCAGATCGCAGGCAAGCCACGCTCCTACGCCCTGCGGGCAGAATCAAAAGCGTTCGGCGCTGTGCTCGGAATTGATGGCGATTGGCGATTGGCGCGGAATTGACGGCGATATAGGTCGCTGCGATTGCCGCTTCTGCCCGCAGGGCGTAGGAGTCCGGCTTGCCGACGATGGGCTGCGCAGCGGCCCCAATACCTGCGACCTCGGCTACCCCTGACTCACCGCATGCGCAGGTTTTGCTGCCGCTTCGCGCCAGATCGCGGGCAAGCCACGCTCCTACGCCCTGCGGGCAGAATCAAAAGCGTTCGGCGCTGGGCGCGGAATTGATCGGCGCTGAGCGCGGAGATGGTGGCGATATAGGTCGCTGCGATTGCCGCTTCTGCCCGAAGGGCGTAGGAGTCAGGCTTGCCGACGATGGGCTGCGCAGCGGCCCCAAAGCTACAAAACACGTTCATACCTGACAAAACTCGTCTCGAAGTGTGCTCAGCTCAAACTCACATGCCGACTCAGCAGCGCTCGCAACGCTGCGGGCTTGACCGGTTTGGCGAGGTAATCCAGACCTGCCGCGTGGACTTGCGCGACCAGTTCAGGACGCACGTCGGCGCTGATCAACACCCCCGGCACCGGCTCGCCCAGACGCGTGCGCAGCCAGGCCATCAACTGCGTCCCGGTTTCACCGTCGTCCAGGTGGTAATCAACCAGCGCCAGTTGCGGGCGAATTCCCTGATCCAACAGCGCCTGACATTCCTCCCGATTACGCGCGGTCCACACCTGACACCCCCAGCGGCTCAGCAGGCTATTCATGCCGATCAGGATGCTGTCTTCGTTATCGACACACAGCACTTGCGTGCCATTGAGCGGGGCCCGAATCGATTCGCCAACGGGAGCGATGATCGGCAGCGGCGCCTGTTGAGGCGCCAGTGGCACGGTCACGCTGAACACACTTCCACGCCCAGGCCATGAGCGTACTTGCAGCGTATGTCCCAGCACCCGGCACAGACCGTCTGCAATCGCCAGACCCAGGCCCAGGCCTTTTTCGGCGCGCGTCTGGTGGCTGTCCAGGCGTTTGAACTCTTCGAAAATGACCTGGCGCTTATCCTCCGGAATCCCTGGCCCGCGGTCCCAGACTTCCAGGCTCAGTTGCCCGTTCCTGCGCCGCACCCCCAGCAAAACCGGGCCTTTGCCATAGCGGAAAGCATTGGTCAAAAAGTTCTGCAGCACCCGCCGTAGCAGCTTCACATCGCTGTCGATGCGCAGGGCGCTGCTGCGTACCCGAAAGCTCAAACCCTGTTCCTGAGCCAGCGCCTTGAACTCCGCGCCCAGTGTGTCGAACAAGGTATTGAGGGCAAACGGCTGACAGTTGGGCGTGAACTTTCCGTTCTCCAGACGAGAAATGTCGAGCAAGTCGCTGATCAGGTCTTCCGCCGAACGCAGCGAGCTGTCCAGGTGAGTGATCAGCTGTTGCGCCTCGTCCGGAATGTTGTCGCCGGTATGAGACAGCGCCGCCGAAAACAGCCGCGCAGCGTTCAGCGGCTGCATCAGGTCATGACTGACCGCTGCCAAAAAGCGGGTTTTGGACTGATTCGCAGCTTCGGCGTTGCCCTTGGCTTCGGTCAGCGCCATGTTCAGCTGCGACAGTTCGTGGGTGCGCTCGGCAACGCGCTGTTCGAGGCGTTCGTTCACCCCTTTGAGCGCCTGTTCGGCCTCGCGGAACGCGGTAATGTCCGAGAAGCTCATGACGAATCCGCCGCCTGGCATCGGGTTGCCGATCAGCTCGATCACCTGACCATTGGGGAACAAGCGCTCGGAGGTGTGCGCGCGGCCCTGACGCATCCAGTGCAGACGCCGGGCCACGTGGACTTCCGCTTCACCCGGCCCAAGCAATCCGCGTTCGGCGTTGTAGCGAATGATGTCGGCAATCGGGCGGCCGACACTGATCAGGCCTTCGGGGTAATTGAACAGCTCCAGATACCGATGATTCCACGCCACCAGCTTCAGCGACTGGTCCACCACGCTGATGCCTTGGGTGATATTCTCGATGGCACCTTGCAGCAACGCGCGGTTGAATTGCAGCACCTCGGACGCTTCGTCGGCGATCCGCACTACATCTTCGAGCTGCATTTCGCGGCCCTCGATAGCGGCCTTTACCACGGCCCGAGTCGACGACGTGCCGAGTACGCCAGCTAACAAACGCTCGGTGTGAGCAATCCATTCGCCGTTGGCATTCTGGTTCGGGTTAAAGCCCTTGCCCTGGCGATAGGCGAAGCGGTTGAAGCTTTGCTGCGCGCGTTCCTCACCGACGAAGCGCGCCGACAGCTTGAGCAAATCCTCGATCTGCACGGCCAGCAACGAACGGTTATTGGGGCGCGCCTGCAATTCCTGGCCGATGAATCGTCCGGCCTGCCAATGCTCGGAAACCCGGGTTCGCGACAGTACTGAAACCCAGGCGAACAGGATGAAATTGCCCGCCGTGGACAGCACCACGCCCTGGGTCAGCGGGCTGATCGGCAGGTTCAGCGGATTACCGTGCAGCCATTGCAGCAGCGGAAAACTGCTCAATGCCCAACCCATGCTGTGCGCGGCAATCGGCAGCACCAGCGTGTAAAACCACAGGAAAATCCCGGCGGCCAGACCCGCAAATACGCCGCGTCGGTTGGCCTGTTTCCAGTACAGCGCGCCCAGCATGGCCGGCGCCAGTTGAGTGATGGCGGCGAAGGCGATCTGGCCAATGGTCGCCAGGCTCGCCGTCGAGCCCAGCAGCCGGTAGCTGACGTAGGCCAGCAACAGAATCACCACGATGCTCACGCGGCGCACCGAAAGCATCCAGTGGCGGAACACCTCGAACGGCCGCTCGGCGGTTTTGCGCCTGAGCAACCACGGCAAAAGCATGTCGTTGGAAACCATGGTCGACAACGCCACACTGGCGACGATCACCATGCCGGTGGCTGCCGAAGCGCCGCCGATAAATGCCAGCATCGCCAGCGCGGGGTGCGCATGCGCCAGCGGCACGCTGATCACGAACGAATCCGGCAGCACCGAGCTTGGCAGCATCATCTGCCCGGCCAGGGCAATCGGAACGACGAACAGCGCGGCGAGGATCAGGTAGGCCGGAAACACCCAGCGCGCCAGCCGCAAATCCTGAGGCTCGATGTTTTCCACTACCGTGACATGAAACTGCCGGGGCAGGCAGATGATCGCCATCATCGCCACACCGGTCTGCACCACCATCGACGGCCAGTTGACGGTTTCTTTCCAGTACTCCTCAAGGCGCGGCGCGAGCATGGCCTGGCTGAACAGGTCATCGAAACCGTCGTACAAGCCATAGGTGACGAAGGCGCCGACGGCCATGAAGGCGAACAGCTTGACGATGGCTTCGAAGGCAATCGCCAGCACCATGCCGCGGTGGTGTTCGGTGGCGTCGAGGTTGCGCGTGCCGAAGACGATGGTGAACAGCGCCAGCACCAGGGAAACGATCAGCGCGGTGTCCTGGGCGCGGGTGCCTGATGCATCGGCGCCGGCACCGATCAGGATGTTCACGCCGAGGACGATGCCTTTGAGTTGCAGCGCGATGTAGGGCAGCACGCCGACCAGGCAGATCAGCGCGACAACGACGGCCAGCGATTGGGATTTGCCGTAGCGCGCAGCGATGAAGTCGGCAATGGACGTGATGTTTTCCTGCTTGCTGATCAGCACCATTTTTTGCAGCACCCAGGGCGCCAGCACCATCATCAGCACTGGCCCCAGGTAAATCGGCAGAAATGACCACAGTTGCTCGGCGGCCTGACCGACCGCGCCGAAGAATGTCCAGCTGGTGCAGTAAACGGCCAGCGACAGGCTGTAGACCCATGCGCGCAGTCTGGGCGGCAGCGCGCCGCTGCGACGGTCGCCATAAAACGCGATCGCAAACATGATGGCCATATAGGCCAGGGCGACAGCAGCGATCAGTCCGCTGGACAGCGACATGGAAACTCCAGAACTCAAATCAATCAAACCGGGCGTGGGTCAAGCCGGTGAGACAGTCTCGCACGCCGCATCGGCTTCGTCTGTTTCGACCAAGGTCGCAGCGGTGAGGTGTCGCAGGGAGTGGCGCTGTTGTTGGAGCGAGTGGGCGGCATTCCGACTTGCCCGCGAAGCTGCGATCGCGGTGTGGCAGATAGAACGCATCGCAGCCTCGCGGTGCTCGTCAGCTCCTACAGGGACCACGTTTGGCGCAGACAATTTGCGTGATCAAACGCGCAAACCTGGCCGCCGCCATGGCGGGCTATCGACAACCTGCCACACAACGTCTTCAATGTGGCTCGCAAAGGGATTTGACCTTCCCATCCTCATGCCGGCACCGGCGCCATTCAGGACCACGGACGATGAGTCAGTCGCAGTTCAGTTTGTTGGGTAAACGGCGCTTTCTGCCGTTTTTCGTGACCCAGTCCCTCGGGGCGTTCAACGACAATATCTTCAAGCAATCGCTGATCCTCGCGATCCTCTACAAGCTGACCATCGACGGCGACCGTTCGATCTACGTCAACTTGTGCGCGATGTTGTTCATCCTGCCGTTTTTCCTGTTCTCGGCGCTGGCCGGGCAGTTCGGCGAGAAATACCCCAAGGACAAACTGATCCGCCTGATCAAACTGCTGGAGATCGCCATCATGGTGGTCGGTGCGGTCGGCTTTCTGTTCAATCACCTGTCGCTCATGCTGGTGGCGTTGTTCGCCATGGGCACGCATTCAGCGCTGTTCGGCCCGGTGAAGTACTCGATCCTGCCGCAGCACTTGCACGAGAACGAGTTGGTAGGCGGCAACGGCCTGGTGGAAATGGGCACTTTTCTGGCGATTCTGGCGGGCACCATCGGCGCCGGGATCATGATGTCCGCCACCCATTACGCGCCCATCGTCGCCACGGCCATGGTGGTGATTGCTTGTCTGGGTTATCTGGCCAGTCGCGGCATTCCGCCTGCCGCCGCCGCGTCCCCGGACATCACGGTCAACTGGAACATCTTCAGCCAATCCTGGGCCACACTGAAACTCGGACTGCGCCAGACCAAAGCAGTGTCGCGCTCCATCGTCGGCAACTCGTGGTTCTGGTTCGTCGGGGCGATCTACCTGACGCAGATTCCGGCCTACGCCAAGGACTGGATGTACGGCGACGAAACCGTGGTCACGCTGATTCTCACGGTTTTTTCCATCGGCATCGCCGCCGGTTCGATGCTCTGCGAGCGCCTGTCGGGACATAAGGTCGAGATCGGTCTGGTGCCGTTTGGTTCGATGGGGCTGACAGTCTTCGGTCTGTTGCTCTGGTGGCATTCGGGCGGTTTCCCACAGAACGTGCAGGCCAATGACTGGCTCGCCGTGCTGTCTATCGGACAAGCCTGGTGGGTGTTGTTCGACATCCTCGGTATCGGCATTTTCGGCGGGTTTTACATCGTGCCGCTGTACGCGCTGATTCAGTCCAGAACAGCCGAGAAAGAACGCTCCCGGGTGATCGCTTCCAACAACATTCTCAACGCGCTGTTCATGGTGGTGTCGGCCATCGTGTCGATCCTGTTCCTCAGTGTGGCGAAGCTGTCGATCCCGCAACTGTTCCTCGTGGTTTCGCTGATGAACATTGCGGTCAACGCCTACATCTTCAAGATCGTGCCCGAGTTCACCATGCGCTTCATGATCTGGCTGCTGAGCCATTCCATGTACCGCGTCGAGCACCGCGATTTGCAGCAGATCCCGGACGAAGGCGCTGCATTGTTGGTCTGCAATCACGTGTCTTTCGTAGATGCGTTATTGATCGCAGGGTCGGTGCGCCGTCCGATTCGCTTTGTCATGTATTACAAGATCTACAACTTGCCGGTGCTCAACTTCATTTTCCGCACAGCAGGCGCGATCCCCATCGCAGGCAGGAGTGAAGACCTGGCGACGTACGACAAGGCCTTCAAACGCATCGCCGATTACCTGAAAGAGGGTGAGCTGGTGTGCATCTTCCCGGAGGGGAAGCTCACCACCAGCGGTGAGATCGACGAGTTCAAAGGCGGCATGGCGCGCATTCTCGAAGACACCAACGTCCCGGTCATCCCGCTGGCGTTGCAAGGTTTGTGGGGCAGCTTCTTCAGCCGCGACCCGAACAAAGGCGTGTTCCGCCGGTTGTGGTCGCGAGTGACGTTGGTGGCCGGTGCACCGATCTCAGGTGAAGACTCGGCACCGGGGCTGGTGCGCGAGCGGGTGATGGCGTTGCGTGGGACGGTGCGCTGATAGGGCGTAGGAGGTTTCTGAGAGGGACTTCGTGGGTGGCTTGTAGGGATATTCTGAATTTTTCCCGTACCTGCTTTTTGACTTAAATTTCCTGCTAATCGCGCATAGATTCATCCGTCTTCAATTGAGACGGATGCCTGATGCGATTTGCCACCCGATTTAAACCGAAAACCGTAATCCGTTGCTTGATCCTGCTTTGTTTCATCCAAGGGTGCTTGTTGTTCCTCAATCAAGAGCCAAAACCAGTGCTTTCCGAAATCATTGGGCGCTACCCTCTCGGTGATAAAGGTATGGTCTATGTGGTTCTAACTGATGCGGGTGGAGCGACCGTGCCGTACTACTACAACTACTTTGTCCATCGCCGCATAGACGATGACAAGCAGGCCCTCGAAACGCTTCGGCAGGATGCGACGGCGTTTTTGGTCACTCGTGACGGGGACGCGAAGATTTCAGTCGATGGCTACCAAGTGAAAGTTTCAGTTCGAAATCAGGTCAATCGGTTTCACACCCCGGCAAACTTGACGGTGGATGGTAAGTACACGCCTGTCGATATCTGGCTCGACGCGCAGGTCGACTACAGCAGGTATCGCTAACGTAAAACTGTAGGAGCCAACTTGTTGGCGAGGCGTCAGACCGGTTGTAGCAGTCACGCCGCCTCGCGAACAAGTTCGCTCCTACAGGGTATCGTTCGTCAGCTCACAATCGGTTTTTCTTCGGTTACGACCTTTTCAGGCTCCATCTTCCTGAAATACGTCGAAAGCAACGCCCCGGAGATGTTGTGCCATACGCTGAACAGCGCGCTTGGTACTGCGGCGAGCGGGGAGAAGTGGGCGCTGGCCAGTGCGGCGCCGAGACCTGAATTCTGCATGCCGACTTCCAGCGACAGCGATTTGCGCTGGGCCAGCGGTAGCTTGAACACTTTGCCGGTGAAATAACCCAGCAAGAAGCCGAAGCTGTTGTGCAGGATCACCACTGCCATGATCAGCAGGCCCGACTCGGCAATTTTCGCCTGACTGGCAGACACCACCGCGCAGACGATCATCACAATGCTGACCACTGAAATCAGCGGCAGTACATCGACGGCGAAGCTCACGCGCTTACCCAACAAGCGCTGGGCCAGTACGCCCAGCACGATCGGCAGCATCACCAATTGCAGGATCGACCAGAACATCTCCATGAAGGAGACCGGCAACCACGCCGAGGCCAGCAGCCAGATCAGCGCCGGCGTCAGCAGCGGAGCGAGCAGGGTGGTGACGGCAGCGATAGCCACCGACAACGCCAGATCACCTTTTGCCAGCCAGGTCATGACGTTGGATGACGTGCCACTCGGGCAGCAACCTACAAGGATCACACCGACGGCGATTTCTGGCGGCAGATGAAACACCTGGCACAGCAACCACGCCACGCCCGGCATGATCACGAAGTGCGCGACCACGCCCAATGCCACGCGCCAGGGATGGCGCACGACCTCGGAAAAATCGTCGAGCCGCAGGGTCAACCCCATGCCAAACATGACCAGGCCAAGCAGCGGCACGATCAGGGTTTTCAAACCGATGAACCAGGTTGGGAACAGGAAAGCCAATACGGCGAACAGCAGCACCCAGTACGCAAAAGTATTACCGACAAAACGACTTAATGCAGCCAGGGCACGCATGGCTTGCTCCTCTCTTATTAGGCAGGGGTGAATGCACGTTTCTGTAGGAGCGCGCTTGCCCGCGATTGCGGTGTGCCAGTCCCTGCATTTCTGTCTGGCAGAATGCAATCGCGGGTAAGCGCGCTCCTACAAATCAATGGCGCGGGTTTAGATCCCCTGAGGAATCTCTTCGCCGCCTAACGCTTCCATCAGTTGCGGCAAGAACTCGCCGAAGGTCAGCATCATCAGGGTAAAGCTGGCGTCCTGCTGGCCCAGCGCATCGTCGCCGCCGTTTTGTTCGGCTTCATCCTGCAGGAGGTCTTCGAACTTCAGGCGCTTGACCGTCAATTTGTCGTCCAGCACGAAGGACAGTTTGTCCTGCCAGGCCAGGGACAGCTGAGTGACGACCTTGCCCGTGCTCAGGTGCAGCTGAATTTCTTCGCTGGTCAGGTCCTGACGCTTGCACTTCACGATGCCACCGTCTTCGTGGGTGTCGCGCAGTTCGCACTCGTCCAGCACGAAGAAGCTTTCTGCGGTCTGGCCGGTCTTGACCCAGTCGGTCATGACGGCAGTCGGTGCGGTCTTCACAGTGACTGGACGTACTGGCAGGGAACCGACGACTTCACGCAGAGTGGAGAGCAGGTCTTCGGCGCGTTTCGGACTGGCCGAGTTCACCAGCACCAGGCCTTGTTTAGGGGCGATAGCGGCAAAGGCCACCGAGCGGCGAATGAATGCGCGGGGCAGGAACGCCTGGATGATTTCATCCTTGAGCTGATCGCGTTCCTTCTTGTAGACCTTACGCATTTGCTCGGCTTCGATCTCTTCGATCTTCTCTTTAAGCGCGTCATTGACGACGCTGCCCGGCAGAATGCGTTCTTCTTTACGCGCGGCGATCAGCATGAAGTCGCCGCTGACATGGACCAGGGGCGCATCTTCGCCTTTGCCGAACGGGGCGACGAAACCGTAAGTGGTCAACTCCTGGCTGGCACAAGCGCGGGCAGGTTTGCTCGCCAGCGCGGTTTCCAGCGCCTCGGCGTCAAATGGCAGGTCTTGGGTCAGGCGATACACAAGCAGGTTTTTGAACCACATGGGGTGAATCTCTCCTTTATACAAAGGGGGGCATTATTCGCTGCTAAAACCCTGCGGCCAACCCTGCTCTAAGCCTTTGGAACGATTATAAAAATTATTTAAAAAAGTGCTTGCCAGAGGTGGGGTCGCTCCGTAGAATGCGCGCCACACCGAGAGTGAAGGGTGATTAGCTCAGCTGGGAGAGCAGCTGCCTTACAAGCAGCGGGTCGGCGGTTCGATCCCGTCATCACCCACCAATCCTTCTCAGTGTTACGCGCAGCGGTAGTTCAGTCGGTTAGAATACCGGCCTGTCACGCCGGGGGTCGCGGGTTCGAGTCCCGTCCGCTGCGCCATATTTAGCTTCAAGGCCCTTGAACTCCTTGAAGCAACGAAAAAAGCGACCTTAGGGTCGCTTTTTTTATGCCCGTGATTTATGAATCAGAACGCAAAGGCCTGGAGTCGAGTGGGAGCGGACCTGTCCGCGAAGGCTTGGCTCCAGTCGATACAGCTAGGGTGCCTGACATTCAGTCTTCGCGGACGGGTCCACTCCCAAAGGTTTACTCTCAACGGCCCCACTTCAGATACTCACTCATTGAGGTGCAGTCGGCCAACTGACCTATCTGTAGGAGCCAACTTGTTGGCGAGGCTTTTGACATGGTGCATCTGATATGACGCCTCGCGAATAAATTCGCTCCTACAGACATCAGGCTGATGACTTGTTGCATCTAACGCCTCGCGAACAAGTTCGCTCCTACAGATTTCAGGGCAAATCAATTTCCACGACATCCCCGTCCAGTCGCACCGTCCAGGTGCGCAATCGCAATGTTGCGTCTTCCAGGCAGGTGCCGTCTTCAAGCCGGTAATGCTGTTTATACAGCGGCGAGGCAATCACCAGATCTCCCGCCAGGCTGCCGATAATCCCGCGTCCGATCACGTTGACGCCCGTCACCGGATCGCGATTGTCCACGGCAAAAAGCTGCGCCGCACCGTTTGGGTCGATCACCTGAAACAACGCCACCTGAGTGTTGCCCACCAGCGCCACCACGCCGGAATTGGGCACCAGATCGTTGCGCCCGCACACCGCCCGCCATGTCTGTACGGGGGCGTTGTCGATCATTGCTGCGTTGGCCTGGTTCATTGTGCGATTTCCTCGACGGCGATCAGGTTGAGTTCATCTGCGCGGGCCGGACGACGCTGGCTGCGTTCTTTGACGAAGTGGATGTCCGGGTCAGCGCGCTTGTCGTTGACGAAGGTGCGGAAGCGCTTGAGTTTTTCGGGGTCGTGCAGGGCGTTTGCCCACTCACATTCGTAGCGGTCGACCACCAATTGCATTTGCGCTTCGAGTTCTGCCGCCAGGCCCAGGCTGTCGTCGATGACCACGGCTTTGAGGTAATCCAGCCCGCCTTCCAGGCCTTCGCGCCAGACGGAGGTGCGCTGCAATTTGTCGGCTGTGCGGATGTAGAACATCAGCACGCGGTCGATGTAGCGAATCAGGGTTTCGTCGTCCAGATCGGTGGCGAACAGTTCGGCGTGGCGCGGACGCATGCCGCCGTTGCCGCACACATAGAGATTCCAGCCGTTCTCGGTGGCGATCACGCCGATGTCTTTGCTCTGAGCTTCGGCGCATTCGCGGGTGCAACCGGAGACCGCGAATTTGAGTTTGTGCGGCGAGCGCAGGCCCTTGTAACGGTCCTCGATGCTCAGCGCCATTTGCACGCTGTCTTGCACGCCGTAACGGCACCAGGTGCTGCCGACACAGGATTTCACCGTGCGCGTCGATTTGCCATACGCGTGACCGGTCTCGAACCCGGCCGCAATCAGCTCGCTCCAGATGTCCGGCAGTTCATGCAACTGTGCGCCGAACAGATCGATGCGCTGGCCGCCGGTGATCTTGGTGTACAGGTCGTACTTCTTCGCAACCGCGCCAATGGCGATCAGGCCGTCGGGGGTGATTTCCCCGGCAGGAATACGCGGCACCACTGAATAGGTGCCGTTCTTCTGCATGTTGGCCATGAACGTGTCGTTGGTGTCCTGCAATGGCACCAGCTTTGAGTCCATGATTGGCCGGTTCCAGCACGAGGCGAGGATCGAGCCAATCGCCGGTTTGCAGATGTCACAGCCGACGTGGCCTTTGCCGTGACGGGCGAGCATGTCGTCGAAGGTTTCGATGCCTTCCACGCGCACCATCGCGTACAGCTCTTGGCGGGTGAAGGCGAAGTGCTCGCACAAACTCTTATCGACCGCCACGCCGCGGGCGATCAGCTCATGCTCGAAGACCTGCTTGAGCAGCCCCGCGCAACCGCCGCAGCCGGTGCAGGCTTTGGTCTGTGCTTTCAGCCCGCCAAGGTCGGTGCAGCCGCCATCAATGGCCGAACAAATCGCTCCTTTGCTGACGTTGTGGCACGAGCAAATCGTTGCAGTGTCAGGCAAGGCGTCAGCGCCCAGAGTCGGCGCACCTTCGCTCTGGGGCATGATCAGGCTCGACGGATCGGCGGGCAGCTTGATGCCGTTTTGCGCGTATTGCAGCAGGGTGTCGTAGTAGCTGTTGTCGCCGACCAAAACGGCGCCGAGCACCTGTTTGCCGTCGGCCGACACCACCAGTCGGCGGTAGCTGCCGTTGGCTTCGTCGATGAAGCGGTAACTGCGCGCACCGGTCAGTGCGCCATGGGCATCGCCGATGGAGCCGACATCAACGCCCAGCAGTTTGAGTTTGGTCGACATGTCGGCGCCGAAGAACGGCTCGGCGTCCAGATCGCACAATTGCGCCGCGACGTTACGCGCCATCTGATAGCCCGGGGCAACCAGGCCGAAGACGCTACCGTTCCAGGCCGCGCATTCGCCTATCGCGAAGATGTCGGCGTCGCTGGTGCGGCAATGCTCGTCAATCGCGATGCCGCCCCGTGGGCCCAGTTCCAGTTCGCATTGGCGGGCGAGGGCGTCTTGCGGGCGAATGCCGGCGGAGAACACCACCAGGTCGGTTTCGAGAAATTCGTCACCGGCAAAATTCATCCGGTAGCGGTATTCCTCGCCCGGGGTGATCGACTGGGTTGCGCGGGATAAATGCACGCCGACGCCCAACGCTTCGATCCGCGCCTTCAACGCCGCGCCGCCGAAATCATCCAGTTGCACTGGCATCAGCCGCGGGGCGAACTCCACTACGTGCGCCTCCAGCCCCAAAGACTTCAGCGCGTTAGCCGCTTCCAGTCCGAGCAGGCCGCCGCCGACTACCACGCCACGTTGGGCGTTTTTGGCTGCGGCGCGAATGGTGTCCAGATCGTCCAGGGTTCGATAGACCAGACGCGAATCTCCGGCCGCGCCTTCGATCGGTGGCACGAAGGGATAAGAACCAGTCGCCAGCACCAGCTTATCGAACGGGAAACAGCCGTTGGCGGTGATGACTTCACGCCGAACCCGGTCAATTTCCAGCACCGGCACGCCCAGATGCAGCGTCAGCCCGCTCTGTTGATACAGCTCGGCATCGCACATGGCCAGGGACTCGGCGTCCCGACCGCCGAAGTATTCAGACAGATGCACGCGGTCGTAAGCGCGCTGGCGCTCTTCGCCGAACACATGAATGCGATAGCGATCCAACGCGCCGTCGGCGATCAATTGCGCGACGCACTGGTGGCCGACCATGCCGTTACCGATGACGATCAGAGTGGGCACATCTTCAAGAGGGGCGACTGTGGTGTTCATAGCAAGTCCCGGCCAAAGCCAATTCAGGTTTTCTGGAAGCAAAAAAAAGGCGCCCGGAACCTTTCGGTTCCAGGCGCCTTTGCCTGTTCTTTGTTGGTTGCTACCCGACCACAGTGTGGGTGCAACCTGCTTAGCCCGATGCCTGCAAGGGCTGGCGATCGTCATTGACCGTCAGGGCCGCCAACCGCGCATTCAGGCTGGACTTGATTGGGATCAAAGCAAGGGCTGTGCCAGTGGGTGGTTGGGTGCCTGGTGCGGGAGTGGCGTCGGGTATTTCTGCCCGGTAAATGCAGGCTCAGAGGCGGGTGGGCACGCACGAAACAACGCTGATTTGCAAATGAACAAACAGCTCACGACCCGATAAGAAAGGCGCGAAAAAAGTGCGTGAATGGTCAGGTGCGCTTCATTGTGATGCCAAACGTTCAGTTATCGAACCTCGAAATGTCACGGGTACATTTTTGCTTCTGCCGCAGGCGTAGGAGCGTGGCTTGTCCCGCGATGGGCGAAGAATTCGCCCCGACTCCAGCCATCGAGATCTTCCTGATACACCGCGTTTAACAGGTTACTGCCGGTTCCCGGCAGATCGCGGGACAAGCCACGCTCCTACGAGCTCCGCCCCGAATCAAGGGCGGCGATATCAGCGATAGACAGCTTTCAGCCGCCCCTCTGGCCCATCCCTTGCAATGACCCAACCATAGGTGATCAACGCCGATCGCCATCTTCACGACAAAGGCGCCGTGTGCTCCCCGTTTCAGACGGAGGGGACAGGGCGTCTTTTTTTTTGGTTTCGGGAAATGGATATGGCGAGTCGAAGCGTTTCAAGCGTGTGTCCTTATTGCGGTGTCGGCTGCGGGATCGTCATGCAGGTCGAAAATAACCGGGTCATCAAAGTGACCGGCGACAAGACGCATCCGACCAACTACGGGCGTCTGTGTACCAAGGGCAGCACCTGCGCCCAGCCGCTGACAGAGTCCGGACGCATGGACTCGGCCTACCTGCGCGATGTGCGCAACCAAGAGCCGGTGCGCGCCGACATCGACTTCGCCATCAGCGAAACCGCCCGCCGCTTGCGTGCAATCATCGACACCCACGGCCCTGATGCGCTGGCCTTTTATGTGTCCGGCCAAATGTCACTGGAAGCGCAGTATCTGGCCAGCAAGCTCGCGAAGGGGTTTGTGCGCACCGCCCACATCGAATCCAACTCGCGGCTGTGCATGGCCAGCGCCGGCAGCGGCTACAAATTGTCGCTGGGGGCAGACGGCCCGCCAGGCTCCTACGAAGATTTCGACAAGGCCGATGTGTTCTTCGTCATCGGCGCGAACATGGCCGACTGTCATCCGATTCTGTTCCTGCGGATGATGGATCGGGTCAAGGCCGGCGCGCAGTTGATCGTCGTCGACCCACGGCGCAACACCACGGCCGACAAGGCCAGTCTGTTCATGCAGATCAAGCCTGGCACCGATCTGGCGCTGCTCAACGGCCTGCTTTATTTACTGATGGAAAACGGCCACACCGATCCTGCGTTCATCGCCTCGTTTACCGAAGGCTGGGAGGTGATGCCAGGGTTTCTGGCGGATTACACGCCGGACAAGGTTGCGCACATTACCGGCATTCCTGAGCAGGACATTCGCCAGGCCGCGTTGATGATTGGCCAGGCCCGTGACTGGATGAGCTGCTGGACCATGGGCCTGAACCAGAGCACCCACGGCACCTGGAACACCAACGCGCTGTGCAATCTGCATTTGGCAACCGGGGCCATTTGCCGCCCCGGCAGCGGACCGTTCTCACTCACTGGCCAGCCTAATGCAATGGGCGGCAGGGAAATGGGCTACATGGGCCCAGGACTTCCCGGACAGCGTTCTGCGCTGGTGGCAGAAGATCGGCAGTTTATAGAAGACATGTGGGGCATCCCGGGCGGCACCTTGCGCACCGAATCCGGCAGCGGCACGGTGGCGATGTTCGAACAGATGCGCGACGGAGACATCAAAGCCTGCTGGATTATCTGCACCAATCCGGTGGCATCGGTGCCCAATCGCCAGACCGTGATCGAAGGCCTGCGCGCGGCAGAACTGGTCATCACCCAGGACGCCTTTCTCGACACCGAAACCAACCGCTACGCCGACATCCTCCTGCCCGGCGCGCTGTGGGCCGAGGCCGATGGGGTGATGATCAACTCCGAACGCAACCTGACGCTCACGCAAAAAGCCGTGGACGCACCCGGTGACAGCCTGCCGGACTGGCAGATCATCGCGCGGGTGGCCTGTGAAATGGGTTATGCCGAGGCATTCAATTACGCATCGGCAGCCGAGGTGTTCGAGGAGATCAAGCGCGCCTGGAACCCCAAGACCGGCTACGACATTCGCGGCGCGAGCCATGCGCGGCTTCGCCGGACGCCCCTGCAATGGCCTGTCGCGGCTGAAGACGCAAGGGACCGCAATCCGATTCGCTACTTAAATGACGGTATCAGCCAGACGTTGACTGCCGAGCTTGATGGCAGCCGTCCCGCTGTGGTGTTCCCGACGGCCAGCGGCAAAGCGGTGTTCCTGCCGCGTCCGCACATGCCGCCAGCGGAAATGCCCAGTGAAGACTTTCCCTTCGTGCTCAACACCGGACGCCTACAGCACCAATGGCATACGCTGACGAAAACCGGGAAAGTGCCGACGCTGAACAAGCTCAACCCCAACCCGTTCATCGAGCTGCACCCCGAAGACGCCGCGCTGTTCGGCATCAAGGACAAGGACGCCGTTGAAGTGCGCTCGGTGCGTGGCCGTGCGGTGCTGCCTGCGGTGGTCACGGATCGGGTGCGCCCTGGCAACTGCTTTGCTCCGTTTCACTGGAACGATGTGTTTGGTGAGAATCTGGCGATCAACGCTGTCACCAGCGACGCGGTGGACCCGATCTCGTTTCAGCCCGAGTTCAAGTTCTGCGCCGTAGCGTTGCAGCGGGTCGATTTGATCGCTCATCGTTTTTTTGAGACCGCACCGGCTGCCGAAGTCGCTTGCGAGCCACATGACAAACCGGCACTGACCTTGCTCTGGGCCTCGCAAACCGGCAACGCTGAGTCTCTGGCCGAACGGTTCGGCGGCCGTTTGCGTAGCGCTGGCATCGCCATCGACGTGCGCGCGATGGACAGCTTTCCGGCATCGAAACTGGCCGAAATCGACAATCTGGCGCTGATCAGCAGCACCTTCGGCGACGGCGAATCCCCCGACAACGGTCAGGGATTCTGGCAATCGCTGAGCCAACACGATGCCCGGCTCGAACGCCTGCGCTACGCGGTACTGGCGCTGGGCGATCCGAGTTATGACAGCTTTTGTCAGCACGGCAAAAATCTAGATCAGCGCCTGGAAAGCCTCGGCGCCTTGGCTCTGCTGCCTCGCGTCGATTGCGATCCGGAATTCGATGTGCCAGCCGATGCCTGGTTCAAGGCGCTGCAAAAGGCGCTGTCCCTTGAGGTGCCTGAGTTGCCTGCGGCTGAAAGCGCCTCGGTGGTGACGCTGCACACCCGTTCGCTTCCTTTGTCATCCGGCCTGTCGATCAATCGGCGCCTTAACGCTGCGGGCGCGCAGAAGGACACTCGCCAGTTTGCGCTGGCGCTGGGTGATTCGGGCTTTCACTACGAGGCGGGCGATGCCCTCGGCGTTTGGCCGCGCAACTGTCCGGAACTGGTCAACGAATTGCTCGACCTGACGGGCCTTGATGCCGAGCGCCCGGTGACGATTGAAAAGTACGGCGATGTACCCCTGCGCGAGGCATTGGCCGGGCATTTCGAGATCGCCAAACCGCACTTCGATACGTTGCAGTTCATTGCCGAACGCAGTCGCAACCCCGAGCTGAAAGTGCTGCTGGGCGATGCTTATAAAAGTGAGCTGAAAGACTGGTTGTGGGGGCGGCAATTGGCGGACGTGCTTCAGGCATTTCCAATGCGGTGCAGTGCGGAAGAACTGCTGGGTTCGCTCAAACCCTTGCAGCCGCGTTCGTACTCCATCGCTTCGAGTTCCAAGGCGCATCCTGATGAGGTGCATTTGACGGTTTCTGCGGTGCGTTATGGCAAGCGCAAAGGCGTGTCGTCGACGTTTCTTGCTGACCGCGCGGAGCAGTGCGAGGTGCCGATTTTCCTCCAGCCGTCCAAACACTTTCGAGTGCCGGGCGATGGCGACGTGCCGATGATCATGATCGGCCCGGGTACTGGCGTGGCGCCGTTTCGCGGGTTTTTGCAAGAGCGCAGAGCGCGGGGCGATGGCGGCAAGAACTGGCTGTTTTTCGGCGAGCAGCACGCGGCCAGTGATTTTTATTATCGCGACGAGCTGGAAGGTATGCAGCACGACGGGCTGCTGACGAACCTGAGCCTGGCGTTTTCCCGTGATCAAGGCGAGAAGATTTATGTGCAGCATCGGATTCAGCAGCAAGGGGCTGAACTTTGGCGCTGGTTGCAGGAAGGCGCGCAAGTGTATGTCTGCGGCGATGCAGCGCACATGGCCAAGGATGTGGACTTGGCCCTGCGCCACGTCATCGCCCAGCACGGCGGATTGGGCGAGGAGGGTGCGGCAGAGCACCTGCGCTACCTGACCGAGCAGAAGCGCTATCTGCGGGACGTTTACTGATATCGGCTCTTGCTGAGGGCTCGTCTGCGGCGGCTTTGTTTTAGCCGCAAACGATGTGGCGAATGTACCGACCCCTACGCGGACAAGTCCGCTCCCACGGGTTTTGTGTATGGCGCAGGTCGTTGCCGCCACCATAAATCCCTGTAGGAGCGCGCTTGCCCGCGATAATTTTTTTCAGCCGCAAAAGATGCAGCGAATGTACCGACCTATATCGCGGACAGGTCCGCTCCCACGGGTTTTGTGTACGGCGCAGGTCGTTGCCGTCGCCAAAGATCGCTCCCACGGGTTTTGTGTATGGCGCAAGTATTGCGCCACCATGGATCCCTGTAGGAGCGAACTTGTTCGCGAAGCGGCATCAGCTCATCACGCCGATCCCCCGAATGCGATGCGTCAAAAGGGAGACCGGGTTCAATGAACCTTGCACGCAGCGGCGATCGCTTTGCCCAGGGATTCGGTGTTGCCCTTGCCTCCGATGTCGGCGGTCAGCGGTGCGTTTTCCGGCCCCATCGCCAGCACGGTTTCGATAGCGGTCAACACTGCGGCGCCTGCTTCAGGATGCCCCAGGTGCTCCAGCATCATCGCGCCGCACCAGATCTGCCCGATGGGGTTGGCGATGCCTTTGCCAGCGATGTCGGGCGCCGAACCGTGCACCGGCTCGAACAGGCTCGGAAAATGACGTTCCGGGTTGATATTGGCCGACGGCGCAATGCCGATGGTGCCAGTGCAGGCAGGGCCGAGGTCAGAAAGGATGTCGCCGAACAGGTTGCTGGCGACCACCACGTCGAACCAGTCCGGGTGCAGGACGAAATTCGCGGTGAGAATATCGATGTGGTACTTGTCGACGTTGACGTCAGGGTACTTCTTGCCCATCTCGACCACACGCTCATCCCAGTACGGCATGGTGATGGCGATGCCGTTGGACTTGGTCGCCGACGTCAGGTGTTTCTTCGGACGACTCTGGGCCAGCTCATAGGCAAACTTCAGGATGCGGTCCACGCCAATGCGCGTCATCACGGTTTCCTGGAGCACGATTTCTCGGTCGGTGCCGGGGAACATCTTGCCGCCGACGCTGGAATATTCGCCTTCGGTGTTCTCGCGCACCACCCAGAAATCAATATCGCCGGGCTTGCGATTGGCCAGTGGAGCTTTAACCCCAGGCATCAGACGGCAAGGGCGCAAGTTGACGTATTGATCGAACTCGCGGCGAAACTGCAGCAGCGAATCCCACAGGGAAATGTGATCAGGCACCACGTCGGGCCAGCCCACCGCGCCGAAGTAAATCGCGTCGTAGCCCTTGAGGATCTCGAACCAGTCATCGGGCATCATTTTGCCGTGAGCCAGGTAGTAATCGGCGCTGGCGAAGTCGAACCAGTCCCACTGCAATTCCAGGTTGTGCTGCTCGGCTACGACGTCCAGCACGCGCACGCCTTCTGGCATGACTTCCTTGCCAATGCCGTCACCGGGGATCACTGCAATTTTGTAGCGGGGCTTGCTCATGGATTCGACTCCGGGATTGATGGGTGACGAATCTCAGTGTATGCAGTGTCAGGGAATTAATAATTAGCCTCTAACGAAAGCAATTCTTAGATTTAAGGAAAGAATCGATGAGTCTGATCGATGACTTGAGCTTCTTCCAGCACGTGGCGACCCGCGCCAGCCTGACGGAAGTGGCACGCCAGATGGGTTTGTCCCTGCCGGCAGTAAGCAAGCGTCTGAGCCAGTTGGAAGCGCGACTCGGCGTGCAGCTGTTGCAGCGCACCACGCGGCGATTGTCGTTGACGCCCGAGGGCGTGTTGTATCTGGAGGGCGGTCGGCCGATCTTGCGCCAGCTCGAAGAACTGGAAAGCGCCCTGAACAGCCGTCAGTCCACCCTGCACGGGCGCTTGCGCATTAACGGCACGCTGGGATTTGGTCGGCGTCACCTGGCGCCGGTGGTGTCGAGCTTTGCCCGCTTGCATCCTGCGCTGGAGATTTCCCTGGAGCTGACCAGTCAACCGCTGAGCCTTCTGGATGACCAGTTCGACATTGGCGTGAGCATGGGCGAACCGCCAGACTCAAGGCTGATCGGCATCCGCCTGCTGGAGAACCCACGCCTGCTGTGTGCGTCGCCCAATTACCTGACGGCCCATCCGGCGCCGACGAAGGTCGCCGACCTGGCGCAGCACAACTGCATCGTCTTGCGACAGTTCGGCAGTGACTATGCGATCTGGCGTTTCCACAAGGATGGCGAGGACTTCTCCCACAAGGTCAGCGGCACATTGTCCAGCAATGACGGCGAAGTAGCGTTGAGCCTGGCGCTTGATGGCCACGGCTTGATCATGCGATCACGCTGGGATGTGCAGGAGCATCTGGAGAGTGGCCGATTGCAGGCAGTGCTTGAAGATCACCAGGCGCCCCGTGGCGATATCTTTGCGGTGTATCAGCATCGTCGGCATATTCCGCAGCGCATTACAGTATTCACTCAGTACATGACTCAAGCGCTGGCCAAAAGGCTGCCGTTTGCTGCGCCCGGCTAAGTCAGGCGAGCTGGAGCCACGCGGGCTTCTACGGAGTCGGGACTTCGGCATAACTTCAAATCATGTCGGACCTGACTAATCGTTGTTTGTCGATTCAGGGGCGGGTCTTGTAACGTCCAGCGACCCGCTCGGTAAAATAAAAAATCAGACCTGAGCATGCGCTGGTGTGCAGGGTGTTCAGACGGGGTTTTTGAAGCTGCCGAATTACTCTACGTCCAGGATGATTTGCCATGAAGACCCGTTTCCTTGGTTCAGCGTTATCCCTGTTGTGTGTGTCGGTATCGTGCGCGATGCCGGTGATGGCGGAACAAATCACCTTCGTTTCCCAAGGCGGCGTCTATCAGGAAGCCCAGACCAAAGCGATCCTAGATCCCGCAGCCAAGCGCCTGAACATCACCATCAAGCAGGATAGCGTTCCCGACGCCTTGCCCATGGTCAAAGCGCAAGGCTCGGCTGGCAAACCGGTGTGGGACGTCATCGATACCCCGCCCTCCAACTGCATTCGTGGCGGTAACGAAGGGCTCATTGAAAAACTCGACCTGAGTAAAATGCCCAACGTCCAGGCGATGCCCGAGGCTTATCGCACGCCGTATTCGGTGGCTTACGAGTTCTATTCGTCGGTGATCGCGTACAACAAAAAATCCCTGAAAAAGCTGCCGCAGACCTGGGCCGAATTCTGGGACGTGAAAAACTTCCCCGGCACCCGCTCGCTGCGCAACGACCCAATGGGCACGCTCGAAGCGGCGCTGCTGTCTGACGGCGTCCCTCGCGACAAGCTTTATCCGCTGGACGTTGATCGGGCTTACAAACGCCTGCAACAGATCAAACCCGACATCGCTGTGTGGTGGAGTTCGGGTGGACAGTCGGCGCAATTGCTCAACGATGGCGAAGTCGACATGTTGATGATCTGGAACGGCCGCGCCAGCGCCGTGCGCAAGGACAATAAAGACGTCGATTTCACCTACAGCGACGGCCTCTTGCAGAACACCCAGTTGTGCATCCTGAAAAACGCACCCAACTACGCCACGGCGGTGAAATTCGTCAACGAAGCGGTATCGCCTGATCTCCAGGCCAACCTGCCGCTGTACATCGATTACGGTCCAGGCAACCCCGCCGCTTTCAGCACCGGCACACTGAGCGCAGAACGCGCGAAAGAACTGCCAAGCTCGCCAGAAAACGCCGCCAAACAAGCGCTGCTTTCAGAAGAATGGTGGTCGTCTCCAGCCGGTATTGCGGCCAAAGACAGATGGCTTGAGTTCGTTCAGTAAGCCTGGGTTGCGAGCATGATCGATTACCTCATTCTGGGCGGTGGCTCGGCAGGCTGCGTGCTTGCCGCGCGGCTGTCGGAGGACCCGGAACAACAGGTGTGCCTGATCGAAGCCGGCCGGGATATTTCGGCACGCAGCATGCCCGACGCGATCCGCAGCCGCTATCCGGGCCGGGCCTATCTGGACACCGGCAATCTCTGGCGCCGGTTGACCGCGTTGATGGGCAAGCACTCCAGCGAGCGACGTTACGAGCAAGCGCGATTGCTGGGTGGCGGCTCGGCGATCAATGCCCTGATGACCAATCGCGGCGCGCCGGACGACTACGACGAATGGCAACGCCTGGGTGCCGACGGCTGGAACTGGAACAGCTGCCTGCCGTACTTTCGCAAGCTGGAAACCGACACTGATTTCAGCGGCCCGCTGCATGGCGATCAAGGGCCGGTGAGGATTCGTCGCACCGCGGACGGATTCCTTTCGCCGTTCGTCAAGGCGGTCATCAACGTGCTGGGCGAGCGAGGTTTGCCGCGCAAGCCTGACCAGAATGGCGAATGGGAGCAGGGAGTTTTCGTTGGCGCAATCGGGGTAAGCGAGCAGGGCGAACGGATCCCCACCTCGGTGTGTTACCTGACCGAGGCGGTGCGTCAGCGCAGCAATTTCGCCCTGCAAACCGATTGTCTGGTGGACAGGGTGTTGTTTGAGTCCGGGCGTGCAATCGGCGCGCGGTTGATTGATCAGGACGGCTCGGTGAGGGATGTCTTCGCCCGGCAAGTAATCCTCTGTTCGGGGGCGATTCACAGTCCGGCGGTGCTGTTGCGCAGCGGTGTCGGGCCTGCTTCGGATCTCGCTGCGATGGACATTGCGCTGGTGGCGGATCGTCCCGGGGTGGGCCGCAATCTGATGGAACATCCGTCGATCGCCGTGTCTGCGCTACTCACTTCGTCGGGGCGTACGCCCTTTCCCGAGGAGCATCATGAACAGGCCATCGTGCGGTTCTCCTCTGGCCTGCCCGACACCGTGCCTTGCGATATGCATGGTGCGATTCTTTCGCGGTCCGGCTGGCATTCCATTGGCTATCGACTGGGCACGATGTTTTTCTGGGTCAATAAATCGTACTCGCGCGGGCATCTGCGTCTGACTTCCAGCGACCCGCAGCAGGAGCCGGAGGTCAGTTTCGACATGCTGTCCGATCCTCGGGATTTGCAGCGCCTCAAACAAGCGCTGGTCTTCGGTGCGCAGACGCTCTCTGCACCGCAAATGGGAGGGGAGCGCAGCGTGGTGTTTCCCTCCAGCTATTCGCCGCGGGTGGCAAAAGTCGCGATGCCGGGGACGGTCAATGGCGTGCTGCGCGGGATATTGAGCCTGATGCTGGACATCGCTGGCCCACTGAAAGCGACACTGATCCACGGGCTGGTGACCCAAGGCGTGACCCTGAAAAAATTGTTATCTGACGACGCTGCGCTGACTGATTTTGTGCGCCGCAATGTCGGCGGCACCTGGCATCCGTCAGGCACCTGCCGCATGGGCCGAATGGAGGACCCTGACGCTGTGACCACCAGCGACGGACGAGTGATCGGTGTGGAAAATCTGCGGGTCTGTGATGCGTCGCTGATGCCGTCGATTCCCTGCGCCAACACCAACGTGCCCACCATCATGATCGCCGAGCGCATGGCGGATTTGATCAAGCAGGAAAACCATTGATCCCTCAATCTGCAACGGGTCAGTTCGAATGTGGGAGCAACTGGCTTCCCCCTGATTGCTAGCGTCTGACATTAAGTCTTCGCGGTGTCCGCTCCCACGTGTTTGCGATCGACCGATATTGCGCAAACACTACAAATCCCCTGTAGGAGCCGACGAGCCCGTGCGAGGCCGCGATGCGGTGTGTCAGACAAATTGCATCGCAGCCTCGCGCTGCTCGTCAGCTCCTACAGGTTTTGCGTCAGCCCCGGATACGGTAGCGGCTCAAAACCAATGTGGGAGCGGACTTGTCCGCGAATGCGATGGTTTGGGCGTTAGAGATCTGTTGGGTGTCCTGACCTCTTCGCGGACAGGTCCGCTCCCACAGGATCTGTTTCAGCTCAGGAATTGCCAGGCACCGACAATCTGGTTGGAGCGATTGGGCAGCGATCAGCGCTCGTAGCCGACAATCCCCTTGGTTTCCAGAAACGCATCCAGGCCCCATTCGGCGTACTCGCGGCCGTTGCCCGATTGCTTGTAGCCGCCAAACGGGGCGCCTGCGTCCCATGCTGGGTAGTTGATGTACACGCTGCCTGCTCTTAGCTGGAAAGCAACGGCCCGCGCGCGTTCAAGACTGGCTGACTGGACGTATCCAGCTAAGCCGAACACGCTGTCATTAGCCATGGTCACGGCTTCTTCGTCATCGGCATACGCCTGGATCACCAATACCGGCCCGAAGATTTCTTCACGGGAAATGGTCATCTGCGGCGTTACCCCCGCAAACACCGTAGGCCGTACGTAATAACCGGTGTCCAGCCCGTCCGGCCTGCCCAGTCCGCCGCACACCAGGTGCGCGCCTTCTGCGATGCCAATGGCGATAAGGCGCTGAATCGCCAGATACTGACGCTTACTGATCACCGGCCCCATGTTGGTTCGCGGGTCTGTGGGCGAACCGACGCGATGGGCGAGGGCGGCGCGGCCAGCGATTTCAGCGGCTTGAGCATGCAACGCAGCTGGCACCAGCATGCGGGTCGGGGCGTTGCAGGATTGACCGCTGTTGCCGAAGCAGCCGTTCACCCCGGACGTAACAGCGGACTCTAGATCCACGTCGTCCAGCAGAATATTCGCCGATTTGCCGCCCAGTTCCTGATGCACGCGTTTGACTGTCGGCGCAGCCAGGCGCGCCACCTCAATGCCGGCGCGCGTCGAGCCGGTGAACGAGACCATGTCCACCTCGGGGTGAGCGGCCAGTGCCGCGCCGACGGTCGGACCGTCGCCATTGACCAGATTGAACACGCCCGGCGGCACACCGGCTTCGTGCATCACCTCGGCGAACAGCAAGGCGTTGATCGGCGCAATTTCGCTGGGCTTGACCACCATGGTGCAGCCCGCCGCCAAGGCCGGGGCCACTTTGCACACGATCTGGTTGATCGGCCAGTTCCACGGCGTGATCAGTGCAACCACGCCCACCGGCTCCAGATTGATCAGAGTTTTGCCTTTTGCTCTCTGGAACTCGAAGGTGTCCAGCGTGCTGAGCAGTTGCTCAAGATGAAACTTGCCGATCCCGGCCTGCCAGTCCCGTGAAAGCGCTTGGGGCGCACCCACTTCGTTGAGGATGGCCTGGGCGATCTCGTCGTAGCGCTTCAGGAAAACCTCAAGCACCCGCGCCAGCAGTGCTTTGCGCTCTTGCGGCGAGGTCCGTGCGAATGCCGGAAAAGCACGTTTGGCGGCCATGACAGCGGCATCGACATCTGCCTGATTACCCATGGCAATGTGCGTGAAGGCTTGCTCGGTCGCCGGATTGATGACGGGCAGTCGCTCTGTCCCGAAGGGCTCGACCCACTGACCATCGATATAAAACTTCAGGGCGTTCTGCATAAAAGGCACGTTCTCTCGGGGCAGGCGGAAGTGGCTGAGCGCGCACGCCGGGGCGTTCGATTCAGGTGAAAAAGTACACTCGGTCGCTCGCAAGAATAAGCGCGCTATTTTGCATCCGGCAATTTACTAATAGTTGTGTCAGGCATAAGCTCAGGTCATGTCTAATTTACGCAGAAAACTTCCCAGTTCCAGTTCCCTGTTCGTCTTTGAAGCTGCTGCGCGTTGTGGCAGCTTCACCCGGGCGGCGGATGAATTGTGCGTCAGTCAACCGGCCGTCAGCCGTATGCTTTCGCGTCTCGAAGAGCACTTGGGCGTGCAGTTGTTCGAGCGTGTTCGCGGTGGTGCGCGGCTCACCGAAAGCGGCAGTATTTTGTATCGCAGGGTGCAGGAAGGCTTCAGCACCATCGAGTCGGCGATCAGCGAAATCGAGTCCCGCGCCACGGGGATCGAAACCGTCACGCTCTCGGTTTCAACGGCCTTCACCACCCACTGGCTGATGCCGCGCATGAGCCGTTTTAGTGAGCGTTTCCCCACTGTCGATATGCGTTATCAGCTTATGTCCGGCAGGATCGGCGGCCCCCTGGTCGATGTCGATCTTGGCATGCGCTACGTCGAATCGATCAGCCTGAAAGCCACGGATACAGTGGTTATTCCGGAAATCACCCTGCCGGTCTGTACCTCTCGTTATCTCTGTCAAATCCTCCAGGACCCGGTCAAAAAACAGGCCCCGACGCTCATCAGCATGGACAATCAGGACCGTGGTTGGGCCGACGCTTTTCTGTGTTCCGGTCGGTCTGAAAATGCTTTGGTTTTTTCCGATTATGCGGTTGTCGTGCAAGCGGCTTTGCTGGGTCAGGGCATGGCATTGGGCTGGCTGAACGTGGTGTCCAATTCCCTGAAAAAGGGTGAACTGGTGCCCGCCGCCGAGCAGGTGAAAATGACTTCACGGCGCTGTTGTCTGGTCTCGCCTGGCAACCGTCCCATGCGTCCGGTAGTGGAAAACGTACGTGACTGGATCATTGAGGAAATGCGTGCAGACATCGCAGAAGTCGACGGGCTTTACCCTCATTTGGGGCTCGCTGCACTGATTGAATCGGCCAATTGAGCACGGTGTGTCGTGACGTGTAAAAAAACAGTAGGTTATGCCCCGAGGCGCTGCTAAAACAGAATATTGCACGAGGACACGGGAAGATAATGGGGCCAGACCCAGATTGCTTCATCCTCATGAATACCCTGCGGAGCGCCCTATGTCATTCAAGCAGTTCAAAGCCCTGACGTTCGACGTCGTCGGTACCCTGATCGATTTCGAAGCCGGCATTCTCGCTCACGTTCGTGAGGTGGCGGGTGAGGCGGGTAAAGCCTGCACGGACGATGACATCCTCAAAGCGTACCGCGAGGCACGGGCGCAGACTGATTCGGGCTGGTGGCCTGACGATCTGGAGCGTTGCTACCACGTTATCGCGGCAAAACTGGGCCTGCCGGACAGCGACGAATACGCCAAGGGCCTGGCTCAGGCGGTGAAGAACTTCCCGGCCTTTCCGGATTCCATCGAAGCGCTCAAACGGCTGCGCAAGCATTTCAAACTGGTCGCCACCACCAATTCGCAAGTCTGGGCACTGAACCACATGGCCAAGACCCTCGATGAGCCGTTCGATGTCCGGGTGACGGTTGACGATGTACGTTTCGAGAAGCCCGATCCACAGTTTTTCGCCTACACCCGTGGCGTGCTGGCGACTCAAGGCATTCTGTTCGAAAACATCCTCCACGTTGCTCAGAGCCAATATCACGACATCGGCGTGGCCATGCGTCTGGGTTACCAAACCTGCTGGATCGAGCGTCGCTTCGCGCAGAAGGGCACCGGCGGCACGCTGGAATCCGAGCGCACCGAGCCGCATTACCACTTCACTTCGCTGGCGCAACTGGCCGACGCAGTGGAAAAAGAACTGGGTTGATGACCTCGGCCCCCGGACCTGTCCGCAAGCGCTGTTCTTCTTTTTAGCCGGAAGCCGTCCATGACTGTTCAGAGCTTGTGGGCGGCGACCGCCCAACCTTCACCGGCGCTGCAATCGCTCGAAGGAGAGCGGCAGTGTGACGTGGTGATCATCGGCGCCGGTTACACCGGATTGGCGGCGGCGCATCACATTGCGTTAAGCGGTCGGGAGCCGTTGATCCTCGAGGCCAATACCCTGGCGTGGGGTGCAAGCGGGCGCAACGGTGGCGTGGTGTCGCCCAAATTTCGCGTCGGTTTTCCCACGCTGATGGCGCGCTTTGGGCGCGATACCGCGCTGCAGATGTACCGCACCGGATACGCGGCGGTGGACAGCTTGGTCGAGATGATCGACACCCTGGGCTTGAGCGAAGCGCGCCTGCATATGGGCGGGCACATTGCTGCTGCGCATAGCGTCCATGCCCTTAGCGGACTGGAGTCGACGGCGAACTGGATCAAGCGTGAAACCGGTGGCGCATCGTCAGTGATGATCAGTGCTGAACAGGTGCGCGAAATGACCGGGTCGACGATCTTTCATGGCGGCCTGTTGACGCCCAAGGCAGGCGGCATTCATCCATTGAATTACGCCCGCGGGATCGCCCAAAGCCTGCATGATCGTGGCGTGAAGATGTACATCAACAGTCCGGCCCAACAGGTGCGTCACGAAGGCGAGCGCGTCATTGTGCAGACGCCTCAGGGGCGGGTCAGCGCTCGGCAAGTGATTTACGCCACCAACGGTTATTCGGATCAAACGCAGGCCACGGATACCTTGCACCGTCGGCTGATTCCGTTTCGCAGCGCGATTATTGCCACGCAATCCCTCCCGGCTCACGTGCTGGCTGCGATCATGCCCGGCGGTCAGGTGTGTGGAGACACCAAACGCATGCTGCGCTGGTTCCGCGTGGTGGGGGATCGCTTGATCTTTGGTGGTCGTGGCGCTTTTGGCAAAAACGATTCGGAAAGTGCATTCCGCACTTTACAGCGCAGCATGGGCGAAGTGTTTCCGGTGCTGCGCGATTACAAGATCGAGTTTCGCTGGTCAGGCCTGGTAGCCATGACTCTGGATTACCTGCCCCACGCCGGACAACTCGATGACCGCAGCTTCTACGCCATCGGTTACAACGGCGGCGGGGTGGCGATGTCGACCTGGATGGGCCAGCAACTGTCGGCAATGACGGCAGGCAAGAAAGTCGAGCTGGCGTTGATGTCGGGCGAGAAATTCAAGCCCATTCCACTGCATGCTTTCCGCGCCCCTGGCGTTCGTCTGGCGGCGGGCTGGCAGCAATTTCTTGATGTCATCGGCAGGTAGGCGTTTCTTCATCATCCTGAGTCAGTTTCACGACTGCTGCGCAGCCGATCGCGGCCTCGCGGTGCTCGTACGCTCCTACAGGGTTGGCGATTGGATCGCGCAGTGTCGGTATACGTAAATCCCTGTAGGAGCGAACTTGTTCGCGATGGGCAGCGAAGCGGCCCCAAACCACACGACCACGGTTTCAGCAGATAAACCGCGTAATCGGGTTTTGCTGCCGCTGCGCGCCAGATCGCGGCCTCGCGGTGCTCGTGCGCTCCTACAGGATCGGCGATTGGCTCGCGCAGTGTCGGTATGCGGAAATTCTGAATGGCGATTGGATCGAGCAGTGTCGGTATACGCAAATCCCTGTAGGAGCGAACTTGTTCGCGATGGGCAGCGAAGCGGCCCCAAACCACACGACCACGGTTTCAGCAGATAGACCGCGTGATCGCGTTTTGCTGCCGCTGCGCGCCAGATCGCGGCCTCGCGGTGCTCGTACGCTCCTACAGGATCGGCGATTGGCTCGCGCAGTGTCGGTATGCGGAAATTCTGAATGGCGGTTGGATCGAGCAGTGTCGGTATGCGCAAATCCCTGTAGGAGCGAACTTGTTCGCGATGGGCAGCGAAGCGGCCCCAAACCACACGACCACGGTTTCAGCAGATAGACCACGTGATCGGGTTTTGCTGGCGCTGCGCGCCAGATCGCGGCCTCGCGGTGCTCGTACGCTCCTACAGGATCGGCGATTGGATCGCGCAGTGTCGGTATGCGCAAATTCTGAATGGTGATTGGCTCGCGCAGTGTCGGTATGCGCAAATCCCTGTAGGAGCGAACTTGTTCGCGATGGGTCGCGAAGCGGCCCCAAACCACACGACCACGGTTTCAGCAGATAAACCGCGTGATCGGGTTTTGCTGCCGCTGCGCGCCAGATCGCGGCCTCGCGGTGCTCGTGCGCTCCTACAGGATTGGTGATTGGCTCGAGCAGTGTCGGTATGCGGAAATTCTGAATGGCGATTGGATCGAGCAGTGTCGGTATACGCAAATCCCTGTAGGAGCGAACTTGTTCGCGATGGGCAGCGAAGCGGCCCCAAACCACACGACCACGGTTTCAGCAGATAGACCGCGTGATCGCGTTTTGCTGCCGCTGCGCGCCAGATCGCGGCCTCGCGGTGCTCGTACGCTCCTACAGGGTTGGCGTCTCGCGATTCGCGATTGGGGTTGTCGATTCGCGAATCGCGATGGGTGTAGCGTTTCGCGATTTTGTGATTTGGGTTGGCGTTCGCGATTGGCGCCTGTACGTGGGGATCAAACCGCCCTGACCAGGCTGCGCAACGGCACGGTGCTTTTGATCACCGGTGATTTGATGACGATGTAGCTGAAGTATTTTTCGATGCCGATGTTCTTGTCGAGGATCGACTCCATCAGTTCCTGATAGTGCTGAATGCTACTGCACAGAAAGCGCACCAGGTAATCGTAACCACCGCTGATCAAATGGCATTCGAGCACTTCATCGATGTTACGGATGCTCGATTCGAATTTCACGAAGTCCGAACGCTTATGGTCAGACAGGGTGACTTCGGTGAATACGGTTACCGAGTTAGCGAATTTGGCCAGGTTGACGTGGGCTTCATAGCCGCTGATATAGCCTGCCGATTCCAGGCGCTTGACGCGTTGCAGGCAGGGGCTGGGCGACAGGCCGACGGCTTCGGCGAGGCTGACGTTGGTCATGCGCCCGTCTTTCTGCAGTTGGACCAGGATGTTGATATCGATACGATCCAGCTTCGTTGCAGCGTCCATCGTTCAATCCTCGCAATGTCAAATCCAGGGCCGTCACGGTCAGGCGTGCAGTGCCTTTTGATGTGCGTGGGCAAGGTCCGCGAGGCTGGCGTACTCACAACGCTTGCCGTCCATTGCCTGCGGTGAGTGATTCCAGGGCTGGCTGTGACCTCGACGCAACGTACATACCGGGAAATCCACCCGCAGGTTCCACGGGTCATCGGTTTCGGTACTGCGTACGGGTAACAGTTCCGATCGCTCCAGTCCCAGGCCGTTGAGTGCGATTTCCAGACTGGTGTGCCAATCCTGGCTGCTGGGTTCGATAATCGCGTCAAACGCAACGGGTAACCGGCTGGTCAATGAGTGCGCATCGGTGCCGTGGGGCGGGGCAATCAGTATCAAACGGTAAAACTTGCTCAGGTACTGCAAGGCACCTGGAGCATCTTCAAATATGGGCCATTGGGACGATGAGCTACTGAATGCCACACTTTCATCCCAGCCCGGGATGATATGCAATTGATGCGCCAGACGCTGATACAACTCCCCGTGAAATGCCCTGGGACTGACCTGTGATCCAGTGCTGGCAAGCTCATCGGCCATCTGTCGATAAGCACTCAATAATTGCTCGTCGCTGGTGACCGGTTTTTGTTGCACTGCCAGCGGTCGCAGGCCTTCAAGAATGCCCCGTTCCCGATCAACCAGGGTGCCGAAGGAAAATCCCAATGCCCTGTACTGGGTGACTTTCATCATTAGCTCCTGAGTGAAGCGTTTAGGCTCCGTCATGAATAAAGCCGATGCCCGACGCTGTACGCAGGTCGGGCTCGATATTGCGACGCAGAAGGGGCGTGCCGCATGCGATTTCAGCAGGCAGCCGTCAGCGCTTTTTCTAGCATCATCAGGGCTTCAGCGATCTGCTCCGGGGTGGTTACCAGCGGAGCGAGGAAGCGCAACACGTTGCGGTGTACGCCGCACTTGATCACCAGCAGCCCGGCGTTGCGCGCCTCATCGATGACCTTCTGCGCCAATGCCGCATCGGGTCGGTTTTTGCCATCTGCGGCGATCATCTCGATTGCCAGCATGAAGCCCAGGCCTCGCACTTCGCCGATCCGCGGGAAGCGTGCTTGCAACGCCAGAAGGCCCTCGCGCAACTGCGCCGCCAGTTTCTCACCCTGGCCCAGCAGATCCTGCTCCTCGAATACGTCCATCACCGCCAGCGCCGCAGCACAAGCCACCGCGTTGCCGCCATAAGTGCCGCCCAGACCGCCCGGTGTCGGTGCGTCCATGATCTCGGCGCGCCCGACGACGGCGGACAATGGCATGCCACCTGCCAGACTCTTGGCGACTGTCACCAAGTCCGGCTGGATGTCGGCGTGCTGAAAGCCGAACATCGTGCCGGTGCGACCAAAACCGGTCTGGATTTCATCGAGGATCAGCACAATCCCGTGCTGAGTGCAGCGTTCACGCAGGGCTTGCAGAAAAGCTTTCGGCGCCGGGAGGAAACCGCCATCACCCTGCACCGGTTCGATGATGATTGCGGCCACCCGATCGGGCGCAACGTCGGTGGCGAACAGTTCATCGAGCTCGGCCAGCGCGTCGTCGCTGCTGATCCCGCGATACGCGTTGGGGTAGGTCGCGTGGTAGATCTCGGCCGGGAACGGACCGAAGTTCTGCTTGTACGGCTGGCTCATGCCGGTCAGTGTCACGCCCAGCAGGGTGCGCCCGTGGAAGCCGCCGCGAAATGAAATCACGCCGGTGCGATTGGTGTGACCGCGCGCGATCTTGATTGCGTTTTCCACCGCTTCGGCGCCGGACGTGAACAGCACACTTTTATAGTGCTCATCGCCGCCGATCATTTTGTTGAGGCGCGCTGCGACCTCGATGTAGTTCTGGTAAGCCGCCACCTGAAAGCTGGCGTGGGAGATTTCGCCCACTTGCCGGCGCACCGCTTCCACCACACGCGGGTGACAGTGGCCAACGTTCAGTACGCCGATGCCACCGACGAAATCCAGGTAACGCTTGCCGTCCACATCCCACAACTGCGCGCCCTCGGCACGCGCGGCCACCACCGGATGGGCCGTGGCGATACCGCGCGGGACATGTTGGTCGCGCAGGGCGAGCAGGCGCTGGTTTTCAGTCAATGCAGAATTCATCTCGATCTCCGTAACGCCAGGCTGGCGGCTTATGTGATCAGGATAAGGATTGGCTGGAACCACAAGCGCTGAAGTTGCAGACGTCAGCGCTGTGATCGACTGTTTTGCGGGGGAGGGACGAAATAATCGACTGCGGCGGGTGTTTGCTCTGCGGGAGCCCGTGCAAGCTCTCGGTCATCAATCAAGAAGCATGACGTTGATTTCAATAGCTCCGCCAACCTGCTTCTGCCCGCAGGGCGTAGGAGTCCGGCTTGCCGACGATGGGGTGCGCAGCGGCCCCAAACCTACTCATCGGCATGGCAGACACACCGCGTACACAGTTGTTACTGCCGGTTCCCGGCAGATCGCCGACGAGTCAGGTTCCTACGGCCTGCGGCCAGAATCATCAGCGCCAGAGATATCCGCGTTTCTCCGCCAAGTTGCTTCTGCCCGCAGGGCGTAGGCGTCCGGCTTGCCGACGATGGGTTGCGCAGCGACCCCAAAACCTGACCCCTCGGCATGGCAGACACACCGCGTACACACCTGTTACTGCCGGTTCCCGGCAGATCGCCGACAAGTCAGGCTCCTACGGCCTGCGGCCAGAATCACCAGCGCCAGAGACATCCGCGTTTCTCCGCCAACCTGCTTCTGCCCGCAGGGCGTAGGAGTCCGGCTTGCCGACGATGGGTTGCGCAGCGACCCCAAACCTGACCCCTCGGCATGGCAGACACACCGCGTACACAGTTGTTACTGCCGGTTCCCGGCAGATCGCCGACAAGTCAGGCTCCTACGGCCTCCGGCCAGAATCATCAGCGCCGAAGATATCCGCTCAGGCTCCTACGGCCTGCTGCCAGAATCATCAGCGCCAGAGATATCCGCGTTTCTCCGCCAAGTTGCTTCTGCCCGCAGGGCGTAGGCGTCCGGCTTGCCGACGATGGGTTGCGCAGCGACCCCAAACCTGACCCCTCGGCATGGCAGACACACCGCGTACACAGTTGTTACTGCCGGTTCCCGGCAGATCGCCGACAAGTCAGGCTCCTACGGCCTCCGGCCAGAATCACCAGCGCCAGAGATATCCGAGTTTCTCCGCCAATCTGCTTTTGCCCGCAGGGCGTAGGCGTCCGGCTTGCCGACGATGGGGTGCGCAGCGGCCCCAAAACCTGACCCCTCTGTATGCCAGACACACCGCGTGCTCAGAATTTGCTGCCGGTTCCCGGCAGATCGCCGACAAGTCAGGCTCCTACGGCCTGCGGCCAGAATCACCAGCGCCAGAGATATCCGCGTTTCTCCGCCAAGTTGCTTCTGCCCGCAGGGCGTAGGCGTCCGGCTTGCCGACGATGGGTTGCGCAGCGACCCCAAACCTGACCCCTCGGCATGGCAGACACACCGCGTACACAGTTGTTACTGCCGGTTCCCGGCAGATCGCCGACAAGTCAGGCTCCTACGGCCTCCGGCCAGAATCATCAGCGCCGAAGATATCCGCTCAGGCTCCTACGGCCTGCGGCCAGAATCACCAGCGCCAGAGATATCCGAGTTTGAGGCGCGTAAGCGCAGTGTCTGGACGACGGGGATCTCTTACAAAACCGGTTGATCGTTGAGCTGCATGGGAGTGATCACAACAATCGCATCAAGCACTGGCTCGCGGCACGACGATGGTGTCTTCCGGGTGCAGGCGCATCATCATCGGCGAGCCGATCGGTGGCAGGCTCAGGTTGCCTTCATGGTGGCTGGGCTGGCGCAGGCTGACGGTCGGGCCACCTTCAAGATCGACGAACACTTTCAGGCTTTCACCCTGGAACACGATGTCCGACACCCGCCCGCGCAGGCGATTCCATTCAGGTCCGGAGGTCTCGTTATCGATCAGCAATTTCTCTGATTGCAGCGCCAGGAATACATCGCCCGACGGCGGCACCGGACGTGTAGTGCGCAGCGCGGTGCTGCCGAGGGTCAGGCCGCTTTCGCTGCGCTGCAAGGGCACCAGTGTGCTTTCGCCGATGAAGCTGGCGACGAAATCATCGGAGGGGTGATCGTGCAGCCGACGTGGCGTGTCCACTTGCACCAGCTGCCCGCCGCGCATGATCGCAATCCGGTCACTCATGGTCAGGGCTTCGCGCTGGTCGTGGGTCACGTAAATCATGGTGGCGCCCAGACGCTTGTGCAGCGCGCGCAACTCGATCTGCATGGTTTCACGCAGTTGCTTGTCCAGGGCGGACAAGGGCTCGTCCATCAGAATCAGCTTGGGTTCGAAGACAATCGCCCGGGCCAGCGCGACACGCTGGCGCTGGCCACCGGACAACGCGGCAATCGAGCGATTCTCGTAGCCGGTCAGTTCAACGGTGGCCAACGCCTGCTTGACCCGGTCGCGACTTTTGGCGGCATTTTCTCCGCGAGCGCGTAGCGGGAATGCCACGTTTTCACCGACCGTCATGTGCGGGAACAGCGCGTAATTCTGAAACACTACACCGATTTCACGCTTGTGCGGCGGCATCAGGGTGACGTCACGCTCGCCGAAATAAATGCTTCCCGAACTGACCCGGATGAAGCCGCCCAGAATGCTCAATAACGTGGTTTTGCCGGAGCCGGAGGGACCGAGCAGCGACATGAATTCCCCCGCTTCAACCTTCAGGCTCACATTGGTCAAGGCGTTCAGACTGCCGTACTGCTTGCACACCTGATTGACGCTGACTGATTCAAAACCTTCAGTGAAATTCATGAAGCGTCCTCCTTTGCAGAACGGGGGATTGCCCGAAGTGTCTGCATCCATCTGAACACAGCCGATGGCCGTGTTCGTGCCGTTTTGGGCCGCCAGGAAAACACGATGTGCTGCCCGGCGGTGGCGGTGCCACAGACTCTGCGCGTTCCTTGGTCGGGACTGTTCTTAGCCGAGACCGCCGATGTGCCATGCCTTGATTTCGAGGAATTCGTCCAGGCCGTATTTTGAGCCTTCGCGGCCAGTGCCCGATTGCTTCATGCCGCCGAACGGCGCCACTTCCATCGAGATGATGCCGGTGTTGAGGCCGACCATGCCGAACTCCAGACGCTCGCCGACACGCCAGGCGCGGCGCATGTCCTGGGTGAAGTAATAAGCGCCCAAGCCATAGGGCGTCGCGTTGGCCAGAGCCAGCGCCTGGGCTTCATCCTTGAACCGGAACAGTGGGGCAACCGGGCCGAAGGTTTCTTCGCTCGCCAGCAGCATGTCGGCGTTGGCATCGCGCAGCACCGTAGGCTGCACGTATAGACCGTTGCCTTCAGGCGCGCCGCCGATCACCACGCTGGCACCTTTTTCCAGGGCGTCGCCGATGTGTCGCGCGACTTTGTCCACCGCCGCTGCATTGATCAAGGGGCCGATGGTCACACCTTCTTGCAGGCCATCCCCGACCTTCAGTCCGGCAACCGCCGCGCTCAAGCGCTCGGCAAACCGCTCGTAAATACCGTCCTGCACCAGGATGCGGTTGGCGCACACGCAGGTCTGTCCGGCGTTGCGAAATTTGCTTTGCATGACGCCGGCAATCGCCAGGTCCAGATCGGCGTCGTCGAACACGATGAATGGGGCGTTGCCGCCCAGCTCAAGGCTCAGGCGTTTGATGGTCGAGGCGCACTGGCTCATCAGCAGTTGGCCGACGCGGGTGGAGCCGGTGAAGGACAGCTTGCGCACGGCCGGATTGCTGGTCATTTCGCCACCCACGCCAGCGGGCAGGCCCGTGAGGACGTTGAACACTCCTGCGGGAATACCGGCGCGTTCCGCGAGCACGGCCAGGGCCAGGGCTGACAGCGGGGTCATTTCCGAAGGCTTGACCAACACCGGGCAACCCGCCGCCAGCGCGGGGGCGCATTTGCGGGTGATCATGGCGTTGGGGAAATTCCACGGTGTGATGGCCGCTACCACGCCAATCGGTTGTTTGAGCACCAGAATGCGTCGGTCGGCTGCGGGGGAGGGGATGGTGTCGCCGTAGATACGACGGGCTTCTTCGGCGAACCATTTGACGAAGCTGGCGCCGTAGGCAATCTCGCCCCTTGATTCACTCAGCGGCTTGCCCTGTTCGGCGGTCATGATCAGCGCCAGGTCTTCCTGGTTTTCCATAATCAGGCCGAACCACACTTCCAGCAGTCGCGCGCGCTCGGCTGCCGGGACTTCCCGCCACGTGATGAAACACGCCTCGGCCGCTGCAATGGCGCGGCGTGTTTCGGCCGCCTGCAGCGCTGGCACCCGGGCAATCACGCTGCCGTCTGCCGGATTGGTGACGTCCAGGGTCGCGCCATCATCGGCGTCGATCCAGACGCCGTTGACATAGGCGCGCTCGACGAAAAGAGAGGGGTCACGCAGTGTGGTTTTCAACATGATCAGGGGGCCTTGAGAGTTCTGACGATGGATCAATTGTAAAAACCTGCGCCTTGCCATCGATGCCGAGATGAGCGGTTGGACGGGTGATAGATGCTGAATTGCAGCGGATGGCGGCAGGCTGTGCTGGGCTCGTGCAGGTGCAGGTGCAGGTGCAGGTGCAGGGATCAGGAGCGCGCCGGCCCATGAACAATCTGTCAGGCGACGGGATTGTGTTGGCAATACCCAAGCCTTCGCGGGCAAGCGCGCTCCTACAAAGATCGTGTTCCAGCGATCAACCCTGCTTGTTACGCCCGGCGATCACCACCAGCAGCAGGGACGCCAATATCAGGATCGAACTGATCGCAGCAATCGTCGGGTCGATTTCGTCGCGCAGTGCGGTGAACATGCGTTTGGTCAGGGTCTGGTTGTCGCCACCGGAAATGAACAGCGCCACCACCGTTTCATCCAGCGAGGTGATGAACGCGAACAACGTTGCCGACACCAGGCTTGGCTTGATTTGCGGCAGGGTCACGGCCATGAATGCCCTAAAGCGATTCATGCCCAGGCTGCGCGCGACCATTTCCTGAGACATGTCAAAGTTACGCAGCCCCGCCAGCAGGGCGATGATCACGTAGGGCAGCGCCAGCATGATGTGCGCCAGGATCAGGCCAGTCATGGTGCTGATCAGGCCGACACGGGCGTAGACGAAAAACACCCCCGCCGCGATGAGGATTATCGGCACCATCATTGGCAGCAGCAGAATGATTTGCAGCGTGCGCACGACCTTCAGGCTGGAGCTGTTGATCGCATAGGCCGCCGCCATGCCGATGGGCAGGCTGACCAGTGTGGTCACAAACGCTGTGATCAGGCTGACCCGCGCCGCCGACATCCATTCGGCGCTGTTAAAGAAGGCTTCGTACCAGCGCAAGGAAAACTCCTTGGGCGGGAACTGCAGGAAGCGCGCTTCGGAGAATGACATCGGGACCACGATCAGCACCGGCAAAATCAGGTACAGCAGAATCGCCGCTACCACCAGGGTGAACAGCAGGTGCGAGACGCGTACCTGGCGCAGGTTGGCAAGCAGTTTCATTCAGCGTGCTCCCAGGATGCGTTCGATAGGGATGAACTTGTTGATGCCCCAGAAAATCAGGAACACCACCAGCAGCAACACCAGACCTACTGCGCTCGCGGCGCCCCAGGCGTGGTACAGCTCAACGTTGCGTTGCACCAGCATCGACACCAGGATCGTGCGTCCGCCTCCCAGCAGTTCCGGGGTAATGAAAAAGCCCAGGCAGATCACGAAAACCAGAATGGAACCGGCCATGATCCCCGGCGCGGCCATCGGCAGGAACACCCGGCGAAAGGTATAGAACGGCTTGGCGCCGAGGCTTTCGGAGGCCTGCATCAAATCCTGCGGAATCTTCTTCATCACCGAGTACAACGGCAGCACCATGAACGGCAGCATCACGTGCAAGGTGCCGATCACGGTGCCGGTGGTGTTGTGCATCAGGTTTAGCGGTTGGTCGATGATCCCCAGATCAATCAGCGTCTGGTTGACCAGGCCCCGGCGTTGCAGCAACACCAGCCAGGCGTAGGAGCGCACCAGCACGCTGGTCCAGAAGGGGATGATGACGCAGATCAGGATCAGGTTCGCCCAGAAGCCGTGCAGACGCGAAGCGGCGTAGGCAATCGGGAACCCCATGAAAATCGACAGCACCGTGACGATGAAGCTGATCTTGAAGGTCAGGACGAAGGTGTCCCAATAAATGCGTTCCTGAAAGATGCGGGTGTAGTTGGCAAAGGAAAAGCCTTCTTCGGTCTGCACCGACTGAAACGCCAGCCAGCACATCGGAAGGATCAGCAGCACAACCACCATGATCAGCGCCGGGGTGAGCAGCAACAGCATCGAGGTGTTTTCTTTGCGCTCTTCACGGGCCAGCGCGTGGCTGTTGGTCAGTGGCGACTGATGCGGGGCGTTGCCGGATTCAGGCAGGGCTTTGGTCAGGTATGCATTGGGCATGTTCTGCCCCCGTCACTGCTGCGGGCTGGAAGTTGCCCAGCCACTGATGACGCCGTGGGTCTTGCCGAAACCAACTCCCAGGCTCGCAAAATGAAAAGCGCGTGGTGTGCGTGTTGTCATGTGAGGACTCCCGAAGATGGGGCAGGTTCTGCAAACGAGCTTGGCAAGCGGCTCTTTGGCGGCCTATGGGTCCTAATGTAGCGAGATGTCGAAAAATGAAGCGGTCGTAAATGCACCGCCGGGAAGTGGTTTATTGCGTAATCGGCCCGGCTGACGGCATGTCCTGCGTTGGGGCCCCAGGGCCGGACCTGACCGGCTTATCGCGCAGCGTCTGTGGGAGGGAGCCAGTTCGCGAGGCGGTGTTTCTGCACCTTCGAGTTATCTCGGCTCGCAAACGAGTTGGCTCCTACAGGGTTGAGAACCTATTTTTTCTGCACGAATGCCAGCCAGCGCTCTTCCGCTTTCACGCCATCTTGAGAAGCCCACCATTTGGCTGACAGCAAGGCCTGGCGTGAGATGTTCTCCGGCGCTGATGGCAGTTTGGAGACCCGCTCCTGGGGAATGATGCCGGTCTTGAACGCTTCAGGGTTAAGCGGGCCATAATCGATGGCCAGCGGTAACGCGGCTTGCAGCTTCGCGTCGATGGCTTCGTTGACGAACTTCATCGCGGCGACCTTGTGGGGCGAGCCTTTGAGCACGCAGAGCGAATTGGTTTCCAGCACGCCCTGGTTATAGTCGAACGCTACCGGGGCACCGTCTGCCTGCACTGCCGTGATGCGTCCGTTCCAGGCCTGGATCATGTCCACTTCGCCGTCGCTGATCAGCTGCGCCGATTGCCCGCCCGAGGTCCACCAGGTCGCGATGTGCGGTTTGATCTGCTCAAGTTTTCTGAAGGCCCGGTCTACATCCAGCGGATACAGCTTGTCGGCTGGCACGCCATCAGCCATCAAAGCGATTTCAAGGGTCGGGCGCGGCAGATTGCGCAGCGCGCGCTGACCGGGGAATTTGTCGGTGTCCCAGAAGTCCGCCCAAGTCTTGGGCGCTGGCTTGTTCTTGAAGGCATCGGTGCGATACGCCAGCACGGTGGAGTAGCTGATGTAGCCCACGCTGTAGTCGTCCTTGAGATCGGCAGGTAATTGCGCCGCGTTTGGAATCAGCGACAATTCGAGCTTCTCGAACAGGCCTTCCTGCTCCCCGCGAATGCAGTCGCCGGTCGGCAGATCGACAACGTCCCAGCTGACTTTGCCGCTTTCCACCTGAGTTTTGATGATCGGGTATGCCTTGGGCGAGCTGTCCTGTTTGAGCGTCAGCCCAAGCTTTTTTGCAGCTGGTTCCAGGATCGCCTTGCTTTGGGCCTCCTGATACGCCCCGCCCTGAGAGACGAAGGTAATGTCTTCAGCGAAGGCAAGCGTGCTGCAACCGGTCAACAGGGCCAGGCTCGTCAATTGGAAGGTGCGGATGGCATTCATAAAGGGGACTCCCGTGGGTTGGCAGCTTTCAAGAATGGAGCCCGGGCTTTGCGTCGCAGCCATGGGACCGCCTCTGGAGAGTCAATGTACGTGCAACGGACTGGACGAAGCGGTCACAAATCGCTCTGGCGAAAGCGCTTTATGGGGAAAATGGCAACCATCGCGGCATGTCCTGCGTTCAACGAGCTATAAAAAGCTGTCCGCGACATGGATTTTCGCTTCCCTCCTGAACCCCGACTGAACGACTTTCTCGATCAAACAAGAAAACCTTTGGATACCTGAACTTATCTTCCTTTTCTCCCTCTCATGCCGGTAGCCATTGATCGCGGCGGCCTGATAAGCTCGCGGCTTTACTCGTTTGCCCTATTGGCGCATGAACAAGGAATTAGCATGAAACAGCATCGGTTGGCAGCGGCGATAGCCCTGGTCGGTCTGGTACTCGCAGGTTGCGACAAACAAGCCAGCACCGTCGAGCTGAAAACTCCGGCGCAAAAAGCCTCCTACGGTATCGGTCTGAACATGGGCAAAAGCCTGGCTCAGGAAGGTATGGACGATCTGGATTCCAAAGCGGTAGCGCTGGGTATCGAAGACGCCGTTGGCAAGAAAGAACAGAAACTCAAAGACGACGAACTGGTAGCAGCGTTCGGCGATCTGCAAAAACGTGCTGAAGAGCGCATGGCCAAGATGAGCGAAGAGTCGGCAGCCGCCGGCAAGAAGTTCCTCGAAGAAAACGCCAAGCGTAAGGAAGTCACTACCACTGCTTCCGGTCTGCAATACGAAATCATCAAGAAAGCCGACGGCCCTCAGCCTAAGCCTACCGACGTTGTGACCGTTCACTACGAAGGCAAGCTGACTGACGGCAAAGTCTTCGACAGCTCGGTAGAGCGCGGCAGCCCGATTGATCTGCCGGTAAGCGGCGTGATCCCGGGTTGGGTCGAAGGCCTGCAACTGATGCACGTAGGCGAGAAGGTCAAGCTCTACATTCCTAGCGATCTGGCTTACGGCGCTCAGAGCCCAAGCCCGATGATCCCGGCCAACTCGGTGCTGGTATTCGATCTGGAACTGCTGGCGATCAAAGATCCGGCAGCCGTCGCCAATGAAGCCGCAGCAGGCGCTGCAGCAACAGACGACGAAGAGCAAGAAGAGACTGCACCGGCTAAACCTGCCGCCAAGAAGTAATCGATTCATCGATCAGGTCTTGAACAAGATGCCCCGTTTTACGGGGCATTTTTGTATCTGCGATAAACAGAACGAACCCAGCCTTTCGCACACAGTCCCAATATCGTTGACCGACGTGCGGAGCGCGGGGATTGTCCGACGATCCAACGATCGTCTCGTTTCAGGCTCTGGCTAGTCTCGGGATAGGCCTAAGTCAATGATTTTTTGCGTTTAATTATGTGAGTAAAAAACGCGCGATCTAAGTTAAAGCCCAGTAGAACGGGGGTTTCAGCGCGGAAAAACGCCTCTGTTCACAAGGTTATCCACAACTTGTGTGGATAACATTTTGGTGTGCATGGCAGCCGTATACCGGCATGGCATTTTTTTCAATAGCTCGTTTATAGGCACCTGGAGTGAGCATGAAAGCACCCTGGAATTTAATCCGTTACCTGCCGATGGCTCGACGCCTGATGGCAGCGGGCCGTTTGCCGACGTTGCTGTTTGCTGTCGCCCGCAAGGGTGCGGGCGAGGCGAATCGGTTGGGTAAGCTCAAGGATGACCTCAAACTGCTGCAAGCATTGTGTCTGGCGTACTGGCGCGGTGAGTACCGCGCGATCAGCCCCAAAGCGATTCTGTCGATAGTGGCGGGGCTGATGTACTTCCTCAGCCCGCTTGATGCCATTCCGGACTGGATTCCGGGGCTGGGCATGCTCGACGATATCGCCGTGCTGGCTTGGGTCATGAAAAGTCTGAATGTCGAGCTTGATGCATTCAGGGCCTGGCGCGCCAAGCAAAGCCCGGAGAAATTGGCAGTCGTTGAGCGTTTGCCTGCCAATCCAAAGTTGCTGGAGCAGGAAAAATCCACGGATTGAGGAAGTGTTGGGATTAACGCGTCCATGTGAGAGCGGACCTGTCCGCTAAGGGGCCACGGGGCGCACGGATCTCTGGTGTCTGGCTGATTGCATTCGCGGACAGGTCCGCTCCCACGAGAATTGAAATAGCAGGAATATATGGTTTGCATCCGCTGTTAAGATGCGGCCATAGAAAAGAAAAAGCCTACGTGCAATAAGTTGCTGTCCTACAGGGGGTTTTATGGATCTTCAGGTCATATCTCGTGATGGAGAGCCAGAATACGCAGTGCTGCCATGGGCGCAGTATCAGTCGCTACTTAGGGCTGCCGGCCTTTCGAGCGCTGAAGGAGACGCGGCTGTTACGCCATCCGCTGCTGGTGCTGCACCCGCCGAAGAGGATTTGCCCGGGCTGGACCAATTGGGGCCACTGCGGCAGGCCAAGGGCCTTGAAGTTGCGCAACTGGCTCGCACTGTCGGTATCAGCCCCTCCTACCTTGAGCTGATCGAGAACGGCACGCGCATTCCGGACGCTGCCATTCGCCGCAGCCTGGCGTGGGAATTGGGTGTCCCGGGCTGGCGAGGTGTGTCATGAGCGTGAGGATTAGCCGTCAGCACTGGGAAGGGCTGCTGGCTGAACTGGATCTCGCACGGCGCCAGCGTCATTTGGTCACTTATCGTGCGCTGCTAGAGCGCTTGCAATTGCCGACCCCGGCGATGCTGACTCTTACCGCCGCCCTCGAACACCTCGCCGCCATGGACGCCAAATCCGAACAACCGCTGCGCAGTTCTCTGGTTATCAGCCAGGGCGCGAGCCGCCTGCCGCGCACCGGTTTTTTCGAGTGTGCCGAGCGGCTGGGGCGGTTTTCCGGGCCATCCGACGGCGTTGCTGCAGCGTCGTGGCATGCGTCGGAAGTGGTTCGGGTGTTTGAGTTCGAGTACTCGCAGGACGAGTAACCCCCGCCATCCTGTAGGAGCGGGCTTGCTTGCGATTGCGTTGGGCCAGTGTGCAAATGCTTCATAGACAACAAGCTTTCGCGGGCAAGCGCGCTCCTACACGGGCATTGCCGCGTCAGCTGTATCAATCACATGAATACTCGCCCCCAGCACGTCCTTAGCGTGATGTTTGGCCTGTGACGCCAGTTCTGCCAATTGGCTAGCGTCCAGCACCTTGCAGGCCTGCGGATGCAGATGCACCACCCCAATCGACAGCGACAGCAGCGCAAATTCCTGGCGTTGGCCCTGCCGGTTGAGCGCCACAAAACAGCCCGCCTGCAGATGCTCGGCGCGGTAGAAACGACGGCATTGATTCTGGAAATCTTCCAGCAGCAGGTTCAGGCGTTTGCGCCAGTCTTCCGAGCCCAGCACCATCAGAAAGTCATCCCCGCCGATGTGCCCGACGAAGTCGCGGCTGGGGTCAATGCGGTCGTTCAGGCATTGCGCCAGACACAACAACACTTCGTCGCCACGCCCGTAGCCGTAGATGTCATTAAAGGGCTTGAAGCTGTCGATATCGACGTAGCAGATCATCGACTCACGCCCTTGCTGCAATAGCCGTGTCAGGCATTGCTGGATCGGCACGTTGCCCGGCAACAACGTGAGCGGGTTGGCGTGACGGGCCTGTTGAATCTTCAGTTCGGTGATCAATTTCAGCACATCTATTACCCGGCCCAGGCCCAGGTAAGTGCCGTTCTGCATGATGATGAAATCTTCCTCGATCCGCTGCCGTGCCCGGCTGGTGATCAGGCGACTGACCTGTTGCAGTGATTGCGTGAGCTCCACCGCGAGAAAATCATCGCTCATCAGCCGGCTGATCGGTTTGCGCGCGTAGATCTCAGTGGCGAAGGGTTGCAGCAGCACGTCTGACAGGGAATGCCGATGGACGATGCCAACGGGTTGATTCTGCTCGTCGAGCACCGCCAGCGAATTCAGGTTGGCTTGTTTGCGAAAGGCTTCCAGCACGCTGGCCGTGGGCGTGGATTGCAAAACGGCGGGTTGCTCGTTGAGCAGTGCCCCCAGATCACTGCCTTCCTCGCTCAAGTTTGCGGCGTTGGCGTCGGTCTTAGGCAGCATCGCGCGGGCATCGCGGGGAGGCTGTTCGTGAGGACGGCAGAGCAAATAGCCCTGAACCAGATCGATGCCCATATCGATCAGCACCTCCAGTTCTTCGCGCAGCTCGATTCCTTCTGCAATCACCAGCGCTCGTGAGGCCTTGGCCATTTGCAGCATGGAGCCTACGAACTCGCGCTTCACCGCGTCCTGGTGAATGCCGTCGATGAAGTGCCGATCGATCTTGACGTAATCGGGGCGCAGCTCCGACCACAAGCGCAGGCTCGAATAACCGGCACCGAGGTCATCCAGCGCGATGGAAAACCCCATATCGCGGTAATGATGCAGCGCGGTATACAGCAGAGCGAAGTCGTCGGTGGGCGTCTGCTCGGTCAGTTCGATGACCACCTGGCTGGGCGGGATGCCGTGACTGGCCAGCAGCTCTAGCGTGCGGCCCGGCGGGTGCGAGGCTTCCAGCAGCGATTCGGGAGATATATTGAGGAACAACTTGCCTTCAAGCTTGAGCTGACTGAAGCGCCGACACGCCGATTCGCGACAGGCCAATTCCAGTTCACTCAAACGACCGGCCTGCCGCGCGACCGCAAACAAGCTGATGGGGGAGTGCAACGAACTGTTGGAAGGGCCGCGCGTCAAGGCTTCGTAGCCCAGGATGCGTCGTTCAGACAGCGACACAATCGGTTGAAACAGGCTGTGCAAGTCGCCATGAGCCAGAATCGAACTCAGTGCGCTCAGCTGTTCAGTGACGGTCATGGCAATCTCGGGGCAAGAAAAAGGGGCTCGACGCGATAGCGCAGAGCCCCGTATTTCACGACAGCTTCATGACTGTTTGATGACGAATGGTGTTACATCGCCAGCAAATTCATGAAGCCTCACCTGATCACTCAGGCCTACCGTATTACTTCTTTGCCACGCTACCGCTCAGACCCAGATAATCGATGAGAATACGCCCGGTTTCTGACAGGTAAGCGTCGTCTTCGGGTTTGGTTTTGTCATCGTCGACCGGCAGTGCGTCTTCGTCTTCTTTCTTCAGCTCTTTGAGCGGGTCTTCACCCTTGGCCTTGCGGCGGATGTTTTCCATGCTCAATTGCTGATTTTCGATGTCGGTGTGCTCGCTGCGACGCACGCTCTCATTAAGGCTGACGGTTTTTTCGGCCATCAGCTTTTTCGCCAGCGCGAGCTTGTCTTCGATGAACACAAACTCGGCGTCTTTGGCCGAGCGCACGTCATGGCGCGACTGCAACTGCGCCAGGAACGGTTTGAACGGGTCAACCGCAGGCTTGATCGCAGGCTTGATCGTGTCGTAGGTCATTGCCTCCGGCAGCGCGCTTTCGCCGATTTCCTTGGTGTCGATAATGGACGGATACGCGATATCAGGCAGCACGCCCTGATGCTGGGTGCTTTGGCCCGAAACGCGGTAGAACTTGGCCAGGGTCAGCTTCAGTTCGCCGTGGTTCAGCGGCTGAATGGTTTGCACCGTGCCCTTGCCGAAGGTCTGGCCGCCGATAATCAACGCGCGGTGGTAGTCCTGCATGGCGCCAGCGAAAATCTCCGAAGCCGAGGCAGAAAGACGGTTCACCAGCAAGGCCATCGGGCCCTTGTAGAAGGCGCCAGGGTTCTCGTCTTCGAGCACGTCCACTTTGCCGTCTGCGTTACGCACCAGCACGGTCGGGCCTTTGTCGATGAACAGGCTGGTCAGCTCGGTAGCTTCCTGCAACGAGCCGCCGCCGTTGTTGCGCAGGTCGATGACCACGCCGTCGACCTTGTCGCCTTGCAGTTCGGTCAGAAGCTTCTTGACGTCACGGGTGGTGGATTTGTATTCCGGATCGCCAGCACGGTAGGCCTTGAAGTCCAGGTAGAAGGCTGGAATTTCAATTACGCCCAGCTTGTAGTCTTTGCCGTCCTGGTTGAGGTGCAGAATCGACTTCTTGGCCGCCTGCTCTTCAAGTTTCACCGCTTCACGGGTGATCGAAACGATCTTACTGGTCTGATCGTTCGGGCCGTTGCTGGCCGGAATCACTTCCAGACGCACGACGGAGCCCTTCGGACCGCGAATCAGTTTGACCACTTCATCCAGACGCCAGCCGATCACGTCGACCATCTCTTTGTCGCCTTGGGCGACGCCGACGATCTTGTCGGCCGGAGCGACCTGCTTGGTCTTGGCCGCAGGACCCGCTGGCACAAGGCGCACGATCTTGACGTTGTCGTTATCGCTCTGCAACACGGCGCCAATGCCTTCCAGCGACAGGCTCATGTTGATGTCGAAGTTTTCCGCGCTGTCAGGTGACAGGTAATTGGTGTGCGGATCGTAGGACATGGCGAAGTTGTTTTCATACGCCTGGAAAATATCTTCGCTACGGGTCTGGGCCAGACGCGACAATTGATTCTTGTAGCGTTTGGTCAGGGTTTCCTGAATCTTCGCAGGCTCTTTGCCGGCGATCTTCAGGCGCAGAACTTCGTCCTTGACGCGCTTGCGCCACAGGTCGTCCAGTTCCGCTTCGTTTTTCGGCCAGGCTGCGTCTTTGCGATCGACCAGCAAGGTTTCCTTGGTGGTCAGATCGATCTTGTCGACGCCCTTGTCCAGTTCGGCCAAGGCAAAATCCAGACGCGACTTGATGCGGTCCAGATAACGCTTGTAGATAGTAAAGCCGGGCTGCAGGTCGCCGCTTTTCAGGAAATCGTCGAACTGCGTACGCCACTTGTCGAATTCAGCAATATCGCTGGCCAGAAAGTAGCTGCGGGCAGGGTCGAGCAATTTCAGGTAGCTCTGGTAGATGATCTCAGAGCGTTTGTCATCCAGCGGCGGCTTGCTGTAGTGGTGCCGCTTGAGCAGTTCCACTACGTTGAGGCTGGCTATCACCTCGTCCCGATCGGGTTGAAGATTATCCCAGCTGTTGGCAGCAAAGGTGTTGGCGGACATTGGCAAAACACTGAGGCCAATGAGCAATGCAAGTGTGCTGGGCAAAAATTGCTTCATGCTGATTCGACGCGGGGACAATTGATAACGCATATTAGGCCGTCTTTAAGGTCGCCGGTTCAGTCTCAGGCTCCGTGACGTGTTCACACAGCCTGATGCGAAACCCGGTCGCATAATGCAAAAAGCCCGAATGCCTATTAAGAGCACATCGGACTCAGTCGAGAACTCACTATGGAGGCACCGTGAAAGCATTGCAAGGCGTTGAAGGCCAAGTGGAATGGGTCGAACAGCCCTCACCGACGCTCGATGTCGGTCAAGTACGTATCAAGGTCGCTGCGGCCGGACTCAATCGCGCCGATTTGTTGCAGCGTGCCGGTATGTATCCACCGCCGCCGGGCGTCACTGAAACCCTCGGCATGGAATGTTCCGGCGTCATTGCCGAAGTCGGGCCGGGCACGTCCTGGCAGGTGGGGGACCGCGTCTGCGCGCTGTTGGCGGGCGGGGCGATGGCCGAGGAAGCAGTCGTCGATGCGCGTCATGTTTTGCCCGTTCCCGAAGGCATCTCGCTGCATGAAGCGGCGGGTATTCCGGAGGTCTACGCCACCGCCTGGCTGAATTTGTTTCAACTGGCAGGGCTAAAGCCCGGCGAAAAAGTTTTGCTGCACGCCGGTGCAAGTGGAGTTGGTTCAGCCGCCATTCAGCTTTGCAAAGCCTTTGGCAACCCTTGCTGGGTCAGCGTGGGTTCTGCCGAGCGTCTGGCGTACTGCGAGGCGTTGGGGGCTCAGGGTGGGGTAATCCGCACCGAGAGCCTGGACAGCCTGAATGACTTTGCCCCGTTCAATGTCATTCTCGATCCGGTGGGCGCCAACTACGCCGCGCTGAATTTGAAAGTGCTGGGTGTAGACGGGCGGTTGGTGTTGATCGGTCTGATGGGCGGGCGCAAGGCCGAGTTGGACATGGCCCTGGTGCTGGGCAAGCGGATTCACATCCTGGGCTCGACCTTGCGCAGCCGCGACGATCAGTTCAAGGCTGATTTGCTAAGCGATCTGGGGCAGCACGTCTGGCCGTTGTTCACCGAAGGTCGCCTCAAACCGCAGCTGGCTCGTAGTTTCGCGGCAAGCGATGCCGAAGCAGCATTTGCCGAGCTTGCGACCAATCAGGTGTCGGGCAAGGTGGTACTCGTGATCGACGAAAGCTTGGCGTAACACCTTCGTTGATTGTAGGAGCGCGCTTGCCCGCGATTACGGTGCGTCAGTCACCTGATGAGTGGCAGATGGATTGCAATCGCGGGCAAGCGCGCTCCTACAGGCAGTAGTAGCGGTATGTCAGGCCCGCCGCTTCGCGAACAAGTTCGCTCCTACAGGGCTAGGGGCTACTTCCAGTGATGAATCGGCCAGCCGGCTTTTTCGGCGTGTTCGCGCAGGGTTGCGTCGGGGTTTACCGCGTGGGGGAAATCGACCTTCAGCAGCAGCGGTAAATCGTTGCGCGAGTCGGAATAGAAACTCGCGCCTTCCAGGTTTTCCCCTTCCTGATCCAGCCATTCCATCAAACGGGTGATCTTGCCTTCGCGGTAGGTCAACACGCCGGTGGTCTGGCCGCTGTAAACGCCATGGGCAAGGTCCAGATCGATCGCCAGCACTTCATCGACACCGATACGCTCGGCGATTGCTTTGACCAGATGCACGCCTGAGGCCGAGATCACCAGAATCCGGTCGCCCGCCGCGCGGTGCTGAGCGATGGTTTTGGTGGCGTCGCTGAAGATGATCGGCTCAATGAAGTCCTCGACCCACGGCCCCACCAGAAACTCCACTTCCTCTGGCGTGCGACCGATCATCGGCTCCAGGCTGAAGGCCATGTAGTCCTCCATCGCCAGCTCGCCGTTGCTGTAGGCCTCCATCAACTCGTGATCACGCTTGATGAAGGACTCAGGATCGACCCAGCCCAGCCGCGCCATTTGCTCGCTCCATAGACTGGCGCAGTCGCCGTGAATCAGCGTCTCGTCCAGGTCGAAAATTGCTAAAGCCATTGCTGCTGTCCTCTTAAATCATTTTGTACGCAGATCAACTGTAGGAGCGCGCTTGCCCGCGATTGCGGTGTGCCAGTCAATGAATGTGGAGCTGACATACCGCAATCGCGGGCAAGCGCGCTCCTACACAACCATTGCACGCCAGCCCCTGTAGGAGCGAACTTGTTCGCGAGGCGGCCTGTCTGGCACACCGTATCAATCTCTCGCCAACAAGTTGGCTCCTACAGGTTATGCGGGCGCTTCTATGCCACTTCGCACAACGCCGACGCTTCGATGTTCAGGGTGACGCGCTGGCCGTTGGCGTGCAAGTCGCTGGCGGAGCGGTTGAGCACATCCACCACCAGATCCACGCCCCGCGCTTGTACGCGATAACGAATCACGTTGCCCAATAGACTGTGGCTGCGGATCTCGCCTTCCAGCTCCCCGGTGAGACTCAACTGAATAGCTTCCGGACGAATCGCCACGCGACTGTTGATCGGACGTTGCATCAGGCGGCTGGCGGCGTCGGGCTCCAGCAGGTTGTAGTTGCCGATGAAACCTGCAGCGAACGCATCGACCGGCGCGGTGTACAGCGTTTCAGCGTCGCCGCTCTGGACGATCCGGCCCTGGTTCATCAGGAAGATCCGGTCGGACATGGTCAGGGCTTCTTCCTGATCGTGGGTCACGAAAATCGTGGTCAGGCCCAATTCCTGTTGAATCGCCCGAATTTGCTCACGCAAGTGTTTGCGAATCCGTGCATCCAGCGCCGACAGCGGCTCATCGAGCAACAGCAGGCGAGGGCGCGTCACCAGCGAACGCGCCAACGCCACGCGCTGGCATTGCCCGCCAGACATCTGATGGGGATAGCGCTTGGCGTACTCGCCCAACTCCACCAGCTTCAAGACCTCGGCCACCCGCTGTTTGCTTTCATCGGCACTGACCTTTTGCATGCGCAGGCCAAACGCGACGTTCTGCTCCACGTTCATGTTTGGGAACAATGCGTAGCTCTGGAACACCATGCCGATGCCGCGTTTTTGCGGCGCGACAGGGACCAGGTCCTTGCCGTCCAGAAAGATGCGCCCGCTGGTGACCGACGTCAGCCCGGCAATACAGCGCAGCAACGTGGATTTGCCGCAGCCGGAAGGGCCGAGCAGGGTCACGAACTCGCCCTTTTTGATCTCGCAATTGATGTCAGAAAAGACTGCCGTGCTGGCGTAATTCTTTTGCAGGTTTTCAACACTGACGAAGCTCATATCAGTCTTTGTCCTTGTTCAGTCGGTTGGCAGCCCAGGTCAGCAGCAGCACGAAGAGGAAATAAGAGATCACCAGCGCGCTGTTGAAGTGGCCGCTGCTGTTGCGCATGTTGTTCAGGTACACCTGCAGGGTCTCGTAACGGGTGCCCACCAGCAGGTTGGCGAACACGAATTCGCCGAACAGGAAGGAAAACGACAGCAACAGGGCAATCATCAAACCTTTGCGCAGGTTCGGCAGCACCACCAGCACGGCGGCCTGAAAGGTACTGGCACCGAGCAGTTGCGCCGCGTCCATCAGGTCCACCAGATTGATCGCCTGCAGGTTATTGGTGATCGCCCGATACATGAACGGCAGCGCTACGGTGAAATAGCAGCCGATCAGAATCCACGGTGTACCGACCATGGCCATCGGCCCGGAACCATAGAGCTGCAACAGCCCTACCGACGACACCACCGGCGGCACCGCGAAGGGCAGCAGGATCAGGATGTTCATCACGCTGTCGAGTTTCGGGAAGTGGTAATGCACCACGAACAGCAGCGGCAGTACCAGCACCACCGAGAGAATCAAAGCACCGACGCAGACCAACAACGACTGCGCGAAGGCCATCAGGAAACGCGGGTCGCTCCACAGCGCGATGTACCACTTGAACGTCAGGCCGCTGGGCAGAATCGTCGCTGACCAACTGGTGGCGATCGAATACACGAACGTGCCGAGTAGCGGCGCCAGGAGAATCAAAAACAGGATGTACACCACGATGCGGTGGTAGAGCCCGGCCGGGCCGCGTTCAGCGCGAGACATGGTAGCTCCTCTTCAACAGCCATTGGTGGACGATGGTCACCAGGGTCATCAGGCCTACCAGAATCATCGCCAGGGCGCTTGCCATGTTCGGGTCCAGGGTGATGTCGCCGGCCACCATCGCTGCGATACGAATGGGCAGCACGTTGAAGTTGCCGGTGGTCAGCGCGTAGACGGTGGCGTAGGCGCCGAGGGCGTTGGCCAGCAGAATCACGAACGTGCCGAGCAGCGCAGGGGTTAGCACCGGAATACCGATGTGCCGCCAGAAATCCCAGCTGCTGGCGCCGAGCAGGGACGCCGATTCGCGCCAGTCTTCACGCAGCGCATCAAATGCTGGATACAGCAGGAGCACGCCGAGGGGAATCTGGAAATAGGTATAGAGAATGATCAGGCCAGTCTTCGAATACAGATTGAAGTCATCAATGATCCCGGCCTGCTTGAGGATCAGTGTCAGCGCGCCATTGAAGCCCAGCAGAATGATGAACGCGAAGGCCAGCGGGACACCAGAAAAGTTGCTGGTCATGTTGGCGAACGCGCTGACGAAATCCCGCAGCCGTGACGGTACTTTGCGCAACGAGTAACTGCCAAGGATCGCAATGATGATGCCGATCACACTCGACCAGAAACTGATTTCCAGGCTGTACTGAATCGCCTGGCGATAGAAGCGCGAGTCGAAGGCCTTGATGAAGTTTTCAATGCCCCAGCCAGCGTCGGAATGGAGGCTGTTGATCGCCACCCACATCAACGGCGCGATCTGGAAAATGATAAAGAAGATGGCAAATGGCAGCAGACATAACAGGCCCAGCCATTTGCCTCGGCTTTGTGAATTCACTTGAGTATCTCCCTGCAGACTGGCTTGTCGTGGGGCACGCCGAGCAGTTCGCAGACGGTGCCGCAAAGTTCGGTTTGTTTGGGCTGCGCGTCAGGGTTAAGGCTGAAGGCGTCGCCGATCACGAACAGTGGTACTTCGCGCTCTTCCGGCAAAATGCCGTTGTGCGAGCGGTCGTTGTTCATGCCGTGATCAGCCGTCACCAACACTTGATAACCGGCGTCGAGCCAGCGCTGCAGGTACTCGGCCAGAATGATATCGGCGGTGCGTGCGCTGTTGCGGTATTGGGGCGTGTCGAGGCCGTGCTTGTGCCCGGCGTCGTCGATGTTCATGGGGTGAACGAACAGGAAATCTGGTTCATGGCGCACGCGCAGATGCTCGGCGTCATCGAACAAGTGTGAGTCGGGGTAGTGATCGACGTAATAGAAGTGGCCGTGCTGAATCGGCAGTTCTGGTGCGTCGGTGTGGCGGTCGCGCGCGGCGATGAACGGTGAGCGGTTATAGAGCTCGCTGACCCAGTGATAGGCCGCAGCGGCGGTGGTCAGTCCCGCGTCGGTGGCGTAATGAAACACGCTGCGCTGATTGGACAGACGCGACACCTGGTTATGCACAATGCCGCTGTCGATGGGAGCAACGCCGGTCAGGATGCATTCGTATAGCGGACGAGACAGGGACGGCAGCTCGCATTCCAGCCGATACAGCGCGGCGCGGCCTGCGTTGCTGTACGCCAGCAAATGGCCCATCGCATGGCGGGCGACGCTGTAACTCAGACCGTCCAGCAGGATGAGGATGACGTTGTGTTTCATGTGCCGCTCCGGGGAAATCGAATTCAAGGGTGAAGCAACACTGGGCCTTGATCTGGTTTTGATTCTGGCCGGAGGCCGTAGGAGTCCGGCTTGCCGACGATGGGGCCGGGGTCGCGTCCGACCGAAGCAGTCCCAGAACCAGACGCCTCGGTGCAACAGGCACACCGCATATTCAGGTTTGGCTGCCGGTACCCGGCAGATCGTCGGCAAGCCAGACTCCTACGCCCTTCGGGCAGAAGCAGGAATGAAGTTGGCGCCTCGTCCTTGAAGCGCCAGCGGGGCATCACTGCATTTCGACGATGACCTGCTCATTCCACTGCTGTGGCAGGGCTTTCGAGGTTTTTTCCCAGGCGGCCGGGTCTTTGATCGGAGTCACGCCTTTGTACTGCTCGTTAGGCAGCAGTTGCTTTTGCACGTCTTCTGGCAGTTTCAGGTGCTCGGCACGAATCGGACGAGCGTTGCCGCGCGCCAGGTTGGTCTGGCCTGCATCACTGAAGATGTATTCACGGGCCAGCTTGGCGGCGTTCGGGTGCTTGGCGTATTTGTTGATGATGGTGGTGTAGCCCGAGATCACCGAACCATCGGACGGAATCAACACCACGTAGTCATCCGGATTGGTCATCTTGGCCTTGTAGCTCAAGCCGTTGAAGTCCCAGACGATACCGACTTCCACTTCGCCTTTTTCCATGGTCTGGATGGTCGGGTTGTTGATGCCCAGACGTTTTTGCTTGGCAAGTTCGGTGAACAGTTGCAGGCCTGGGGCGATATTGGATTCGTCGCCTTTCATGGCGATCGCAGCGGCCAGCACGCCGTTGGCCGCCTGGGCTGCGGTGCTCACGTCGCCGATGGTGACTTTGTATTTGCCGGACTTGAGGTCGGTCCATTTGGTTGGGACGTCGGAGCCGTGCAGCAGCTTCTTGTTGACGATGAAAGCGATGGTGCCGGTGTAGGCCAATGCCCAGTGACCATCTTTGTCTTTCGCCCAGTCCGGAACCTGATCCCAGGTGGTGGGTTTGTAGGGTTGGGTCACGCCTTTGGCTGTAGCAATCGGGCCAAAGGCTGCGCCGACGTCGCCGATGTCGGCACTGGCGTTGTCTTTTTCCGCATCGAACTTGGCCACTTCCTGAGCCGAGCTCATGTCGGTGTCCATGTGCTTGAGGCCATACTTGGTGGACAGGTCCGACCAGGTACCCTTCCAGTTCGCCCAGTCGTCGGGCATGCCCACACTGTTGACCGCGCCTTCAGTCTTGGCAGCGGCTTCCAGCGTTTTCAGGTCAGCGTCTGCGGCCATGGCCGATGTGCTCAGCGCGATGGCCGAACCCAGGAGTGATGCCAGCAAAAGGTGTTTCATTCGAAGCTCCTTGTGCACTTCTCGACGAATTCTTAGAAGTGTTCGTTGCGGATGGGTTGGTCTAGGTCAGCAATACCTGAGCCAAGTTAGGCCTGTTCAATGACACTTTCGTGTCTGGACCGACTTTTGCTGGGGTAAACACGGGCTTCGGGTACAGCTGTCGGCTAAGCGTAGACCATGGCCAAGTAATTGATATGAAAAGGCTATATGCATTGCTTGCAGCGGGATTTCGCCCGCGCTTCGCTGGCCTGTCACTGAACAGTCATCTACGCTCCCTAGGCTTTGCAGCACATAAATGGGCCGTTGCGTTGTAGACCTTGCCCCTAAATAGCGCTGGTCTAGTCCAGATAGGTAACGAAATGCGCGAAGACGTGCCACGAGCCGTGACGACCATTTGCAACGCTTTGCAAGAGCAGATCGAGCACGGTCTTTTGCCGCCCGGTAGCAAGTTGCCCGCCGAGCGCAAACTCAGTGAAGTATTCGGCACTACCCGCATTACCCTGCGCGAGGCGTTGGTGCAGCTTGAGGCCCAAGGGCTGATTTATCGGGAAGAGCGGCGTGGCTGGTTCATTTCACCGCCACGTCTGGCCTACGATCTGATGCGTCGCAGCCACTTTCACGCGATGGTCCTGGCTCAGGGCCGGGTGCCGGAGACTCAAGTGATTTCTGCGCGGTTACAGCCCGCTTCAGCCACGGTGTGTGAGTTGCTGCGACTGCCGGCCTTATCCAGCGTGATCCAGATCTGTCGCGCACGGCGCATCGACCAACGACTGGTGCTGTACGTCGAGCACTATCTCAATCCTGAGTATTTCCCGCTGATCCTCGACTTCGATCTCAATCAATCACTGACCGAGTTGTACGCCAGCCATTACGACATTCGCTACGGCCAGGTGCGTTTTGAAATGGTCCCGACTGCGCTGCCCATCGATGCGGCGGCGGCATTGAAAGTCTCGATCGGCAGCCCCGGCCTGCGCATCGCCCGGGTCAATCACGACCAACAGGGCCGGCTGATCGACTGCGATCTTGAGTATTGGCGCCATGACGCGATCCATGTGAGTGCGGTGGTAGGGGATGTTTGAGAACGGGCTCCACGATTTTGGTCGTATCCTCACTTCTGATGGGCACACCATCCTGGACGCACCCCATCCGCCCGTTGTCATTCACTGCACCTGATTTCATTAAAGCCCGACGCCACGTCATTGAAATGTACAGGGATGTACATCAAAAGATCAGGGGCGTACAGTCCGCTCACTTATCCAAAGACAAAGGCGACGCGTGATGTCGGTATCAGGCAAGGAACGGGGTAAATCCCAGGATTCTGGCTGGCGTGGCTCACCAGAAGGATGGCTCGACGCCGCTTACGAGGCGTTGAAGGAGTCCGGCGTCGATGCGGTTCGCGTGATGCCGCTGGCCAAACGTTTGAATCTGTCCAGAACCAGCTTTTATTGGTTTTTTCAGGACCGCGAGCAGCTATTGGCGGCGCTCCTGGCCCGCTGGAAGGACAAGAACAGCGGCGGTATGGTCAAGCAATGCGAAAGCTATGCGGAAAACATCACTGAGGCCATCCTCAACGTTTTCGAGTGCTGGCTTAACACCGAACTTTTCGATTCGCAGTTCGAATTCGCCGTGCGCAGTTGGGCTTTGCAATCGGAGGAAGTGTCTGTGGAAATCGCGGCAGCGGACCAGGCACGCATCAACGCGTTATCGGCCATGTTCAGGCGCTTTGGCTACGATCCCGACGGCGCCGACACCCGGGCCCGCACCATCTACCTTACGCAGATCGGCTATATCTCCATGAAGACCAGTGAAGACATCACTGAGCGCTTCCGCCGTATCCCGCATTACGTCAGCATCTTTACCGGTAAGGCCCCTAAAAAGCGCGAGCTTGATCGCTTCTTCGGTAAATTCGGTTTCGCCGAGAAGCAGCCGGGGGAGTTTGTCGCGCTGGTGGGCACGTTCGAGGAGTCGTCGGGTGCGAGCTGACACCAAGGGTGTCATCGGCATCATCGGTGGCACCGGCTGGCTGGGTGGCGCACTTGCCGAGGCGATGCTGGATGGCGCGTTCATCACACCTGATCGACTGTTGCTGTCCAACCGCTCCGGCAGTCATCCACTCGCTGAAACAGGGGCCCGCCTGCTGGCCGATAACCAGGCGCTGGTGGACGCCAGTGCCACCGTGATCATCGCGGTGCGCCCCGAGCAATTCAAAGCGCTCACTATTGATGCCTCGGGTAAGCGCGTCATCTCGCTGATGGCGGGTGTTTCTTCCTGGGCGATCATTGAGGCGACTGGCGCTGCGACCGTCGTCCGGGCAATGGCCAATGCAGCGGTCGAGATAAGACGCTCCTTCACGCCTTGGCATTGCACGAGTGAACTGACGCCCTCCGAGGTTGAGTTCATCCAAGGCCTGCTTGAGTGCGTCGGCACGGCGAGCCGAGTGCCAAGCGAACATTGCATCGATTACCTGAGCGCGATGTCCGGCACCGGTCCTGCGTTTCCTGCGTTGTTGATGACCGCGCTCATCCATCAGGCCATCGACGCTGGCGTTCCCGAGGACGTTGCCCGGCAGGCGGCGCACGGCGTGGTGGTGTCGGCCAGCCAGTTGCTGGCCCGGCATGACCCGCAGGCGATGATCGATTCGCTGGTGGCGTACAAAGGCGTGACCGCCGCTGCGTTGCAGAGCCTGATGGATGCCGGCTTTGAAGACATGTTGGGCCGAGCGTTAGAGTCAGGTGTCACGGTGGCGCGCAATGGCTTGTAGCGCTGAGCATGACGACCGTCTTTCCTCGACACGACTTCGAACCTCACGCTTTTTGATCTGCCACTGCGGCGTACCGGTCCAACGTCGAATCTGGCGCTTTTGATTCTGCCCGAAGGGCGTAGGCGCCTTGCTTGCAGGCGATGGGGCGCAAAGCGGCCCTAGATTCACCTTATCCACTGCATGCGCCGCATTCACTGCCGGTACCCGGCAGATCGTCAGCAAGCTGGACTCCTACGGCCTCCGGGCAGAATCAGAAGCCATGCACGACCCTACGGCCTCCGGCCAGAATCAGAAGCCATGCACGTCCTCACTGCCCTCGGCCAACGCCTTATCGGCTCACGCGAACCGCTTCTGCCCGGAGGGCGTAGGAGCCTTGCTTGCAGGCGATGGGGCGCGAAGCGGCCCTAGATTCACCTGATCCACCGCATGCGCCGGATTTACTGCCGGTACCCGGCAGATCGTCAGCAAGCTGGACTCCTACGGCCTCCGGCCAGAATCAGAAGCCATGCACGTCCTCACTGCCCTCGGCCAACGCCTTATCGGCTCACGCGAACCGCTTCTGCCCGAAGGGCGTAGGCGCCTTGCTTGCAGGCGATGGGCTGCGCAGCAGCCCTGTGTGAGACAACGCCGTCGGCACCGATTTTTCAGAGGTCTTTGACGAGGCGCAACGCGTCGTAAATGGCGGCGTGGGTGTTGCGCGCGGCCACTGCGTCCCCGATGCGAAACAGCTGGAAGCGGCCTTCCGGATGGGTCACCAGATTCTGCGCTTTGCCGGCGATCAAGTCGTGTTGCTCGACCGCGCCGCCGTTGCTCGACAGTGGACGCAGCTCGAAATACAACTCATCCATCGGCAGCGTGCCGTGGTTGATCACCACCTGATCGACGACGCGCTCCTTATTCACCTTGCCGTAATCACTGCCAAACACCGCGACGAGTTTGCCGTCGCGCCTTTTTACCGATTCGACGCGATAGGTCACGGTGAACACCACATCCAGGTCTTGCAGGCTACGCATGTAAGGCACCAGATTCATGGCCATGACTTCGGGTGAGAAGGCCCGGTCCGGGGTGACGATTTCCAGGCAGGCACCGCTTTTAGCGATGACTTCAGCCGCCTGGAGCGCAGCATGATCCCCCGCGTCGTCGAAGATCAGCACATTCTTGCCGGGCTTTGCATCGCCGGAAATAATGTCCCACGCCGACACGACCCACTCGTTGCCTTCTTTGAGCACCTCGGTGTCCGGCAGGCCGCCGGTCGCGACAATCACCACATCCGGCTCATGGTCCAGCACCGTCTGCGCCTCGGCCCAAGTGTTGAAGTGGAACTTCACGCCCATTCGTTCGCATTGCGCCATGCGCCAGTCGATGATGCTGATCATTTCCCGGCGACGCTCACTCAATGCGGTGAGCCGTATCTGTCCTCCCGGTTGATCTGCAGCTTCCAGCACCGTGACGTCATGCCCGCGTTCTGCGGCGACCCGTGCCGCTTCCAGCCCGCCTGGGCCCGCGCCAACCACAACGACCTTGCGTGGGGTGACGGCCTTCGGGATCTCGTGGGGCATCGTGGTTTCACGCCCGGTTGCCGCATTGTGAATGCAGTAGGCCGCGCCACCCTGGTAGATCCGGTCCAGGCAATAGTTGGCGCCCACACAGGGCCGAATCTCCTCTTCGCGCTTCTCGATGATCTTGCGCACGATGTGTGGATCGGTCATGTGCGCACGGGTCATCCCCACCATGTCGACTTTGCCGGAAGCGATGGCATGACGAGCGGTGGCAACGTCGGGGATCTTCGCGGCGTGGAACGTCGGGAAGCCCGTGGCGGCACGGATTTCACCCGCGAAATCCAGGTGCGGTGAGTTGCGCATGCCCTGGATCGGGATCACGTCGGTCAGGCCAGCGTCGGTGTCGATGTGCCCTTTGACGACGTTGAGGAAGTCAACCAGCCCACTGTCTTTGAGCCTGTGCGAGATGGCCATCCCTTCTTGAGCGCCAAATCCGCCTGGCAGATCCTCATCGCCGGTGTAGCGCACGCCAAGCAGGAAGTCTTCCCCGCATTGCTTGCGAATCCCGCGCAGGATATCGAAGGTGAAACGCAGGCGATTGTCCAGGGAGCCGCCGTATTCGTCGTCCAGGTCATTTGTCAGCGGTGACCAGAACTGATCCATCAAATGCCCGTAAGCCTGAAGCTCCAGGCCGTCCATGCCGGCAGCTTTCATCCGTTCGGCGGCATCGACGTAATCTTTGATGATGCGCTGGATATCCCATGCCTCCAGCTTCTTGGGAAACGAGCGGTGGGACGCCTCACGGCGGTGTGAGGGCGAGACCACAGGCAGCCAGTCCGCCTTGTCCCAGCGAGTACGACGGCCCAGATGCGTCAGCTGGATCATGACGGCCGCACCGTGTTCGTGGCATTCATCGGTCAGGTCCTTGAGCCAGCCGACCACCTCGTCCTTGTACGCCAGCACGTTGTTGAAAACGGGCGGACTGTCGCGAGACACGGCTGCCGAGCCTGCGGTCATCGTCAGTGCGACCCCTGCCTTGGCCCGCTCCACGTGATAGGCCCGATAAAGGTCCTTGGGCATCCCGTCGACCGGGTACGCCGGTTCATGCGACGTGGTCATGATGCGGTTTCGCAGGGTCAGGTTTTTGATGGTGTAGGGCTGTAGCAGCGGGTCGCTGGACATTATGGCGCGCTCCTGGGAGGGAACATCAGGCTGGTTTGACGCGAAATTATGCGAAATGTACATAGGTGTCAATCATGTATGACGCCTGTGTACATTTCTCTTGCGCCCCCACGAGTTGTGTGGATACCATCCCCTGAACAGCCGGCCCAGACCGGCGCGATTACCGCTTTCACTGCCACACCCGGAACCTCCATACACGAAAGGGGAATGCACAATGGTTGCTTGCTCACTGCATAAGAAAAAACGTATTGGCTGGTTGGCAGGGGTCGCCCTGGCCACCGTGACGCTCATCACCCACGCCGCGGAGCAGCCGCCGGTGCGCATAGGTTGGGTCAACTGGTCGGACACCGAGATCGCAGTGAAGCTGGCCAATCTCGTTCTGGAAGATCAACTCAAGCAGCCGGTCAAGCTGGTCATGGCCGACATCGGTATTCAGTTCCAGGCCATGGCCAACGGCAATATCGATCTGATCCCGATGGTCTGGCTGCCGGGCACGCACAAAGCGTTCTATGACAAGTACAAGGACAAGCTCGAAGACCTGGGCGTGTTGTATGAAGGGCGCATTGGCATGGCGGTCCCGGACAGTGTTCCGGTAAGCGAGGTATCCAGCCTTGCGGACCTGAACAAACCGGAAATCCGAGAGAAGTTCGACGGCAAGATCCTGACGTCCGAGGTCGGCAACGGCCAGTACAAACTGACCGAGAAAGCCATCAACGATAAAAAGATCGTGGGTTACAAGATGGTCGCCTCTTCAGAAAGCGGAATGCTCAGCGAGCTGGACCGCAATCTCAAACGTGGCAAGTGGTCGCTGGTCAATGCCTGGAGTCCGCACTGGATGTTCTCCAAGTACCCGCTGCGCTATCTCGATGACCCCGAGCACCTGTTTGGCGGCACAGAGCAGATTCACGCGGTCGCTCGCAAAGGATTCAGTGCACAGTACCCGCAAGTGGCACAGTTCTTCGCCCACTACTCGATCCCCAAAGCGGATCTTGAAAGCATGATGATGCGGGCTCGCGAAAGCTCTGCGGACAAAGTGGTCGCCGAGTACTACGCCACCAACAAACCGCGCTTTGCGGCAATGTTCGACAACGTTAAAACGGCTTCGACGACGCCTTGATCCTTCTGCGCGCCGGTCTTGCGCCCGGTGTGCCTGGCCTGGCTTGATGCTGCGGGCTGCAGGAGTGGGTTTGCTGGTGATTGCACTGTTTCAGACATCAGCGGATGTCAGGCACAGAGTATTTGCGAGCAAGCTCACTCCTGCAGGTTGTTGAGTCGATCAGGAAACCGATTCGCCTTTTTGCCCGCGAACCCCGCTAATGCTACCGCCACTGGTGCTGACCTGAACATTCAGGCGCGGTGTCGCCAGATCCATACCGGCCTCATCCAGGTAGCGCTTGAGTGATAGGTTGAACGCCCGGGACACTTCCCATTGCTTGATCGGCGCTGTCTTGAAACGCGCACGAAGAATGGCGTTGCCTGACTCGAAACTTTCAACCCCCTGAATCTCCAGCGGCGACCAGATATTACGGCGTTGCAGCGGGTCGGCGCGCATCTTCTGACCGACATCGCGAATCATCTTCAACGCGTCGTCGATATTCATATTCGATGGGATGGCGATGCGGAAGATCGCGTAGCCGAACTCTCGTGAGTAGTTCTGAATACTTTTGATCTCGCTGAACGGAATCGTGTGCACGATGCCGTCGATATCGCGCAGGCGCACAGTGCGAATGGTCAGCCCTTCGACGGTGCCCAGATGACCGGCGACGTCCACATAGTCGTCGATGGCCAGCGAGTCCTCGATGATGATGAACAACCCTGTGATCAAGTCCGCTACCAGCGACTGCGCACCAAAGCCGATCGCCAGACCGATCACACCGGCACCGGCCAGCAGCGGCGTCACATTCATGCCCATGTTCGCCAGGGCGACGATCAGCGCAATGATCAAAATCGTCACGAACAGCACGTTGCGGATCAGCGGCATCATCGTCTGCGCGCGTGCATTGGCCAGACCTTTGCGCGAGCGGGTGAGGGCGTGGTGAATCGCGGTGTCACTGATGATCCAGATCAGCCACGCAAACATCAGTGTCGCCATCAGCCCGATGAGTTTGACGCTGATATCGTGGCCTTCGCCGTCGGCAAAGCGGATCAACGATAGGCCCCAGACCCGCAGCCCCAATTCGATGAACACCAGCCAGACCAGCAGATGCACGACGATGTAAAAGAAGTTTTTCAGCCGGTCCGAATACAGCGCGTGGCGTTTGTGGCCGTGGGTGGGGCGCTGCGAATGGCGCCGCACCAGGCCGTTGATCACCATGCTCAACACCAGCAATACCGTGCAGATCAAGGCCTGACGCAACGCGGTGCTGGTGTCGCCTGCCGAGAAGAACGTCGCGAACAGCGAGACGCCCACCAGCACCAGTGCGGGCAGGTACCAGAAGCTGCCGATCACTTCGATGCTGTCACTCAGGGCGCGGCGTTTCAGCCGGCGCGACAATGGCTGGTTACGAATCAGATGGGCGATGGGGCGGCGGAAACGAATGACGAATAACCCGCTCGACACAGCGGCCATGACATTGGCCAGGGTCGCAGCGGTGTGCGCCAGGTGCACGCCGAGACTGGCGACCAGGCGCGGATCGCTGAGCGCCTCGCCGAAGGCTGCGAAACTGCCGATCCACCACAGCGGCCGAAACGCCTGGTGACGCAGGATGTACAGCGCTTGGTGGCGATGAGGGCCGTCGAGCAACGAAAACGCTATCACGCAGATAGCCGAAAAAAGCGTACCCACCACCAGCGCGTAAGCCAGCACCATCGCCAGATCCCGACCCAGCGAAGGAGGCAGCGAATAGCTGAGATAGATCGTGAAAATCAGCGCTACCAGCCAAGGGCCAAGTTTGCGCAAGGCAAAGCGCAGCATGTCCCAGGGGCGTGGGTGTTGCGGCAGCTCTTCGGACAGGCCGAAACGCAGGCGCACTTTATGACCCAGCCAGATAAGCGCCGCGGCCGAGAGGCTCCACAACGCCAACACCACGGCAAAACTTGCGATGATCGGCCACCACTGGTTGGCGGGCAGCATCAGGGCAACCAGTTCGTCTTGCGCCAATTCGACTTCATCTGCCCATCGGCTGAGCGGGCTGTCGTCGCCGGTAAACTGCTTTTCAAGCTCTGCAAATGAACTGCCGATCAAACCCAGTACGCCTTGTTCGGCAGTCGGTTGAGCTTTTTTGGTGGCATCGCGCAGTTTTTTCAGGTCGACCAGCAACTGAGTGCGCTGCTGGTCGTTTTCAAGTGAGGTGATGACTTCGTCCAGCGATTGGCCCAGCGGCTCTTGTGCCTGGGGTTGGGTGGGCTGCCCGCCGCCCAGCAGACTTGGCAAGCCTGCGGCCTGAGTCAGCGCAAGGGGAAACATCGCCAGCAAGGCAATCAGTAAAAGGCGGGACAGGACAAGCAGGCGGGCGGGAGCAATCACCGGGCAATCAACCTTAAATCGACAAACGTCCGACGCTACCAGACGAGAAAGGCCGGGCGCTCGAGACTGAGGCGTCAGAGTTTACGAGTGACATACAGCCTTGGCGAGCGTCATTTTGCGGGCTGGCCAGCGGTTGAGCGAGGTACGGCATGTCAGGTCAGTTTTGCAAGAATCTTGATCATGGCCGTGCCGAGCATCAGCACCATGCCCAGCGTGATCGAGGCGACCCCGCTGCTGTATTCGCGATAGCTGAAGCCGACACACAACAACAGCATTCCCAATACGACCGGAATCAGCAGAGTGAGGTATTCGTCCATGACAGCATGCTCTTTGTAAGAGGCGGTGCTGTCAGTTTAGGTCGGATTTTGCATCTGCGGCGGTGCTTCCGTAGGAGCCAACTTGTTGGCGAGGCTGACAACGCGGCGCATCAGGCACGCTGCCTCGCGAACAAGTTCGCTCCTACAGGGATTACGTTGGCCCTTACGGCAACTCGACACACGCATAAAACGCGGTCAGCACCTTCACCAGATGCGACAGATCCTGGCTGCCTGCCAGCTCACGAATCGAGTGCATGGCAAACGTCGGCAGGCCAATGTCGACCGTGCGTACACCCAGATGGCTGGCAGTGATCGGGCCGATGGTCGAGCCACAGCCCATGTCGCTGCGCACCACGAAACTCTGCACCGGGACTTCTTCGGCCATGCACAGATGGCGGAAGAACCCGGCGGTTTCGCTGTTGGTGGCGTAACGCTGGTTGCTGTTGACCTTGATCACGGGACCGGCGTTGAGCTTGGGGCCGTGATTGCCGTCGTGCTTGTCGGCGTAGTTGGGGTGCACGCCATGGGCGTTGTCTGCCGAAACCAGCAGTGATTTCTGGATGGTGCGTACGTAGTCGTCACCTTCGGGCAGCAGACGCTGAAGGATTTGTTCCAACATCGGGCCATCAGCGCCACACGCCGAGGACGAGCCAACTTCTTCGTGGTCAGTACAGACCAGCAGACAGGTTTCTTCGGTGTCGGCATTGAGCAACGCTTGCAGCCCGGCGAAGCACGACAGCAGGTTGTCCAGGCGCGCGCCAGCAATGAAATCGCCGTTCAGACCCACAACCGCAGCGCTTTGGGTGTCGTAAAAGCTCAGCTCGTAATCGAGCACGACGTCTGCGTTCAAGCCATGTTCGCGGGCCAGTTGATCGGTCAGCAGGGCGCGGAAATCAGCACGCTCGTCGCCTGCCACCTGCGCCAGAATCGGCGGCAGTTCGGTCTGCGGGTTGATCGCCCAGCCTTCGTTGGCCGTGCGATTGAGGTGAATTGCCAGGTTCGGGATCACCGCGATGGGCAGTTTGAAATCGATCAGCTGGCTTTCGACCTTGCCATCACGGCGGAAGGTGACGCGCCCGGCCAGTGACAGGTCGCGGTCGAACCAGGGGGCGAGCAGGGCGCCGCCGTAGACTTCGACCCCCAGCTGCCAGAAACCCTGGCGTTGCAGTTCCGGTTGCGGCTTGACCCGCAGGCATGGGCTGTCGGTGTGGGCGCCGACCAGACGAATGCCGCCGCTCAGGGCTGAAAGACGGCCCAGTTTGAAGGCGACAATGGAGGAGTCGTTACGGGTGACGTAATAGCGGCCGCCGGCTTCAGTGGTCCAGGTTTCACGCTCGTCCAGACGCTGGAAACCTGCGCCTTCGAGGCGTTGTACAAGACTGGCGGTGGCATGAAAGGGGGTGGGAGAGGCCTTGAGGAAATCGATCAGGCCTTGGTTCAACTCTTCGCGCATAAGTTACTCCAGACAGCAATGGGCGCGAGTTTACAGGCCAATGCCGGTTGGAGCGAGTGGGGTGAAGGAGGATGGAGGTCGATCACGCGGTCCCTGTAGGAGCAATCGGAGGTTACGACGGTCGCGATGCGGTGGGTTTGGTGTACTGCGATTGTGTGTATATCCGGCAGCGGCAGCGGTTCACGCAGTCCCCTTGTAGGAGCTGACGACCAGCGGGAGGCTGCGATGCGGTGGATCGGGTGTACCGGGATGGTGTGTATATCCGTTATTTGTGTGGCTGTGGTTATGGTTCCGCCCTTACGGCGGGTCACTTTCGAGAAGCGCGAAAGTAACCAAAGCGCTCTTGCGCCCGGTTTGGCCCTCCTTCGTCGGGTTCCCTCACTCCGGCGACGCTCCGTGGGCACGCCGCCATCGGCCATCCATGGCCGGGGGCGGCTAACGCGGCATCCATGCCGCGCTGCCCACTCCGCGTCGCCTGCGTTCGGCCTGCACCCAAGTCGCGTTTTGCGGTGTCTGGACTGGCGTGGATTAAGATCAAAGGCGAAGCGAAGCGCGCCTCGCGCTTGTCGCCCTTCGTTTTTCGTTTTTCGTTTTTTCCCCTGTCGTGCCGAGATTTTGTGAGCGCTACAAAGTGCGACTTTGGAAGGCCGAGCGCAGGCGTTGCGTAGGGGACAGCGCGGCATGGATGCCGCGCTAGCCGCCCCCGGCCATGGATGGCCGATGGCGGCGTGTCCCCGGAGCAATGCCGGAGCGAGGGAACCCGACGAAGGAGGGCCGGACACGGGAGCGAAAGCGCTTTGGTTACTTTCGCGCTTTTCGAAAGTGACCCGCCGTAAGGGCGGAACCAATATAAGCGGCACCCACGATAACGGATATCCACACAATCTAAGGCGTGTCAGCTACACCGCATCGCAGCCTCGCGTTGCTCGTCAGCTCCTACAGGGGACCGCGTCACCCGCAGCGGCGGAACCGATATAAGCGGCACCCACGATAACGGATATACACACGATCCCGGTACAACAGACACACCGCATCGCAGCCTCGCGTTGCTCGTCAGCTCCTACAGGGGACCGCGTAACGACGACCGGTTAAAACGGCGCTGGGCACTCGAATCGAAGGCGCTCGCCTGAAACCGGATGGGTAAAGCTCAACATCGCCGCATGCAGACACAACCGCGGATACGCCGCCAGCGCCTCGGGATGCGCATACAAACCATCGCCCAACAATGGGTGACCGATTGAAAGCATATGCACTCGCAACTGATGCGAGCGCCCGGTAATCGGCGTCAGCTCCACCCGGCAATGGGTGTCGTATCGCTCCAGCACTTTCCAGAACGTCAGCGCATGCTTGCCGAACTCATGATCTACCACATGCCGCGGTTTGGTCGGTGGGTCGTAGCGCAAAGGCAGATCAATGCTGCCGCTGTCCAGCACCGGTTGCCCCCAACACAGCGCGGTGTAGGCCTTTTCAGTTTCGCGATCATGAAACTGCCGCGACAGCTCGCGATGGGTGTCCGGATCGCGAGCCAACAAAATAATGCCCGAGGTTTCCCAATCCAGCCGATGAACGATCCGCGCTTCGGGGTAGCCGTTTTCCTGCAGACGGGTAATCAGACAGTCCTTGTTATCGTCGGCACGACCAGGAACAGACAGCAGCAGCGTAGGTTTATCGACGACCAGAACGGCTTCGTCCTGATGAATGATGCGGATGTTCGACAACGGCATGTAACGGCCTCAAAGCGTGAACGCTAGAAACGCCAACGGCGGTACCCGGCGCGACTCTGAACCGAGTCACGCTGGATACCGCCGCGGGCCACCGCCGGATCAACGATCTGGCAGGGTGATGTTGAGCTCAAGAATCGAACAGCTGCCTTGGTTTTCCAGGGCGACGTGTACTTGATCGTTCTCGATGTTGACGTATTTACGGATCACTTCAACCAGCTCTTTTTGCAGAGCGGGCAGGTAATCCGGCGTGCTGCGTTGGCCGCGTTCGTGCGCCACGATGATCTGTAGACGCTCTTTCGCGACCGACGCGGTACTTACCTTTTTGCTGGCACGAAAGAAGTCAAAAATATTCATTAATTACCCCCGAACAGGCGTTCGAAAAATCCTTTTTTCTGTACGTCCAGGAAACGATGCTCTTTTTCCTTGCCCAGCAAGCGATCAACTGCATCGCTGTAGGCCTGGCCTGCGTCGCTTTGATCATCGAGGATCACTGGTACGCCCTGGTTGGAAGCCTTGAGCACCGCCTGGGATTCCGGAATCACGCCCAGCAATGTTACCGCGAGGATTTCCTTGACGTCTTCGACGCCCAGCATCTCGCCTTTGCTCACACGCTCAGGGTTGTAGCGAGTCAGCAGCAGGTGTTCTTTGATCGGGTCTTCGCCACGCTCGGCGCGACGGGATTTGCTGGCCAGCAGGCCCAACATGCGGTCGGAGTCACGCACCGACGACACTTCAGGGTTGGTTACAACGATGGCTTCGTCGGCGAAGTACATCGCCAGGTGAGCGCCCGTTTCGATACCGGCCGGGGAGTCGCAGACGACGTACTCGAAGGTTTCCTTGAGTTCCATCAGGACTTTTTCGACGCCTTCTTTGGTCAGCGCGTCTTTGTCGCGGGTCTGGCTGGCAGCCAGTACATACAGGCCTTCGATCTTTTTGTCTTTGATCAGTGCCTGTTGCAGATTCGCTTCGCCGTTGACTACGTTAACGAAGTCATACACGACGCGGCGTTCACAACCCATGATCAGGTCGAGGTTACGCAGACCGACGTCGAAGTCGACGATGACTGTTTTGTGGCCGCGCAGTGCGAGACCGGTACCGATGGCGGCGCTGGTGGTGGTCTTGCCCACACCACCCTTGCCGGATGTAACCACGAGAATCTTGGCCAAGGTGTATCACCCCTAGAGGAAAAGGAACCATGTGTTCCTGAAGAGCCCCTCATGACGCAGCGTTAGTCGAGCAAGAGTGCAGACGTGAGCTTTTATTTGGCCCAAGTTTCGAGAAAATAAACGAATTTCCTCGATTTCCTTCCCTTTGCAGCGTTTTCGCGACGAATCAGAGTGGCTTTGAAAATGGCGCAGTATCCGTTAAAGACGGGTGATGTTCAACACGTCGCCGGACAGACTGACCTGTACCCCGGCACCCCACAGAGGATCTCTGCGCAGGTCTTCGGAAACCTTGTATTGGCCGGCGATGGAAACCAGTTCAGCGACCATCTGCTGGCAGAAAATCCGTGCTTTGGTGTCGCCTTTGATGCCTGCCAATGCCCGGCCCCGCATAGGGCCATAGACATGGATGTTGCCGTCGGCGAGAAGTTCCGCACCCGGGCTCACCGACGAAATCACCACCAAGTCTGAGCCTTGGGCGTAAATCTGCTGCCCGCCACGTACAGGGGCGGTAATGATTTTGGTCGGTTTGATCAACGGCTCAGGCGGCTTTTCGATGATGACCGGTTTTTTCTTTACTTCGCTTTCGATTTCAAGTGGTCGTTCACGGGCACCTGACGGCGGCAGTACGGGCAAGTCGATGGCGATGGCAGCCGCGATGTCTTCGATGCGGTTGGCGCGAATGGCCAGCGTGCGCAGACCATGCTGGCGACACACGCGCATCAGCGCCGGAAGATCAATCGCGCCTTCGTTGGCCGGCAGCTTGTCCAGCGCCAGCACCAATGGCGTGTTGCTGAAGAAGTTTGGCGCTTGGGCGACCTTTGCCGCCAACTGGCGGTCCAGCGCTTCAAGATTGTTGCGCGCCAGCTCCAGCACAGTGATGGCAAGCATGCTGCCCTTGAGCTGGAATACGTGATCCTGGTCTTGCGATTCGATTTGGCTCATGTCGGCATAAAGCGGCTTGTCGCTAAAAGTGCCGAGACTTATAACGAGAACGCCCGCGAGTCGCAAGCGAGCCACTATCCTTCTTGCGCAACCCGTCAGCCATAACGATGTAGAATGCCCGCCTTTGTCCTGACGGAAGCTGTAATGAATCGCCCGCGTTTTCGAGCTTATTTCCTTCACCCGCGCTTCTGGCCACTATGGCTGGGGCTGGGCCTGCTCTGGCTGACCGTGCAATTACCGTTTCGTGTTCTGCTGGTTTTAGGCCGTGGAATCGGCGCGCTGATGTACCGCTTTGCGACCGACCGTCGAGTGATTGCCGCGCGTAACCTTGAGCTGTGTTTTCCGAACCTGACGAAGGCTGAGCGCAAACGCCTGCTGAAGGAAAATTTTGCTTCCACCGGCATCGCGTTTTTCGAGATGGCCATGAGCTGGTGGTGGTCTCGGGAGCGATTGGCGCGCCTGGCGCACATCGAAGGCACCGAGCACCTCAAGCAGGCGCATGCGAACGGGCAGGGCGTGATTCTCATGGCGCTGCACTTCACCACCTTAGAAATCGGCGCCGCGTTGCTGGGTCAGCAACACACCATCGACGGCATGTACCGCGAACACCGAAATCCGCTTTTTGACTTCATCCAGCGTCGAGGCCGCGAGCGGCACAACCTCGATTCGCTGGCGGTGGAGCGCGAAGACGTGCGCGGGATGCTCAAATTGCTGCGCGCCGGTCGCGGCATCTGGTACGCGCCAGATCAGGACTACGGCGCCAAGCAAAGTGTGTTCGTGCCGCTGTTCGGCATTCAAGCGGCCACAGTGACCGCCACCAGCAAGTTCGCCAAACTGGGCCGCGCATTGGTGGTGCCGTTCACTCAAGAGCGTCTGGCCGATGGCAGTGGTTATCGGCTGGTGATTCATCCACCGATGCAGGATTTCCCCGGCGAAAGTGATGAAGTCGATTGCCTGCGCATCAATCAGTGGGTCGAAAAGGCTGTGACGGCGTGCCCGGAGCAGTATCTATGGGCGCACCGTCGTTTCAAAAGCAGGCCACCGGGCGAGCCGAAGCTTTACCCGAAGCGCGGCTGAGGAAGCTCTGTAGGAGCGAATTTATTCGCGAGGCGTTTTGCCTGATACACCAGATTCCTGCCTCGCCAACAAGTTGGCTCCTACAGGAGCGTGGAAATCAGGCGGTCAGCCGATCATCCCGAAAATCGCGCAGCGCCTGTTCGATTTCTTCGCGGGTGTTCATTACAAACGGACCGTACTGCACGATCGGCTCGCCCAGCGGCTTACCGGCGATCAGCAAGACCCGCGCGCCTGATTCGCTGCGCAACTGCACTTCGCCACTTTCTGACAACCGCGCCATTCGTTTCGTCCCGAGTTTCTGCGGCTGGCCGGCCACTTCCAGCTCGCCTTCGTACACGTACAGCAGCACTCGATGCCCGTCAGGCACTTTCGGGGTGATGGCGCTGCCTGCTGGCATGTGGAAGTCGAAGTATTGAGGTTCGGTGTCCGGACGCTGCACGGCGCCTGCTTGCTGAACCTGTCCGTCGTCGAATTGCCCGGCGATGACCACCACCCCGACGCCCCCTTGTGTGGTGAGACGTGGAATGCGCTCCGGCTGGATATCGTCGTAACCCGGATCGCTCAGTTTGGTTTTGCCCGGCAGGTTCAGCCACAGCTGGAAGCCGCGCATGGTGCCTTCTTCCTGCTCCGGCATTTCGCTGTGGATCACGCCGCGTGCCGCGGTCATCCACTGCACGCCACCGCCTTGCAGCAAACCGACGTTACCCATGTGGTCTTCGTGGCGCATGCGGCCTTCGAGCATGTAGGTCACGGTTTCAAAACCGCGATGGGGGTGTGCCGGGAAGCCTGCGATGTAGTCCTCGGGCTTGTCGGAACCGAACTCGTCGAGCATCAGAAACGGATCGAACTGCTCGACGCCAGGCCCGCCAAACACGCGGGTCAGCTGCACGCCAGCGCCATCGGATGTAGCCTGGCCGGTCTGGATTGACAGCACTTTGCGTAGTTGAGTCATGGAAAGGCAACTCCTGAACAGGGTTTCAATGGTGTCTATGCTATGCCTGTTCAGGCGATCAATGGGTGGGTTTTTTGCGGGGGATTGATCGGGCAATTCGATGTTGTTTTCAACGACGCTTTCGCGGACAGGCCCGCTCCCACATGAATCGTGCAATCCCGTGGGAGCGGACCTGTCCGCGAAGAGGCCGTCACAATCAATGAATATTCATGCTTAAAAAAACGGCCAACTGGATCGCTCCAGTGGCCGTTTTTTTGAAGCGATTCCCTTACTCGGAAATCTGCAACTTGCGTGCTTCGGTGTAGACGTAACGCACTTTCTCGTACTCAAACGGCGAGTTCATCTGGCCGTAGCGGAAGCTGGTGGTGTAGCGGCGATCGATCGCGCGCAGCAGGTAGATTTCCGGATGGTCTTCGCTGACCTGCGAGACGTTCAGGAAATTGATCTGCGATTCGGCCGTAAAGTCGAACACCAGGCCTCCTGTGTCACGGAAGTTCGAAGGCCCAAGGATCGGCAGCACGAAGTACGGACCGGCTGGCACGCCATAGAAGCCCAGCGTCTGACCGAAGTCTTCGCTCTGACGTGGCAGGCCCATCATGGTCGCGGGGTCCCACAGGCCGGCGATGCCGATGGTGGTATTCACCAACAGACGACCGGTGGTTTCCATCGAGCGCTTGCCTTTGAACTGCAGCAGGCTGTTCACCAGATTGGGAATGTCACCCAGGTTGCTGAAGAAATTGCTGACGCCGGTGCGCAGGAAGCTTGGGGTGATGTACTTGTAACCGTCTACGACCGGCAGAAATACCCACTCATCGAAGCGATAGTTGAAGTGATAAACCCGACGGTTCCAGGATTCCAGCGGGTCGTACACGTTCAACGCGTTGAGCGTGGCGCGTTCGAATTCCCGTTGATCCAGGCCCGGGTTGAATTTCAACGACTTCAACGGCTCGGTAAAACCATCGGGGGTGTCGTTGCGACTGACCGGCGTCGCCTTAGAAACGATCGGCGCGTCGGCCGCGTGAACCATGCCTGCACACAGCAGGGTAGCGAGGAGAAGCAGACGTTTAGCCACGGAAAAACTCCAGCATGGCGTCGGAGTTGACGCGGTAGTTCAGGTTGCCGCAATGACCGCCGTACGGATAAACGGTCAGGCGATCGCCAAAGGTCTTGCGCAGGAAACCGAGGTCGCCAGGGCCGAGGATCACGTCATCGGCGTTGTGCATGACCGCAATCTTCTTGCTGGTGCTCAGGTAATCCTTCAGGGCGTAAAGGCTCACCTGATCGACCAGTTGCAGCAGGCTGCCACCGTCGGTGCGGGCGCGCCACATCGGGATCACTTGTTCGGTCACGTAGCAGTCGAAGTCGCATTGCAGCGCGCGTTTGAGGAACGGCGTCAGGCTGGTGCCTTCGGTGATCGGGGTCTTGGGCGGTGTAATCAGCCCGCGACGGTTGATCAGGTCCGAAGTAAACGCAATGTCAGCTGCCGAGAAGCGGAACGAGGTGCCGATCAGCATCGCCATCTGCTCGTTGGACAAATGCTGCTTGGACTGTTGGAAGTCGTACAGCAGCGCGTCGTTGAGGTCGATGTAGCCTTTCTGGCGGAAGTAACGGGTCAGCTTGGCCAGTACCAGTTCGTAGAACGTAGTGCTGTTATTGATGCCCTTGACGTCGGTCTGGACCATTTTGTCGAGGTTGCTGATCGAGGTGTACAGGTTGACCGGCGGGTTGATCAGCAGCACTTTCTTGAAATTGAAGCTGCGGCGGGTTTCGTCCAGGTGGCTGACGAAGGCCGCATCCAGCGCGCCCAGGCTATAACCGGTCAGGTAATAGTCGGTGATCTGCAATTTGCTCTGCTGTGCGCGGACGGCCTGCATCACGCGATACAGGTCTTCGGCGTCTTCCTTGGTCACGCCTGGAGTTGCGAAACGCGAGGCGGCGCTCATGAAGTCGTAGCTGGTCGGCGAAGACAACTGCACGACGTGGTAGCCCGCGCCGTAATAGAGCTGCTTCAGGAATTCATTGAGCGTGCTGTTGTAAGGAGCGCCGGTGCCTGCGATCAAAAAGATCAGCGGGGCAGCGTGGTCTTGTTTCGCCAGGCGGTAGCGCAGTTTTTTCACGGCCCAGAAGTTATCCGGCAGTGTGAACTCGCGTTCCGGGCGCAGGGTGAGGCTGTAATCGTCCTGATCAATGTCTGCGTCATCTGGCACTTTGCTGCGCAGATCAGGCGGGGTCGTGGCGATAGTCGCTTCGAACGGGTTGGTCAAAGGAAAGCCATAACTGGACGGGTCGACATCGACCGCCATCACGGACGCACTCAAAAAGAGGCCGCCCATCACGGCGGCGAAGCGTAGAAAACGAAGCATGACTAAATCCCTTGGGAAAGAAGTGCTGTTGGAATACCGCAGGCTATGACACGGGTGTAGTGCCAAAGTGCCGCTCTGGCAAGACAGATATATGAAGCAATCGGGACAATACACGTTCTGATGCTTTTGGCGTGCACCCTTGTGCTCTAAAACTTATCCGATTCTGCATTTTCCCGGCTCAATATATGCTGTCGGCTGCTTTCCATCTTTCTGGAGTTATCTGTGTCTCGTCGTCTGCCGCTCGTTTTACTGTTTGTTGCCTTGGCTGCCTGGCTGGCTATCAGTTATGGACTGCGCTATGGGTTGATGGAAGACGTGCAATGGGTAGGGGTTTGTAGCGAAGAAGCGCTGAAATGGGAATGTCAGGTGCGCGCCAACCTGGGGCTGCTGATTCACTTTCAGGTGTTTGGGTGGGCCGCGTTGATTGCATCGGTGGTGGCGTTCGTGATTCCCCGTCTGCCGGGGCGTGTGCTGGCTTTTATCGCGCTGCTGCTGGGGATACTGGCGCTGGTGCTGTACACGGCGAGTCTGGCGGTGTTCGCGGTGGTGATTGCGGGGCTGCGGCTGGTGCGGGAATAAAGTTGCTTCTGCCCGGAGGGCGTAGGAGCGTAGCTTGCTCGCGATCTGTCGCGAAGCGGCAGCAAAACCTGCGAATGCAATATGGGAGATGAAAACAGGTAGTTAAGGTTTTAGGGTCGCTTCGCAACCCATCGTCGGCAAGCCGGACTCCTACGCCCTTCGGGCAGAAGCACCCCCAAACCCCAGACAGCATAAAGGGGAGCCGAGGCTCCCCTTTAAATCGTTGCACGTGCTCTTTTTTTATTGTTTTAGGGCGGCCTGTTATTGTTTTTGGCGACCAGTCCCTTTACTGCTTCTTCAGTGATCCCCATACGGGATACAAGAGCAAACGTATTTTTTTGAGCGCTGACTTACTTTTGATCAATCGATCCAACCAGTTCGGGACGCTACCTGAAGGTAGTTTTATTGTTCTCTGTCCGGTTGCGGGGTCAACCCCCGGTAAAGCACATCCACTCCAAAAAAATCTGTTAGCTGCGTCTCTGTGCCGTTGTTCTTGTTATGTCAGAGCCGATTCATCTTATTTTTATTGGGTTGCCGCTTTTTATTCTTGTTATGCAGAAGATATAGCAGGGTGCGTGCCAACTTTTTCAAAACCTTTTAAATCAAGCAGTTGGCGATATCGCAAAAATTCTCAGCGGGTCGAAGACGGTTTTTTGTTTCCGTGTTACCCGCTCCCGCGGTCTCACACCGCAAAGCGGTAACACAATGTATCCGCCGTTACGCACATGCGGTTACACAGGCGTGAATTCGGCACGCGCCGTCGCCGAGACTGGCACCGCTGCGGTGACCTGCAAACTGCGCCAGAGCGCCAGAGTCATCAGCACGCTAACCAAGGCCCAGCCCCAGGCCTGCGGGTTGGCCATGCCTTCGCGTATCAGCTGCGGGACGATGCCCAGCGCGATGATGCAGGCCAGCAGCGTAATCTCGCGGCGCGGTGCGGCAACCGGGCGCCACAGGTAGACCAACGCTGGCAGTAACAGGGTGGCGGTCGGGAAGCTGCGATAGCGCGGATCGAAAACCATGGCCAGCATCATCACCGCCGCTGCGAAACCCGCCGCGCACAGCCACCAGCCAGCGCGCGCTTCAAGCCAGTTGTAGGCCTTGCGTCGCCAGCCGCTGCGCGCAGACAAACACAGCGCAGCGTGTGCCATGGCCACCACATTAAGCGCGACCAGTAAAACCGCCCATATGTACTCGCCAGCAAAACGGCTGGTCACACGCGCCAACTCACCCCAGGTCCCGATGCAGCACGCCCCGATCGCGGCCATTAAAGGAAGGAGCAACGCACTGCGCGGTCGATCGACCCGTCCGGCGAAAAGCAGCGTCAGCACCATGATGACGCCGCTGACCGCCAGCCAGAACGGCCAGTACGGCAGATTAGACACGGAACCGGCCAGCACGCCTTTGTCCTGGCGATCGGCATCGAACAGGCCCCAGTAGCCGCCCACTGCGCCTTCCGCCGAACGTTTCCAAGGTTGGTCGAAAGCTTCAATCAAGTTGTAGTGCCAGCCGTGTTGTTCAGCCATGGCGACAAAGCTGCGGATGAACTTGGCTTCGTTGACGCGGCTTGGCAGGGCGGTTTCGCGCTGACGGCCTTCGCTGGGCCAGCCTGTTTCGCCGATCAGAATGTCCTTGCCCGCGAAACGGGTGCCGAACGTTTGCCGTATCTGCGCGACATGGGCCAGGGCGTCGTCGATACCTTTGGGGTCATCCTCCCAATACGGCAACAGATGGATCGTCAGGAAATCTACGGCCGGCGCGACTTCCGGGTATTGCAGCCAGTATTCCCAGACGTCGGCGTAGGTCACGGGCTGCTTCACTTGCGCTTTTACCTGACGGATCAGTGTCGCCAGTTGAGCGCCTGTGAGCTCTTTGCGTAACAGCGCTTCGTTACCGACGATCACCGCGGTGACAACATCCGGGTTGGCGTTGGCCTGCTCGATCAGCGCGCTGACTTCCTTGGCGGTGTCGACCGGGTTGCTATTGACCCAAGCGCCGAGCATTACCTTCAAGCCGTGCTTGCGCGCCAGGGCCGGTATCGCTTCCAGCCCGGTCATTGAATAGGTGCGGATGCATTCAAAACGCGTGGCGAGCAGAGCGAGGTCTGCGTCCATGCGCTCGGGCCGCAGCTTGAACGGTTGATCGAACGGGGATTGATCTTTATCGAATGGGGTATAGGACGCGCATTGCAGCTTGTGCGTCGGCGTCGCTGCGTCCGGCAAAACCACCGGTTTGCCCCAGGCATACCAATAACCGCACAAGGCGAGAAGGGCGATCAGACAGGCAAGCAGATAGAGGGCGACAGGTGAGCGGAAGGTGGCAGGCATGATCGGGCCGAAGTGGTGCAGGAAGCGGCATATTAGCACTGGCCACATCGTGCTGTAGGAGCGCGCTTGCCCGCGAAGAATCTTCCAGACGAAGGAAATCTGTCGTCAGAACCGATGTTTTCGCGGGCAAGCGCGCTCCTACAGATGGCCCGCCTTCGTTTCCCATGCAATTTCCGTTCGGCCTCAGGCTGTTTTACGACCTGATTGTCGTTGATGGCTCAGTGATGTCGTTTCCCGATGGATGAGTGTCGCTGACAGGAAAGGCAGTGGGCCGGTGCAGGTTGATGATCAAGGCGTCAGCGCGATGAAGTTCATCGCACGGGCAAGCAGTTGAAGCGTTGAAGGCGCGTGACGCGCCAGAAGTGGGCGCAAGTCGCAGCCAAAAAAGAACGTTAACGACGCCCGACTTTCGGGTTCAGAACTACCGGGGAAGTAATGATGAAGATGCGCAAAATCCTGGGTGCGGGTGCCGTTCTGGCCCTTGCCATCAGTTCCACGCTGGCCCTTGCTGACACAAAACCGGAGCTGAGTATCGGCTACGTTGACGGCTGGTCCGACAGTGTCGCGACCACTAACGTCGCTGCTGAAGTGATCAAGGAAAAACTGGGTTATCCCGTCAAGCTGCAAGCAGTCGCCGCCGGGATCATGTGGCAAGGCGTTGCCACCGGCAAACTGGACATGATTCTTTCGGCGTGGTTGCCCGTCACCCACGGCGAATACTGGGCCAAGAACAAAGACAAGGTGGTCGACTACGGTCCGAACTTCAAGGACGCAAAAATCGGTCTGATCGTGCCTGAGTACGTGAAAGCCAATTCTCTGGAAGACCTCAAGACCGACGAGTCCTTCAAGAAGAAGATCGTCGGGATCGATGCCGGTTCAGGCGTGATGATCAAGACCGATCAGGCAATCAAGGATTACGGTCTGGACGGTTACAAGCTTCAGGCAAGTTCTGGCGCTGGCATGATTGCCGAGCTGACCCGCGCTTATAACAAGAAAGAATCCATCGCCGTCACCGGTTGGGTGCCGCACTGGATGTTTGCCAAGTGGAAACTGAAATTCCTTGAAGATCCAAAAGGCGTTTACGGTGCCGCTGAAACCGTGGACAGCATTGGTAGCCAGGAGCTCGCCAAGAAAGCCCCTGACGTCGTGGACTTCCTGAAGAAGTTCCAGTGGAGTTCCAAGGATGAAATCGGCGAAGTTATGCTCGCCATCCAGGACGGCGCCAAGCCTGAAGCCGCTGCAAAGGCCTGGATTGCGAAAAACCCGGATCGCGTCAAAGCGTGGACCGGTAAGTAAGCTGCTTTAAGCACCCGCTCTACCCAAACCGCCCCGTCTCACGACCGGGCGGTTTTTTTTTGCCGGCGCAAATCCCGTAGGAGCGCGCTTGCCCGCCATAGCAGTGTGTCGGGCGACGATGATGTACCAGATACGACGGATTCGCGGGTAAGCGCGCTCCTGCAACGATTACTTCAATAAATGCGTAAGTCTGGATCTACGACTAATGTCGTTCTAATACTAAGGTCGTCTGGAGTGCGGCCCAGAGCGGACTAAAGTGCAATACGTGACATCTCATCTGTGCTGCGAGGACAAAAACAATGAACGACAGCATTTACCTCTCGATTCAAAACAGCCCGCGTTTCAAGGAGCTGGTGTCGAAGCGAGAAAAGTTCGCCTGGATTCTCTCGGCGATCATGCTTGGGCTTTACGCCGCATTCATCCTTTTGATTGCGTATGGGCCTCATATATTGGGCGCAAAACTCAGCCCTACATCGACTATCACCTGGGGCATGCCGATCGGCGTGGGATTGATCCTTTCCGCGTTCATCCTGACAGCCATCTATGTGCGCCGTGCCAACGGTGAATTCGATGACCTGAACAACGCGATCCTGAAGGAGGCACAGCAATGATCCGGCGCCTATCCGCGGCCCTTGGCCTTGCTGCTTTCGCGCCGACCCTTTGGGCGGCAGAGGCGCTCACGGGCGCTGTGCAGAAACAACCGCTGAACATCTCGGCAATCATCATGTTCGTTGTGTTCGTCGCCTTCACCCTGTGTATCACGTACTGGGCATCGAAGAAGAACAAGACCGCATCGGACTACTACTCGGCAGGCGGCAAGATCACTGGTTTCCAGAACGGTCTGGCCATCGCCGGTGACTACATGTCGGCGGCGTCCTTCCTGGGTATTTCCGCGCTGGTCTACACCTCCGGCTACGACGGCCTGATCTACTCCATCGGCTTTTTGGTCGGCTGGCCGATCATTCTGTTCCTGATTGCCGAGCGCCTGCGTAACCTGGGCAAGTATACCTTCGCTGACGTGGCGTCCTATCGCCTCAAGCAGAAGGAAATCCGTACCTTGTCCGCCTGCGGCTCGCTGGTGGTGGTGGCGTTCTACCTGATTGCGCAAATGGTCGGGGCCGGCAAACTGATTCAGTTGCTGTTCGGTCTGGACTACGCAGTCGCCGTCGTACTCGTCGGTATCCTGATGTGCCTGTATGTGTTGTTCGGCGGCATGCTGGCCACCACATGGGTACAAATCATCAAGGCGGTGATGCTGCTGTCCGGCGCGTCGTTCATGGCGCTGATGGTCATGAAGCACGTCAACTTCGACTTCAACACACTGTTCTCCGAAGCGATCAAGGTTCACCCAAAAGGTGAAGCGATCATGAGCCCTGGCGGTCTGGTGAAAGATCCGATCTCTGCCTTCTCGCTGGGTCTGGCTCTGATGTTCGGTACTGCTGGCCTGCCGCACATCCTGATGCGCTTCTTCACCGTGAGTGATGCAAAAGAAGCTCGCAAGTCGGTGCTCTACGCCACTGGCTTCATCGGCTACTTCTACATCCTGACCTTCATCATCGGTTTCGGCGCGATCTTGCTGGTCAGCACTAACCCTGCGTTCAAAGACGCGGCGGGCGCATTGCTCGGCGGCAATAACATGGCAGCGGTTCACTTGGCCGATGCGGTCGGTGGCAGTCTGTTCCTGGGCTTCATCTCGGCGGTCGCGTTCGCGACCATCCTGGCGGTAGTTGCCGGTCTGACTCTGGCCGGTGCATCGGCGGTGTCCCATGACCTGTATGCCAGCGTCATCAAGAAAGGCAAAGCCAACGAGAAAGACGAAATCCGCGTGTCGAAATACACCACCGTTGCCTTGGCTGTCGTGGCGATCCTTCTGGGCATCGCTTTTGAAAGTCAGAACATCGCGTTCATGGTCGGCCTGGCGTTCTCCATCGCGGCGAGCTGCAACTTCCCTGTGTTGTTGCTCTCGATGTACTGGAAAAACCTGACCACCCGCGGCGCCATGATCGGCGGCTGGATGGGCTTGATCAGCGCTGTTGTGCTGATGATCCTTGGCCCAACCATCTGGGTGCAGATTCTGCATCACGAGAAGGCGATCTTCCCGTACGAGTACCCGGCGCTGTTCTCCATCGCTATCGCATTTATCGGTATCTGGTTCTTCTCGATCACCGACAAGTCGAAAGCGGCCGAGGGCGAACGTGCCTTGTTCTTCCCGCAGTTCGTTCGCTCGCAAACCGGCCTGGGTGCCAGTGGTGCGGTGTCGCATTGATGTGAAGTAACACGCAAGACAAAACGCCCCGACCTTAAGTCGGGGCGTTTTTGTTTGTGAGTCCCTGTAGGAGCGAACTTGTTCGCGAGACGGCTGGCATGACGCACCGCGTCGTCTGGCTCGCCAACAAGTTGGCTCCTACAGAGGCGGTGGCGTGCCTGACACACCGATAGGGATGGGAGAACGTTTGCTCAGCTCTCGATAAACACCTTCAACGGCGGCTCGTGCATCAAGAAGTTCTGGTGCGAAATGTTCCAGGCGTAGGCGCCCGCGAGGGTGAACACCAGCAGATCACCTATGGCCAACTGCGCCACCGGTTGTTGGCGGGCCAGCACGTCTTTGGGCGTACATAACTGCCCAACCAGCGTGACCCGTTGATCGCTGATCTGCGCCGCACTGGTGCCGCGCACCACGGTGAACGGATGATCGTGGCCTTGCGCGGCGGGTGTGCGGAAATGATGCGTCCCCCCGCGCCCGATCGCGAAGAACTCACCGTGGCTGCTCTTGATGTCCAGCACCTGCATAACGTAATAGCCACACGCCGCGCTGATAAACCGCCCGATCTCGAAGCGCACGCGGGTTGCACCCATCCCGTATTCGTCGATCAGTTCGTCGAGACCCTGACAAAACCTCGGCCAATCGAAAGACTGCGTCACGTCCTGATAGTGGATGCCCATCCCCCCGCCGACATTCAGCACCGGCAGATGCAGGTCGTGATCAGCGCACAGGTGGCGGAAGGTCAGGAAGTAGCTGCGAATCAACTCAAGGTGCGCCTCGACATCCAGCTGATGAGACAGCAAATGAAAGTGCAGCCCCTTGAGCTCCAGGGACGGTTCTTCGCGCAGGACCTTCAGCGCGCTGGCCAGGCCGTCTTCATCCAGGCCGAACGGCGTGGGTTTGCCGCCCATCACCAGCCGGCTTTGCGGCACCTGCGCCAGCTTGAGATTGAGCCGCAGCATCACTGGCGCCCGCACCCCGCGTTCGCTGGCAATACGGGCCAGGCTTCGCAGTTCGTTCACGCTTTCTACATGGAAAGCCGAAATCCGATATGCCATGGCGACCTCAAGCTCGTGGTCGAGTTTGCCGGGGCCACCGAAGATCAGTGGCTGGTCCGGGCATTGATCGTGCAGCCACTTGAGTTCACCGCCGGATGCGGCTTCGAAACCGTCGACCCACGGCGCCAGGGTTTTCAGCACCGGGGCTTCCGGGTTGGCCTTGGCGGCGTAGAACAATTCGCAGTTTGCAGGCAGCACCTGACGCATCGATTTGATGTGCTGCTCAAGGGCGGGCAGGTCGTAGAGGTAGGCGCAAAGTGGCGTTTGCTGCTGCGCTTTGAGTTGTTCGAGGCGTTGCGTGACCGAGGCAGGCAGGTTCATGCGTGCACCCTCGCTGCAGGGACCACCAACGGGCTGGGCAGGGAGGTATAACCGGCGTCGCGGTCGGCGCGTTTCATCAGTCGCGTCATGAAGTTTTCCTTGCTCGGAAACGGTGCGCCAGCGCATAGCTCACGCAGTTCTGACGGTTGGCCGAGACGGATAGCTTGCGCCTGCAACAGCACAGCAATGCGCGCCCATAGCTGTCGTTCCAGCGAGGCGCTGCCGTTGGCCAGATGGAAGATGGCCTCGCCCAGATTGTTCACCAATGCGCAGTAGCCCACTCGCTGCCAAGCCTTGTCAGCGCTGTAGTACACCGAGCGACGGGTGCGTTCATCCAGCGCGATCAAGCGTGTGGCGGGCCAGATTTCCGGGACCAGCTTGGTGCCCTCCAGATCCCGAATCCAGACGTGGGTGGGTAGCCCGTCTTCAGCGAAACCGATCACCGTGTTCTGCAAATGCGGCTCCAGCACCACGCCCTGGCGGAACAGGCAATACAGCACGCCGCCGAGCATTTGAGCGGCGTAAGCGTCCAGCCAGTTCAGCGTGGCCTGCTCGATACTCAGCTCCGCGTTGTCTGCGTAACGCTGGACGTGTCGACCGCACACGCTTTGGCCCTGCTGATCCCAGGTGAACAATGCCATGGCGACCTGCGGCTGATATCGCTCGCGGTCGGCGACGGACAGGTTTGCCCGATACACGATGCCGAAACACTCGGTCACTTCCCGCGCCTCGTCCAGCGTACCGAGCGCGCTGAGGTCCAGGCTGGTGGCGCTGGGTTCGGCCATTAATCTGAAGCCCGGTTGTTGGGTTTCAAGCTCGGTCATGATCGGCGCGAGCAGACGGGTGAGGGCCACCGCGCTGTCCAGTTCATACCAGGCGTTTTTGCGTACGCAATTGGTCAGCCGCACGTGCATGGAGAATTTCATGAAATACGCAAGCTGCGGGTGGTACAGCGTGCGCACCGAAGACGTGGGATACATCGGCTGGCCCAACGAACCGAGGTACTCGATCAGCCCTTGTTCCTGCGCGCGGCGCACCAGTGGATCAGCGAGCACGCGAGCAACCTCCCACGGGTGGCACGGATAAGCATCATCGCGTCCTGAAAGCTGACGCAAGGCCGCGCGAGGATCTTCGCCCTGATGACGAATCACCGTCGGATCGACCTTGAACCAGTGCAACTGAAAACGCGCACCGACCTCCGGCGAGCAGGCCAGCAGATCTTCCTGGGAAATGCCCTCCCGCGATTTGGGCGTCGGATGCAGGGCATGCCCCCACAATTGATGTTGCTCGGAGGACAGCAGGCTGTCGGTGGATTCGTTAGCCGAACGAGCATGGCGCAAAAAAGTCCGGGTGATGTGCAGGCTGTTGGCGACTTGGTCCAGCATTTCACCTACGCGCTCGGCGCCGCTCAGTGGCGTGCACAACAGACGTGCCAGTTCTTGCGCATCCAGTGGGCGCCAGCTCTGATTGTTGCCTTTGAAATAAGGCGCGCTGATGTAGTGGCAGCGGCCCAGCAGACTGGCGCGGTCGATGCGCACCACCAGCCGACCGCCCGGCAGCCGAATACTCATGCAGCGACCGTGGGCTTGTCGCAGGCTCATCGGCAGGTCTGGCGTCTGATCGTCCAGGCTGGCTTCGTTGCGGGGCAGTGCGTACTCGCGCAGGTAACAATTGAGCAGGCATTCGATGGCGTGGCGCTGGGCTTCGCCATCCAGTGCGTGGTCTTGCAGTGACAGGGCATTGAGCGTGAGTGTCATGCTGGAATCTCCCGGGCAGTGATCAACAGAGGGCGCGCCAGCAGCAGGGCTGCCGTGGCTGCAAGGCACGCAACGAGGAAAGGTGAGGCGATGCCGCAGGTCTGGCTGACCAGCGCGGCGCTGACACCGGCAGCGGTGCCAGCCCATTTGCCGCTGGAGTCGAACCAGCCGAACATCCGGCCGGAACTGCCACGGCGACTGCGTTGGCTCAGGCAGCGGTGCAGCCCGACAAAGCCCAGCAACATGCCCGCGCCGCTGAGCAGGCGCAGAACGAACAGCGAGTCGGCCTGGGCACCCCAGAACTGCAGCCCGTTACTGATCGCCAGCAGCGCAAGCCCCGGCAGCAGCAGGTTGCCCTGATGCTTTTGAACCCAGGGCAGTGCGAGCAGATAAACCAGATGCGGCAGGCTGTAGAGCAGGCCAATCAGCGTGTCGTTGGCGATACCCAGGTGTTCGCCGAAGGGCACGAAGTAGGGGAAGGTCACGACCATCGAAAAGCTGAACAGAAACTGCACCGCCAAGAGCCGCGGCATGTCCTGGGGAAGCTCGCCGAGGGCTGCGGCTTTCTTGCCATTCAGGGCGTGTTTCGGCGTGTCATCCGGTAGCGCCAGAATCAACACGAAGGCCAGGAGCGGCAGCCACGCCAGGTAGCTGTACAAGCTCAAGCCCAGGCCATGTGAGGTCAGCAGACCGAGCAAAATCGGTCCGCTGATCATTGCCAATCGCGCCGAATACTGTGTCCAGTTAAGGGCGCGAGACAGATCACCGTCCTTGAGCTGGGTTGACAGATAGGCGTTGGACGCCGCCATCGCACCGCCGAACGTGCCCTGAATGATCAACGCCACAATGAACACTGTCAGATTGGGGCTGAACCCTGCCAGCAGGAAACCTGCGAACAGACCCGCGTGAGCACGCAGCAACGACAAACGACAACCGTTACGATCCGCCCACCTACCCCAGATCGGCGCGGCCAGTGCGGTACACAAGGTCGGCAGCACAAACAGCACGCCGATGGCCCAGCCAGGTGTGCCAGGCGCCAGATCGGCCAGGATGCGCGGCAGGTAAATGGGGATACCCAGCGCCGTGAACGCCGACAGGTAATGCCCCAGCAAAACGCTGGTGATCAGACGCCGCTGCATGGTGCGTCCTCCAGCAGAAAGTTCGCCGCGCTGTAGCCGTAGAACTTATTGATATCGCTGGCACCGGAATGCACTTTGCTGAACAGGCTGCCAGCGCTGAGCAAGTATTTGACGGGCAGTTTCGGGGTGTCCAGCAACCAACGACGAGCATCGTCGCAGTCGATGCCTGCGGCTTCCAGTTGCAGGAGGCAACTGTTGAATCGCTGGCGCAGCGTGCGGTACAGATCGGTTTTCGACGCCAGACCGGCAGCGGCGATCGCCTCCAGAATCGCCACGATGTTCAGCTGCAAGGTGATCGTGCAGAACATCTCGGCCAGCGGCTGGCTGCTGTCCACGCGAATGCGCTCGTCGTGCAACGCCATCGGCAAATCGGCGAGATCGGGGCAGGCCTGAGCGAAACGCTGCGGCCACAGGCGGGCCGCATCGTTGTCCTTCATCAACAAGCGCATAGGCTGGCCTTGCTCGAACATCAATACGGCGTTCTGCTGATTGGCCTCCAGCGCAATGCCGTAGCGCAGCCACAGCCGAAGATGAGTCTGCAGCAGCACATCAAGATAGTCGTCGAGCCAGCTTTGCAGTGACGCCCCATAGAAGTGCTCCACCAGTTGCTCCACGAGCAAGCGGCCATCGGCGAGCGGGCTGGCCAGCGCTGCGACGGGCACCAGCGTGATGTTCTCCAGACTGGCCGGGTAGCGCCGTACGATGTACGCCAAGTGACGACTGTCTGCGGCATGCCCGCCGTGTTTTTCATCGACGTGCACGTAGCGTTTGCCCAACTCCGGGTCGCGCTCTGCCAGGGTTTGAAGGGTGGTCTGGAACCAGTGCCCGTCATACAGCGTGCTCGGTTTGATCAGCCGCAAATTGCGCGCGCCCAACGTGCTGACCAGCAATGGCAGCTTGATGTGCCACTGCGGGTGATCGCTGCAAACCACCGTGCGCACTGACAGTGTCGGCTCCACAAGCATGGCGGTGTGTGGCGCCTTCAGCGTGCCGTCGGGTAGCCCGTATTGCGCAAGAGCGCTCCAGGTCAGTGGGTGTACGGGCATTAATGAGTGGCTGGTTTGCAGCGTCGGCAACAAGCCTACGTCTTCGAACTCCGGCCAGTGCGATGGCTGCGGGTTGGTCAGGGTCAGGGCGTGCTTGGGAATCGCCAGCCAGTTGAGTTCGAAACGGGGCGCAAACTCTGGTGCGTAGCTTTTAAGCGCTATGGCGTCGAAGCCGCTTTTCGCCCGCGCCGTCGGGTAGAAAGGATGATCGAGATAACTCGCCAATTGATCGATTTTCAGCAACCGTTGCGACCAGTGCGCAAGGTTCGGCACATCGGCCAGCGCCGCGCAGTGTTCACGATACGCTTGGTTGCACAGGGTCCGGTGTTCGGTGGCGCAGTCGGCTTCTTTCCGGTACGCCGCGAACAGGCCCAGGCTTTCTTCGTCCAGGCCATGGCTCAGGTGCTCCAGCCAAAGGCGATAACCTCGCTCGACTTGAGCTTGGCCTTCTAGCGATACCTTGATCCAGGTGTCACCGGTGCCGGTCCAGTCTTGCAGCGGATACGCCTTGGTCACGGGCAACCACAACTCATCGACGCCCAAATGGGTAATGCGCAGCCAGTGAGCGGGCGGCCGACCGGGTGACAACGGCTTCAGGTGCTCGGGCAGCGGGCAGAGCTGTCCTTTGCTGATGATCCCCCGGATGTCTTCGCGCAGGCAGCAATCGATGATGCGCCGGGTAATGAACGCCTGATCGGCGTGCTCTGGATGCGGGCTCATGCGACAACCCATTTCAGGTCGTTGAGGGTCTCATTCAGTTGGGTTTCCAGGCTTGCGTCATCCGGCGCGATCAGGCGCAGCACGCCGACGTAATCCTTGTTGGAGTGGCTGATGGTGACGGTGTCGCCGGCGTTGTGCAGCGCGCGGTAGTCCCACCAGTGGCCGTCACGTTCCAGATTGAAGCTGGCGCTGGCCTGATCCAGACGTCCAGAGCGATCGGCGACCAGGTAATGAACCGCTGCTTTTGCCTGTGCCGGTTGCGCGTCCATCAGGGGCTCGCCCAGGTGCAGCGCGATGATTCGGTCGAACCAGCCTTGTGGCAGCAGCCGATCAAGCAGGAACTCACGACCGTCGCCAATGCTGCGATAGTTGATCTCCACCAGCATCGGGCCATCGGCCGTCAGAATGAATTCGCTGTGGCAGACGCCGAAGTTGATGCCGAACGCGGCCACCTGGGCCAGGGCGGCGGCCCGATGGGCGCGGCTGAGCTGGCCGTTCCAGCGCGCGGCCAGTTCGACGAAATAGGGCGGCGGCGAGAGTGTCACGTCAAACCCGCCGAGGGCTTGAAAACTTCGCCCGTCGCCCAGGGTTTCCAGGGTGAACAACGAACCTTCCATGTACGCCTCAAGCAGCAGCGCCCGACCCGGTTGTTGCTCCCAGAACTGCTCGCAGAAAGCCTTCAGCTCGGCAGAGTTGTAGCAGAGCCGCACGTCCAGGCTGGCAACGCCTTCACGGGGTTTGGCCACCACCGGCCAAGGCGCATCAGTGGGCAGTTGGGCGTTGGCTGTCAGCACTTGAAACCAAGGGCCGGGTAAGCCCAGGCGTTGCATGCGCTCACGCATTGCCGCCTTGTTCTTTGCCGCGTGGCACAACTGCCAGTCTTTGCCCGCGCATTCAAACGCCTGAGCCACGATCGCCGTCGCGGTCTGCAGGTGGTCGCTGTTGGAAAACACTGCAGCGGGTTGCACGCCCAGGCCATTGAGCGTCTCGATCACGGCCAGCGGATTGAACACATCGCACTCGATCACCTGTAGGTCCTGCGGTGTGATTGCCGAGGTTGAGAGCAGGCGCCGATGTTCCTGGGCATGATCGGTAATGATCAGGACCTTCAAACCGCGCCTGAGCGCAGCGGGCAGAAACCCTTCAGTAATTGCGGGGTGAGCGACGTGGGCGAGAATGACGAATGGACGTTGCATGGCAGTTTCCCGGGGGCAGCAGTTGCCCGTCCCTGAGGATCGGGCAACTGGTTTACAGGAGCGCAAATGCGCGATTTAGAAGCGGTAGTTGACGCCTAAGGTGAGCGAGCGCTCTGGCGCGGGTTGACGACCCCAAGGGCTGGTGTCGATGCCGCGGAAGTAGTACTCGCGATTGAACAGGTTGCTGATGCCGGCCGACGCGGTCAGGACGCTCTTGTCTGCCAGTTTGAATTCACGGGCAACGGCGGTGTTCCAGACCCAATACGCGGGCAGTCTGCCCACGCTGGCGGTGGCGTCTTCATCGCCGGAGTTGGCGGCATCGGTATAGGCACTGCTGACGTACAGGCCATCGAGGTTGTAGGTCCAGTGCTCGGCAAAGCGATAACGGCCGTCAACCGTGAACTGGTTGCGCGAGGAGTACGGCACCTCGTTGTCCTTGAACGTGCCTTTGCGTTGCTTGGCATCGAGGTAGGCGTAACTGGCGTGCAACTCCAGGTCCTGCAGGGCTTGCGGGGTCCAGAAGATCTCGGTTTCAAAACCCTGATGACGGGTGCTGCCGATGTTGTCGAAGCGATCGGTCGTGGCGTTGTAGACGATCTGGTCATCGAAATCGATGCGGTACAGATCGAAGTCCACACGCAGGCCGTCCCATGGGGTATAGCGCACGCCCGTCTCGTAGTTCCACGCAAGCTCGGCACCGACATCGCCTTCCTTGACGATCTGCGTGACTTGCGGCGGGCGCAGAGACTTTTGCGCGTTGGCGTAGACATACCAGGCGTCGGTCGCCTGATAGCCCACGGTCAGGCCCGGCAGCCACTCTTCGGATTTGTTCTCGCGATTGAATCCGGTGATGCCGTCGCTGTAGTCCATGCGCGCGTTTTCGTATCGCACGCCGGGCGTGATGGTCAGGCGATGGTCCATCAGGCTGATGGCGTTGCTGAGGTATAACGCGCGGGCGTCGTCGTCGAACTTCCAGTCTCGGAAGGGCGTGGTGTTACCGGTGGCCAGGCTCTGGCGATTGACCTTGTAGTCGATGTCTTCGCTGACATAGCGAGCGCCCAGCAGCCAGGTCTGCCCGACGGTATCGCCGTCGACGGTGGCACTGATGCGCGGTTCGGTGCCCCACACCTTGAAGTCTCGCGGGCCATCCTGCTTGGTCACCGATGCGCCGTCCGGGGTAAACGGCAAGCCAACCACGAAATTGCGATAGCTGTCGTGGGCGAAGTTGGTCCAGCTGACTTCCACCGAGTCAAACGGCCCCATGGCGCCCAGACGCTGGGTGTAAGTGCCCCAAACGCGGTTGGTATCTCCTTCGAAGCGGTCCAGTGGCCGGGTCGATTGCCGTGAGTCGTGCTTGTAATCCTGCACGCTGAGCGCGCCCGCCAAGTCCATGTCGGCCTTGTAGCGCTGGACACCGAAGCTCAAGTCGCGGTCGTCGTCGATGTTCCATTGGCCACGCAGCCGGTAGTTCTGCACGTCGGTGTCGGAATGCTCGCGAGCGGATTTACCGCTCAGGGTGTTGAGGTCCAGTTGCAGGCCGAAGTTTTCAGTCAGATAGCCCCCGGTGCCCAGGTAGCTGTCCCACAACTGGCGACCGCCCGCGTTGAAGGTGGTTTTTTCCTGCAGGGTGGTTTCCCACTTGTGAGGAATGGGTTTGCTGATGAAGTTGATCACGCCACCAACGTTGTTCGGACCGTACTGCACCGCTGCGCCCCCGCGCACGATATCGATGCGGTCGACGGTCGCCATGGTCATCGGGAACAGCGATAGACCGGTCTGACCGTAAGGCGCCAGCGCCAATGGAATGCCATCGGACAGGGCCTGAATCCTGCCGCTGCGGCTCTCGTACAAGCCCCGCACGGAAATCTGAGGCAGGGCGCCGGTGCCCGTTTCGTCGAAGATTTTCACCCCCGGCACCCTCTGCAATGCGTCGTCCAGACCTCGTGCGCTGGCTTTTTGCAGTTCGCTGGAATCGACCACGCTGCGGCTGCCCGCGTAGGTGCGTACCTCCTGATCGCTGGCGCGGCCAAGCACGTCACCTTGAATCGTGATGGGGGCCAGCGTGACATCGTTGGCCGCCGCGCTGGATAACTCCAGCGGTTGATCGGCGCCCATGGCGCTGTGACAAATGCCCAGTGTCAGCAAGCTCAGTGAAAAGCGCAGAGATAGTGGGGGTCTTATCGTTCTTGTTTTCATAGCGGAGGGTTTGGCTCGTTTTTGCTGTTGGAGAGGGAGTGCAGGCGGGTTTTCAACGCGTTGAACAGCAAGCCCCGGTCTTCACCCGCCAGAAAACTGCGGACCCCGCGAGCACGCCAGACAGCGTTCTGTTCAGGCGTACGCGGATTGGCGCAGAAAGGCACATCGGCAGCGCGGCAGGCATCGGCCATGTCTTGCAGCGCTCGCCAGACTTGTTCGTTGAGCGGGTCGGGGCCCAGACCCATATCGAGGGACAGATCCAGCGCGCCCTCCATGATCATTCCGACACCCGGCAGGCGCAGGATCTCGCCCAGCGCCTGAACCCCGGCACTGCTTTCGATCATGGGAATGATGGGGGTCTGACGGTTGGCCAGATCGATGTATTCAGGCAGTGACAGCTGCCCGAATCCGGTGATGCGTCCGCCGGTGATTCCGCGTTTTCCAAGGGGAGGAAAGAACGCCGCTTCGATGGCGCGCTCAACCTGAGCGGGACTTTCGCAACGAGAGATAACGATGGCTTCGATGCCGGCATCCAGTGCTCTGCCGATGAGTTTTTCATCAACCTGCGGTATGCGCAGCCAAGGCGAAATCCCGGCGGCCTCGCAGGCTCGAACACAGTGCATGATGTCTTCTTCGGAGCGCAGCAGATGCTCCACATCGAGGATCACGAAGTCGTAGCCGGCGAACGCGATCATTTCGCAGAGCAGTGGCGACGGCAACGAATTGAGTAAGCCGTAGACGTCTTTCCCTCCATGCAGCCGGGCAAAAACGGGAGAATTTCTTATCACAGACACAGATCCCTATGGTCGGATTCGGCGCCAATGATAATCATTCTTGAATGTAAGTAAATGTATTTTGTGTTCGCCCATGGTGGCGCTGATGATGGCGTCGGTCAGCAAATCCGTGCGCATTTCCTGAAGGCGGCTGTCCGGTTGCTCCCGTTTTCGGCTGAAACGGGCCGAATTCCAGGCATAAAAAAACCCCGCCATGTGGCGAGGTTTTTTTCAGGTGCTGCTGGCGGTCATATCCTGCCGAGCAATACCAGAATCAGCAGAATCACCAGGATGGTGCCGATAATGCCCGACGGGCCGTAACCCCAACTTCTTGAGTGTGGAAATACTGGCAGACCGCCGACTAGCAGCAAGATCAGGATGATGATAAGAATTGTGCCGATGCCCATGTTGTGAGTTCCTTCTTTTCACTTGGAAGATAGCGATACGCGCAAACTTTCAACGAATGGCGTAGAAAGTTTTGCCGCTTGAAACATCCGACTGCGTGGGTTCGAGAAAAGTTCTTAACGGTTGAAATAAAAATTAACAATCACATAAACTGCTTATAAATCAATTGATTAGGGTATTCTTCGCGCTCATGGGTAGTGGTTTTTTTAGTGCTATAAACTTCAACTTTCCGGGTGTTTATAGCGGAACTAACAAATCGAGTACGGGTCGGTCCCGCCAATAAAAAGGTAGCACGCTATGGGTTATCGTCTGGCTGCTGACGCAGTGGTGCTGTTCCATCTTCTTTTCATAGTGTTTGTTATGTTCGGTGGACTTCTCGCGTTGCGCTGGAAATGGCTGATCGCTCTTCATGTTCCCTCGATGGCGTGGGGCATGAGCGTCGAATTTTTCCATCTCTATTGCCCGCTCACACCACTGGAAAATCTGCTGCGAAACAAGGCGGGTGAGGGCGGTTACGTTGGTGGCTTCATCGAGCACTATCTGATCGCGCTGATTTACCCAACAGGCCTGACGCCTGCCATTCAAATCTGGTTGGGCGCAAGTGTGCTTCTGGTGAATATCCTGGTTTACGGTTTGCTGATCAGTCAGTGGCGACGTCATCGGTTCGGTCGCTGAGTCTGCGGTTTGCCTTGCATATTCAGCGAGCTGATAGAGGCGTTGTAGGACAATCTCTCTGGTTAAACTGAAATTCACTACATCGCACTCACAAGGCAATCCTTATGCAAAATCGCATCATGATCACTGGTGCTGGCTCGGGTCTGGGTCGCGAAATCGCACTGCGCTGGGCGAGGGAGGGCTGGCAGCTGGCGCTCTCCGACATCAGCGCTGAAGGTCTCCAGGAAACCTTGAAACAGGTGCGTGAAGCCGGTGGTGATGGTTTCGTGCAGCGTTGTGATGTGCGGGACTACAGCCAACTTACCGCGTTCGCACAAGCCTGCGAGCAAAAGCTCGGGGGCATCGACATCATCGTCAACAACGCAGGTGTGGCGTCGGGCGGTTTTTTTGGCGAGCTGTCCCTTGAGGACTGGGATTGGCAGATCGCGATCAACCTGATGGGCGTGGTCAAGGGCTGCAAAGCGTTCCTGCCGTTGATCGAAGCAAGCAAGGGCAAGATCATCAACATCGCTTCGATGGCTGCGCTGATGCAGGGCCCGGCGATGAGCAATTACAACGTGGCCAAGGCCGGTGTGGTGGCGCTGTCAGAAAGCTTATTGGTGGAGTTGCGTGAGCAAGAAGTAGGCGTACACGTGGTTTGCCCTTCGTTTTTCCAGACCAACCTGATGGATTCGTTCCGCGGCCCTACGCCAGCGATGAAGGCCCAAGTGGGGAAATTGCTGGAAAGCTCGCCGATCAGCGCCAGCGAGATCGCCGACTATATTTATCAACAGGTCGGCGCTGGCGTTTTCATGATCCTGCCCCACGAGCAGGGGCGTATGGCCTGGCAGGTCAAACAGAAAAATCCTCAAGCGATCTACGATGAAATGGCGACCATGGCCGAGAAGATGCGCGCCAAGGCGAAACAGGGCAGGGCGTAATACGCATCGGTGGAGATGCTTGACGGGCCGTCATTTCTGATAGGGTTGCCGGCATCTTCCTGCAGCCCATCAAGAGAATCATCGTGCTCAATTACCTGTGGTTTTTTCTCGCGGCGCTGTTCGAGATCGCCGGCTGCTACGCGTTCTGGATGTGGTTGCGCCAAGGCAAAAGTGCTTTGTGGGTTATCCCTGCACTGATCAGCCTGACATTATTTGCCCTGCTGCTGACTCGCGTCGAAGCTGCCTACGCTGGACGTGCGTACGCGGCCTACGGCGGCATCTACATCATCGCTTCCATTGCCTGGCTAGGTTTGATCGAGCGGGTTCGGCCCCTGAGTTCGGACTGGATAGGTGTCGCTTTCTGCGTCATCGGCGCAACTATCATCCTGTTCGGACCGCGTTGGTCAGCTGCCTGAACTGACTTTAAGGTAAAGAAACCTACACAGATTCGACGGATTGCTGACGCAAATCGGATTTTGTAGGACCGGTCTGTCAGGCGCGGTCGATAAGACTTGAAGGGCATTACTGATTTTCTTGCGGTGCATTGAAGCGTCCCCCTCAGCGCGGCAACCTGCGTCCCTGCTAGTGAACAAGGGAGTAGGAAAAATGCTGGTACTGACGCGGGAAGTGGGCGAGACGTTTTCGATCGGTGATGACATCACCATACAAATTCTGGGGATCACCGGGCATCAGGTGCGGCTCGGGATTGATGCGCCGATTCATATCAAGATTCACCGCACCGAAGTCTTCAGGCGCATTGCCGCCAAGCTTGAACAGATGGCCGCAGAGCAGGCCGCCGCCGGGCACAGGTCCAAATAACCCGAAGCGGGGTGCGTCACTCCTCGAAAAATTCCTTGGGCACATCGCGCTTGAGCATCAGTTGACACTGCTGGCTGTCGAGGTCGAAAAAAATCACCGCCTGACCTTTGCTCAGGGCGTGACGTACCCGCAGCACTCGGGTTTCAAGAGGGGTTTCATCGCCGTTGTCGGTGCCGTCACGGGTCACGAAGTCCTCGATCAGGCGCGTCAGGGTGTCAGCTTCGAGTTGGTCGTAAGGGATCAGCATAAAGTTCTCAGGGCGATGGCGGGGTTGAAGGAGGGCGATGCTAGCGCGCGGCGTAGCGCCAGGCTACCCGCATTACGGACCTTTCCCACGAATTGTTCGGCCACACGCTGACCTGTAGGAGCCAACTTGTTGGCGAGGCGATTTAGCGGGGTACCAGATTTACCGCCTCGCGAATGAATTCGCTCCTACAGGTTTGCAATCAACGCTGCCCCACCAACGTGTCCACTGCCGGCACTCGCGTGTCGGTTTCCATCTGCGCATCGTGTTCAAGCTGATGGCTGAAGTTTTCCAGTGACGCATTGGCGGGCTGCGCATCACTGGCGAACACCGGCGGGCTCATGATGTAAGCGGTGAGCAATCGGCTGAGGGTGCTCAGGCTGTCGATATGCGTGCGCTCATAACCGTGGGTGGCGTCGCAACCGAACGCCAGCAGGGCGGTGCGCGTGTCATAACCGGCGGCAATCGCCGAGTGCGCATCGCTGTAGTAGTAACGGAACAGGTCGCGGCGCACGGAAAGCTCTTTTTCCGCGCCAAGTCGCAACAGGTGGCGCGACAGATGATAGTCATACGGCCCGCCCGAATCCTGCATCGCCACACTCACGGCGTGCTCGCTGGAATGCTGGCCCGGCGCAACGGGAGCAATGTCGATCCCGACAAATTCACTGACGTCCCACGGCAAGCCGCCTGCTGCACCGGTCCCGGTTTCTTCGGTGATGGTGAACAGCGGATGGCAGTCGATCAAGGGTTCGACGCCACTGTCGACGATGGCCTTGAGCGATGCGAGTAGTGCCGCAACCCCGGCCTTGTCGTCCAGGTGTCGCGCGCTGATATGCCCGCTCTCGGTAAATTCCGGCAGCGGATCGAAAGCCACGAAGTCCCCGATATTGACGCCCAGCGATTCGCAATCGGCGCGGGTCGCTGAGTAGGCGTCCAGGCGCAGTTCGATGTGGTCCCAACTGATCGGTAACGTGTCGACGGCAGTGTTGAATGCGTGCCCTGACGCCATTAACGGCAGCACGCTGCCGCGAATCACGCCGGTGTCGGTGAAGACGCTGACTCGACTGCCCTCGGCAAAGCGGCTCGACCAGCAACCCACGGCAGCAAGGCCCAGTCGGCCGTTGTCTTTGACTTCACGTACGCTGGCGCCGATGGTGTCCAAGTGCGCAGACACCGCGCGATCGGGGCTGCTTTGCTTGCCTTTCAACGTTGCGCGGATCGTGCCGCGACGAGTCAATTCAAACGGAATGCCCAACTCCTCCAGACGCTCGGCGACGTAGCGCACGATGGTGTCGGTGAAGCCCGTGGGACTCGGAATCGCGAGCATTTCCAGCAGGACTTTCTGCAGGTAGTTCAGATCCGGTTCGAGGATTTTCTGTTTTGCAGTGGTCATGGAGATACTCCTGAATTCGGAAAACGGCACAACTCCTGTAGGAGCGAACTTGTTCGCGGGGCGGTAAAAGGCGCTACAACAATGTCGAGGCCACCGACTTTCTCGCGAACAAGTTCGCTCCTACAGGGATAGCGGCAGATTAGCCATGCACAGGCAGGCTATGAGGAAACAACAGGTCCACGAAGCGTTCGGCCGTCGGCTGTGGCTCGTGGTTGGCCAGGCCGCAGCGTTCGTTAGCTTCGATGAACACATATTCAGGTTGGTCGGCGGCGGGGACCATCAGGTCCAGGCCGACGACGGGGATGTCCAGGGCTCGGGCGGCGCGAATAGCGGCGTCCTTGAGGACCGGGTGCAAAATCGCAGTCACGTCTTCCAGCACGCCACCGGTGTGAAGATTTGCGGTACGCCGCACCGCCAGTTTTTGATCGGCAGGTAAAACGCTGTCGAAGTCAAAACCGGCGTCGGCAACGGTGCGGCGGGTTTCTTCATCCACCGGGATCTTGCTCTCGCCTCCGGTGGCTGCCGAGCGACGGCGACTTTGTGCTTCGATCAACTGCGCAATGGTGTGTTTGCCATCGCCCATGATCTCCGCAGGACGCCGGATGGCCGCAGCCACCACCTCAAAACCGATCACGACGATGCGCAAGTCCAGGCCTTCGTGAAAGCTTTCCAGCAACACATTGGTATCGAAAGCGCGTGCGCGTTCGATGGCGGCTTGTACCTCATCGATGTCGCGCAGATCGACTGCAACGCCATGACCTTGTTCGCCATCCAACGGCTTGACCACGATCTTTTCGTGGGCATCGAGAAACGCCTGAACCTCATCGACTTCACCGGCCAGTTGCTGGGCTGGCATTTCCAGGCCCGCCGCTTTCAAGCAGCGGTGGGTCAGGCTCTTGTCCTGGCACAACGTCATGCTGACCGCGGTAGTCAGATCGCTTAGCGACTCACGGCAACGAATACGCCGCCCGCCGTGAATCAGCGTGAACAGCCCTGCGGCTGCGTCATCCACTTGCACTTCGATACCACGGCGATGGGCTTCATCGACGATGATCCGCGCATACGGGTTGAAGTCCGCCTGCGGGCCGGGGCCGAGAAACAGCTTCTCGTTGATGCCGTTTTTGCGCTTGATCGCGAAGGTCGGCAGATTACGAAAACCCAGCTTGGAGTAGAGGTTTTTCGCCTGCTCGTTGTCGTGCAGCACTGACAGGTCCAGATAGGCGAGGCCACGGCTCTGGAAATGCTCAATCAGATGCCGCACCAGTACTTCGCCAACGCCAGGCCGCGTGCATTTCGGATCAACCGCCAGGCACCACAAGCTGCTGCCGTTCTCAGGATCATTGAAGGCCTTTTGATGGTTCAAGCCCATCACACTGCCGATCACCGCGTTGTTGCTTTCATCTTCAGCGATCCAGTAAACCGGGCCGCCCAAATGACGCGGGGTCAGCAGGGCTGGATCGATAGGCAGCATGCCGCGCGCCAGATACAGGTTGTTGATGGCTTCCCAGTCAGCCTGATTCTGCGCACGGCGGATGCGATACCCACGAAATACCCGCTGCGCCGGACGGTAGTCGCTGAACCACAGGCGCAACGTGTCCGACGGATCTAGAAACAACTGTTGCGGCGATTGCGCCAGCACTTGCTGGGGCGCTGCGACGTACAGTGCGATGTCGCGCTCGCCGGCCTTTTCGTTGAGCAGGTCGCTGGCCAGGGTGGCCGGGTCCGGGTAGGTGTGGCCGATCAGCAACCGGCCCCAGCCGCAATGCAGCGCAAGGGGCTCGGCGCTCTGATCACTGCCGTCTTCAGCCAGGCGCGCCTGCAGTCGTTCGTAAGACGGCGACTGGCCGCGCAACAAACGTTGGTTATGAAAGGAGGCGTTGGCTTTCATCGGTCAGAGTCCTTGTTCGCTGAGCCACAGGTTCAGCGCTGCGAGCTGCCACAATTTGGAGCCGCGCAGAGGGGTCAATTGACCTTGCGGGTCGGTCAACAGTTTGTCGACCATCTGCGGATTGAAGACGCCTCGGTTCTGGCTCGGATCAAGCAACAGATCACGCACCCAGTTCAGGGTCTCGCCCTGCAAATGCTTGAGGCCAGGCACCGGGAAATAGCCCTTTTTACGATCGATCACTTCCGACGGAATGACCATGCGCGCGGCCTCTTTCAACACCTGCTTGCCGCCGTCCGGCAGTTTGAATTTCCCCGGCACGCGGGCCGACAGCTCAACCAGGCGGTAGTCGAGAAACGGGGTACGGGCTTCAAGGCCCCAGGCCATGGTCATGTTGTCCACGCGTTTGACCGGGTCGTCCACCAGCATCACCGTGCTGTCCAGACGCAGGGCTTTGTCGACCGCCGCATCGGCGCCGGGCATCGCGAAATGATCGCGTACGAAGTCGCCTGCGGCGTCATTCGGTGTCAGCCATTTCGGCGTGACGGTGGCGGCGTATTCGTCGTAGCTACGATCGAAAAACGCGTCGCGGTAGGCGGCGTAGGGATCGCTTGCGCCATCGACCTGCGGATACCAGTGATAACCGGCGAACAGCTCGTCCGCGCCTTGACCGCTCTGCACCACTTTGCAGTGCTTGGCCACTTCGCGGGACAGCAGGTAAAACGCGATGCAGTCGTGGCTGACCATCGGCTCGCTCATGGCGCGGAAGGCCGCCGGCAGTTGCTCGATGATCTCGCTTTCGTTGATGCGCAATTGATGATGATTGGTGCCGTAATGCTTGGCGATCAGGTCTGAGTATTGGAACTCGTCGCCGCGCTCGCCGCCAGCATCCTGGAAACCGATGGAGAAGGTCGACAGGTCTTTGACCCCGACTTCACGCAGCAGGCCGACCAACATGCTCGAATCGACGCCGCCGGAAAGCAGCACGCCTACATCAACCGCAGCACGCTGACGAATAGCAACTGCCTCGCGGGTGCTGTCCAGTACGCGATCGCGCCAGTCTTCAAGCGTGAGGTGCTGCTCGTCGGCACGAGGACCGTAAGGCAGTGTCCACCAGACCTTCTGTTCAGTTTGGCCATCGGCCTGAATGCGCATCCAGGTGGCTGGCGGCACTTTTTCAACGCCTGCCAGCAAGGTGCGCGGCGCAGGGACTACAGCGTGGAAATTCAGATAGTGGTTCAGCGCAATCGGATCAAGCATCGGACTGATGTCGCCGCCTTTGAGCAAGGCTGGCAGCGTCGAGGCGAAGCGAATGCGTTTGTCGGTGCGCGACAGGTAAAGCGGCTTGACGCCCAAGCGGTCGCGGGCAATGAACAGCTCACGCTTGTCACGCTCCCAGATGGCGAACGCGAACATGCCGTTGAGCTTGGGCAGCATGTCGGCGCCCCAAGCGTGATAGCCCTTGAGCAGCACTTCGGTGTCGCCGCCCGAATGAAAGGTGTAGCCCAGCGCTTCAAGCTCGGCGCGCAATTCAGGAAAATTGTAAATCGCACCGTTGAAGGCCAGAGACAGCCCCAGATGGCTGTCGGTCATCGGCTGCGCCGAGCCGTCAGACAGGTCCATGATTTTCAGGCGCCGATGGCCCAGGGCAATCGGCCCTTGGCTATGGAAACCCCAGGCATCCGGGCCACGAGGCGCCAAATGATGGGTGATTCGTTCTACTGCGGCGAGGTCCGCAGGTTGGAGGTCAAAGCGTAATTCGCCAGCTAGTCCGCACATATAATCCTTACCGGTTTTCCGTTGGGGAACGTGGCAGGGAAGTCCGGCCACCCAAAGACTGACCAGCAGGATTTGTGAGAGTTTTAGAACGTTCGGTTATAAGTGACCTATCGGGCGGTGTGAGTTTTGTGTTTGTTTTTGATTCTGGCCGCAGGCCGTAGGAGTCTGGCTTGCCGACGATCTGCCGCGAAGCGGCAGCAAAAGGCTGGATGCGGTATATCAGATTCACCCAATCACCCGATTCACGACCGGCGCCGCTGATCAAAGGTGGGAGCGGACCCGTCCGCGAATACGGTTTATCAGCTCCTGAACATGTACCGGACATACCGGCCCCTTCGCAGAGGTCCGCTCCCACGGGGAGTGAATGGCCAGGAATCGCGGCACCTAATACCCCGTCATCTCCAAATACCCCACACCTTTATGACTGCCACTCAACGTCACCGGTCCTTCCCAATAGGGAATTCGCAAGTTCATCCAGGCGTTCGGGTTGAGGGCTGTGGTGGTGATATCCAGGCCCTTGCCGGGGATTTTTACTGACCAGCGGGTGGGCATCGTATGTCCCGCGACGTCGGTGGTGGCGGTCGGCGTCAGGCTGATGTCTTTGCCGGCGAGCTGTTCGGTGCTGCCGTCCGGGTTGATCCACGTCCCGGTCAGATACGGCTCACCCTGTTTCTGGCGCATGCGATACAGCATCACTTGCGCGCCGTCTTCCAGGTGGACAGAGAACCAGTCCCAGCCGGTCTGGTTGGCAGTCAGCGGCTGGCTGCTCCATTCCCGGTCCAGCCAGGCCGAGCCGGTGACCTGATAGGTTTTGCCATCAATCGTGACGCTGCCTTCGGCATCAAAAAACGGCTGGCTGTAGTAATACGACGCCTGGCCTTCTTCGGATTTCTGGCTGAAACCCTGATTGCCCTGCAGCACCAACGGTCTGCTGGATGTCAGGTGCAACCGATAGCTGAACTGCGGGCCGCTGGCCTGCAATTGCATATCTGCCAATGGGTTTTCAACAGGGGCCTGACTGCTCAGCGACCAATCGTCGATCCACGCAGAAAAGGGCGAAAGCGTCACCCCGGCCTGCTCGACGCCGCCTCGTGCATAGCGTTCGGTGGCGTGATGCGCGTTTGCCGAGGTCACCGCCGCATGACCCATCCACAGATTGCGATTGCGCCAGCCCTGATCGTCACCGACCGTCTGCGCAGTACGCGGCAGCGCGCTGCGAAACAGCGTCCATTGCACGCCGAAAGGCTCTCCCTTGTCATCCTTGAGATTGGCTGTGATGTACCACCACTCAATGCGGAATCCGTCGTGGGGTCCGTGATCGTCCGGGAACACGAAGCGCTTGCCCGGCGTGACCTGCGAATAGCTGGCCGCATCGTCAGCCAGCCCCGCGAAGCCTTTTTCCTCAGTGGCCTTGTCGTCACAGCCGCACAGCAGCAGTACGGCGACCAAGCAGCTCGCCCAGTTAATCCTCATTCGCGAATGTCCTGAGCAAATCGGCAGGTTGCGTGCGAAACAGCCGATACAGCGGCCATGCCGATGCCAGCAATGTGGCCAATAACGCGAGCCCCATCAATTGCAGCAGTTGCAGCGGGAACACCTGCAACGGCAAGCGCCAGCCAAAGGCCTGAACGTTGATCACCGCGTCCAGACACCACGCCAGCAGCAGCCCGAGCGGCAACGCCAACACCAGCGTCAACACCGCCAGCAGCCAGGTTTGCGCCAGGTTCAGCAGCATCAACTGGCGCCGCGTGACCCCCAGCGCCCACAACGGCGCCAGTTGCCCGAGGCGGCTCTGACTTTGCGTCAGCAGGCTGATAAACAGCGCCACACCGGCCACCCCCAACGTCAGGCTATTGAGCGCGCCGGTGGCGGCGAAGGTGCGTTCGAAGATCTGGCTGGACCAGGATTTGAGCTGCCGCTGATCAATGATGTGGTTGTCGTCGAGCTGGAATTTGTTGTGCAGCAAACGCAGGAACTGCGGCACGGCGGGCGGATCGATGCGCAGATTGAAACGGTTCGGCGCCAGTTGCGGCCAATGACGCAACAAGTGCTCGGCGTTGACCAGAATGTGCCCCTTCGGATTGCCGTAGTCGGCGTAAATACCCACCACCTTCAGCGGCCATTCACCGTCCGGCGCCGGCAGTTTGACCTCGTCGCCGACCTCGACTTTCAAGCGCCGCGCCAGTTGTTCACTGAGCATCAGCGTATCGTCCTTGGCCAACTGCGCCCAGGCGTCACCGCTCACGGATTCCAGCAGCGGCCAGTGCTGGCGGTAATTGGGGTGGTCGATGATGCCGTACAGTTCAGCGGGCCAGCCATTGAGCTGGATCGACACTTGCCAGTTCGGCAGCACGGCAGAAATCAATCCCTGCTGGCCCAGCCACGTTTGCAGCGGGATGGCCTGAGCAGCATCGGTGGGATTGATGTACAGCTCTGCAGTCAGGCGCTGCTCCAGCCAGTTATTGAAGGTCTGGCGGAAACCCGAGGTCATGCTCCCCGCGCCAATGTTGGCGGCCATCGCCAGCAACAACGCCATCAACGCCAGGCTCAGCGCTGGCAACTGTTGCCGGCAATCGGCAAGAAACCATTGCCCCAAAACCGAACGGCTACGGCCTAACAAACCGTTGAGCAGCCCGTTGAGCAAAACCGGCAGACCCAGCGCCGCACCCAGCAGCAGGCTGGCCATCAACACAAACCCCATCGCCAAACTGTCGCCAAACAGCACGGCCAACAGCGCGATGATGATCGCAGCCAAGGCAATCCAGCCCTGACGCCGCAGCCAGCGGGAGTGCTCCTCGTGCCAGGCCTGTGCGTTCGCCAGCGCCAACAAAGGCAAGCGGGCAGCGCGCAGCAAACTGTTCGCCCCCGCGAGAAACGCGCCCAGCAGACTGACGCCCAAGCCACTCAACCACCACAGCGGGCTGAGCGTGAGTTGCCCGGCGACTTCGGCGCCATACAGACCACGCAGGCTGGCCGCGACATCGGGAAGCAACACGCTCGCCAGCCAATACCCGCTGATAACTCCAGCAATACCTCCCAGCAACGCCAGGGCGCCGAGTTCGACCGCAAGACTGGTGATCAGCAATCGGGCGCTGACACCGCACGCCCGCAAGTTGCGCAGCAAGCCCCGACGTTGTTCCAGGGCCAGACCGATGGCGGCGTGAACGATGAACAGCCCCACCACGAACGACAAGAAACCCAACGCATCCAGATTGAGGTGGAAGCTTTCCGTGAGCCGGGCGAGGTCGTTTTCTTCGCCGCTTTTTTTGAGCACCAATTGCCGAGCGATTTCATCAGGAAGCGGCGGTGCGTTGGCGGCGAAATCCTTGGGCAATAAAAGCTGCGAGATCTGCTGCGGCATATTCAACAGTTGCTGAGCGAAGCCGATGTCCACCAGCAGCAGGCCGGGGGCCATATCGACCTGCGCCTTTAACGGCGGCAGGGTTGCGCCTGCTTCGGTCAGCGGCTGGTCGCCTTCCTTGAGCCCTAAAGCCTTGAGGGTTTGCGGCGCAATCCAGGTGCTGCCCGGCGCAGTGAAAAAATTGACGATCTGCGCGGTGTCCAGTGTCTGCCCGGCCAGTGCTGTGCCGTTGGGCATCGACACCGGTTCGATGCCCATCAGTTGCAGACGCTGATCGGGCTGGCTCTTGAGCGCGATGCGGCCACGCAGAACCGGGGAGACGGGCCAACCGGCGCGACGCAGGCTGACGAATAACGCTTGAGAAAACGGCGCGCCATTGGCCGACGCGAGGCTGGTCTGCGGTTCGCCGCCGATCAACTGGCTGGCCTTGGCGTAACTGTCCCGCGCCTGACTGTTAAGCGCCTGCACCCCGGTCAGCAGGCTGGTCGCCAGCCACAGGCCTGTGAGCACGCTAAAAAATTGCACCGGGTGACGGCGCCAGTGACTGAGCAGGGCGCGCAAGGTCCAGTAAAAAACCTGCATCTCAGCGTTCGCCTTCTGCGGCCAGACGTCCGAGATGCAGCACGGCTTGTCGCGACAGACGCGCCGCAACTCGCGGGCTGTGGGTGACCATCAACAAACTGGTAGGGCTGTCGGCCAGCAGGTCCAGCAGCAATTGCAACACGTCATCGCTGGTGGCTTCGTCGAGGTTGCCCGTGGGCTCGTCTGCCAGCAATAACGCAGGGCGGGAGGCGAGGGCGCGTCCGATGGCGACCCGTTGTTGCTGGCCGCCCGACAACTGTTCGGGATAGCGCTTGAGCAAATCACCCAGGCCCAGACGTGCGATCAATTGCGCCTGCCATTGCGGTTCATAGCGACCCGCAAGGCGCGCTTGAAACGCCAGGTTGTCTTCGACTTTCAGGCTGCCGATCAGGTTGAACTGCTGGAACACCAGACCGATCTGAGTGCGCCGCCAGTTGGCGAGTTGGGCTTCGTTCATCTGGTCCAGGCGTTGGCCCGAGATTTCGATACTGCCACTGTCCACCTGATCCAGCCCGGCGACCAAATGCAACAGCGTGCTTTTACCGCTGCCCGATTCGCCCATCAGCGCCAGGCTTTCGCCTTGTTCCAGATGCAGATCGGCCCCTCGCAACACCGCCAGTGGACCTTGGGCCGTGGCATAGCTTTTAAACACGCCTTGGACTTGCAGCATTCGGGGATTCGCCTGAGGTGGGGTGTGGCCGAGGATAGCGCTTTGATGGCGGCGCAGGAAAAGGGTTCGGTTATTCGTGTTGCGCCTGCACGGGTTCTGGCCGCATGGCAGGCACACCCCGCTTTGATTCTGCCCGCAGGGCGTAGGAGCTCTCGGAGGTTACGACGGCAGCGATGGGCTGCGAAGCGGCCCTAAACCAGCTACCTCGGTCCATCTGAAGAATCCGGTGCGCCGGTTTTGCTGCCGGTTCCCGGCAGATCGTCAGCAAACGGAACGCCGCCCGGCAGGACTCCTACGGGCTCCGCCCAGAATCAAAAGCGATTTATGCAGCGCCGCCGTCGTGCTTCTGCCGAAGGCGTAGGAGCTCTCGGAGGTAACGACGGCAGCGATGGGCTG
>NZ_JBSKHW010000017.1:130348-146115 GCF_057128765.1 Pseudomonas corni
GATTTATGCAGCGCCGCCGTCGTGCTTCTGCCGAAGGCGTAGGAGCTCTCGGAGGTAACGACGGCAGCGATGGGCTGGGCACTAGCCCCAAATCAGCCACCTCGGTATATCTGACGAATCCGGTGCGCCGGTTTTACTGCCGGTTCCCGGCAGATCGTCAGCAAGCTGGACTCCTACGCCTTCGGCAGAAGCAGACCGTGATCAATGTTGGTTTCTGCATCGACGGCTGTGGGAGGGAGCTTGCTCGCGAGAGGGCATCCCGGCAGACGCACTTCTCGAGGGCCTGCTATCGCATCGCGAGTAAGCTCCCTCCCACGCGTCCGGTCACTTCCCACGAATCAACTGGCGCAGCACAAACCGATTCGGGTGACACGCTTCGGCCACGGCGCGGGGTAGCGGCAAGGGTTCGTTGTCCAGCCAGGCGGCGATCAATTCTCCCGACAGCGGCGCAGTAATCAAACCCCGTGAACCATGGCCGCTGTTGATGTACAAGCCTTCAATCCACGGGCAAGGAATGTCCGGGATTTGCCGGGCGTCTTTGCGCAACACCCCGTAGCTTTCCAGAAACGTTGCGCGGTCTGCCAGGGGCCCGACGATAGGCAGGTAATCAGGGCTGGTACAGCGAAAGGCCGCGCGCCCCTCCAGCGCATCGCTGGCGAGTGCGCTGATGTTCAAGCGATCCACCAGGTCTTCTGAAATCTCGCGCAGCATGTCCAGATTGCCCAGATGTTCCGCAGTGGTCGGCGTCAGATCGTCTGACTTGAAATCAAAGCTGGCGCCGAGGGTGTGCTCACCCAATCGTGCCGGTACGACGTAACCCTCTGCACACACCACCGTGCCCAGCGCCTGACTGGCCTCGGTCTGCTGCAAATGTGTGATCTGCCCGCGAATGCGCTTGAGCGGCAGTTCGGCGCTGCCGGGGAAGTGTTTGACGTCAGCCGCGCCTGCCAGCACCACCACGGGAGCCGAGTCCAGCAAGCGTTCGCCGTCCCATGCTTGCCAAATCCCGTTCTCGTGACGCAACTCGACCACATCGTGGTGGGTCATCAGGTGAATGTTGTTCGAATCAGCCTGATGCCGGCAAAGCGTAGGCGGGTGAACCCAGCCGCCCTGGGGATAAAACAAGCCACCCGATTTGAGTGCGACACCGGCTCGGGTTTCGGCGTCGGCACGATCCAGTAACTGCAACAGCTCAGCCGGGAACGCCTCTGCCAGTTGCACCTGACGTTCGCCTTCCTTGTCATCGAAAGCCAACTGCAGCACGCCGCAGTCATCCCAATCGACGCCACGCTCCAAACGCTCAAGCAGCCGTCGCGTGTGGCCGAAACCGCTGAGGATCAACTGCGACAGCGCGGTGCCATGGGCCGACAGCTTGAGATAAAGCACGCCCTGCAGATTGCCCGACGCTTCTTGCGCAATATCATGATGACGGTCCAACAGACTGACCTGCCAACCCCGAGCCGCCAGACTCGCCGCCGTGGCGCAACCGGCCAGCCCGGCGCCGATCACCAAAGCCTTGCGCGCGCCTGACACAGGCTGCGGGCGTGCGAACCACGGTTTGACTGGCGCAGACACGGCAGCATCTTCAGGCCATCCAAGAAACTTGCCTTTAAGCACTTCCCATTTATGGCCGATGCCTGGCACGCGTTTCATTTTGAAGCCCGCAGCGTTCAGCGCACGCCTGACCCAACCGGTGCTGGTGAACGTGGCGATGGTCGAGCCCGGCGCGGCCAGCCTGGCAAGTTCAGCGAACAGTTCGGGGGTCCACATGTCCGGGTTCTTCGCCGGCGCGAAGCCATCGAGAAACCACGCATCGATCTGCCCATCCAGTTGCGGCAGCATGTCCAGCGCATCGCCGATCAACAGCGTCAGGGTCACCCGGCCATCGTCGAACACGAAGCGCTGAAAGCCCTCATGCACCGCTACGTACTGCTTCAGCAACTGCTCAGCGAACACGCTCAACTCCGGCCACAAGGCTAGGGCGCGTTGCAGATCATCGAAGTTCAGCGGGTACTTCTCGACACTGACGAATTGCATCCGCACGCCCGGCTTGGCGCACGCCTGGAACAACTGCCAGGCACAGAGAAAATTCAGGCCCGTGCCAAAACCGGTTTCGCCAATCACCAGACGTCCATTTTCAGGCAGCGCGCTGAAGCGTTCGTGCAGCTCGTTCTGGGTCAGGAACACATGACGCGTCTCGGCCAGCCCCGACTCGGTAGAAAAGTACACGTCGGCAAATGCCCGGGAGTGCGGATTGCCGTGTTCGTCCCAGTCGATCTGGGCGTGATGGGTGATGGTCATGGTGGGCTCGGCACGAAGAGGCGGCAATCTTAACGCCGCGCTTGCACTGGAGCGAGGCCGACCGGCGCCGAAGTTGCCGCCATAGTGTCTACGGCCAGATTTGTGTTTGCATGGATTGATCTGTAGTGGCGATGGTCCTACCTTCACTAGCCCCATCGCACACCTTCATTTCCTGGCCGTCTGCCAGGCTTGTGTCACTGTCACGGGAGTCACGCATGTTTGAATCCGCGGAAATTGGTCACACCATCGACGACGATACCTACGACGCAGAAGTCCCCGCATTGCGCGAGGCGCTGCTCGAAGCCCAGTACGAGCTGCACGAGCAAGCCAAGCGCCAGGTCATTGTGTTGATCAACGGCATTGAGGGCGCCGGGAAGGGCGAAACCGTCAAGCTGCTCAACGAATGGATGGACCCGCGCTACATAGAAGTGCGCACTTTCGATCAGCAAACAGATGAAGAACTGGCTCGTCCTCCCGTCTGGCGCTACTGGCGCTACCTCCCGCCTAAAGGCCGAATCGGCGTGTTCTTCGGCAACTGGTACAGCCAGATGATTCAAGGGCGTGTACACGGGCAATTCAAAGGACCGGTGCTGGATCAGGCTATCAACGGCGCCGAGCGCCTGGAAAAAATGCTCACCGATGAAGGCGCGGTGATCTTCAAGTTCTGGTTTCACCTGTCCAAGAAAGACATGAAGTTGCGCCTCAAAACCCTGCGCGATGACCCGCTGCACAGCTGGCGCATCAGCCCGCTGGACTGGCAGCAATCGAAAACCTACGACAAGTTCGTGCGGGTCGGTGAGCGGGTGCTGCGTCGTACCAGTCGCGATTACGCGCCTTGGCATGTGATCGAAGGCGTGGACCCTAACTACCGCAGCCTGACGGTGGGTCGCCTGTTGCTCGAAGGCATGCAAAACGCGTTGAAGACCCCTGATAGCGATGCCCATCTGGTCAATCTCGGTCCGTTGCCGGGCGATGGCACCGAGTTGACCTTGCTCGACAATCTGGACATGACGCTGAGCCTGGAGAAGGACGACTACGACGAACAACTGATCACCCAGCAAGCACGGCTATCCGGATTGATGCGTGACAAGCGCATGCGGCGCCATGCTTTGGTGGCGGTGTTCGAGGGTAATGATGCGGCGGGCAAAGGTGGGGCGGTCAAGCGCGTGGCTGCAGCACTGGACCCGCGCCAGTACAACATCGTACCGATTGCCGCGCCCACCGAAGACGAGCGCGCGCAGCCATATTTGTGGCGGTTCTGGCGGCAAATTCCGCCACGGGGCAAGTTCACGATTTTCGACCGTTCCTGGTATGGCCGGGTGCTGGTCGAGCGAGTCGAGGGCTTTTGTTCTGAGGCCGACTGGTTACGTGCCTACAGCGAAATCAACGACTTCGAAGAACAGCTCACCGACGCTGGCATCGTGGTGGTGAAATTCTGGCTGGCGATCGATGAGAAGACCCAGCTGGAGCGTTTCGAGGCGCGGGAGAAAATCCCGTTCAAGCGCTACAAAATCACGGAAGACGACTGGCGCAACCGCAAGAAATGGCCCATGTACCGCGAGGCCGTGCGTGACATGGTTGATCGCACCAGCACCGAAATCGCCCCCTGGACCCTGGTCGAAGCCAACGACAAACGCTGGGCCCGAGTCAAAGTGCTGCGCACGATCAATGACGCGTTGGCAGCGGCGTTTGAGAAAGACAAAAAGAAGGGGAAATAGCGCCGTCCTGCTTCTGCCGAAGGCGTAGGAGCTTTCGGAGGTAACGACGGCAGCGATGGGCTGGGCACCAGCCCTAAATTCAGCCACCTCGGTATATCTGACGAATCCGGTGCGCAGGTTTACTGCCGGTCCCCGGCAGATCGTCAGCAAGCTGGACTCCTACGGGCTGCGCCCAGAATCAAAAGCACTGCGCCTGGAATCAAGTGGCACAAAAAGCAGCCTGATCATTTATCGTGGTGGGAGGGAGCTTGCTCGCGATGAGGCCGGAACATACGCTGCATCCTCGGTGTGGCGGGTAGCCAATCCAATCGCGAGCAAGCTCCCTCCCACGGGCCTGCGTTTGGTTAAGAGGGGACTCTTTCTCATCGATCCTGGCTACCTGACGGCGCAATCACCGCTCCCGCAACGCTTCGGTCCTGGCCTTCAACACCGGTTTCAACAGGTAATCCATCACGCTTTTCTCGCCGGTCATGATGTCCACGGTAGCGACCATTCCGGGGATGATCAGCAGCGGTTTGGCGTCGCCGCCCAGGTGATTTTTGTCGGTGCGGACCTGGATCAGGTAAAAGCTGTTGCCTTTGTCGTCGGTCACGGTATCGGCGCCGATCAGTTCCAGTTTCGCCGGCAGCCCGCCGTAGATCGTGTAGTCATAGGCGCTGAATTTCACCATCGCCTTTTGGCCCGGATGCAAAAACGCCACATCCTGCGGCCGCACCTTCGCCTCGATCAGCAGGTTGTCTTCCAGCGGCACGATTTCCACCAGATCGCTACCTGGCTGGACCACGCCGCCGATGGTGTTGACCTTCAGCGTCTTGACGATGCCTTTCATCGGCGCGGTGACGGTGGTGCGTGTCACGCGGTCATTGATGGCGATGCTGGTGGAGTTGGCTTTCGAAAGCTCCGCGCGTTTGTCGTTGAGGTCCTTGGAGGCGTCTGAACGGAAGCTGTCGGTGGATTCCTGAACCTTGCTCTTGATCTCGTTGATCGCAGATTCTGCTCTAGGAATCGCCAGCGAGGTTGCATCCAGCGAACCTCTTGCCTCGGCCGCCTTGCCTTTCAAACGGATGATTTCCACCGGCGACACCGCCCCGCTGGCAATCAAAGGCGTCGACATCGCCAGCTCCTGCTGAATGAACCCCAAGGAATTACGGTACTGATCCTGCTTGGAGCGAAACTCGGCCAGCTCTTGCTGCTTCTGCCGAAGTTGTTCCTGCAAGGTGCGCTGTTCACTGGCGAGACGCCGTTGCCGCGAGTCGTACAGCGATTGTTCATCGGCCGCCACCTGCGGCGCTTTGGCCAGTACTTCGGCTGACGGCTTGAACGGCCGGCCTTCAGCTTCCGCCGACAGCCGCTCCACTTGGGCGGTCAGCGTGTAGCGGTCTACTTCGCTCTCGCCTTTGTTCGACAGAAACCGCGTGTCATCGAGGCGCAACAGAGTATCGCCCTTGTTCACCAATTGCCCTTCACGCACGAATATCTCGGTGACGATCCCGCCTTCCAGGTTTTGAATCACCTGCACCTTGCTCGATGGAATCGCCTTGCCTTCGCCCATGGTGACTTCCTGGATCACGGCAAATTTGGCCCAGACCAGCGCGCTGACGATCAACGCTGCGGCTATCCACACGGTGAGTCGCGAGCGCCGGGAGGAATCCTGCGCGACCACGCCGGCCACCTCGGGCATGAACTCGTGATCGACCTGATTGCCCGGGCGAAAGTAGCTGTTATAGCTGTGAGCGGATGACATAGGTAACGCTCCTTAAACCGTGGCCTGGCCGACACGGCCCTTGCGCAGTGCTTCAACGACTTGCTCTTTGGGACCGTCGGCGACCACTTTGCCGTTGTCCAGCACCACCAGCCGATCCACCAGACTCAACATCGACATGCGATGGGTCACCAGCAGCAGGGTTTTGCCCTGCACAAGTGTGGCGAGCTTTTGCCGCAGGACATCTTCGCTGCCGTTGTCCATGTGACTGGTAGGCTCGTCCAGCAGCATGATCGGCGGATCGAGCAACAGCGCTCGCGCCAGCAATACCGCCTGCCGTTGACCACCGGACAGCAATTGCCCGCGTTCACCAACCGGCCTGTCATAACCCAGCGGGTGATGCCGCGCCAGATCGCCCACGCCAGTGATTTCTGCTACCTCCAGCATCCGTGCGTCAGTGACGTATCGCGCGCCCAGTGTCAGGTTGTCGCGCAGACTGCCTGCCAGCAGCGGCAGGTCATGGGCGACATAACCTACTTGTTGGCGCAGATCGGCGACGTCTACTTGTCGCAGGTCCAGACCATCCAATAACAGTTGCCCTTCATCGGGCGTGTAAAAACCCATCAGCAGCCGCGCCAACGTACTTTTGCCTGAACCGCTGCGGCCGATGATGCCAATGCGCTCGCCGGGACGAATGTTGAGCGTGACCTCAGTCAGCGCCTGTGCGCCCTGGCCGCCATAGCTGAAGCTGGCCTTGACCACGTTGATCGCACCGTTTAGCCGCACGTGTTCCAGCGGACGTTTCGAGCTGTCCCGCTCTTGCGGCAAAGCCATCAAGGCATCAGTGCTTTTCATCGTCACTTGCGCTTGTTGATAGCGCGTGATCAGCCCGGCGATCTGCCCGAGCGGCGCCAACACCCGGCTGCCGAGCATGTAGCTGGCGACCAGCGCACCCACGCTCAGGTTGCCGGCGATGATGATGTACACCCCCGCCACAATCGTCGCCATGCCCGAGAACTGCTGGATGAACAAGGTGCCGTTACTGGCCAGTGCCGACAGATCACGGGCATGGCTGTCCAGGCGGGTGAGGGCGCCGTGGGTCGATTCCCATTTGTGCTGGCGCTCGCTTTCGGCGCTGCACGCTTTGAGGGTTTCCAGCCCGCCAAGGGTTTCCACCAGCAAGGCTTGACGCTCGGCGCCCAGCGCGAGGCTTTTCTCCACCGTATCGCGCAGGCGCATCTGCACCAACCAGGCGAACAGGATGGTGATGGGGAACGCAACCAGCGGAATCACTACCAGCCAGCCGCCGAGCATGCCGATCACCGCCAGCATCAGTACAGCGAACGGCAGATCGATAATGCTGGTCAGGGTCACGGCGGTGAGAAATTCCCGCAGGCCCTGGAAGTCATGAATGCTCTGAGCGAAGCCGCCGATGCTGGCCGGGCGCGCTTTCATCGACATGCCAGTGATGCGCTCGAATAGCGTCGCCGAGAGAATCACATCGGTTTTCTTCCCTGCCTGATCCAGCAGGTGCGCGCGCACCAGACGCAGGGTCAGCTCGAACGCGGTGCCGATCAGCAGACCGACAGCCAGCACCCACAACGTTGATGTCGCCTGGTTGGGCACCACGCGGTCGTAGGTTTGCATCACGAACAGCGGCACCATCAGCCCCAGTAGATTGATCAGGAAGCTGGCAAGAATCGCATCGCCATATAAGCCGCGGGACAGTTTCAATGTGTCGCGAAACCAGGCTTCCACCCGCGGCACCAGCGGCGCGCGAAGGTTTTCCAGCTCATGGCGGGGGCGGGCGTATAACGCCTGACCTGTATAGATAGCTTGCAGTTCTTCACGGGTCACGCGTTGTTCGCCACCCTCGGCCTCGCTTGGCAGGATCAGCGCGCGACCGTCTTCTTCCCAGCGTCTGAGCACCGCGCAACGATTGCCCTTGAGCAGCAGCAATACGGGCAGATTCAAGCCGTCGATGGCGTTCAGATCGCGGCGCAACATGCGCGCCTGCAGACCTGCGCGAGCGGCGGCGCGAGGCAAGAGTTCGATATCAAGGCGCTGCTGCGCCAGTGGCAGTCCGGCGCTGAGGCTGGTGCGGCTGGCGCTGCAATCGTGCAGCTTGCACAAGATCAGCAAGCCATCGAGCAGCGGATCGTCGAAGTTCGAACGTGGGTCAATCGGGTGCGGCAGTTCCATGCTGGTCACAGGCGTATCCCCGGCGCTGACGCGCTACTTCATCTCAGGCAGGCGTGCTTCGTTTTTGACTTCCGTCATGGCGACCGCTTCGGCGGGAAGCACGACGCGTGCTTTGCGCAGCAGTTCGCCTTCGGTGGCCAGCACCCGGTACATCGAATATTCCTCGGTGTAACGCAGCTCGGTGTAACGGCGGGAGGCGTTGTACAGCTCGTTTTCGCTGTCCAGCAGGTCAAGCAGAGTGCGTTGCCCGAGGCCGAACTGGTCCTGATAGGCAGCACGTACGCGGGTGGTGGTTTCCGCGTATTCACGAGCAATCGGGGTCTGGGTGCGCGCGTTGTTCATGGCGTTCCAGGCCAGCGACAGGTTTTCGTTGAGCATGCGCAGGGCATTGTTGCGGATGTCCATCGCCTGGCCGGTCTTGTACGAGTCGGACTTCAGACGCGCTTGATCACGATTGCCGTTGTACAGGTTGTAATTCATCACCACGGCGGCGCGCCATTCGTTGTCGTGGCCTTCTTCGCCCTGAATGTTGTTGTTGGCACCGACCGCCAGTTCACCGTCGAAGCGCGGATAGAACGGCGACTTCGCGACCTCGTATTGCTTCTCGGCAGCCTGGACATCGGCTTGTGCCGATTTCAGGTAAGGGTTGTTGTTCAACATGCTTTGCTTGGCGTCGGGCAGGGATTTGGACACTTCACCCTTGATCGACGGCGGCGTTTCCAGCTCGTCTGGCATCTTGCCTACAGCGCTGAAGAAGTTCGCTTCGGCATCCTGCAGGTCGACTTGCGCGGTATAGAAATTGTTCTCAGCCAGCGCACGGCGGGCTTTGGACTGATCACGGTCGGCGTTGCTGCCAATCCCCTGATTGCTGCGCATACCGATCTGGTCGTTGATGCGCAAGTGCGCCTGGAGGTTGTTCTTCGCCAGGTCCAGCAGCTCGCGGCGCTTGAGCACTTCGAGATAAACCTCGATGGCCCGCAGCGCCAGGTCTTCGGACGTGCCGCGCAGGTAGTAGGCGCGGGAATTGACCACTGCTTCGGTGCGGCCTACTTCGTTCTTGGTATTGAAACCGTCGAACAGCATTTGTCGCAGGCGTAATTCCGACTGGGTGTAGTTCAGGGTTTCTTCGTTGTGATTGCCGACGAAGCGGGTGGTCGGGCTGTCGGTGTGCTGGCGGCCATAAGCAGCGTTCAAATCCACCACCGGGCGATATCCGCCTTTGGCGAACTTCACGTCTTCATCGGCGGACAGTCGGTTATTCACGTTCGAGCGAATTTCCGGGTGGTAATCGATGGTGTTCTGGATCGCTTGGGTAAGCGACATGGCTTGCGCTTGAGCGCAGCCCACCGCCAACACGACTGCTATGTAGAGCGGGGTCAAATCGCGCATGAGTACTTCTCCCTGGGTTGACTTGCTGCTTTCGCCAAAAAACCGACGACCTATGCGGTTAAAACCGTATCAGGTTTGTAACATCACAGCTAAGAACAACTTTCAGGATTGCTCAGACGTTTTTTTCATAAGGCTTATTCCAAAAAAAACTTATGTCCTTTTCCTGAATCGAGCGATTGTGAATCCAAGTAATTGCGCCTATTCAGCGCTTTATGGGCTCTGTAGGGATTTATCGGAAGGTTCAACGGAAATTTGACGGCGTTTGATCAAGCGGTTTTTCGAGCAAAAAACTTGAAAAAATTCAGCGACATAAAATTGTCGCTTGATGCTGGCTCTGAGCCATTTTGTTGCTTTGATCAAACACTTTCTGTTGGATTCGTAACATTTATGATCCGGGATTGCAGCGAAAGGGAGTGGATATGGCCAGTTTGATCGGTACGGTTCGGCAAGTGGTGGGCGATGTTTTTGCGATAGCGAGCAACGGCACCAAGCGATTGTTGATCGAGGGCGACAAGGTGTACGCCGGGGAGCAATTGCAGACGGGGGTCACAGGCGCTGTCGCGGTGCATCTTGCCAAAGGCGGCGAGTTAACTCTGGGTCGAGATAGCCGCATGCCGCTGACCCCGGAAATCCTCGCCAACCACGCCACCCATATCGACACGCCAGACCCGACTTCCAGCCAAGGCCAACTCACGGCTGTGCAGCAGGCCATTGCGGCGGGGGCCGACCCGACGCAGGTCACTGATCCGCCTGCCGCTGGCAATGCCAACCCCGGCGGATCGCCAAGTGCGCTGGGCGGTGGGCACACCGCTGTGCTGCTGACTGAAACCGCAGGTGTGGTCGTGCCAGTGATTGGCTTCCCGACGGCGGGCTTGGGCAGCGTGCCCGAATTCCCGTTGGGGCGTATTTACGGGGACGATGGATCGCCGGACTCTTCGCTGCCACCGCTAACGGAGCCACCGGTTACTGTGCCGCCAGTGCAACCGCCGCCGGTTGAGCCTCCGCCGGTTGAGCCGCCTACTGTCGAGCCGCCTCCGGTTGAACCACCTCTGGTCGAGCCACCTGTTGTGGTGCCACCGCCAGTTGAGCCGCCTCCCGTCGAGCCTCCCGTCGTAGTGCCCCCGCCAGTGGAACCGCCACCACCTGTCGAACCCCCTGTCGTGGTGCCACCGCCTGCGGACAATGGCGTGACGCTCGGCAACAGCCAACTCACGCTCAATGAAGCCAACCTTGCCAGCGGCTCGAACCCTGATGAAGGTGCGCTGACTCAATCCGGCTTGATCAAAGTGACGGCTGCCGACGGCCTGCAAACCCTCACCGTGGGCGGCATCAACGTCATCGTCGATGGCGTCCCCCTCGCTAACCCGCAGTCGATCACCTTGCCATCGGGCAGCACGCTGACCATCAGCAATTACAACCCGGTCACGGGCGAGGTCAGTTACAGCTACACGCTGAACAATCCGGAAACCCATAACCAGGGCGACGGCACGAGCAACAACGAGCAGATCGCTGTACACGCGGTCGACAGCGACGGCGATGTGGCCGATGGCAACATCAACATCGTGGTCCTCGACGACGTACCTAATGCTGGCGCTGATATTGGTTGGGTCGCAGCAGGTGGGGACACCAGCGGCAATCTGCTGCTCAACGACACGGCGGGTGCTGACGGCGCAGGGCCGGGCGGTCTGATCATCGGCGTCAAACCCGGTGGCGATACCTCAACCGCAGTGACTACAGGTTTGAACACTGTGATCGTCGGCCTGTACGGCGAGCTGATCGTCGATGCTCAAGGCAATGCCGTTTACACCGCCAACCCCGGCGTCGTGCCCGACGGCACACAAGATATTTTCACCTACACCATCCGCGACGCCGACGGCGATACCAGCACCACCACCGTGACGGTCAATGTCGTCCCCGGAAAACCTGATGGCGGCGTGATCATCGAACCGGGCGACTGCACGGTCAACGAAGCCAATCTGCCCGGCGGCTCTAACCCCGATGACGGCGCGCTGACGCAGACCGGCACCGTGAAGATCAATGCCCCTGACGGCCTGCAAACCCTCACCGTGGGCGGCATCAACGTCATCGTCGATGGCGTCCCCCTCGCTAACCCGCAGTCGATCACCTTGCCATCGGGCAGCACGCTGACCATCAGCAATTACAACCCGGTCACGGGCGAGGTCAGTTACAGCTACACGCTGAACAATCCGGAAACCCATAACCAGGGCGACGGCACGAGCAACAACGAGCAGATCGCTGTACACGCGGTCGACAGCGACGGCGATGTGGCCGATGGCAACATCAACATCGTGGTCCTCGACGACGTACCTAATGCTGGCGCTGATATTGGTTGGGTCGCAGCAGGTGGGGACACCAGCGGCAATCTGCTGCTCAACGACACGGCGGGTGCTGACGGCGCAGGGCCGGGCGGTCTGATCATCGGCGTCAAACCCGGTGGCGATACCTCAACCGCAGTGACTACAGGTTTGAACACTGTGATCGTCGGCCTGTACGGCGAGCTGATCGTCGATGCTCAAGGCAATGCCGTTTACACCGCCAACCCCGGCGTCGTGCCCGACGGCACACAAGATATTTTCACCTACACCATCCGCGATGCCGACGGCGATACCAGCACCACCACCGTCACGGTCAATGTCGTCCCCGGAAAACCTGATGGCGGCGTGATCATCGAGCCCGGCGACTGCACGGTCAACGAAGCTAATCTGCCTGGGGGTTCAAACCCTGATCAAGACGCGCTGACGCAGACCGGCACCGTGAAGATCAGTGCGCCGGACGGCCTGCAAACCCTCACCGTGGGTGGCATCAACGTCATCGTCGACGGCGTGGCGCTCACTAATCCGCAGTCGATCACCTTGCCATCGGGCAGCACGCTGACCATCAGCAACTACAACCCGGCTACCGGCGAGGTCAGTTATAGCTACACGCTGAACACGCCGGAAACCCACAATCAGGGTAACGGCACTTCGATTACTGACCAGATCCCGGTTCATGCCGTGGACAGCGACGGCGATGTGGCGGATGGCAATGTCAGCGTCAGGATCGTCGATGACACGCCCCATGCCGAGGCCGATCTGGCGGGTGTGGCAGCGGGGGGCACGGTCAGCGGTAACATTCTGCTCAATGACAGCGCTGGTGCGGACGGTCCCGGTCCGGCAGGGCTGGTGGTCGGCGTGAAAGCGGGCGGCGACGCGGCGCATCCGGTGTCCACTGGCGTCAACACAGTGATCAGCGGTCTGTACGGCACATTGACCGTCGATGCCCAGGGCAACGCGACCTACCAAAGCAACCCTGATCTGGTCGGCGCCCACGGCGGCAAGGACGTCTTCACCTACACCATTCAGGACGCGGACGGCGACACCAGCACCACCACCATCACGGTCAAAGTGGACCCGCCGTGCCCGCCGATTGCCTGCAACGATCACGACGTAACGGTGCTGGAAAGCGCGCTTGATGTTCATAAGGACGGACAGGATCTGGCGCCAGGCCGAGTGACCGGCAGCAATCCGGGCTCGACCGCCGAAACCGGCAGCGGCACGGTGGCCGATTCCGTGAGTGGCGGTAACGGCGCGCTGACTTTCAGTCTGAACAACGCCGAAAACGGAACAGCCAATGGTGCCTACGGCGTGTTGCACCTGAACGCCGATGGCACCTACACCTACACGCTGACCACCGCGCCGCAAACTACACCTGCGGCCAACGATGGTCCCAACATCACCCATGACACTTTTAGCTACACGGTTACCGATGCGCTGGGGCATTCGTCCACCGCTCAGATTGTGGTCAGCATTGTCGATGACCAGCCGATTGCAGCGTGCATCGATAAAACCGTGACCAGCGAGCAGATCGATACCAACCTGATGCTTATCGTTGATAACTCAGCGAGCATGAACGAGGCCTCCGGGGTCAACGGGTTGTCGCGGCTGGATCTGGAAAAGCAGTCGATCATCGAGCTGTTGAACAAGTACGACGCCTTGGGTGACGTGCGTGTGCAGGTGGTAACGTTCAACAGCCAGGCGGATGTCGTCAGCAAGGAGTGGGTGGATGTCGCCACCGCCAAAAGCATGGTCGCGGCGATTCAGGCGGGCAACGGCACCAACTACGACGCAGCCTTGGCCGCTGCGCAACAGGCGTTCGGCGAGAAGGGTGCATTGAGCGGGGCGCAGAATCTGGCGTACTTCTTCTCGGATGGCAATCCGACCCTGTCGCCGCAGCACTCCAATCCCGGAAGCCAGCCCAACCCTGGGCGGGGTGATGGCATCGACATCAATGAGGAGCACGTCTGGACGCAGTTCCTCGACACGAATCACATCAATGCCTACGCGATTGGTGTGGGCGCGGATGTCAGCAGCACGTACCTCAATCCGGTCGCCCATAACGGCGCGACCGGCACCGACAGTAATGCGGTGATCGTTACCGATCTCGGGCAGCTGGACGTGGTGCTCAGCGGGACGGTGCAGGGCGGGGTGCATGGCAGCCTGCTCGAAGGCGGTACGTTTGGCGCCGATCAGGGCTTTATCAAATCCATCAGCGTCGACGGTACCACCTACAGCTACAACCCTCGGGCGTATAGCCATTCGGGTGGTGTCATTACCAGTGGCGGCGAGGATCACGGCAGCTTTGATCCGCGCAGCAACACGCTCACCGTCACCACCGAGCACGGCGGTACGCTGGTGATGAACATGGACAGCGGGGTTTACACCTACACCCCGGCGTCAGGCGTGCAGCAGGCGCAGACTGAAAACATCCACTACGTTCTCAGCGATTTCGACGGTGATCTGGCGTCGGCGCAACTGACGATTCATGTCGTGGCGCCGCCAGTTTACGAGGTGCCGACGGCAGTAGCGGACAACGTCATCACCAATATCACCTCCACCAACGTCGAGATTCCTGCAGCGGCATTGCTCGCCAACGATATCTCGACCAACGGCGGTTCATTGGGCGCTTCGCCGACGGTATTTGAAACCGGCTGGGCTGCGAAGAATGCGGACTTCACCGCGTCGTCACAGAAGGTCATTCAGTTCGGTGGCAGCAAAGACAGAGACATCAACCACCTGAAAAATCTGGAACGCAGTGATTTCTTCAACACCAGCGCCACGGCTGCGCTGTTGGTGATCACCGGGTATCTGGGGGCGGTCAACGCCTCGCCGTCCAACGCTCAGGATCTGTATAGCGTTCATCTGAAAGCCGGGGAAACGGTTACCGCCGATCACAGCTTGACTAACAACGTGTTGGGCATGGCCTGGCAGTTTGAGAATGGGGCGTTTCACGGCATCGCTGACGGCGGCAGTTTTACCGCGACCGAAGATGGCGTTTACCGACTGGTGGTGGTCAATCAGGCGTCAGCCCCGGTTAACGAGCACTACACGTTGAACCTGTCTATCGACACCAGCGCCGTCAACAGCACGCCGGATGTTCACAGTACCTACACCGCCACCGATGCCCATGGCGGCAGCAGCACGGCAGCGGTGAATATCAGTCATCAGGATGGGTCGGTAGTGCTCGGCACCACAGGCGATGATGTGCTGGTGGGTGCGGCGGACAGCCACTTGCACGGCGGCGATGGCAATGACGTGTTGGTGGCGGGCGCAGGCAATAACGAACTGTTCGGCGATGCCGGCAACGACACCCTGTTCAGTGGCGCAGGCAATGATCTGCTCGACGGCGGCGCTGGCAATAATACGGCCGATTATTCGCTGGCGACGGCGGGAGTGACAGTCAGCACTGGAATCAACGGCCCGCAGGATACGGTGGGGGCGGGCACGGACACGCTGGTCAATATCGACAATCTGGTGGGCTCGAACTTCAACGACCACCTGACCGGCGATGCGGGGCACAACGTGCTCAACGGCGGGCTGGGCAACGATGTGCTTAATGGCATGGAAGGCGATGACCTGCTGATCGGCGGACCGGGGAACAACACGCTGACCGGCGGGCCGGGGAACGACACCTTCCAGTGGATGGCCGGCAACACCGGGCACGACACCATCACCGACTTCACCTTTGGCGCCGACAAACTGGACCTGTCGCAATTGCTGCAGGGGGCTCACGAGGACGCGAACTCACTGGAAAACTTTCTGCATTTCAGCATCAGCGGCAGTGATTCGAGCGTGGTTTCGACCATCTCGGTCAGCGCTGTTGCAGGCGGAGCGACCACTCAAACCATCGACCTGGCAGGCGTCGACCTGGCCCAGCACTACGGCGTCGCCCCTGGGGCTGGCGGCATGGTGGCGGGCGGGCCAGACACCGCATCAATCATCACCGGCATGCTGGGTGATCATTCGATGAAGGTCGATACCGTTTGAGGGAGGCTGGCGGTGTGCCGGAAACACCGCACCATTTTGTGTAGTCCGGACCTGTAGGAGCGCGCTTGCCCGCGATAGCTGTTTGTCAGGCGATAAATACGTCACAGACAAATTGCCATCGCGGGCAAGCGC
>NZ_JBSKHW010000018.1:0-124120 GCF_057128765.1 Pseudomonas corni
CTGCTCAGCCCGGCATCCAGACCGGTTGCCCCCATGGCGACGCCCACCGCCACGCCCACCACGGCGCCAAGCACGCAAGCACCCAATCCGCCGGTTGCGACGGTCAAACCTGTGGCGGCCACCACGGCCGCCGTCGCCAGCGCACCAATGGCCACGAACGCTGCGACTTCGAGCACGCCGCCGAGGAGGTCGCCCATTAATGAGGTGTGGGAAAGGGCATCGCCCTGGCGAGCGGCCCAGTGAGCGTCAGACATCCGTGGCGCTCGCGCCAGGCATGGACCGTTTCACTGCACCGGCTCGAACTGCAGGGATGCTTTGATTTCGGCCCAATGCACCGCGTCGGCATCACCCAACGGCTCAGCCTTGACGTAACTCAACGCCAACATCTGCCGCGTGTTGGAGAGCAAGATGATCAGTTGGTACTGGAAAACCTTGTCTGCGCCTCTGATGAACTGGCTTTGCAATTCCAGCGCTTGCGTGCCGTGCTCCGAGCCAACGCAAGCGTCCTGCACCGGCTGGCATCGCAAGTCCTGAACCTGTCGTGCAAGGCGCTTGAGCTGTTCGTCGACGTTGTCGCGCAGGGTTTCGCCCTTGTTCAACCGGCTGCGAGTGACGATGAGCGAGGTCCCCGAATCGGCGAACTTGAGAATGTTGATGGACGCGTCTAATACGTCCGCATGGGGGAGGTTGAACCGGCACTCATTGAGTCGGTAGGAGAGGGCGTCTGACATTCCGTTGGGTTCGCGCTTGAGGAAAGCGGCGAAATGTAGAGAGCTAAATTGCCCTTGTCTGAGCACTGAAACACAAAAATGGAGCGCTACGAGGATTTCAGAATGGGACTACAGAGGGGCGGCTTCGAGTCCTACCCAAGCAAAGGAATTGCCGCGCCAAGACTTCCACAGCCTCGATTAATGCGCGGCGCCAGACTTGACCCCCGACGGCAAGGTTCGGGTCAAAAGTACCGCCAGCATGCTTACCCCCAACGCGATCCCCACGAAGTGAAACGCGTCGTTGTAGGCCATGATCGCGGCCTGCTGATGAGCGATCTCACTGAGTTTGCCCAGGGCCGCGGTTTCGTTGCCCAGTCGGTCGGTGAGCATTGCCATGCGTTCGGCGACCTGCGGGTTGCCGGGCACGATGGATTCACGCAAATAATCGAAATAGGTTTTGGTCCGCGCATCCAGCAGCGTTGCCAGCAACGCAATGCCGATGGCGCCGCCCAGATTGCGCAGGATGTTGAACAGGCTCGATGCCGAACCTGCGTCCTGGGGCTGAATGAAGGCAGTGGCAATCAATGAAATGGTCACCATGATCAGGGGCTGCCCCAGCGCGCGGATGATCTGGATTTGGTTGAACTGCGGCCCGGCGAAATCGGGATTCAGCACTCCCGAAGCAAAGCTGGAGAAGCCGAACAGCCCAAAGCCCAGCGTGCACAGCAACTTGGGCGAAATCACCTTCATCAGTTGCGGTACCAGCGGAATCAGAAACAGCTGCGGCACACCCATCCACATGATCACTTCGCCGATCTGCTGGGCGTTGTAACCCTGAATTTGCGCGAGATACAACGGCAGCAGGTAGATCGAACCATAGAGTCCGACCCCCATGCCGACGCTGGAAATACTCGACAAGCCGAAGTTGCGGTTACGCAGGATGCCGAGGTTGATCAACGGTTGTGGTTTGGACACCTGAATGATCACGAACAGCATCAGGCTGACCAGCGCGATGCTGCCCAGGCTGACGATCAGGTTCGATTCCAGCCAGTCTTTGCGGTGGCCTTCTTCAAGAAACACCTGAAGACAGCCAAGGCCGGTGCCAAGGGTGACGATCCCGGCGTAGTCGGTACTTTTAAGCAGTTCCCAGTGCGGCGCCTTCTTCTCCAGTCCGTACAGCAAGCCCGCAATCATCACCAATCCTGGTGGGATGTTGATGTAGAAAATGTATTCCCAGCCGAAGTTTTCCGTCAGCCATCCACCCAGTGTCGGGCCGATGGAGGGCGCAAATGTGGCGGTCATCGCGAACAGCGCCATACCTTTGGCGCGATGATGTTCGGGCAGTTTGATTAGCGTCAGGGTGAACGCCAGCGGGATCAATGCGCCGCCGGTAAAGCCCTGCATTGCGCGAAAGACGATCATGCTTTCCAGGCTCCAGGCCATGGAGCACAGCAGCGATGAAGCAAGAAATCCCAAAGACACCCAGACTGCGAGCCGACGCGCCGAGAGCAATTGCACCAGCCAGGCGGTGAGGGGAATCATGATGATTTCCGCCACCAGATAAGAGGTGGAAATCCACGAGCCCTCTTCGAGCGTGGCGGAGAGGGCGCCCTGAATGTCCTTGAGCGAAGAGTTGGTGATCTGGATGTCGAGCACCGCCATGAACGCGCCCAGCATCACGCTCATCACCGCGATCCAGTCGCGGCGTGTGGGTTCGCCAACCGGACGGATCAGCTCGTCACTGGCCACGGTTGTCGCTGCGGTCGGATTTGATGTTGACCGAAACCGTGACAGACATGCCCGGACGTATCTTGCCCTTGAGGGGGTTGTCCGAAGCAAACGTCAGTTTCACCGGAATCCGTTGTACGACTTTGGTGAAGTTGCCAGTGGCATTATCGGGTGGCAACAGGCTGAACTGCGCTCCAGACGCGGCGAACAGGCTGTCGATGCGGCCCTGGATCGGTGTATCCGGGAAGCTGTCGAACTTCAGTTCCGCTAGCTGGCCGATCTGCATGTGGCCGATCTGGGTTTCCTTGAAGTTAGCCTGCACCCAGATGGCTTCATCGGGCACGATCGACAACATATAAGCCCCGGCCTGCACGTACTGACCGTTGCGTGCGGCCCGTTGCCCGATCAGTCCGCTGAGAGGCGAGTGGATCTCAGTGCGCTGCACATTGATCTGCGCCTGAGCCAGATCAGCGCGCGCCGTGGCGATCTGCGCGTCCAGCCGTTTGAGCTCTGCCGACAAGGCATTGACCTGCTGACGTTGTCCCTGCGCATCGGCTTGGGCTTTGGTGACTTGAGAACGGGCAATATGGTTGTCAGCCGTCATGGTCGTCACCTGCGCCTCGGAGACGAACCCCGGTTTACGCAAAGCCTGCAGGCGCGACAAGTCCAGCTGAGTACGCCCCAGCGTCGCCTGGTTGGCCTGCACCTGGGCGTCACTTGAGGCGATAAGGCTCGATTGCTGAGTCAGCTTGCTCTGTGCCTGCAAGCGCTCGGCTTCGCGGGTTGCCAGGGTGGCCTCGGCGCGGTCAACCGCCAGGCGGAAGTCGTCAGGTTCCAGCCGGACCAACAGCTGGCCTTTTTCTACGTGCTGGTTGTCCTGCACCAATACTTCGTTGACCCGCGCGCCGAGCTGGCTGGAGATTCGGGTAATTTCGCCCTGCACGTAGGCGTTGTCAGTGCTCTCGTAGAAGCGACCCTTGAAGTACCACTGGGCGAAGAAAGCGAGGGCGATCAGAACGACCACCACAACGAAAATCAACAGACGGCGTTTGAGTTGGGCAGGCATGGTCTTTCTGGATTATTGGAATGTAAGCGAATTTAGCGTGTTTCATGTCTGGCACCTAGCCAGCGCCGGGGTAATGACTAGGGCTGATACGCCGGTATTCAGCACCAACGCGCGCCGACTGGCGACCTGCGCCGGATTTACCGGTGTGCGTGATGCCCGGCGCTGGAGCCGCAACCTCTGCGCCTGTTAAGATTCGCGGCTTGTTCGACCTATTCGGAATTCTCCATGACCACCGTTCGCACCCGCATCGCGCCATCGCCCACCGGCGACCCCCACGTTGGCACGGCTTACATCGCACTCTTTAACTATTGCTTTGCCAAGCAACACGGCGGTGAATTCATCCTGCGCATCGAAGACACCGATCAGTTGCGCTCGACCCGCGAGTCTGAACAACAGATCTTCGACGCGCTGCGCTGGCTGGGCATCGAGTGGAGCGAAGGTCCGGACGTTGGCGGCCCCCATGGCCCGTATCGGCAGAGCGAACGGGGCGATATCTACAAGCAATACACCCAACAACTGGTTGACGCCGGTCATGCATTCCCGTGCTTCTGCACCAGTGAAGAGCTCGACCAGATGCGCGCCGAGCAGACGGCCCGTGGCGAAACCCCGCGTTACGATGGTCGAGCGCTGTTGCTTTCCAAGGAAGAAGTCGCGAGCCGTCTGGCCTCTGGCGAACCTCATGTGATCCGCATGAAGGTGCCGAGTGAAGGCGTCTGCGTGGTGCCGGACATGCTGCGAGGTGAAGTGGAAATCCCGTGGGACCGCATGGATATGCAGGTCCTGATGAAGACCGACGGCTTGCCGACGTACTTCCTGGCCAACGTCGTCGATGACCACCTGATGGGCATCACCCACGTGCTGCGCGGCGAAGAGTGGCTGCCATCGGCACCGAAACTGATCCTGCTCTACGAGTACTTCGGCTGGGAAAAACCGACGCTGTGCTACATGCCGCTGCTGCGTAACCCGGACAAGAGCAAGCTTTCCAAGCGCAAGAACCCGACTTCGGTCACGTTCTACGAGCGCATGGGCTTCATGCCTGAAGCGATGCTCAACTACTTGGGACGTATGGGCTGGTCGATGCCGGACGAGCGCGAGAAGTTTTCGCTGGAAGAAATGGTCGAGCACTTCGATCTGAGCCGTGTCTCGTTGGGCGGGCCGATTTTCGACATCGAGAAGCTGTCTTGGCTCAATGGTCAGTGGTTGCGGGAATTGCCGGTCGATGAGTTCGCCAGCCGCTTGCAGAAGTGGGCGTTCAACAGCGATTACATGATGAAGATCGCCCCGCATGTGCAAGGCCGCGTCGAAACCTTCAGCCAGGTCGTGCCGCTGGGCGGGTTTTTCTTTGCCGGTGGCGTCACGCCGGACCTGAAGTTGTTCGAGCATAAAAAGCTCTCGCCGGATCAGGTGCGCCAAGTGATTCAGCTAATCCTGTGGAAGCTTGAATCTTTGCGTCAGTGGGAAAAAGACCGGATCACCGGCTGCATTCAGGCCGTTGTGGAACACCTTGAACTCAAACTGCGCGACGCCATGCCGCTGATGTTTGCCGCGATCACCGGACAAGCCAACTCGGTGTCGGTGACCGATGCGATGGAAATCCTCGGGCCGGACCTGACGCGATTCCGTTTGCGTCAGGCGCTGGATCATCTTGGCGGCGTGTCGAAAAAAGAAAACAAAGAGTGGGAAAAGCTGCTGGGCGCCATTGCCTGAGTGGATGCCGGCGCTTGCGCTCTTCGGTAACCGAGAGCGCAGCGCAAGACTGGCCGTCGCCGTTGCGGGGGAGGGTGGTAAGTGATTGTTATCCCGGAAAATTCTTTTGCAGGTTGTTTAAAAAGAATTTGACAGCTCCCTGGGTCGCACTTAATATGCGCCCCGTCCACACGGCAACACAGAAGCGCGACGGTAACGAAGTGCGTTCTGACAGCCAAATGTGGGGCTTTAGCTCAGCTGGGAGAGCGCCTGCATGGCATGCAGGAGGTCAGCGGTTCGATCCCGCTAAGCTCCACCAATTTTTGCCAGGGTTCGTCATGTTGTAATCGACGAATCTGCTCGAAGGTTTTGCGTCCCCTTCGTCTAGTGGCCTAGGACACCGCCCTTTCACGGCGGTAACAGGGGTTCGAGTCCCCTAGGGGACGCCACGATTTCTCGCTCTGCGAGACCAAGGGTCATTCGATTATTGAATGGCCCTTTTGTTTTTCTGCGCTCTGTCATTTCCCGCCTATCCACCTTCAATCCGTTCTTGAACCTGTCGCAGCACTTGTCATCCCACATGATGCAGATAATATTATCTCCATCATTCTGGAGGCGCTCATGAACGACAGAAAATCCCAGACCCGTGAACGTATTCTCGCCGCCGCCGGTACCGCCTTGATCACTCGGGGGCCTATCGAGCCCAGTGTCAGCGACATCATGGGCGCAGCAGGTTTGACTGTCGGTGGCTTCTACGCCCATTTTGAAAGCAAAGACGCCTTGATGCTTGAAGCGTTCAGCGCCTTGCTTGCCCAGCGCAGAGCAATGGTGGCGAGCATTGATGATCAATTACCAGGCGATGAGCGTCGTGCGCTGCTTGCGGCTTTTTACTTGTCGCGCAAACACAGGGACGCCAGTGATCACGCGTGCCCCTTGCCGTCGACTGTTGGAGAAATGTCCCGGCTACCGGACAGCTTTCGAGAGGCATTGGGCGAGCATGTGGAATTGATGGTCGCGCAATTGGCCGCCAGTCCCGAAGAGGCCGACAAGGTGCTGGCAGACATAGCGTTGATGGTCGGCGGTCTGGCCCTTGCACGCGCGCTCGGGCCAGGAGACCTGTCGGATCGAGTGCTGCGTGCTGCTAAATCCGCGGTGCTTTGACTGGTCTGATATCCGGGTTTACCGGCCAGCGCTTTTCGTTACACTGCCTGCCACGAAACTTCGAGAGAGCAGGTGCGAGCATGGTCTGGGATCTGGCAACGCCATTCGTCATCGACTTGAGCGTCACCGCAGACGACATTGACGGCCTGGGCCATGCCAATAACGCTGTGTACGTGACCTGGCTTGAGCGCTGCGCCTGGCGCCATTCGCAGCAGTTGGGGCTGGACCTGACCGAATACCGCCGGCTTGATCGGGCCATGGCGGTGGTCAGGCATGAGATCGACTACCTCGCCAGCGCCTACCAGGAAGATGAGTTGCAACTGGCGACCTGGATCGTCGACTGGGACCAGCGACTAAAAATGACCCGCCGTTTTCAACTCAAGCGCCCCAGCGATGGCGTCACGCTATTGCGCGCCCAGACCACGTTTGTCTGCATCGAGCTGTCCAGTGGCAAACCCAAGCGCATGCCTGCCGAGTTCATCGAAGGCTACGCCCCGGCGCTGATGACTATCAAATCCTGACGCCCGGCGCATGAACGGCGTTCCCCTCAACGCCGTAGCGCCTTAAACTGCCGGACTTTTTTTCGAGTGTGACCCATGCAAATTGCCTTGGCGCCCATGGAAGGCCTGGTCGACGATATCCTGCGCGACGTCCTGACTCAGGTCGGCGGCATTGACTGGTGCGTGACCGAATTCATCCGGGTGACCGAGCGTTTGCTGCCGGCTCACTATTTTCACAAATTCGCTTCTGAGCTGCTGACCGACGCCAAGACTCGCGCCGGTGTGCCGTTGCGTGTGCAACTGTTGGGCTCCGACCCCGTGTGCCTGGCAGAAAACGCAGCGTTTGCCGCCGAACTGGGCGCGCCGGTGATTGACCTGAATTTCGGGTGTCCGGCCAAAACCGTTAATCGCTCCCGAGGCGGGGCAGTGCTGCTCAAAGAGCCCGATCTGCTTCACGACATCATCAGTCAGGTTCGTCGCGCGGTTCCGGCACACATTCCGGTCACGGCCAAAATGCGCCTGGGCTTTGAAAACACCGATCCGGCGCTGGATTGCGCCAGGGCTCTTGAAGCTGGCGGCGCCGAGCACATCGTTGTGCATGCCCGGACCAAGGTCGACGGCTACAAGCCACCGGCGCACTGGGAATGGATCGGCAAGATTCAGGACGTGGTGAAGATCCCGATCATCGCAAACGGCGAAATCTGGACGGTCGACGACTGGCGCCGCTGCAAGGAAATCTGTGGCGCGAGGGACATCATGATCGGGCGCGGTCTTGTGGCCCGTCCGGATCTGGCCCGACAAATCGCCGCTGCCGAGGCGGGCAGGGAGGTAGTGGCGATGACTTGGGCGGAGTTGCAGCCGCTCCTGCGCGAGTTCTGGCAGCAGGCCATGGACAAGATGACGCGGATTCAAGCGCCGGGCCGTCTCAAGCAATGGGTCGTGCTGTTGACCAAAAGCTATCCGCAGGCAGTGGTGCTGTTCGACGCATTGCGCCGCGAGACTGACTGCGAGCGTATCAGTCAGATGCTGGGCGCCCAGCGACAGGAAGTCGCGTAGCACCTTTGGCCCTTAATCCTGGCGTTGCAGCAACGCCTCGAACCCCTCCAGAGTCAGTGGCTGGCTGAACAGATAGCCCTGATACAGATGGCAGTCGAGTTCAGCCAGAAACGCCAATTGCTCTGGCTTCTCGACCCCTTCGGCAATGATCTTCAGGTTCAGGCTGCGCGCCATGGCCACAATGGCGCGGATGATTTCGGCGTCGTTGGGATCGGTTGTCGCGTCGCGAATGAATGACTGATCGATCTTCAGCGCATCTACCGGCAGGCGCTTGAGGTAGGTCAGCGACGAGTAACCGGTGCCGAAATCATCCATCGCGAAGCTGACGCCCAGTTGTTTCAGGCGCCGCATCTTGGCGATGGTGTCATCAAGATTCTGGATGACGATGCCTTCGGTGATCTCCAGTTTCAGCAAGGCTGACGGCACGTCATGGGCGCGCAAGCAGTCTTCGACCCGATTAAAAAAATCCGTCTGCCGAAATTGCCGAGGGCTGATATTGACGCACAGGCTGAAGTCATTGCTGGCAATCAGGCCCCTGCGCAGTAAATCCCCGGCAGCGCGGCAGGCGTCATCCAGAATCCAATTGCCCACTTCGACGATCAGCCCGCTTTCTTCCAGTACCGGGATGAACTGCGCCGGGGGAATTGTCCCTGCGGACGGATGCTGCCAGCGTAACAGCGCCTCGGCCCCGATGATGCAGTTACCCCGTGCGTCCACTTGCGGCTGGTAATGCAGGCGGAATTCACCACGGGCCAGCGCCAGACGCAGATCGTTTTCCATCTGCAGGCGGTCACTCGCGGCCTTTTGCATGGTCGCGTGGTACAGCTGAGTGGCGTTTCGCCCCGAATCCTTGGCGCGATACAACGCAATATCGGCGCGTTTGAGCAGATCGGCTGGCGTGGAGCCGTCGTCTGGAATCAGTGCCACGCCGATACTCGGGGTTACCTGCAACCGTTGCCCATCAAGGAACATCGGTTCGGCCAGCAATTCGCGCAGGGTATTGGCGAGTACCTGAACATGGTCGGCCACTTCGCTGCGTGATCCTTCAAGCCCGCTGATCAGCACCACGAACTCGTCACCGCCCAGCCGCGCGACGGTGTCTTCCATGCGAACACTGGCTTCCAGCCGCGCAGTGACGATTTTCAAGACGCTGTCACCCACCGGGTGGCCCAGCGAGTCGTTGATGTGCTTGAAGTGGTCGAGATCGAGAAACAACAGCGCCCCGCGAAGGTTGTGGCGTTTAAGCAAGGCAATCTGCTGACTCAGGCGGTCCATCAGCAATGCGCGATTAGGCAGGTTGGTCAGCGGGTCGTGATACGCCAAGTGTTGAATCTGTGCCTGGGCGTTTTTCAGTTCGCCAATATCCCGGGCGGTGAGCAGCAGGCAGGCAACGTCATTGATAATGATCGGGTCGATGGACACTTCAACAGTGAGGATTTCGCCGTTTTTGTTGCGCCCCAGCAACTCGCGATGGCGCACACGGCCCTTTTCCGCCAGCTCTTCAATCAAGCGGTCGCGTTGCGTGGCGTCCGCCATGATGCCGAATTCTTGAGTGGTACTGCCAAGCACTTCCTCGCTGGTGTAGCCGGTCAGGCGGCAAAAGCCGTCGTTGACCTCGATATAGCGGCCGCTCGCTTGCTCCGTGATGATGATTGCGTCGGGGCTGTGATGAAACGCTTTGGCGAACTTCTCTTCACTGGCCTTGAGCGCAGCCTCGGCGCGCCGCTCCTGGGTGATATCGCGCAGCGTGGTGACTACGCAGGTCCTGCCCTCCATCAGAATCGGTCGGCTTGCGGTCAGGCAGGTGAGCGCGTGGCCAGCCTTGTTGCGCAGCAGTACCTCGTAGTTATCGACGCCCTGATGCTCGATGATTTGCCGGTTGCGCCGCGGACGTTCCCGGGGATGCACCCAAAAGCCGATGTCGTCGACGTTCAGGCCGATGATTTCATCTGCGTGCCAGCCGAATATCTGGGTAAAGGCTGGGTTAACTTCGATGAACTCACTGGTTTCCAGATGGGTTACGCACACCGGATCAGGGCTTGCGTGGAACAGCCCGACAAACTTTTGCTCGGAACTGCTCAGGCGCTTCTCCCTCTCCACCTGCTCGGAAATGTCCAGCAGGGTGCCAGCCATCCGTATAGGTTGATTGTGGGAGTCGCGGTATAGGCGGGCGCGACATTCGAGGTAGCGCGAAGTGTTGTCCGCCAATTGAATGCGGTAGGTGAAGTGATAACGGTTGTCGCTGCCCTCGCACAAGGTACGAAAGCTCTGGCGCATGGGCTCGCGTTCCTCTTCGAGCACGTTGCTGAAGAAAACCTCGAACGGTCCGTGAAAGGCCGCGCCGGGCTCAATGCCCTGTAACTGCGTCGCGCGCGCCGACCCGTACAGCATGCCGCTGGGAATGTGCCAGTCCCAGGTGCCCATCTGCGCCGAGTCCAGTGCCAGGTCCAACCGCTCTTGGCTTTCCTTGAGTGCAAGCTCGGCGCGCATTTGCTCATTTAGGGCGGTAAGCGGATTGTCTGCAGTGATTGGCATGCGTTCACGAGCCCTGTGAGTAAAACCGGTAATTCCATCCGTTCACAACGGTCGGCTGTCGACCTGCCCATCAAGCAATGCCATAAAGGCCCGAGCGGCGTTCGACAGCGTGCGTTCGGTGTGGACAATGTAGCCTAGCTGGCGATTTAGCTGAATGCCCGGCAGCGGAATCCGCGCCACTTGCTCATCGAGCATGGTTCGCGGCAATACGCTCCAGGCCAGCCCGATGGAGACCATCATCTTGATCGTCTCCATATAGTTGGTGCTCATCGCGATGTTGGGCTTGATCCCTTGCGCTTCGCACAACCTGCTGACGATGTGATGGGTGAAGGTGTTGGAGCCTGGAAAAACTGCCGGATAGGCCGCGACATCGGCCAGGGTCACTTCGCCGCTGTTGACGAGCGGGTGCTCGGGCGCGGCGACGAAATCCAATGGGTCATCCCAGACCGGCACTGCCTTGACCAGCCCATGGGGCTGCGGCGCGAGAGTAATAACAGCCAGTTCGGCGCGGCCGTGGAGTATTTCTTCGTAGGCCACTTCCGAATCCAGGAACTGAATATCCAGCGCGACCTCGGGATAAAGTCGGGTGAACGCTCGTAACAAAGGCGGCAGACGGTGCAGGCCAATGTGATGACTGGTCGCCAGAGTCAGGCGCCCGCTGACTTCGCCGGTCAGGTTGGTCAGGGCGCGGCGGGTATCATCCAGCACGTTGAGGATCTGGTAGGCCCTGGGCAGCAAGGCCCGGCCAGCCTCGGTCAAACCGACTTCCCGGCCCAGGCGATCGAACAATCTGACCTTCAATTGCTGCTCAAGCCCGGCAATGCGTTTGCTCACCGCAGGCTGGGTTAGAAACAAGCGCTCGGCAGCAGCCGAGAAACTTCCGGTTTCGGCGATGGCAATAAAAGCGTTGAGGTTGGCCAGGTCCATTTTCGGATTCCAGTTGGTTATGCAAAGCATAAAAAATATGAATTTGAGTTATTTAAGCATATTCCTTAGGATCTCCCTCACAAGCCAAGGGTTATTGTTTAGCGATGCGTTCAGCAACGACCGCGGCATAGAAACAAGCTGATGAGGAAAACGTCTGATGGCCGGCAAAACGCTCTACGACAAGCTCTGGGATTCGCATTTGGTCAAGCAGCGCGACGACGGTTCGGCGCTGCTTTATATCGATCGTCACATCATCCATGAAGTGACCTCCCCGCAAGCCTTTGAAGGCTTGCGTCTGGCAGGGCGCAAGCCTTGGCGCATCGATGCCAACATCGCGACCGCAGACCACAACGTACCCACCACGCCTGAGCGCAAGGGCGGCGTAGAAGCGATTGTCGATCTGGTTTCGCGCTTGCAGGTCAAAACTCTTGACGATAACTGCGACGAGTACGGCATTACCGAATTCAAGATGAACGACGTGCGTCAGGGCATCGTTCACGTTATTGGCCCGGAGCAGGGCGCTACGTTGCCGGGCATGACCGTCGTCTGCGGCGACTCTCACACCTCGACTCACGGCGCGTTCGGTGCGCTGGCTCACGGCATCGGCACCTCTGAGGTCGAGCATGTGCTCGCCACGCAGTGCCTGGTCGCCAAGAAAATGAAAAACATGCTGGTGCGCGTCGAAGGCAAATTGCCGTTTGGCGTGACCGCGAAAGACATCGTGCTGGCGATCATCGGCAAGATAGGTACGGCGGGTGGCAACGGCCACGCTATCGAATTCGCGGGTAGCGCGATTCGTGATCTGTCGGTCGAAGGGCGCATGACCATCTGCAACATGTCCATCGAAGGCGGCGCCCGGGTAGGTCTGGTTGCTACCGACGAGAAAACCATTGCCTACGTCAAAGGCCGTCCGTTCGCGCCAAAAGGCGAGCAGTGGGACATGGCGGTAGAGAACTGGAAAGATCTGGTGTCCGACGATGACGCGGTGTTCGATACCGTGGTTGAGCTCGACGCTACCCAGATCAAACCGCAAGTGAGCTGGGGCACGTCCCCGGAAATGGTCCTGGCTGTCGATCAGAATGTGCCCGATCCTGCGCAGGAAGCCGACTTGGTCAAGCGCGGCTCCATCGAGCGCGCGCTGAAGTACATGGGCCTCAAGGCAAATCAGGCGATCACCGATATTCAGCTGGACCGTGTGTTCATTGGCTCCTGCACCAACTCGCGAATCGAAGATTTGCGCGCTGCGGCAGACATCGCCAAGGGCCGCAAAGTGGCTTCGACTATCAAGCAGGCCATCGTGGTGCCGGGCTCGGGTTTGGTGAAGCAGCAAGCAGAAGATGAGGGCCTGGACAAGATCTTCATCGAAGCCGGTTTTGAATGGCGCGAACCGGGCTGTTCGATGTGCCTGGCGATGAACCCGGACCGCCTGGAAAGTGGCGAGCATTGCGCGTCCACGTCCAACCGTAACTTCGAAGGCCGTCAGGGCGCCGGTGGCCGTACGCATCTGGTGAGCCCGGCGATGGCCGCAGCGGCTGCGGTCAATGGTCGTTTCGTCGACGTTCGCAGCATGACCCAGGCATAAGGAGCCCAGCATGAAAGCCTTTACTCAACACACCGGCATGGTGGCTCCTCTGGACCGCGCCAACGTCGACACCGATCAAATCATTCCCAAGCAGTTTTTGAAGTCGATCAAGCGCACCGGCTTTGGTCCCAACCTGTTCGATGAATGGCGTTATCTGGATGTGGGGCAGCCGTATCAGGACAACTCCAAGCGCCCGCTGAACCCTGATTTCGTGCTCAACAACGCCCGCTATCAAGGCGCCAGCGTGCTGCTGGCTCGTGAAAACTTCGGTTGCGGCTCAAGCCGTGAGCACGCGCCCTGGGCGCTGGAAGAGTATGGTTTCCGGGCAATCATCGCCCCGAGCTATGCCGATATCTTTTTTAACAACAGCTTCAAGAACGGCCTGCTGCCGATCATTCTCGACGAAGCTGATGTGGACGCGCTGTTCAAACAGGTCGAAGCCACGCCGGGCTATCAGCTGAACGTGGACCTGGCGTCGCAAACCGTGACCCGTCCCGATGGCAAGGTTTTAAGCTTCGAGATCGACGCGTTTCGCAAGCATTGCCTGTTGAACGGCTTGGACGACATCGGCCTGACGCTGATCGATGGCGATTCGATTGCGACGTTTGAAGCCAAGCATCGCGCCTCGCAGCCGTGGTTGTTCAGATAACGGGGATGCACTGAACAGCGTTCTGTAGGAGCCAACTTGTTGGCGAGGCGGGAGGGGTGGCATGTCAGATCCTTCGTCTCGCGAATAAATTCGCTCCTACAGATCAAGCATTTATCGGCGCTCTTGTAGCGCCGATGCACTTATTGAAACGAGGACATTATGAGCAAGCAGATTCTGATTCTCCCAGGCGACGGCATTGGTCCGGAAATCATGGCCGAAGCGGTCAAGGTGCTGGAGCTGGCCAATGACAAGTACGCACTGGATTTCGAGCTGACCCACGACGTGATCGGCGGCGCGGCCATCGACAAGCATGGCGTGCCGTTGGCCGATGAGACGCTGGATCGTGCCCGCCAATCTGACGCCGTCCTGCTGGGCGCTGTCGGCGGACCGAAGTGGGACGCCATCGAGCGTGACATCCGTCCGGAGCGCGGCCTGCTGAAGATCCGCTCGCAACTGGGCCTGTTCGCCAATCTGCGCCCGGCGATTCTCTATCCGCAACTGGCTGACGCTTCGAGCCTGAAACCGGAAATCGTGGCCGGTCTGGACATCCTGATCGTGCGTGAACTGACCGGCGGCATCTATTTCGGCTCGCCACGGGGCACCCGCGAGCTGGAGAATGGTGAGCGTCAGGCATACGACACGCTTCCTTACAGCGAAAGCGAAATCCGCCGTATCGCCCGCGTTGGCTTCGACATGGCCCGTGTGCGTGGCAAAAAACTCTGTTCGGTGGACAAAGCCAACGTGCTGGCCTCAAGCCAACTGTGGCGTGAAGTGGTCGTCGAACTGGCCAAGGATTATCCGGATGTCGAACTGAGCCACATGTACGTCGACAATGCCGCTATGCAACTGGTGCGTGCGCCCAAGCAGTTCGATGTGATGGTCACCGACAACATGTTCGGCGACATCCTGTCCGACGAAGCGTCGATGCTAACCGGTTCCATCGGCATGCTGCCGTCGGCGTCGCTGGACTCGAACAACAAGGGCATGTACGAGCCTTGCCACGGTTCGGCGCCGGACATCGCAGGCAAAGGCGTGGCCAACCCGTTGGCGACCATTTTGTCGGTGTCGATGATGTTGCGTTACAGCTTCAATCAGCACACCGCAGCCGATGCCATCGAAAAGGCCGTCAGCCTGGTGCTGGATCAGGGTTTACGCACCGGTGACATCTGGTCGCAAGGCAATGCCAAGGTCGGTACGCAGGAAATGGGTGATGCCGTAGTCGCCGCGCTGCGCAATCTGTAATATCCCGGGCCCACTACCACGAGTTCGAGTCGAGGCGGCGGAACACAAGCGCATTTCGATTCGCTCCGTAAGGGGCCCCACTTTTAGTTAAGGTGTAGTTGCGATGAAACGTGTAGGTCTGGTCGGTTGGCGCGGTATGGTTGGTTCCGTGCTCATGCAGCGGATGCTGGAAGAGCAGGATTTCGATCTGATCGAGCCGGTTTTTTTCACCACCTCTAACGTCGGTGGGCAAGGTCCATCGGTGGGCAAGGACATTGCGCCGCTCAAAGATGCATACAGCATCGACGATCTCAAGACTCTCGACGTAGTGCTGACCTGTCAGGGCGGCGACTACACCAGCGAGGTATTCCCCAAGCTGCGTGAAGCGGGCTGGAAGGGTTACTGGATCGACGCGGCCTCGTCACTGCGCATGCAGGACGACGCTGTGATCGTGCTGGACCCGGTGAACCGCAAGGTCATCGACCAGCAACTGGACGCGGGCACCAAGAACTACATCGGTGGCAACTGCACCGTCAGCCTGATGCTGATGGGGCTGGGCGGCCTGTTCGAAGCCGGTCTGATCGAGTGGATGAACGTCATGACTTATCAGGCGGCCTCCGGGGCCGGCGCGCAGAACATGCGTGAGCTGATCAAGCAGATGGGCGCGATCAACGCATCGGTGGCCGACGAGCTTGCCAACCCGGCGAGCGCGATTCTGGACATCGACCGCAAAGTGGCCGAAGCCATGCGCAGCGAAGGTTTCCCGACCGAGAACTTCGGCGTACCGCTGGCCGGCAGCCTGATCCCGTGGATTGACAAGGAACTGCCTAACGGCCAGAGCCGCGAAGAGTGGAAAGGCCAGGCTGAGACCAACAAGATCCTCGGTCGCTTCAAGAGCGCGATCCCGGTCGACGGCATCTGCGTGCGCATCGGCGCCATGCGCTGCCACAGTCAGGCGCTGACCATCAAGCTCAACAAAGACGTACCGATTGCCGACATCGAAGGCATCATCAGCCAGCACAACCCGTGGGTGAAGCTGGTGCCGAACAACCGTGAAGCCAGCATTCAGGAATTGAGCCCGACTTCGGTCACCGGCACCCTGAACATCCCGGTCGGTCGTCTGCGCAAGCTGAACATGGGCTCGCAATATCTCGGCGCGTTCACCGTGGGCGATCAGTTGCTGTGGGGCGCCGCCGAACCACTGCGTCGCATGCTGCGGATCTTGCTGGAGCGTTGATTCAACGCCCTGCGCCAGAAACAAAAAAACCGCCTCAAGGGGCGGTTTTTTTGTGCGTTTGAAAAGTAGTCAGACAGAACGGCTGATATCCGGAGCCTGGCGCCGGTCGGCCAATCTACCGGCCTTCCAGCGCTTGCCAAAATCAATGCCCCACAGCTCCACATAGCGATGGGTAAACATCGACACCACGACCACCGCCACCATCACGAAGACCAGCATCAGGTTGTCATTGACTGCCGTTCCCGTGCTCACGTAGCGCATCACCGTGCCAGCCGTTTCACCGGGCAGGTCGGCGAACAACGTGACGCCAGTGCCTTTGGCGATGATCTGCAGCGCGGTGCCCGTCACGAAGATCACGGCAGCGTGGGTCATGTAGATCGAGAACCACAATTTACCGACGCCGGCGAATACCTTGAGCCGCAGCAGTTCGGAGACGATTCCGGCTTCGTAAGCAAAAATCAGGATGGCCACGCAGGACAGGATCGCCACGTTGAGCGCCTGTGGTTTTTCGCCTTCGGTGATAACGAAGTAAAGCGCGCCGAGAACAGCCACTTCCAGCAGGCTCGCCAGAGTGCGCCCGGGCATTAAGTCATGCAGCCGTGCATACAAGCGATAGGTCATCGCGCCGCCGAAGAAAGCCGCTGCGCCCCACAGCACGTTCGGCGTGAGCAGCGGGCTTTGATTGAACAACCCCGCGCAGGCCACCAGCGCCAGCACAGCCACCGTGACGCGAGCCAGGCTGGGCACTGCAAATACGATCAACGCAAACAGCAGCGCAAGGTAGTACTGCACGCTGACAATCCACGCTGGATAGTTGAACGACAGCGCGTTGAAGCCCGACCACCAGGATTGAATCAACAGCAGGTTGGGCAGGATTTCCTGAGGCGCGCGGTCGCCACTGAACGCCGGGCCGTTGAGCAGCAGGCCCTTGCGTTCAAGGATAAGCTTGGCGCATTCGAAACCAATGAACACCAGCAGCATCAACACGTGCAGCGGGTAAACCTTGCACGTCTGAGTGATGGCGAAATCGCGCAATTGGCGAGGGGTGTTCAGGTGGTTCATGTACTGGCGATAGAGCAGAAAGCCGGTAATGGCAAAGAACAGTTCGACCAGATAGCTGGCATTTTTGAACAGCGCAAGCTCAGAGAAGCTGCGTTCGATGTGGGTGTGGTGAGCAATCAGCGCCAATGCGCACAGCGCGCGCAAACTGTCGAATACGGGAAATCGCTTCATCTTACGGGTCCTTTTGCAGATGGAGTCCAGCCGATTGCACAGCACGACGACTCGGGACGAGTGGTGACTCATCACAAGCAGCAGGAATACGGAGGGGTGAGGAATGCAGCGGGGTAGTTACCACCTTCCGCGCTGAAGGCGGATGGAGATGTGTGGCAGGCGCAGTATGCCGCAGGCTCATCTGAAGCGGTGTATTCATCTGACGATCTGCAGTATTGGCGATATCCCATAATATGAGACGCAAAGTTATATATTGAGATTTACCGGTAATCGGGTTTATAGTCGCCACGCACTCACTCAAAAAAACAAATCAGGTGAAGCGATGCAGGCGCAATTGATCGCGCTCGATTGGGGGACGACCTCCCTTCGTGCTTATCGACTCGGCGAACACGGCCGGGTATTGGAACAACGCGCATTGAGCGCGGGCATCATGCAGTTGCCCACCGCGCCCCGCGAAATCGCAGGTCAGATGTGCAGCGACGGCTTTGAGCTGGCGTTCGATCAGGCGTGCGGCGACTGGCTCGACGCACAGCCAGACCTTCCAGTCATCGCCTGCGGCATGGTCGGCAGCGCTCAGGGTTGGCGCGAGGCGGTGTACCGCGAAACGCCCGCCAGTGTCGCGGCGCTCAGCTCGGCACTGGTCACAGTGCGCAGCATGCGTGGCGTAGACGTACACATCATCCCCGGCGTGCTTCAGCGCTCGGCCTTGCCCAATGTGATGCGCGGCGAAGAAACCCAGGTACTTGGCATCCTCAGTTCGCTGGGCAGTCAAGCCGCCAACACCCCTCTGCTGATCGGCCTGCCGGGCAGTCACTCCAAATGGGTGAGGGCGGTCGATGGCTGCATCGTCCATTTCGACACTTTCATGACCGGCGAGGTCTACGCCGCGCTATCGGCCCATACCATCCTTGGACGCACCATGCAGCGCAGCGAGGTCTTCGACCAGGCAGCGTTCGACCGGGGCGTGGCGGTGGCGTTGTCGCCCAACGGCGCTGCCGGGCCGCTCTCGACCATCTTCAGCTGCCGCACCCTGGGCCTGACCGGCGAACTGTCCGGCAGCGCGCAGCCTGATTATCTGTCCGGCGTATTGATCGGCCACGAACTGGTGGCCCTTCGCTCGATGTTGCAAGCCTCGGGCGAGCCCTTACCTGCAGTCATCCTGATCGGCAGCGACCAGTTGCTGACGCGGTATCACCGCGCGCTGCAAGCCTGTGGCTTTGCGCAAGTGACCCAGGCTCAACAAGCCACCGAACACGGTCTGTGGCAAGTCGCGGTTCAAGCCGGCTTGCTGGCCCCCCTTCAACAGCCTCATCACGTAGAGAACTGACATGCTCAAGCAAGCCCTCGTGCAAAACGGTCTGGTGGCGATCCTCCGTGGCCTGCGCCCGGAAGAAGCGCCGGCCATTGGCGACGTCCTGTATCAGGCCGGTTTTCGGGTCATCGAAGTCCCGCTCAATTCCCCTCAGCCGTACGACAGCATCCGCCTGTTGCGTCAGAGCCTTCCCGCCGATTGCCTGATCGGTGCCGGCACAGTGTTGACGGCCGAGCAGGTGCGGTTGGTGAAAGAGGCGGGCGGCCAAGTCATCGTCATGCCCCACAGCGATCCTGAAGTGCTGCGCGCGGCCAAGGCCGAAGGCTTGTATTTGTCGCCAGGGGTCGCGACGCCCACTGAAGCGTTTGCCGCGCTGGCCAATGGCGCCGACGTGCTGAAGCTGTTTCCGGCCGAGCAGATGGGTCCGGCAGTGGTCAAGGCCTGGCTGGCGGTATTGCCCGCGGGCACGGCGCTGATTCCGGTGGGCGGCATCACCCCAGACAACATGAAACCGTTTCTGGACGCAGGCGTCTCGGGCTTCGGCCTCGGCTCCGGGCTGTTCAAGCCAGGCATGAGCGCCGACGACGTGGCCGAACGCGCCAAGGCGTACGTCGCCGGCTGGGAGCAGTCGCGCAGCGGCAAAGACAATTCGTAATCGAGCGACACTCGTGCCGGTCTCTTCGCGAGCAATCTCCCTCCCACAGGAGCGCTGGATAGCCCGGACAGATTTGGGAGCGAGCTTGCTCGCGAAGGGCCGGTTCGGTCAGCACGCAACTGCGGCTTGACCGAACAGCTTAATCACCAGAATTAGCGTCATTGAATAAGAGAGATAAGAGATGAAAATCACCAAACTCACGACCTTCATCGTTCCACCGCGCTGGTGCTTCCTGAAAGTCGAAACCGATCAGGGCGTCACTGGCTGGGGCGAGCCCGTTGTCGAAGGGCGCGCGCATACCGTCGCCGCTGCCGTTGAAGAGTTGTCTGACTATCTGATCGGCAAAGACCCACGCAATATCGAAGACATCTGGACCGTGCTGTATCGCGGCGGCTTTTACCGTGGCGGCGCGATTCACATGAGCGCGCTGGCCGGTATCGACCAGGCGTTGTGGGACATCAAGGGCAAGGCGCTAGGCGTGTCGGTCAGCGATCTGCTGGGCGGTCAGGTGCGTGACAAGATTCGTGTCTATTCGTGGATTGGCGGCGACCGTCCTGCCGATACCGCACGCGCCGCGAAAGAAGCCGTCGAGCGTGGGTTTACCGCCGTGAAGATGAACGGCACCGAAGAGCTGCAGTTTCTCGACACGTTCGACAAGGTCGATCTGGCGCTCGCGAACGTAGCGGCAGTGCGTGATGCCGTCGGCCCGAACGTCGGCATTGGCGTCGATTTCCATGGCCGGGTGCATAAGCCCATGGCCAAGGTGCTGATGAAAGAACTGGACCCGTACAAGCTGATGTTCATCGAGGAGCCCGTGCTCAGCGAGAACTACGAAGCGCTGAAAGAACTGGCGCCGCTGACCAGCACGCCGATTGCTCTGGGTGAGCGTCTGTTCTCGCGCTGGGACTTCAAGCGGGTGTTGAGCGAGGGTTACGTCGACATCATTCAGCCCGATGCCTCCCACGCTGGCGGCATCACCGAAACCCGCAAGATCGCCAACATGGCCGAAGCCTACGACGTGGCGCTGGCGCTGCATTGTCCGTTGGGCCCTATTGCGCTGGCGGCGTGTCTGCAACTGGATGCGGTTTGCTACAACGCGTTCATTCAGGAGCAGAGCCTGGGCATCCACTACAACGAAAGCAACGACCTGCTTGATTACATCAAGAACCCGGAAGTCTTCGACTACGACAAGGGCATGGTGAAGATTCCTAATGGTCCGGGCCTGGGCATCGAGATCAACGAGGAGTACGTCAAGGAGCGCGCCGCCATCGGCCACCGCTGGCGCAACCCGATCTGGCGCCATGCCGACGGTAGTTTTGCCGAGTGGTGATTCAGTTGTTGGTTAGGTCTGTCGCTCTGCGCTGACCGAACTGGGCTATCGCGAGCAAGCTCCCTCCCACAGGTGTGTCAGTCGCCGATCTGGTGTGGGAGGGAACTTGCTCGCGATGAAGCCAGCACCTCCCCCCAAACTAACCAAGCACATACCGACAGACCTCAGATAACCATAAAAAGAGGCATGACCCATGCGCACACAGACCCTTGCACAGGCGCGGGCCACGACCGCCACGCCGACCCGAAAACGCTTCTTCATCATGGTGCTGCTGTTCATCACCGTGGTGATCAACTACCTGGACCGCAGCAACCTGTCCATCGCCGCGCCCGCCCTGACCAGCGAGCTGGGGATCGATCCGGTGCATGTCGGCCTGATCTTCTCCGCCTTCGGATGGACCTACGTTGCCATGCAACTGCCCGGCGGCTGGCTGGTAGACCGCGTGCCGCCGCGCATCCTCTACACCGTCGCACTGGCGCTGTGGTCATTGGCGACCATCATGCTGGGCTTTGTGGGCAGCTTCATCGGACTGTTCATTCTGCGGATGCTGGTGGGTGCGCTTGAAGCCCCGGCCTATCCGATCAACAGCCGCGTCGTCACCACTTGGTTTCCGGAGCGCGAGCGGGCGACAGCGGTGGGTTTTTATACCTCGGGCCAGTTCGTGGGCCTGGCTTTTCTGACGCCGGTTTTGGCCTGGCTGCAAGCCACGTACGGCTGGCACATGGTGTTCGTTGCCACCGGCGCAGTCGGCGTGATCTGGGCCGCGATCTGGTACGCCGTGTACCGCGAACCCCGGGATTTCAAAGGGGCCAACCAAGCGGAAATCGACCTCATCACTGAAGGCGGCGGGCTGGTGGATATCCAGGCCGACACCGACAAGGCCAAGCCAGGTTTCAGCTGGATGGATCTGGGCATCGTCCTGACCAAGCGCAAGCTGTGGGGCATTTATCTGGGGCAGTTCTGCCTGAACTCTACGCTGTGGTTCTTCCTGACATGGTTCCCGACGTACCTGGTGAAATACCGGGGGATGGATTTCATCAAATCCGGCTTGCTGGCCTCGCTGCCGTTTCTTGCGGCGTTCGTTGGCGTGCTGTGCTCGGGGTTCTTCTCCGACTGGCTGATCCGTCGCGGCCACACCGTGGGTTTTGCGCGCAAGCTGCCGATCATTGCTGGCCTGTTGATTTCCACCTCGATCATCGGCGCCAATTTCGTCGAATCGACACCGCTGGTGATCGCGTTCCTGGCGTTGGCGTTTTTCGGCAATGGCCTGGCGTCCATCACCTGGTCGCTGGTGTCGACGCTGGCTCCTGCGCGTTTGCTGGGTTTGACTGGCGGCACGTTCAACCTGATCGGCAACCTGGCGGCCATCGCTACCCCCATCGTGATTGGCTTTTTGGCCACAGGCGATTCGTTCGCGCCTGCGATCACCTACATCGCCGTGCTGGCGCTGCTGGGGGCGCTGTCCTACATCCTGCTGGTGGGCAAAGTGGAGCGCATCGAACTGTAACGGCTGGCATGCTCCGAAGCTGGCGACGATAATGCCGCCAGCTCTCCGATCTGATAAGGCGCGATATGCAAGACACTTCCGATACCCCAAGCGTCGCCGGTAAAGACGTCGCGCCCACCGGAACGCAGACTTTATTGCGCGGACTGGGCGTGGTGCAGGCCGTTGCCAGTGGCGCTCGCGACCTCAAGGAAATCGCCCGGCTGATCGGCACCACTCGCAGCACCACCCACCGATTGGCCAGTTGTCTGGTAGAAGAGCGTTACCTGCGCGTGCTGCCGCAAGTGGGTTATCTGCTAGGCCCCAAGCTGATCGAACTGGGTTTTCAGGCCCGCGAGGAAGTGCCGCTGGCGATGCTGGCGCGGCCGTTTCTCGATGAGTTGTCGGCGTTGACCGGCGACACCGTGCACCTGGCGGTTCGCGATGGCGACGAGGTGCTGTATCTGCACAAGAATCCCGGACGCAACGGCCCCGAAATGCGCTCGCGGGTAGGCCATCGAATGCCATTGGCGCGCACCGGGATTGGTAAGGCGTTGCTGCTGGACAGTGCCGAAAGCGAATGGCTGCGGCTGTATGAAGTCAGTCTGCCGGACGTCGCCCGCAATCCGCTGTGGCCGGCGCATGAGGAGCAATCCTGGGAGCAGATTCGCCAGCGCATGCATGAGTATGTGCAGGGCGGCTATGCGTTCGATCTGGAAGACAACGAGCCGTCGATCCGCTGCGTGGCGGCGCCGATTCGTGATGCAAGCAAGCACATCGTCGCCGGTATCAGCATCGCCAGTACCGTGCCCTATATGCCGCTGGAAAAGATGGCCGAGCTGGTGCCGCTGATCAAAGAAACAGCGGCGCGGTTGTCGGCGGAGTTGGGTGCGTAATTTTTCGGTTTTATGTCTGATTGAGGTCAATGTGGGAGCGGACCTGTCCGCGAAGAGGCCAGTACATTCGATCCATTTCTGTCGTTTGTACCATCGCCTTCGCGGACAGGTCCGCTCCCACGGTTGAGGTGTGTCGCTGTAGTTACGCCTTCAACGTCGCCATATCAATCACGAAACGGTACTTCACATCGCCGGCAATCATGCGCGTGTAGGCCTCGTTGATGTTCTTGATGTCGAGCATTTCGATGTCGCAGGTGATGTCGTGTTCGGCGCAGAAATCCAGGACTTCCTGGGTTTCGGCGATCCCGCCGATCAAGGAGCCTGCCAGCACGCGTCGCTTCATCACCAGGTTGGCCGCGTGCAACGCAGGGTCAACCGGCTCGATCAGACCTACCAGGATATGTACGCCGTCAAAGCGCAGGGTTTCCAGGTACGGATTCAAATCGTGCTGCACCGGAATGGTGTCCAGCAAGAAATCGAAGTGGCCAGCAGCGGCTGCCATCTGTTCGGCGTCGGTGGAGACGATCACATGATCAGCGCCCTGACGACGGGCTTCTTCGGCCTTGCTGGCCGAGCGAGTGAACAGCGTCACTTCAGCGCCCATGGCTTTGGCGAACTTGATGCCCATGTGGCCCAGGCCGCCCATGCCCAGAATACCGACCTTGTCGCCAGGCTCCACGCCGTAGTGCTTGAGTGGCGAATACGTAGTGATGCCCGCGCAGAGAATGGGCGCGGCAGCGGCCAGATCGAGTTTCTCGGGAATACGCACCACGAAGTGCTCGCTGACCACGATGCTGTTTGAGTAGCCGCCCATGGTGTTGCTGCCGTCGATGCGATCCGGAGTGGCGTACGTCATCGTCGCGCCTTCCAGGCAGTACTGCTCCAGATCCTGCGCGCAGGCCTCACAATGACGGCATGAATCGACCATGCAGCCGACGCCGACCAGATCGCCGATCTTATGCTTGGTGACGTTGGCACCGACCGCCGTGACTTTGCCGACGATCTCGTGGCCTGGCATCAGCGGGTAAACCGCGATGCCCCATTCGTTGCGCGCCTGGTGAATGTCGGAATGGCAGACGCCGCAGTACATGATTTCGATCGCCACGTCGTCGACGCGCGGGCTGCGGCGTTCGAAGGTCATGGGAGCGAGGGGGGTGGTGGCCGATTTAGCGGCGTAACCGATAGCTGTGTACATGAGGAGCCTCGCGAGGAGATGAGAAATGAGGCTGGCCATTGTCCGGATACAGCTGGCTCGCGGCCATGACCATTCCTACGGCTGTCATGCCCAATCCTCCGGTGTTTGTCAGATGACCATCGCCAGAGCGCGCTTATCTGCGATGATGCCAGTGTCTAATCCTCTGTCCGGTTGCCTATGTCGTCATCTCCAGTTTCCGCACCCAATGCGGCCCTTGTTTCATTGATCAAACCTTTGGCCGTGCGGCCTGGTTTCGTCCAGACGCACCTGCCTGGGGTACAGGTGCTGTCTTGGGACCACTATGTCGCCAGCAGTCCACAGATTTATGAACCGAGCCTGATCATCCTCGCCCAAGGCAGCAAACTGGCGCGTCTGGGTCCCCGGACTCTGGAGTATGGCGCCGGACATTATCTGGTGCAGGCGTTATCGGTGCCGTTCATGTGCGAGACGTTTGCCACCGTCGATGCGCCGTTGTATGGCGTGTCTGTGTCAATCGACCGTCTGGTGCTGGGCGAATTGGTGCAGTCCATGGGCTTGCCGCCGGACTCGGCGGTAAAAGCCCAAACGCCGGAATCGATGACCTCGGCGCAGCTGGACATTCGCATGCGAGAAAGCGTCGAGGGCCTTCTGCGTTGCCTGCACGATCCGCTGGATTGTCAGGTGATGGGTGCGGCGCGGGTTCGGGAGATTTTGTACGTCGCCTTGCGCGGACCCCAGGCTGGGGTGTTGCGGGCGTTGGTTGAACAGCAGGGGCATTTCGCACGGATTGCCGCTTCGTTGCAGCACCTGCGCGATCATTACGACCAGGCACTGAGCGTCGATCAACTGGCGAGCTGCGCCAACATGAGCGCTTCGACTTTTCACGAGCATTTCAAACGCAGCACCTTGTTGTCACCGGTGCAGTATCTCAAGCGCCTGCGTTTGATAAAGGCTCAGCAAATGCTGGTCGGAGAGGGGCTGGGCGTCGCCCAAGTGGCGCACAGCGTGGGCTATCAAAGCACGTCGCAGTTCAGTCGCGAATACAAGCGCTACTTTGAGCGCAGCCCGGGGGAGGAGGGGGTGCAGATGCGCGTTCCGGCGTGATCTATTACACCTGTAGGAGCGCGCTTGCCCGCGATGGCGGTGCGTCAATCAACCCATGTGTTGTTGACAGACCTCAATCGCGGGCAAGCGCGCTCCTACAATCTTTACATATTTGGGTAAGTCGGCCCGCCTGACCCTTCCGGCGCCACCCAGGTAATGTTCTGCGAAGGGTCCTTGATGTCACAGGTCTTGCAGTGGACGCAGTTCTGCGCGTTGATCTGGAAACGCTTCTCGCCGTTTTCCTGAGTGACCACCTCATACACGCCTGCCGGGCAATAACGCTGCGCAGGCTCATCCCACTTGGGCAGGTTGACGCTGATCGGGATGCTCGGGTCCTTGAGCTTCAAGTGACAGGGCTGTTCTTCTTCGTGGTTGGTGCCGGAGATGAACACCGAGCTCAACTTGTCGAAGCTCAGCTTGCCGTCAGGGCGCGGGTATTCGATCTTCTTCGAATCAGCCGCCAGCTTCATGCAGGCGTAGTCCGGCGTGGTGTCGTGCAGCGTGAACGGGATCTTGCCGCCGAAAAGGTTCTGGTCGATGAAGTTGAACGCACCGCCCACGATCGCGCCGAACTTGTGGATCGCCGGACCGAAGTTGCGGCTGGCGAACAGTTCTTCATGCAGCCAGCTGCCTTTGAACGCCTCGACGTACGTATTCAGCGCATCACCGCCTTCATTGCCAGCGAACAGCGCATCCGCCACTGCTTCGGCAGCGAGCATGCCGGACTTCATCGCCGTGTGGCTGCCCTTGATCTTGGCGAAGTTCAGGGTGCCAAGGTCGCAACCGATCAGCGCGCCGCCCGGGAAAACCATTTTCGGCAATGAATTCAGGCCGCCTTTGCAGATGGCGCGAGCACCGTAGCTGATGCGCTTGCCGCCTTCCAGGTACTGCTTGAGCACCGGATGGTGCTTCATGCGCTGGAATTCATCGAACGGAGACAGGAACGGGTTGCTGTAAGACAGATCGACGATCAGCCCGACCACCACCTGGTTGTTTTCCAGGTGATAAAGGAAGGAGCCGCCCGTGTTCTCGGTGCCGACGATATCCAGCGGCCAGCCAGCGGTGTGAACCACCAGGCCAGGCTCGTGTCTGGCGGGATCAACTTCCCAGATTTCCTTCAGGCCGATGCCGTAATGCTGGGCATCGGCTTCGCTGTCGAGATTGAAGCGTTTGATCAACTGCTTGCCGATATGACCACGGCAGCCCTCTGCGAACAGGGTGTACTTGCCGCGCAGTTCCATACCCGGGGTGTACAGGCCTTCCTTCGGATTGCCTTCGCGGTCGACGCCCAGATCGCCGGTGAGGATGCCGCGCACCACGCCGTTCTCGTCGATCAATGCTTCCTGAGCTGCGAAGCCAGGATAGATTTCCACGCCCAGGTTCTCGGCCTGCTGAGCCAGCCAGCGGCACAGATTGCCCAGCGAGATGATGTAGTTGCCGTCGTTGTGCATGGTCTTGGGCACAAAAAAGCCCGGCACTTTATTGGAGGCTTCGGGGTTTTTCAGGACGTAAATGTCGTCGCGCTTGACCGGCGTGTTGAGCGGGGCGCCGAGTTCTTTCCAGTCAGGGAACAGTTCGTTGAGTGCGCGAGGTTCGAAGATGGCACCGGAGAGGATATGTGCGCCGACTTCGGAGCCTTTTTCCACCACACAGACGCTGATTTCCTGACCGGCATCAGCAGCCTTCTGCTTCAGACGGCAAGCGGCGGAAAGCCCGGCGGGGCCGGCTCCGACGATGACGACGTCGAATTCCATGTATTCGCGTTCCACAGGCTATCTCCTACTCAGGGCTCAACAGTATTTTTTTATATGAAGCAAAAAATCGACACGCGGAACGATGTTTACCCGGGTGTCATCTTAAAGGGGCGCATTATATCTACACCACCCCGCAGGTCCAATACAAACGTTTGTTTGAAATGGCCGCAGGGCGGATAAAACATGGCGGCGCGGCTTGCGACTGGCGTTTTTGTCGTATTGACCCGACTAGGTGTTCCGGTCAAGATACGGGCGGTTTTGCGCTCGCCGTAGGCTGACCGTTGGTACAAGAACACCTCTAAAGACGTTGCGAGCGTCGTGCAACAGATCTGCCGCAATCTCACGGGATTACGGGCGGGGTGCAGTTTACACACCCCGTCGGCGTCTGGCTTGGAATGCAGGTAGCAGGCAACTGTTTTTGCTGAACTCACCTTTCAGCAAGCACGAATACAAGGTTTTCAGAGGTGTTCTTTACACTGACGCGTACTTATCGCCGGGCAAGACCTGGCGACTTTCTTTTCACCGGAGAGTAACGAGGAATCCATGAAGGTTCTTGTAGCTGTCAAACGAGTGGTCGACTACAACGTCAAGGTTCGCGTCAAAGCGGACAACTCCGGCGTCGATCTCGCTAACGTCAAAATGTCGATGAACCCCTTCTGCGAAATCGCTGTAGAAGAAGCCGTTCGCCTCAAAGAGAAAGGCGTCGCCACCGAGATCGTCGTTGTTTCCATCGGCCCGACCACCGCTCAGGAGCAACTGCGTACCGCGTTGGCACTGGGTGCCGATCGCGCCATCCTCGTTGAGTCCACCGAAGAGCTGACCTCGCTGGCTATCGCCAAGCTGCTCAAGGCTGTGGTTGATAAAGAGCAGCCGCAGCTGGTCATCCTCGGCAAGCAGGCGATCGACAGCGATAACAACCAGACCGGCCAGATGCTCGCCGCCCTGAGTGGTTACGCACAAGGCACCTTCGCGTCCAAGGTTGAAGTGTCCGGCGACAGCATCAGCGTGACCCGCGAAGTCGATGCTGGTGCGCAGACCGTTTCTCTGAAATTGCCTGCTATCGTGACCACAGACCTGCGTCTGAACGAGCCACGCTACGCATCGCTGCCCAACATCATGAAAGCCAAGAAGAAGCCGCTCGAAGTGCTGACGCCTGATGCTTTGGGTGTTTCCACTGCCTCCACCAACAAGACCCTGAAAGTTGAAGCCCCGGCTGCTCGCAGCGCTGGCATCAAGGTCAAGTCGGTTGCGGAACTGGTCGAGAAACTGAAAAACGAAGCGAAGGTGATCTGATGCCTATTCTGGTTATCGCTGAGCACGAAAATGGCGTGGTCGCTCCCGCTACTTTGAACACCGTTGCTGCCGCCGCCAAAATCGGTGGCGACATTCACGTTCTGGTCGCTGGCCAAAACGTGGGCGCCGTGAGTGAAGCCGCCGCGAAAATCGCTGGTGTGGCAAAAGTCCTGGTTGCCGACAACGCGGCCTACGCCCATCAACTGCCGGAAAATGTTGCGCCGCTGGTGGTCGAACTGGCCTCCGGTTACAGCCACGTACTGGCTGCTGCCACGTCCAACGGCAAAAACATTCTGCCGCGCGTCGCTGCACAGCTGGATGTCGATCAGATCTCGGAAATCATCGCCGTCGAAAGCGCTGACACCTTCAAGCGTCCGATCTACGCGGGTAATGCCATTGCTACCGTGCAATCGTCGGCTGCAATCAAAGTCATCACCGTGCGTGCTACCGGCTTTGACGCTGTTGCTGCTGAAGGTGGCTCGGCCAGTGTGGAAGCTGTGTCCGCCGCTCACGACGCTGGCAAGTCCTCTTTCGTCAGCGAAGAGCTGGCCAAGTCGGATCGTCCTGAGCTGACCGCTGCCAAAATCGTCGTTTCCGGCGGTCGCGGCATGCAGAACGGCGACAACTTCAAACACCTGTACGCCTTGGCCGACAAGCTCGGTGCTGCTGTGGGCGCTTCCCGCGCTGCAGTGGATGCGGGCTTTGTGCCCAACGACATGCAGGTCGGTCAGACCGGCAAGATCGTCGCGCCACAGCTGTACATCGCGGTCGGTATTTCCGGCGCGATCCAGCATCTGGCCGGCATGAAGGATTCCAAAGTGATCGTCGCGATCAACAAGGATGAAGAGGCGCCAATCTTCCAGGTCGCTGATTACGGCCTGGTGGCTGACCTGTTCGAAGCAATCCCTGAGTTGGAGAAGCTGGTTTAATCCAGTCGCCTGACTTATAAAGAGACCCGTTCATTTCGGGCTGTTCGCAAGCGTTACGTCATCTTCGTGATAGATGGCATGCGCTTTGGGCAGCCGGTGATGAGCGGGTTTTTTTATTGATCGGGTTTTATAAAGAGAAGAGTACCTATGTCGCCACGGCTGACGCTGACATTGCTGATTGTGGGGCTGGCCGCGTTACCTGCGCTGTCCATGGCTGCTGGCAAATGCGACAGGCTAATCATTACCGGCAGTCCCAACGCGCCGCCCTATTTGTGGCGTGATCCGCATGATCAGAAACACCTGATGGGCGCCAACGCCGACCTGCTCAAGGAAGCTGCGCAGCAGATGGGTGTGAAAGTCGAGGTGGTGTATGGGGGCAAGCGCAGTCAGGCGCTCGATGAAGTGCGCAGTGGACGCATGGATATCCTTGCCGACGCGCCGTTAAGCAGCGCCGAACTTCAATCTCTGGATTTCATTCATCCGCCCATCGTGCAAAACGAAATCATGGTCTGGACCCATAAAGACCAAACTGCGCCGTTCAATCTGCTGGCTGACCTGCAGGGTCACCGGGGCGCTCTGTCCGAGAAAACTCGACTCACGCCGTCATTTGAAGCGTCGATCAAAGCGAATTTAACCCTCGACAGACAGCCAAACCTGACTCAGACGTTCCAGCAGTTGCTGGCAGGAAAAGTCGAATATGTCCTGGCGGGCCGCTATGCCGGCATGGCGATGGCACAAACTTTGAGCCCGGCAGGTGAGTTGGTGGCTCAGCCTTTGGCGCTGGACAACCCCGGACTTTATCTGGCCTTATCCTTTAACTCTGCGTGCAATGACCCTTGGCTGCGCGGACAGCTTGCAAAAAAAATGACAGAATTGGCCGCCTCGGATCACGCTGCTGAAGCTATCAAGCGCAATGTCGAACTGTGGAAAAGCCAGCTTCTACAGCCTGCAAGCACCCCAAACCAGTAGGAATGTTGTTTTGAGAATCCGCCCTATATTCGCAGCCATGGCACTTGCCAGCCTCTTTGGCTGCGCGAACGATCCTGCACCCACAGAACAAATGAAACTCACCGAGCAAGCGTTGATGCAGGCAACTGCCGTCGGCGCTACCGATGACGAGCCGGATATGGCTTTGGCGCAGGCCAAGCTGGTCAAGGCTCGTGCCGACATGCAGGACAAGTCCTATAAAGACGCCCGTATGCAGGCCGAACAGGCCGAACTCGACGCGCGGCTTGCCGAGGCGCGGGTGTTGACGCTCAAAAGCGACGAACAGTTGACCCAGATGAACACTCGACTCAATCGTCTGCGCAAGCAGTTGGGGATGCCGCAGTGAATACGATCCCCCGTATTTTTAACGTTTGTTTGCTGCTAAGTGCGGCCGGGCTCTCTGGTTGCGCCACTCACCAGAACAGTGACAGCGCATTGCAGTCTGCCAGCGCTGATTTCCAAAAGGTCAAAGAAGACACAAACGTACTGCGCAGTGCGCCGAAGGACGTCATCCGCGCTGGCGAATTGTTGGGTCGGGCTGAACGCCTGTCCGGCTACATCGGCAGCGGTGAAGACGTCACGCACTACGCCTACTTGAGCAGTCGCTATAGCGCGATCGCCCGGGAGCACAGCAAGTTGTTGCTCAATCAGGAGCGTCTGGCGCGGCTGGAACTGGACCGTCAACGTCTGCAGTTGGCCTTGCGTGAGCAAAAACTGGCGGGTGCACAAGAGCAGGGTAAGTGGGCGGAAGATCAGATCATGAGCCTGTCGACCAATCAGACCGAGCGCGGACTGGTGATGACGCTGGGTGATATGTTGTTCGATACCGGGCGTGCCGAGCTTAAAAGCTCAGCCAATCGAACGGTTCTCAAGGTTGTGCAGTTTCTGCAGCTCAATCCCAAGCGGGTAGTGCGCATTGAGGGTTATACCGACAGTACGGGCGATAGTCAGGAGAATCGTCAGTTAGCCAAGGATCGGGCGCAGTCGGTGGCCGACGTATTGTCCGACTTGGGAATTGAAGAAGATCGTATTCAGGTTGAAGGATACGGTGATCAGTTTGCTGTCGCCGCCAACGCCTCGGAGCGTGGCAGAGCGCAAAATCGTCGTGTGGAGTTAGTGTTCTCCGACGAAAAAGGAAAATTAAGCGCCCCTCGGTAAATTATTTTTGTAACTGCCCGGCACGGATCTCCGATGCCGGGTTTTTTTATGCCGAAACGTCGGTGACGTTGGCGCATATGGCGCAGGAAATATTTTCTCACTCTCACTTAACGCTGGTGAAAAGCACAACTGTCCCCGTACACTTTGCGACTGTTCTGGCAATTATTCGTATTGTTTGCCGGTGCAATTGCCAGAAGCCGGATTGAAGGACGCAGCCATGACCAATCTTTTGTTGTATCAACGCATCGCTCAGCAGCTGGCCGAGGATATTCGGCGAGGTGTTTATCAGCCAGGCGAGCGGGTGCCTTCGGTACGCAAGATGAGTTCGCAGCTCAACGTGAGTCACGCCACCGTATTGCAGGCGTATGCGAACCTCGAAGATCAGGGGCTCATTCGGGCACGTCCTCAATCCGGTTATTACGTTCACCAAACCCCCGCGCTCACTGCGCCGACCCCCGATATTGCGCGGGTTGAGCGGCCAGGTCTGGTGACTCGCGCCAGCATCATTCAGCAGGTCTTGGTCGAATCCCGCCGTGAAGGCGTCTTTGCATTCGGCGCAGCGGTGCCTCACGTGGACTACCTGCCGGTACGGGCGCTTCATCAACAACTGGCAAAAGTGACGCGTTTCCAAAGCCCGCGTGCCTTCAGCTACATGTTCAGCCCAGGTTTTGAACCCCTGCGGCGCCAAGTGGCAATTCGCATGCGTGACGCCGGGGTGGTGATCGATCCGTCCGAGGTTGTCATCACTCACGGTTGCGTCGATGCTTTGCAGATGTCGCTGAGGGTACTGACCAGTCCGGGGGATTTGATTGCTGCCGAGTCGCCAACCTATTACGGCCTGCTGCAATTGGCTGATTTGCTTGGTTTGAAAGTCATTGAAATACCGAGCGACCCTACCACTGGCATCAGTCTGGAGGCACTGCAACTTGCGGCCAACCAGTGGTCGATCAAGGCGCTGGTGTTAACGTCGCGCCTGAGCAATCCGCTGGGCAGCACGATGCCCGAAGAGCGTCAAAAGCATCTGCTGCGGCTGGCCTCGGACTTCGATATTCAAATTGTCGAAGACGATATTTACGGCGAGCTCATGTATGAGCAAGGCAAGACCAAGGCGCTGAAGGCGTTTGATCGACTCGGCCGGGTTATTTACTGCTCAAGCTTTTCCAAGACTCTTTCACCGGGCGTGCGCATTGGCTGGATGATTGCCGGGAAATATCAGGCAGAGATCCAGCGCCTCCAGACCTTCAGTACACACTCGGCTTGCAGCGTCACGCAGATGGGAGTGGCGTCTTACCTTGAGAACGGCGGCTACGACCGTCACTTGCGCTTTATCCGTCAAGAGCACCGCAAAAACCTCAGTGCTTTCCAGCTGGCTGTACAGCAGATGTTTCCCGAGGGCACTCAGATCAGCCGCCCCTTAGGTGGGTTTATTCTCTGGATAAGTCTGCCGGGGAGGGTCAATACCCAAGAGTTGCATGTGCGTGCGCTGGAGCAGGGCATCAGCATTGCCCCCGGTTTAATATTTAGTAACACAGAACAGTTCAACCACTGCATCCGTCTTAATTGCGGGATGCCTTGGAATCGTGAGGCTGAGCGGGCGCTGATGACGCTGGGTATGCTGGCCAAACAGCTTTGTCAGGAAGCCGTGCAAGCTTGGTGAACCCTTGGCCGGCTCAGGTTTCTACACCTTGAGACAGATCGGGTAGCGCTCGTGGACTTGCCACAGGGCTTGCATAGGGCCAGCATATGGCCTCTGACTTTTTAGCCGTTTTGATCTATGAACTCATTGCGTTGTGTTGGACTGTTAATGTTGGTGCTGCTGAGCGGATGCGATGCTGATAAGCAGCCGCCACCTGCGCCTAAGGTTGCGTCTGAAGCCTCATCTCCGGAGCTTCCCAGCACGCAAGCCGTGGCGCCGGTGAGCACTCCTGAGGACAAAGCACCTGTTGTGGTCGAGGCGGTTAAGCCTGAAGCTGTTGTGCATGAACTCGCGCCCAACGTTTCAGCGGTGTCTGTGGTGGCTGCAAGTAAATCAGCGCCAGTGGCCGCCAAACCCACCGCAGTAAGTACGCCGCCGAAGGGTTCGTCAGGCAATGCAAAGTCAGCCAAAATCAAGGAAGACAACGCAGAAGTAGCCCGTCGCGCGCCGGTTGCGAGCAAGAGCAAAGCGCCGGCTCAGGTTGTGAAAGACACTCGCTTGCCCAAAGCAGATTTGGATTTGAGCCTGCCGCCGGATATGGTCAAGCAACTCACGCCTCCTAGCAAAGTGATCACTGCGGCGCCTCGCGCCAAGCCGTTGTTGCCTAAGATGTTTCCTGATTCACAGAGCGATCCGGACTTCCAGCTTAATGGTCGACTGCTAAGCAATGAAATGCAGCTGCAACTGCGTAACGAGTCGCGTCGAGACATCGAAGGCGCTGCCGTAGACTTTACCTTCAAGCAGTGATCAAGCACCGATACGCGGATCGGTTCGGTTTCAAACGCACGTTTTAGCGGTTAATATCCCGCTGTCACCCACCACCTCTCAAGAGAAGTCCCATGGATTGCCGTCCCGGTTGTGGCGCTTGCTGCATCGCGCCGTCTATTTCTTCGCCAATTCCAGGTATGCCCAACGGCAAATCTGCGGGAGAGCGCTGCCTGCACCTTTCGATAGAGATGCTCTGTGCGCTATTTGGGCAAGCCGGTCGTCCGGACGTCTGCAGTCAGTTCAAAGCTGATCCCGAAGTGTGCGGGACCAGTCAGGGCGAGGCGATTCGCTTGATCGGATGGTGGGAGCAGGCCACGACTGCTGCTTAGGGGCGCGGCTGGATGATTCATCTGAACTTACGACAATAAGGAATAAGACATGGGTTCGCTGCATCGGATTGCGTTTGGATTGGGTTTTGCAATGTTGGTGGCGTCCGCTGCCCACGCAGAAGACTGGCAGGTTGCCAAAGACGAAGATGGCATCAAGATCTCGTTAAGTGAGGTGGCCGGTTCCAAGTACAAAGCTTATCGTGGGGTGACGACGATCAAGGCGGATATCGCCAGATTGCGCGCGTTGCAAGAGGACGTCGTCGCAGCCTGTGCCTGGATTCATGAGTGCAAATCGCAAAAGGTTCTCAAGCATGAGGGCGACAAGGTCTGGACTTATACCCAATTCAATACCCCTTGGCCGGTTACGCCCCGTGACTCCGTGTTGCAGGTGACAACGGTTGCAGGTGCCGATGGCAGTCTGACGCGCAATCTGGAGGGTCAACCCAAGTTAATCCCCGAAGAGCAGGGCTTCGTGCGCGTGGCGCAGGTGGAGGGATTCTGGAAGTTCGTACCCAAAGGGGCGGGCGTGACGGAAGTGACCTATCAGGTCCATACAGAGCCCGGCGGCAGTGTGCCTTCGTGGCTTGCGAACAAGTTTGTCGTGGATGCGCCATTCAACACCCTGAAGGCATTGAAGGACCGGGCGGAGAAGTAACCGTCGCGCCACTAGCAGTACAGTTTTCGCAAATCACAAAAAAGGCTGCCACTGGCAGCCTTTTTTACGTTTGGCGGTTGCTTACTTGCGTTCGGCCAATGGCACGATGTCGCGAGAGACTTCGCCGGTGTAAAGCTGGCGCGGACGGCCAATCTTGTACGGGCTGGAAAGCATTTCTTTCCAGTGGGAAATCCAGCCGACGGTACGCGCCAGGGCGAAAATCACAGTGAACATGCTGGTTGGAATGCCGATCGCCTTGAGGATGATCCCCGAGTAGAAGTCGACGTTCGGGTACAGCGAGCGCTCAATGAAGTACGGATCAGTCAGTGCGATCTCTTCAAGACGCATTGCCAGTTCCAGTTGCGGATCATTGGTGATGCCCAGCTCGCGCAGAACCTCATCGCAAGTCTGCTTCATAACGGTGGCGCGCGGGTCGCGATTTTTGTAAACGCGGTGACCGAAGCCCATGAGCTTGAACGGATCGTTCTTGTCCTTGGCCTTGGCGATGTAGGTGTCGATGTTGGAGACATCGCCAATTTCATCGAGCATGGTCAGAACGGCTTCGTTGGCGCCGCCGTGAGCAGGGCCCCACAGTGCTGCGATACCGGCTGCGATACAGGCGAACGGGTTGGCGCCCGAAGAGCCCGCCATGCGAACGGTGGAGGTCGAGGCATTTTGTTCGTGGTCGGCGTGGAGGATGAAGATCCGGTCCATGGCCTTGGCCAGCGTCGGGCTGATCGGTTTGATCTCGCACGGCGTGTTGAACATCATGTGCAGGAAGTTTTCCGCGTAGCTCAAGTCGTTGCGCGGGTACATCATGGGTTGACCCATGGAGTACTTGTAAACCATCGCTGCGAGGGTCGGCATCTTGGCGACCAGGCGGATCGCCGAAATTTCCCGGTGCTGCGGATTATTGATGTCCAGGGAGTCGTGGTAGAACGCCGAGAGGGCGCCGACCACGCCGCACATGACGGCCATCGGGTGGGCGTCGCGGCGGAAGCCGTTGAAGAAGGTCTTCAACTGCTCGTGCACCATGGTGTGGTTCTTCACGGTGACGACGAATTGGGCCTTTTGCTCGGCAGTCGGCAGCTCGCCGTTGAGCAGCAGGTAGCAGGTTTCCAGGTAGTCCGATTGCTCGGCCAGCTGTTCGATCGGGTAACCACGATGCAACAGGATGCCGTTGTCACCGTCGATGTAGGTGATCTTGGATTCGCATGAGGCGGTGGACATGAAGCCCGGGTCGAATGTGAAGCGTCCGGTGGCGGTCAGGCCGCGTACATCGATTACATCGGGACCAACTGTGCCGGTCAGAATGGGCAGCTCGACGGGGGCTGCGCCCTCGATGATCAACTGCGCTTTTTTGTCAGCCATGTGGCCTCCTATTTATGCTTCAAATCATCAGACAGACCCCCCACGCAGGGCCCGCACCACTATAGTGAGATAAATTCTAAAGTCAATTTGCCTAAAGTCCCGCCGCAGAAGGGTTTAAGCAATGGTTTTCCGCGAATTTCCCTGCCATTTACGCCTTTTATCCGGCTAAAGCAATCCGCCATTGGGGTAGGGTCTGCGCGTTGTCATTAGTAACCTAACTGTCTATACTCGGCGTCCGACCGCCAGGGGCTTTGAGGCCTGTTTTTCTGGGGGCCGTCACTTCCTGGGTAGTGGGTACCTGACCAGTGCACTTCCCAATAATTTGCCCTGATTGTTAGGGGCTCTTCAGTGTGAAAAAAAGCCGTGAAAAGCCAACGACCTGTAAACCTAGACCTAAGGACCATCAAACTCCCCATCACCGGCGTAACGTCATTTCTTCATCGCGTTTCCGGCATCATCCTCTTCCTCGGCATTGCCATCATGCTTTACGCATTGAGCAAGTCGTTGGGTTCAGAGGAAGGTTTTGCCGAGGTGAAGGCATGCTTGACCAGCCCACTGGCCAAGATCGTTGTGTGGGGTCTCCTGTCCTCCTTGCTGTATCACCTTGTGGCGGGTATTCGTCACTTGATCATGGATGCGGGTGTCGGTGAGACGCTGGAAGGCGGAAAACTGGGCTCGAAAATCATCATCGCCGTTTCCCTGGTGTTGATTGTTCTGGCGGGAGTTTGGATATGGTAACCAGTGTTACGAACCTGTCACGTTCGGGGCTTTATGACTGGATGGCGCAGCGTGTGTCCGCGGTCGTGCTCGCGGCTTATTTCATTTTCCTGATCGGATACCTGATCGCGCACCCGGGCATCGATTTTGCCACGTGGCACGGTCTGTTCTCGCACACCGGGATGCGTATCTTCAGCCTGTTGGCGTTCGTTGCTCTGGGCGCTCATGCCTGGGTCGGCATGTGGACCATCGCCACCGACTACCTGACGCCGATGGCGCTGGGCTCGTCTGCAACGGCTGTGCGTTTCCTTTTCCAGGCAGTTTGCGGCATTGCGATGTTCGCTTACTTCGTCTGGGGTGTGCAGATTCTTTGGGGTATCTGATCCATGGCTAACATTAATACGCTTTCATTCGACGCCATCATCATTGGCGGCGGCGGTGCAGGCATGCGTGCCGCACTGCAACTGGCTCAGGGCGGCCACAAGACCGCTGTCGTCACCAAGGTGTTCCCGACCCGTTCCCACACCGTTTCGGCGCAAGGCGGCATTACCTGCGCCATTGCTTCCGCCGACCCAAACGATGACTGGCGCTGGCACATGTACGATACCGTCAAAGGCTCCGACTACATCGGTGACCAGGACGCTATCGAGTACATGTGTTCCGTAGGGCCGGAAGCCGTGTTCGAACTGGAACACATGGGTCTGCCTTTCTCCCGTACCGAGCAGGGTCGTATCTATCAGCGTCCTTTCGGTGGCCAGTCCAAGGACTTCGGCAAAGGCGGTCAGGCTGCCCGTACGTGCGCCGCTGCCGACCGTACCGGTCACGCATTGCTGCACACGCTTTATCAAGCGAACCTTAAAGCTGGCACTGTATTCCTGAATGAATACTACGCAGTCGATCTGGTGAAGAACCAGGATGGCGCGTTTGTCGGCATCATCGCTATCTGCATCGAAACCGGTGAAACCTCCTACATCCGCGCTGATGCGACTGTGTTGGCCACCGGCGGCGCAGGCCGTATTTACTCTTCCACCACCAATGCTCTGATCAACACCGGCGACGGCGTTGGCATGGCTTTGCGTGCAGGTGTTCCGGTTCAGGACATCGAGATGTGGCAGTTCCACCCAACCGGCATCGCGGGCGCAGGTGTACTGGTCACAGAAGGTTGCCGTGGTGAAGGTGGCTACCTGATCAACAAGCACGGCGAGCGTTTCATGGAGCGTTATGCTCCGAACGCCAAAGACCTTGCTGGTCGTGACGTAGTTGCGCGTTCGATGGTTAAAGAGATCATTGCCGGCAACGGTTGTGGTCCTGACGGCGATCACGTGATGCTCAAGCTCGATCACTTGGGCGAAGAAGTGTTGCACAGCCGCCTGCCGGGCATCATGGAGCTGTCGAAGACATTTGCTCACGTCGATCCGGCCGTTGCGCCGATCCCTGTCGTTCCAACCTGCCACTACATGATGGGCGGCATTGCCACCAATATTCATGGTCAGGCAATCACCCAGGACGCCGCTGGCGTTGACACCATTATTCCTGGCCTCTTTGCGGTCGGTGAAGTGGCCTGCGTATCGGTTCACGGTGCCAACCGTCTGGGCGGCAACTCGTTGCTCGACCTGGTGGTATTCGGTCGTGCTGCCGGTCTGCATCTGGAACAAGCACTCAACGAAGGCATCGACTACCGTCGTGCTTCCGAAACCGACATCGACGTCGCTCTGGCTCGCCTCAGCAGCTTGAACGAACGCACCGATGGCGAAGACGTAGCAACCCTGCGCAAAGAACTGCAGAGCTGCATGCAGAACTACTTCGGCGTATTCCGCACCGGCGAATATATGCAGAAGGGTATTGCTCAGCTGGCTGATCTGCGCTCGCGCATCGCCAACGTCAAGATCAACGACAAGAGCCAGGCGTTCAACACTGCCCGGATCGAAGCGCTGGAGCTGCAAAACCTGCTGGAAGTGGCTGAAGCCACGGCAATCGCCGCAGAGCATCGCAAAGAGTCCCGTGGCGCTCATGCCCGCGAAGACTTCGAAGATCGCGACGACATCAACTGGTTGTGCCACACCCTTTATTTCCCGGGTGAAAAACGCGTAGCCAAGCGTGCCGTGAACTTCTCACCGAAGACTGTTCCGACTTTCGAACCCATGATTCGGACTTACTAAGGGTGGCCGATATGTTGCAAGTCAGTGTTTATCGCTACAACCCGGATCAAGACGCAGCGCCGTTCATGCAGGAATTCCAGGTCAATACCAATGGTAAAGACTTGATGGTGCTGGACGTGCTCGCGCTGATCAAAGAGCAGGACGAAGGTTTCTCCTATCGTCGCTCTTGCCGCGAGGGTGTTTGCGGCTCCGATGGCATGAATATCAACGGCAAAAACGGCCTGGCATGCATCACGCCGCTGTCGGCTGTCGTCAAGGGCAACAAACTGGTTGTTCGTCCGCTGCCTGGTTTGCCGGTCATTCGTGACCTGGTCGTCGATATGAGCATCTTCTACAAGCAGTACGAGAAGGTTAAGCCATTCCTTCTGAACGATACGCCAGCTCCGGCCATCGAACGTCTGCAGACGCCGGAAGAGCGTGAAAAACTCGACGGTCTGTACGAGTGCATTCTGTGCGCTTGCTGCTCGACTTCTTGCCCGTCCTTCTGGTGGAACCCTGACAAGTTCCTCGGCCCCGCTGCGCTGCTGCAAGCTTATCGCTTCCTGGCAGACAGTCGTGACACCAAGACCCAGGAACGTTTGGCATCGCTGGATGACCCATTCAGCGTGTTCCGTTGCCGCGGAATCATGAACTGCGTGAACGTTTGCCCTAAAGGTCTTAACCCGACCAAGGCGATCGGCCACGTACGCAGCATGCTTCTCAAAAGCGGTATCTGATTGTGTTGCACCTGTAACATCGACGCATGTGTAAAGGCAGTACCGTAAACGCTGCGGCGCAGGCTTCAACCGGCGCCGCAGTTTTAACCTGAGCAGCGGCTGATTTGGCTGCGGCTCTTATTTTGAAGAAATGAGACCAGCAGGGGCATCCGGGCTGGTACCCGGACTATCAGCCTGATTCCTGGTGGCTTGTTACAGTCGCTGCATATGGACTATTCAAGCTCGCTGTGGCATCTGCGCCGATGGTGTCCCCTTACCGAGGGTGACCAAGCATGCAAGAAAGCGTGATGCAGCGCATGTGGAACAGTGCCCACCTATCCGGTGGTAACGCTGCCTATGTGGAAGAGCTCTATGAGCTCTACCTGCACGACCCTAACGCTGTGCCAGAAGAGTGGCGCACCTACTTTCAGAAGCTGCCAGCTGACGGCAGCACTGCCACCGATGTATCGCATTCGACAATTCGCGATCATTTCGTGTTGCTGGGTAAAAACCAGCGCCGCGCTCAACCGGTCTCTGCCGGCAGCGTGAGCAGCGAGCACGAGAAGAAGCAAGTTGAAGTACTGCGGCTTATCCAGGCATTCCGTATGCGCGGCCATCAGGGTGCGCAACTCGATCCTCTGGGTTTGTGGAAGCGCACTGCGCCAGCTGACCTGTCGATCAACCATTACGGTTTGACCGACGCTGACCTCGACACCACTTTCCGTGCCGGCGACCTGTACATCGGCAAGGAGGAAGCGAGCCTACGCGAAATCGTTGACGCCTTGCAGAAGACATATTGCCGCACCATCGGTGCCGAGTTCACGCATATCGTCGATTCCACCCAGCGCAACTGGTTCATGCAGCGCCTCGAAAGCGTGCGCGGCCGTCCAGCATTCTCCGCCGACATTCAGAGCCATCTGCTCGAGCGCGTCACCGCGGCTGAAGGGCTGGAAAAATACCTGGGTACCAAATACCCGGGCACCAAGCGTTTCGGTCTGGAAGGCGGCGAAAGCCTGATTCCTATGCTCGACGAACTTATCCAGCGTTCCGGCTCCTACGGCACCAAGGAAATCGTCATCGGCATGGCCCACCGTGGCCGTCTGAACGTGCTGGTCAATACCTTCGGCAAGAACCCGCGTGATCTGTTCGACGAGTTCGAAGGCAAGAAGAAAGTCGAGCTGGGCTCCGGTGACGTTAAGTACCACCAGGGTTTCTCTTCCAACGTCATGACCACCGGCGGCGAAGTTCACCTGGCGATGGCATTCAACCCGTCTCACCTGGAGATCGTTTCTCCGGTGGTCGAAGGGTCGGTGCGTGCGCGTCAGGATCGTCGTAACGATGCGACCGGCGAAAAAGTCTTGCCGATTTCGCTCCACGGCGACGCTGCGTTTGCGGGTCAGGGCGTTGTGCTCGAAACCTTCCAGATGTCGCAGACCCGCGGCTTCAAGACCGGCGGCACGATTCACATCGTGATCAACAACCAGGTCGGCTTCACCATCAGCAACCAGGAAGACTCGCGCTCAACCGAGTACGCGACCGACGTTGCCAAGATGATTCAGGCGCCGATTCTCCATGTGAATGGCGATGACCCTGAAGCCGTTGTGTTCGTGACGCAGCTGGCCATCGACTACCGCATGCAATTCAAGCGTGATGTGGTTATCGACCTGGTTTGCTACCGCCGTCGCGGTCACAACGAAGCGGACGAGCCAAGCGGCACCCAGCCGCTGATGTACCAGCAGATCGCCAAGCAACGCACCACCCGCGAGCTGTACGCAGACTATCTGGCCAATGCCGGCATCCTCGATGCCGCCGCTGCACAAGCCAAGGTCGACGAGTACCGCAACGCCCTCGACAACGGCATGCACGTTGTCAAAAGTCTGGTCAAAGAGCCGAACAAAGAACTGTTCGTTGACTGGCGTCCTTATCTGGGCCACGCCTGGACTGCGCGTCACGACACCAGCTTCGACCTCAAGACCCTGCAGGAACTGTCGGCCAAGCTGATGGAATTGCCAGAAGGTTTCGTGGTTCAGCGTCAGGTTCAGAAGATCTACGAAGACCGTCAGAAAATGCAACAGGGCGGCCTGCCGATCAACTGGGGTTACGCCGAAACCATGGCGTACGCGACCCTGGCGTTCGAAGGTCACCAGGTGCGTCTTACCGGTCAGGACGTCGGTCGTGGCACGTTCTCTCACCGTCATGCCGTTCTGCATAACCAGAAAGACGCGAGCACGTACGTTCCGCTGCAAAATCTGTATGCCGGTCAGCCACGCTTTGACCTGTACGACTCCTTCCTGTCGGAAGAAGCCGTTCTGGCCTTCGAGTACGGTTATTCGACCACCCAGCCTAGCGCACTGGTTATCTGGGAAGCTCAGTTCGGCGATTTCGCCAACGGCGCTCAGGTTGTCATCGACCAGTTCATCACCAGCGGTGAGCACAAGTGGGGCCGTCTTTGCGGTCTGACGATGTTGCTGCCTCACGGTTATGAAGGGCAGGGGCCAGAGCACTCGTCCGCACGTCTTGAGCGTTACTTGCAAGGCTGCGCCGAGCACAACATCCAGGTTTGCGTTCCGACCACTCCGGCTCAGATCTACCATCTGCTGCGTCGTCAGGTGATCCGTCCGCTACGTAAGCCGTTGATCGTGCTGACGCCCAAGTCGTTGCTGCGCCACAAGCTGGCCATCTCGACGCTGGAAGACCTGGCTCATGGCTCCTTCCAGACAGTTATCCCGGAAATCGATACGCTCGATGCCGCCAAGGTGACCCGTCTGGTGATGTGCAGTGGCAAGGTCTACTACGATCTGCTGGAAAAACGTCGTGCCGAAGGCCGTGAAGATATCGCCATCGTGCGTATCGAACAGCTCTATCCGTTCCCGGAAGACGACCTGATGGACGCAATCGCGTCGTACACCAATCTGACGAATGTCGTCTGGTGTCAGGAAGAACCGATGAACCAGGGCGCTTGGTACAGCAGTCAGCATCACTTGCGCCGTAGCATCGGCAACCACAACCGCAATCTCGTGCTCGAGTATGCCGGTCGTGACGCTTCTGCTGCTCCAGCTTGTGGCTACGCATCGATGCACGCCGAACAGCAGGAAAAACTGCTGAAAGACGCGTTCACTGTTTAACGCCTTCGCGCATTTGAAACCGAATTAAGGAATTTTGAATAATGGCTATTGAGATCAAAGCCCCCTCTTTCCCGGAATCTGTTGCCGACGGCACCATTTCCAAATGGCACAAGCAACCGGGTGAAGCGGTAAAACGTGACGAGCTGCTGGTCGACATCGAGACTGACAAAGTCGTTCTCGAAGTCCTGGCCGAAGCCGACGGCGTCCTGGCATCGATCGTAAAAGGCGAGGGCGAAACCGTCCTCTCCAATGAGCTGATCGCAACTCTGGACGCGGGTGGCACTGCGTCGGCTGCTCCGGCTGCCGCTGCTGCGCCCGCTGCCGCACCTGCATCTGCACCTGCTCAGGCCGCTTCGGCGCCAGCTGCTCCGGCTGCTGACGATGACGCCATTGGCGGTCCTGCTGCCCGCAAACTGGCTGAAGAAAACGGCATCAACCTGTCCAGCGTCAAAGGCACAGGCAAAGACGGCCGCATCACCAAAGAAGACATCGTTGCCGCTGTAGAAGCGAAGAAATCCGCCCCTGCTGCTGCACCGGCTGCCAAACCTGCTGCTGCCGCTGCTCCTGTCGTAGCCGCGGGCGACCGCACCGAGAAGCGCGTACCGATGACTCGCGTACGTGCCACCGTTGCCAAGCGTCTGGTCGAAGCACAGTCGAACATGGCCATGCTGACCACTTTCAACGAAGTCGACATGACTGAAGTCATGGCCCTGCGTTCGAAGTACAAGGACCTGTTCGAGAAGTCCCACAACGGCGTGCGCCTGGGCTTCATGTCGTTCTTCGTCAAGGCCGCTACCGAAGCGCTGAAACGCTTCCCGGCAGTCAACGCGTCGATCGACGGTTCGGACATCGTTTACCACGGCTACGCTGACGTCGGTGTTGCTGTGTCCAGCGACCGTGGTCTGGTGGTTCCGGTCCTGCGTAACGCAGAACACATGAGCCTGGCTGAAATCGAAGGCGGCATCGCTGCCTACGGCAAAAAAGCCCGTGACGGCAAGCTGTCCATCGACGAGATGACTGGCGGCACGTTCACCATCACCAACGGCGGCACTTTCGGTTCGATGATGTCGACCCCGATCGTCAACCCGCCACAGGCCGCCATTCTCGGCATGCACAACATCCTGCAGCGCCCGATGGCGATCAACGGTCAGGTTGTGATTCGTCCGATGATGTACCTGGCTCTGTCCTACGATCACCGTTTGATCGATGGTAAAGAGGCCGTGACGTTCCTGGTCACCATCAAGAACCTGCTGGAAGATCCGGCTCGTCTGTTGCTGGATATCTGATTCAAAGACAGCTGTAAGCCGCAAGCGCCAAGCTGCACGTAAAAGCAGCCTGGCGCCGGTGCTTGGGGCGTCGCAACATCCTAATGAGCAGGCTGCAACTCGTCTGTAAAGCATCACGGATCAGCTTGCAGCTTGTGGCTTGAAGCTCGCAGCTAAAGAGGAACTCTTTGTTATGTCCCAGAAATTCGACGTGGTAGTGATTGGCGCAGGCCCTGGCGGTTATGTTGCCGCCATCAAGGCTGCGCAACTTGGTCTCAAGACTGCCTGCATCGAGAAATATCAGGACAAGGAGGGCAAACTGGCCCTTGGCGGCACTTGCCTGAACGTGGGTTGCATTCCATCCAAAGCGCTGCTGGACAGCTCCTGGAAATTCTACGAAGCCAAAAACGGCTTTGCTGTTCACGGTATTACCACTTCTGAAGTGAAGATGGACGTGACGGCCATGATTGGCCGCAAGGCGCAGATCGTCAAAGGCCTGACCGGTGGCGTTGCCAGCCTGTTCAAAGCCAACGGCGTAACGTCCCTGCAAGGCCACGGCAAGCTGCTGGCCGGCAAGAAAGTCGAGCTGACCGGCGTTGATGGCACCGTTGAAATCATCGAAGCCGATCACGTGATCCTGGCTTCGGGCTCGCGTCCGATCGATATCCCGCCTGCACCCGTCAACCAGGTCACCATCGTCGATTCGACTGGCGCATTGGAATTCCCGTCCGTGCCTGAACGTCTGTGCGTAATCGGTGCTGGCGTTATCGGTCTGGAACTGGGTTCAGTCTGGGCTCGCCTGGGTTCCAAGGTCACCGTTCTGGAAGCGCTGGAGAAGTTCCTGCCAGCCGCTGACGAAGCCGTTGCAAAAGAAGCGCAGAAGACCTTCACCAAGCAAGGCCTGGACATCAAGCTGGGCGCCCGCGTTACCGGTTCTAAAGTCAACGGCGATGAAGTCGTTGTGACCTACACCGACAAGGAAGGCGAGCAGAACATCACGTTTGATCGCGTGATCGTCGCTGTCGGCCGTCGTCCTGTGACCACTGATCTACTGGCTTCGGACAGCGGTGTGGACATCGACGAACGCGGCTTCGTTTTCGTCAACGATCAGTGCGAAACCAGCGTTCCTGGCGTTTACGCGATCGGTGACGTGGTTCGTGGTCTGATGCTGGCCCACAAGGCCTCTGAAGAAGGCATCATGGTCGTCGAGCGCATCAAGGGTCACAAGACTCAGATGAACTACGACCTGATCCCGTCGGTTATCTACACCCACCCGGAAATCGCCTGGGTAGGCAAAACCGAGCAGACCTTGAAGGCTGAAGGCGTAGAAGTTAATGTCGGCTCCTTCCCGTTCGCGGCCAGTGGTCGCGCAATGGCGGCGAACGATACCGGCGGTTTCGTCAAAGTCATCGCTGATGCCAAGACCGACCGCGTACTGGGTGTTCACGTCATCGGTCCGGGCGCAGCAGAATTGGTACAGCAAGGCGCGATCGGTATGGAGTTCGGCACCAGTGCCGAAGACATCGGCATGATGGTCTTCTCCCACCCGACGTTGTCTGAAGCGCTGCACGAAGCAGCTCTGGCAGTGAATGGCGGCGCCATCCACATCCAGAACAAGAAAAAACGCTAAGACAAAAAGAAACCACGACGCACAGCCCGTCGTGAGCCTTGCGAGCAAGGTTCACCGCGGAAAGTACGTCGGACTCGACCCTTCGGAACGCCTTGGGCACGTATGCGTATGTGCCTCGGGCGACCGGGAGTAGCGGTCACAGGTGGTGCGGCACGTTTCGACGCGCAGCACCGAATGCGCAGTACCTAACGAAGACGGTAATAAGCATGAATCTTCACGAGTATCAGGGTAAGCAGCTGTTCGCTGAGTACGGCCTGCCAGTATCCAAAGGCTACGCAGTAGACACCCCGCAAGCAGCAGCAGAAGCTTGCGACAAGATTGGCGGAACCGAGTGGGTCGTCAAAGCCCAGGTTCACGCTGGTGGTCGCGGCAAAGCGGGCGGCGTCAAGTTGGTTCGCAGCAAAGAAGACGCAGCGGCATTCGCTCAGCAATGGCTGGGCAAGCGTCTGGTGACTTACCAGACTGATGCGGCCGGTCAGCCAGTTACCAAGATCCTGGTTGAATCCTGCACTGACATCGCCAAAGAGCTGTACCTGGGCGCTGTAGTCGATCGCTCGAGCCGTCGCATCGTGTTCATGGCGTCCACCGAAGGTGGCGTGGACATCGAGAAAATCGCTCACGACACTCCTGAGAAGATCCTCAAGGCCACCATCGATCCACTGGTTGGCGCTCAGCCATTCCAGGGTCGCGATCTGGCATTCCAGCTGGGTCTGGAAGGCAAGCAGGTCACTCAGTTCGCCAAGATCTTCACCGGTCTTGCCAAGCTGTTCCAGGACCACGATCTGGCCCTGCTGGAAGTGAACCCGCTGGTGATCAAGGCTGACGGCGATCTGCATTGCCTCGACGCCAAGATCAACATCGACGCCAACGCTATGTACCGTCAGCCAAAGCTGAAGGCTTTCCACGACCCATCGCAAGATGACCCACGTGAAGCCCACGCTGCCAAGTTCGAACTGAACTACGTGGCACTGGAAGGCAACATCGGCTGCATGGTCAACGGTGCTGGCCTGGCCATGGGTACCATGGACATCGTCAATCTGCATGGCGGCAAACCAGCCAACTTCCTTGACGTTGGCGGCGGTGCTACCAAAGAACGCGTTACCGAAGCGTTCAAGATCATCCTGTCCGACACCAATGTTGCCGCCGTTCTGGTCAACATCTTCGGCGGTATCGTTCGTTGCGACATGATTGCTGAAGGCATCATCGGCGCAGTGAAGGAAGTAGGCGTGAAAATCCCGGTCGTTGTGCGTCTTGAAGGCAACAACGCTGACCTGGGCGCCAAAGTACTGGCAGAAAGCGGCCTGAACATCATCGCAGCTACCAGCCTGACCGACGCTGCTCAACAAGTCGTCAAAGCTGCGGAGGGCAAATAATGAGCGTCCTGATCAACAAAGACACCAAAGTTATCTGCCAGGGCTTCACTGGCTCGCAGGGTACTTTCCACTCCGAACAAGCCATTGCCTACGGCACTAAAATGGTTGGCGGCGTGACTCCAGGCAAAGGCGGCACCACGCACCTGAACCTGCCCGTGTTCAACACTGTTCGCGAAGCAGTAGAAAAAACCGGCGCCACCGCATCGGTCATCTACGTTCCGGCTCCTTTCTGCAAAGATTCGATCCTGGAAGCAGCGTTCGGCGGCATCAAGCTGATCATCTGCATCACCGAAGGCATTCCTACCCTGGATATGCTGGATGCCAAGGTCAAGTGCGACGAGCTGGGTGTAGTCCTGATCGGCCCTAACTGCCCAGGTGTTATCACTCCGGGCGAGTGCAAGATCGGCATCATGCCAGGTCACATTCACTTGCCAGGTAAAGTCGGTATCGTGTCGCGTTCCGGCACCCTGACTTACGAAGCTGTGAAGCAGACCACTGACGCCGGTTTCGGTCAGTCGACTTGTGTTGGTATCGGTGGTGACCCGATTCCGGGTTCGAACTTCATCGACATCCTGAAGCTGTTCCAGGAAGACCCGAAGACCGAAGCGATCGTCATGATCGGTGAGATCGGCGGTTCGGCTGAAGAAGAAGCGGCTGCCTACATCAAGGCACACGTGACCAAGCCGGTTGTTTCCTACATCGCTGGTGTGACTGCTCCTCCGGGCAAGCGCATGGGCCATGCTGGTGCAATCATCTCTGGCGGAAAAGGCACTGCAGACGAGAAGTTCGCTGCACTGCAGGACGCGGGCGTTAAAACCGTGCGTTCGCTGGCAGACATCGGCAAAGCCCTGGCTGAGCTGACTGGTTGGGAAGTGAAGAAGGCTTAATCGCCGTCTGATCACTGCTTGATCGACAAAAGCCACCTTCGGGTGGCTTTTGTGTTTCTGGCGTCCCTGTTCGGCGCGCGGCCTTGGTCAACCGCTAATGGAAAACTTGTGGGAGCGGACCTGTCCGCGAATCGGTCAGTAAATCCGCTACACCTCTATCGCCAGACATACCGTATTCGCGAACAGGTTCGCTCCCACATTAGATCCGCGGCGCCGCTAGTTTTCGCGCCTGCTCCAAAAAGCCTGGGATGCATTTATCTGTAGGACATGTCCGATATGCGACACGAACGTGCAGGCATCGGTCGGTGCGCCCTGTATCGGTGCGAGAAATAAGGTAGGCTAGCCGCCATTTTGCGCTGCAGGCCCCACAAGGACCTGCGTTGCGCGACGGGCCATCCCTAAAAGGGTTGGCGGCATTTCCCCCATCCCTCGGGAAATCCTCTTCTTAATTCCGATTCAGCAGTGTGGTTTCTTCGATGAAAGTGTTGAAAGGTCAGGACATCCTGGCACTGGGTTTCATGACGTTCGCGTTGTTCGTGGGCGCCGGCAACATCATCTTTCCCCCGATCGTTGGCTTGCAGGCCGGTCCTCATGTGTGGATGGCGGCACTGGGCTTTCTGGTCACGGCAGTAGGCCTTCCCGTCGTCACCGTCATCGCACTGGCCAAGGTCGGCGGCGCCATGGACGCGTTGAGCAGTCCGATTGGTAAAGTCGCAGGGGGCGTTCTCGCAGCCGTTGCCTATCTTGCGGTGGGGCCGCTGTTTGCGACACCTCGCACCGCGACCGTCTCATTTGAAGTAGGTCTGGCGCCGTTGACCGGCGAAAGCCCTCTCGCATTGTTCCTCTACAGCCTGGTTTATTTCCTGTTGGTGTTTTGGGTGTCGCTCTATCCCGGCCGGTTGCTGGACACTGTCGGGCGCTTTCTCGCACCGCTGAAAATCATCGCGCTGGCCGTATTGGGTATCGCAGCGTTCGCGTTGCCAGCAGGCGATATCGGTACTGCAGAGCCTGCTTACGTCGCCGCTCCGTTTTCCCAAGGCTTTATCAACGGCTACCTCACCATGGACACGCTGGGGGCACTGGTCTTCGGTATCGTGATCGTCAACGCCATTCGCTCAAGAGGCGTTGAATCGCCCCGATTGATCACCCGTTACGCCATCATTGCCGGCCTGATTGCCGGTGTCGGTCTGGCGCTGGTCTATATCAGCCTGTTCCGTCTGGGTTCAGGCAGCCACGCGGTCGCCGCTGGCGCAAGCAATGGCGCTGCAGTGCTCCATACTTACGTGCAACATACCTTCGGATCGCTGGGCAGTGGCTTCCTCGCGGTACTTATTTCGCTCGCTTGTCTGGTAACGGCAGTAGGGCTGACCTGCGCTTGCGCTGAGTATTTCAGCCGGGTATTGCCGCTGTCCTACAAGACCTTGGTCATCCTTCTGGCAGCGTTCTCTTTGCTGGTATCCAACCTGGGGCTAACCAACCTTATCCAGTTTTCCATCCCGGTGCTGACGGCCATCTATCCGCCATGCATTGCGCTGGTCGCATTGAGCTTCTGTAAGGATTTCTGGTACGAACAAGGTCGCATCGTCGCGCCGGTGATGCTGGTATCGCTGCTGTTCGGGATGGTCGATGCGTTTAAAGGCGCAGGCTTCGCAGACTACTTGCCATCGACATTGGCCCACCTGCCGCTCAGCGAGCAAGGGCTGGCCTGGCTGGTGCCCGCGCTGATCACGTTATTGTGTGCGTTTGTGGTAGATCGGGTGCTGGGCAAGCGAGCCGAGGCGCTGGCTTGAAGGGAAGGGCGGTCAGCATAATCCTGACGGTTTGATCTTCTGCCCAAAACAATAAAGCCCGCTGAGTGCGGGCTTTATTGTTTTTGAAACTTGGGGCTTTACTGCTTAGTTGGGGCAGGAGCCTGCTGATTTGCCTCTTTAGCGCGCTCTTGCGCAGCTTCGGCGTTTTTCTGAGCAGCTTCCTGACTTTCTTTGGCAGCGTCGTTTACTTTGTCTTGAGCCTTTTGCATCGACTCCTGGGATTCTTGAGCGGCCTTATTGGCATCTTGTTGTTTGTCCTCGGATTTCTTGTCGCAGGCAGCGAGACCGAGGGTGGCAGAAAGCATCAGGGCGATGGCTAAAGATTTACGCATGGGGTGTTTCTCCTTATTGAATATCTACGAGCCTTCGAGCATGGGCCTATAAGTTAAGTTCCACATTTCGCGTATAGAAATGAATAAGTGTTTCAGTGCCCTTACGCATGGCTTAGTTTGCCCGACGGGTTAAACGTTTTTGCTCTATTGAGTGTGCGCGGTTATCGCTAATTGCAGCCTGGCACGGCGCAGATTCAACGATCCTGTTTTCACGCCTCTTGAAATCCGTCTGCCAGCCCCCACCTTGATGACAACCCGCTGCCAAGCTCAGGTCTGACCTGACTTGGTGACTAATGCCATCTGATCGGAGTTTGATGACCATGAGTGTGGAAACTCAAAAGGAAACCCTGGGCTTCCAGACCGAGGTAAAGCAGCTGCTGCACCTCATGATCCATTCGCTGTACTCGAACAAGGAGATTTTTCTCCGCGAATTGATCTCGAACGCCTCTGACGCTGTCGACAAATTGCGCTTTGAAGCCTTGTCGCAACCGGACCTGCTCGAAGGCGGCGCAGAACTGAAAATCCGCGTGAGCTTCGATAAAGACGCCAACACCGTCACCCTCGAAGACAACGGGATCGGCATGAGCCGTGAAGACGCAGTCACCCATTTGGGCACGATTGCCAAATCCGGTACTGCCGACTTCATGAAGCACTTGTCTGGCGACCAGAAAAAAGACTCGCACCTGATCGGTCAGTTTGGCGTCGGCTTCTACTCGGCCTTTATCGTCGCTGACAAAGTGGATGTTTACAGTCGCCGTGCCGGCCTCGCTGCCAGCGAAGGCGTGCATTGGTCGTCCAAGGGCGAAGGCGAATTCGAAATCGCCACCGTCGAGAAGGCCGAGCGTGGTACGCGTATCGTGCTGCACCTCAAGCCGGGCGAAAACGAGTTTGCTGACGGTTACCGTCTGCGCAACATCATCAAGAAGTACTCCGATCACATCGCTTTGCCGATCGAGCTGCCTAAAGAACAGGCCGCTGCTGAAGGCGAGGAGAAGCCTGCCGCCGAGTGGGAAACCGTCAACCGCGCCAGCGCACTCTGGACCCGTCCGCGTACTGAAGTGAAGGACGAGGAATACCAGGAGTTCTACAAGCACGTCGCTCACGATTTCGAGAACCCGCTGAGCTGGAGCCATAACAAGGTCGAAGGCAAGCTGGAATATAACTCGCTGTTGTACGTACCGGCCCGCGCCCCGTTCGACCTGTACCAGCGCGAAGCGCCACGTGGCCTGAAGCTCTATGTTCAGCGCGTGTTCGTCATGGATCAGGCTGAATCGTTCTTGCCGCTGTACCTGCGCTTCATCAAGGGTGTGGTCGATTCCAATGACCTGTCACTCAACGTTTCCCGAGAAATCCTGCAGAAAGATCCGATCATCGATTCGATGAAGTCGGCTTTGACCAAGCGCGTCTTGGACATGCTGGAAAAACTGGCGAAGAACGAACCAGAGCAATACAAAGGCTTTTGGAAAAACTTCGGTCAGGTCATGAAAGAAGGCCCGGCAGAAGACTTCGCCAACAAGGAAAAAATCGCCGGACTGTTGCGCTTCGCTTCCACCTCCAGCGAAGACGGCGAGCAAAGCGTTTCCCTGGCCGAGTACCTTGCTCGCGCCAAGGAAGGTCAGGACAAGATTTATTACCTCACTGGCGAAAGCTACGCGCAGGTCAAAAACAGTCCTCACCTGGAAGTCTTCCGCAAGAAAGGCATCGAAGTGCTGTTGCTGACCGATCGCATCGATGAGTGGCTGATGAGCTACGTCAGCGACTTCGATGGCAAGGGTTTTGTCGACGTGGCCCGCGGTGATCTGGACTTGGGCAAGCTTGATTCCGAAGAGGACAAGAAGGCTCAGGAAGAAGTCGCCAAGGACAAGGAAGGTCTGATCGAGCGTCTGAAGTCCGCGTTGGGCGAGGCTGTCAGCGAAGTGCGGGTTTCCCACCGACTGACTGATTCGCCTGCGATCCTGGCTATCGGTGAGCAGGATCTGGGACTGCAAATGCGTCAGATCCTTGAAGCCAGTGGTCAGAAGGTGCCGGATTCCAAGCCCATCTTCGAATTCAACCCAAGCCACCCGCTGATCGGCAAGCTGGACAACGAGCAAAACGAAGAGCGCTTTGGCGATCTGTCGCACATCTTGTTTGATCAGGCTGCGCTGGCTGCAGGCGATAGCTTGAAAGATCCGGCTGCTTACGTACGCCGTTTGAACAAGTTATTGGTCGAGCTGTCGGTTTAACATCAGGTGAATGCAAAACCCGCTTCGGCGGGTTTTGTCATTTTGCGGTATCCGTTTTCACTACTTTCCTTAATGCAGGAGTCAGCAATGAGCAACGTTACTGTCCGTTCCGTGGTGTATCAGGTTGACGGCGAGAGCTACGAGAGCCGTCTGGCATTCACTGAGGGCGCAAGCGCAGGTCCTGGCCTGGTGATGGCCCCTAATTGGATGGGTGTCGGTGAAGGCGCAGAGCAAATTGCCAAAAACGTGGCAGCTCAGGGTTACGTGGTCATGCTGGCCGACCTCTATGGTCAGAGCGTGCGTCCGCAAAATGGCGACGAAGCGCTTGCCGCCATGATGCCGCTGAAAAATGATCGCGCATTGCTGAACAAGCGCATGCAGGCAGCGCTCGATCAACTGACGGCTCAAAAGGATGCAGCGGTAGATGCTGGCAAACTGGCGACCTTCGGCTTCTGCTTCGGTGGTTGCTGCTCTCTGGAATTGGCGCGCACCGGGGCTCCGTTGAAAGCCGCTGTCTCATTCCACGGCACCCTCGATACGCCGAACCCGGCTGATGCCAAGAACATCAAAGGCTCGGTGCTGGTGATGCACGGTGCTTCCGATCCCCTGGTGCCCAAAGAGCAGTTGCCGGCCTTTGAAGACGAAATGAACGCTGCTGGCGTGGATTGGCAGCTGCTGAGTTACGGCGGTGCGTACCACTCGTTCACGGACCCTGAAGCCAACAATCCGGGCAAGCAGATGTACAACAAGAAAGTCTCGGACCGCGCGTTCCAGTCCATGTACAACTTGCTGGATGAAGTATTCGCCAAGTAACGCACAATCTTCTGTAGGAGCGAACTTGTTCGCGAGCGGTTATTGCAATCGGCCAGGATGCATTGAATGCACCGCCGCCTCGCGAACAAGTTCGCCCTTACGGGGGAATTGTTAGTTTACAACGGCTGTGGTCTGGCTTTCGGACTGGCCGGCAACTCAATCCGCTCCACTTCCCCCGGCACCGTTGGCCAATCACCGGCTGCCCACTTCGCCCGAGCCTGGTCAATTAACGCGGCATCGCTGGCGACGAAATTCCAGTTCATCCTCCTCGGCCCGTCCAGTGCCGTACCGCCGATCAAAACGGCGTGGCACTCGCTTTCTGCACACAATGTCGGCTCATCGCCAGGTGTGAGCACCACCAGGCTGCGGGCTTCAACCGGTTCGCCATCCAACAGCACGTCGCCCTCGATCACATACAGCGCGCGTTGTTCGTGTTCATTGGGGATCATCAGCGTTGTCGCGTTCTGCAGGTGCAGTTCGGCATACAACGTGGGTGAGAGTACTGGCACGGGCGATGTCAGGCAGAAGCCGCTGCCAGCGATCATGCGTATTCTGATGCCCATGCTGTCGCTAACGGGCAGTTCGTCAGCCCGGTGATGGCTGTAGTGACTTTCGCCTTGCTCGTGAGCTTTGGGCGATGCCAGCCATACTTGCAGGCCATGCAGCCTTGAGCCGCTTTGCAACAAGTCTTCAGGCGTGCGCTCTACGTGTGCGATCGCACGTCCGGCCGTCATCCAGCTGACTTCGCCGGACTGCACGTGCTGATCGCTACCCAGACTGTCCTTGTGCTGGATCTGCCCTTCGAACAAGTAGGTCAGCGTCGACAGACCAATGTGCGGATGCTGGCGAATGTCCATGCCGTGACCGGGGGCGTAGTCCGTTTCCAGCATGTGATCGAAGAACACGAACGGGCCAACGCTGCGGCATTGCGCAGAGGGAAGGGGACGCAGAATCGGCTGGCCTTCGACGTCTTCGGCTCGGGGTTTGATGGTCAGCATGTCGTGGCTCTCGACGGGGTAGGTGGCATGGGCAGAGCTTAAACCGTGAGCGTTCCTCTGTGGGAGGGAGCTTGCTCGCGATGCGTTATTTGTCCTATGGGGGTTGATTGGATTTACCACCCTCATGGTGAGCAGGCTCCCTCCCACGGTATCCATGGATTTCCAACAAAAAAGGCGCCTCGAAAGGCGCCTTTTCAGGTGTTACGTGTGAGCGACTTACTTGCCAGTCCAGCGCTTCATCACCAGGGTGGCGTTGGTGCCGCCGAAGCCGAAGCTGTTGCTCATCACTTGATTGACCTGCACATCTTCGCGGGTCTTGGTCAGGATCGGCATGTCAGCGACGGCCGGGTCCAGCTCGTCGATGTTGGCCGAACCAGCCATGAAGTTGCCTTCCATCATCAGCAGGCAGTAGATCGCTTCGTGAACGCCAGCGGCGCCCAGGGAGTGACCGGACAGGCTCTTGGTGGAGCTGATGGCCGGAGCGTTGCCAGCGAACACTTCACGTACGCCTTCCATTTCCTTGACGTCGCCGACAGGAGTGGAGGTACCGTGGGTGTTGAGGTAGTCGATTGGGCCTTCAACGGTGGACAGCGCCTGCTGCATGCAGCGGATTGCGCCTTCGCCGCTTGGGGCAACCATGTCGTAGCCATCGGACGTCGCGCCGTAACCGACCAGTTCCGCGTAGATTTTCGCGCCACGGGCCAGAGCGTGTTCCAGTTCCTCGACCACCACCATGCCGCCGCCGCCAGCAATGACGAAGCCATCACGGTCTGCGTCATAGGCGCGGGACGCTTGTTCCGGAGTGTCGTTACGCTTGCTGGACAGCGCGCCCATTGCGTCGAACAGGAACGACTGGCTCCAATGCTCTTCTTCACCGCCGCCGGCGAACACGATGTCCTGCTTGCCCATCTGGATCTGTTCCATGGCGGTACCGATGCAGTGAGCACTGGTGGCGCAGGCAGAAGCGATGGAGTAGTTCAGGCCTTTGATCTTGAAGGGCGTCGCAAGACATGCCGAAACCGTGCTGCTCATGGTGCGGGTCACGCGGTACGGACCTACACGCTTGACGCCTTTTTCGCGCAGGATATCCAGCGCTTCCATCTGGTTGAGCGTCGAAGCGCCACCCGAACCTGCCACCAGACCGGTGCGCGGGTTGGAAACCTGCTCTTCGGTCAGGCCGGAGTCGGCAACGGCGTCCTTCATTGCCAGGTAGGCATAGGCCGCAGCATGGCCGACAAAACGATAGATCTTGCGATCGATCAGTTCTTCGAGGTTGAGGTCGATGGAGCCGGATACCTGGCTGCGCAGACCCATTTCGGCATATTCCGGGTTGAATCGGATGCCAGGGCGGCTTGCACGCAGGTTGGCGGAGACGGTGTCTTTGTCATTGCCCAAGCAGGAAACAATGCCCAGACCAGTGATAACGACGCGGCGCATGCGAATACCCTTAGAAATTTTCAGTGGAAGTGAACACGCCGACGCGAAGGCCTTCGGCAGTGTAGATCTCGCGACCGTCAACGCTGACCGAACCGTCGGCGATGGCCAGGTTAAGCTTGCCTTTGAGGACGCGTTTGATCTGAATGTTGTAGGTGACTTTCTTGGCGGTCGGAAGGACCTGGCCAAAGAACTTCACTTCGCCGGAGCCCAGTGCGCGACCGCGGCCCGGCAGGCCTTGCCAGCCCAGAAAGAAACCGACCAGTTGCCACATGGCATCAAGGCCCAGGCAACCTGGCATCACCGGATCACCTTCGAAGTGACAGGCGAAGAACCACAGGTCCGGAGTGATATCCAGTTCGGCGACCAATTCACCTTTGGCGAACTTGCCGCCTTCTTCACTGATGTGAGTGATGCGATCAACCATCAGCATGTTGGGGGCGGGCAGTTGCGCGTTACCTGGGCCAAACAGCTCGCCGCGACTGCAGCGCAGCAGGTCTTCCCGGGTAAAGGCGTTTTGTTTGGTCATGCAAGCTCCTCGATAATCCTGTGCGGCAGGGGTGCAGGGTTTAGAAGTGCTACCCAATCTGACCAGCGGGTCATTCCTCTGCTGGCAGCCTACTCATAGACTATGTCGTTGTAGTGAAAGTCACAGCACGGGCGAAATGAATGTACACCTGTGCACTGAAATTTTTCGTCCGCAGCTTTCCACGTGACGAATCGGCACATAAGACTGCCGCAATTTAGCATTTATCGCCAGTCGCAGATGCCTTAGCGGTCAGCCAGCGCTGCAAAACCTGCTGCAAATCAGTACGTTTGAACGGCTTGGCGAGGTAATCGTTCATTCCGGCTTGCAGACAAATGTCTCGGTCACCGTGGCGGGCGTTGGCAGTCAGGGCAATTATCGGCAGCGATTCGAGGCCCGGCATTTCCCTGATTCGCCGCGTTGCCTCGTAGCCGTCCATGACCGGCAGTCGGCAATCCATTAATACCAGCGCAAATTTTTCTTTACTCACCATGCTCACCGCCTGTGCGCCATCGCCTGCAACGCTGACCAGCAACCCCAGGCTGCGTAACATGGCTTCAACGACTGTTCGGTTGACCGGATTGTCTTCAACCAGCAGCACTCTGGCATCGGGACTGTGTTGTGGGTCATGGGCCGCCAGCTCTGCGGCGTCAGCCAGTGACCTATGCACCAGTCGCAGCGGGATCTGCAGCGTAAACAATGAGCCGAGCCCTTCATGGCTTTCGGCAGTCAGCGTGCCGCCCATTCGTTCGGCCAGATTGCGCGCGATAGGCAGGCCCAACCCGGTGCCGCCGTAGCGCCGGGAGATCGAGTTATCGGCCTGCTGAAACGGGTCAAACATCAGTTCAAGAAATTGGGGGGAAATCCCGATGCCACTGTCCCGGACCGCGCATTTGAAATTGACGTGTTCGGCATCGGCCAGGGTCCACATTGTTTCGACGCGCACGCTGCCAAACTCGGTGAACTTGAGCGCGTTGCCGATCAAATTGACCAACACCTGGCGAATACGCGTCGGATCGCCCCTGACTTGCAGTCGATCAATACCTTCATGCAGCTCAAGGTCCAGGGCCAGACCGCGTTGCTGAGCATTGTGAGCAAACGCCTGTACCGAAGTCGTAAGCAGTTCTGCAAGGTTGAAGGGAATGTTCTCCAGTTCGAGCGCGTCGCGTTCGAAGCGAGAAAAATCGAGGATGTCGTTGATGACCCGCAGCAAGTGTTCGGTGGACTCGGTAGCAAGTGCCGAGTACTCCGCCTGCTCGTCAGTCATCTTCGTGGTTTCCATCAACTGCAACATACCCAGCACGCCGTTCATGGGCGTGCGCAACTCATGGCTCATCATGGCGAGGAATTCGGACTTGGCGCTGTTCGCCCGTTCCGCTTCCTCACGGGTTCTGATCAACTCATCCATGGCCTGTTTTTGCTCACGGCTGGCTTTCTCCAGATCAAACGCCAGGTTATTGATGTGGCGCGCAAGGTCTCCCAACTCGGCGTCATCGGCCACTGGCAGCGGCGTTGTGTACTCGCCGTTCTGGATCGCCTTGACCGCTTTACTCATGGCGCTGATCGGTTGCGAAAGGCTCAAGGCCAGACGCCGCGCCAGTATGTAAGTGAACAGCAGCGCGAAAAGCGCAAGGATTCCGGCTTTCAGCAGGATTTCCTGTTCGCGCTGATTGAACGCTTCGCTGGACATCCCTACCAATACGCGCCCCAGGTAATCCTCCGTCAAGGCGCTGCCGTCCGCCGAGCCCGGCGCAATGACACCGCCAAGCCTGGTCATTTGCAAACGTATAGGTGACTGGAACACTTCAATCTGCCGCGCTGGCGATTGTTTGCCGCTGGCCTGTTCGACGCGCACCAACACGCGGCCGCTGTTGTCCTGTACTTCAAGAAAGCGCACGTGAGGCGTCGCCATCGTGGCCTTCATCAGGCTTTCCAGCACGCCCTTGTTGCCAACGATCACGCCATATTCACATGCGGGGCCCAGTTGGTTGGCGATGAGTTGGCCGGTGTGGTTGAGTTCCTGGCGCAGATCCTGAATCCGCACAACGGTAAAAAAGCTGATCAACAGCAGGGTCAGCAGCAGTGCAGGCCCAAGGCTGAGGACTTGCGTGCGGGTGCTGATGCTCCACCTGCGCCGCAGCGTCATCGCAGATTACCTGCGCACGTCCGCCCTTTCACGGGGCGTCGACCTTGTGAAGCCGCGCCAGATATGGGCAGCCGGGAATACACGTTCGGATCATCGAGTCAGGTCTCGTTGGGAGGCGTCGTAACCATAGCTTATAGGCCAATCACATGAATTTTCCTGGAGGCCGGGCATCTTAACCGAGCTGTAGTTGTTTTCCTCCCTGTCCGTAGGCCTTGGATGAGATGCCTGCTGCGGTGCTTTTGCCGCTGGTCGCATCCGCAACGCTCCGTATAATGCTGCCATCGCCAGATGTGATGGCTCTCACTGGATTGTTTTATGACCCCACAGCAACCTATCGCAGTGCTTGGCGGCGGCAGCTTCGGTACGGCCGTAGCCAATCTGCTGGCGGAGAACGGCCATCGGGTGGTGCAGTGGATGCGCGACCCCGAGCAGGCCGAGGCGATTCGCGTCAATCGCGAAAACCCGCGCTACCTAAAGGGGATCAAGGTGCTCGACGGCGTTGAGCCGGTCACCGATATAAACGCAGCGCTTGAGGCCTGCGCACTGATCTTCGTGGCGTTACCCTCCAGCGCCTTGCGCTCGGTTTTGACTCCTCATGTGCAACTGCTCGCCGGCAAAATGCTGGTCAGCCTGACCAAAGGGATCGAAGCTGACACCTTCAAGCTGATGAGTGAAATACTCGAAGACATCGCGCCGCAAGCACGCATCGGTGTGCTGTCAGGCCCCAATCTGGCGAGGGAAATTGCCGAGCACGCGTTGACCGCTACGGTCGTCGCCAGTGAAGACGAAGACCTTTGCCAGCAGGTTCAGGCCGCTCTGCACGGTCGCACGTTCCGGGTTTACGCCAGCACGGACCGGTTCGGGGTCGAGTTGGGCGGTGCGCTGAAAAACGTTTACGCCATCATCTCCGGCATGGCTGTGGCATTAGGCATGGGGGAGAACACCAAAAGTATGCTGATCACCCGTGCGCTGGCTGAAATGACCCGATTCGCGGTGAGCCAGGGCGCCAACCCGATGACATTTCTGGGGCTTGCCGGGGTCGGCGACCTGATCGTTACCTGCTCATCGCCCAAAAGCCGCAACTATCAAGTCGGTTTTGCGCTGGGCCAAGGCTTGAGCCTCGATGAAGCCGTCACCCGACTGGGCGAAGTCGCCGAAGGCGTCAATACGCTCAAAGTGCTCAAGACCAAGGCCCAGGAGCTTCAGGTCTACATGCCGCTGGTCGCGGGTCTGCATGCGATTCTGTTTGAAGGTCGTACCCTTGAACAAGTGATTGAACTGCTGATGCGTGCCGAACCCAAAACCGATGTCGATTTCATTTCGACCAGTGGTTTCAACTGAATCAACTCAGGTGGAGAAGCTCTTGAACGAGTCCAGATTCAAGCAAAACGAATCAATGCTGTTGCGTATTTTGTGGATGGTGGTGTTCGTGGTGGTATGGCAAGTCGCCGAACTGGTGCTGGCTGTGGTGGTACTGGTGCAGTTGGCTTATCGGCTGTTCTACGGCGCACCGAGCCTGAGCATGATGCAATTCGGCGATAGCCTTAGCCAGTTTCTGGCCCAGATCGGTCGTTTTGGAACGTTCCACACCGATCAAAAGCCTTGGCCATTCGCCGATTGGCCAGCGCCGCGTGCGCCTGAAGGCGAGGCGCCCCATACCGTGCCTGCCGCCGCTCATCCAGTGCGTGATGAGGAACCAAAACTGTGACGCTCTGGATTCTGCGTCATGGCGAGGCTCAAAACCGGGCGCGCACCGACGCCGAACGCGAGTTGACTGACAAGGGTCGTGAAGAAGTGTTGAGCAGTGCTGCTCATCTTTTGGGCCGTCCGTTGCGCTGGATCATTGCCAGTCCGTACGTGCGTGCCCAACAAACTGCCGAACTGGTACGTCAGGCCTTGGGGTTCAGTGAGTCAATCGTCACCGTCCCGTGGCTGACGCCAGACAGCGACCCGCGCAAAGTACTGGATAACCTGGACCTGTATGCCGGCGATGAAGTGCTGCTCGTCAGCCATCAGCCGCTGGTGGGCGCGCTGATTGGACTGGCGGTGCATGGCAACCGCCAACAGCCTGAGGCGATGCAGACTGCCAGCCTTGCACAGCTGGAAGGGGAATTTCCGCTGGCGGGGGCGATGGAGCTGGCAGGCGTACGGCATCCCCTGTAGGAGCGAACTTGTTCGCGAGGCAATGTTACTGCCGCAACCCATAAACCGCCTCGCCAACAAGTTGGCTCCTACAGAGGTCATCGCTGCATGAGTGAAATCACAACAACAAAGGAATGAACATGACGATTTGGCGTACCCCTCCGAGCATTGATGCGCTCAATGCGATGCAAAAAAACACCATCGGCGAACTGCTCGACATCCGGTTCGAAAGTGTCGACGACGATTCCCTCACAGCCAGCATGGTGGTCGATCACCGTACCCACCAGCCTTACGGCCTGTTGCATGGCGGGGCCTCGGTGGTATTGGCGGAAACGGTAGGTTCCACCGCCAGCTATCTGGTCATCGATACCAGCAAATACTTCTGTGTCGGCCTGGAGATCAACGCCAATCACCTGCGAGGTTTACGCAGCGGTCGCGTCACCGCTGTCGCCAGGCCCGTACACATCGGTCGCACGACCCACGTCTGGGATATTCGCCTCACCAGCGACGAAGGCAAGGCCAGCTGCATATCCCGGCTGACCATCGCGGTAGTGCCCCACGGTGAGCAACCGCCGGGCCGCTAATTTCGATTCGCTATTTGCAGGCCATTCCTGCGCTCAATACGGTCTTTGCCGCCTTTTTCCTTCGCGCCTACTGTGAACACGTCTCATGGTGAGACGTACATAGTTCAAGGAGGATTGAAATGGCTAATCAACCGATGGGGCTTGAGGGATGGGTGGCAAATGTCTACGCAGACAAAGTACTGACCAACACCGAATTTCAGGCTTTGCGAGACGAGGCAGATGCCGTTTATGAGGCAATGAGCGCAGCGCTGCCGGGCTCGCCTGATCTGCCTGCGTTTCAGAAACTTGCCGACGAAGCCGTTCAGTGCATGCAAAAAGGTATTCTTGCTGCAAAAAAAACCAAGCCGTCCGAGGAAGTCAAAACGCAGATCAAGGAGGGTTTTGGTTTTCAGGTCGCCTACATCAAGGCGTGTCTCGACCGGTTTACTCAAGCTTTGTAAATCGCAATGAACTGACTTCATGACCGGAGTGCCACTGTCGATGGCGCTTCCGGTCATTGCCGTGTTCTCAGCGCGTGCCCACAATTGCAGCCTGATCTGCACTCACCCGGGATGCGCTGGCATGACTCAACCTGTCTTCTTCGCTCACGCCAATGGCTTTCCTTCCGCCACTTACGGCAAATTGTTTGCCGCCTTGGGCACTGATTTTCGGGTGACACACCTGGACCAGCACGCCCACGACCCGCGTTTTCCGGTGAACGATAATTGGGCAGAGCTGGTGGACGAGCTGATCCACCATCTGCGTGAACAACCCGAGCCTGTCTGGGGCGTTGGCCATTCCTTGGGTGGCGTACTCCATTACCATGCCGCGCTGCGTTGCCCGGAGCTGTACCGGGGGGTAGTGATGCTGGATTCTCCGGTGCTGACCCTGTTTGATCAGTGGATGATCCGCGCCGCCAAGCGCTTCGGTTTCATTGATCGCATCACCCCGGCCGGTCGGACTCTGGGGCGTCGTGAAGAGTTTTCCGACATTGATGCGGCGCGACATTATTTTTCCGGCAAAACCCTCTTCCGGCGTTTCGACCCGGAATGCTTCGAGGCCTATCTGCTGCACGGTCTGCAGGCAGATGGCGATAAATTGCGACTGCGTTTTGACCCCGCCACCGAAATCAGCATCTATCGCAGCGTGCCCCATACCAGTCCCGGTCTCGCGCGGCAGCTGCGCGTCCCGTTGGCGATGGTGCGTGGCGAGCATAGCCAGGTGGTACGGCGTCATCATGCGTATTCCGTGAAAAGCATGCGCGAAGGGGAGTACCTTTCCATGCCCGGCGGGCATATGTTTCCGCTGGAGCACCCCGAGGACACCGCGCTCATGCTCAAAACATTATTTGCCCGCTGGACCTTGCGCCGTGACTCTTCCAATAACCTGACCAGTGGCGAGCGTGCCAGCGCATGAGTTGCAGCGTTGAAGAAGTCCGGCTGAGCCTGCCGCACATCGAGTTGGCTGCCCATCTGTTCGGCCCGCAGGACGGTCTGCCGGTTATTGCCCTGCACGGCTGGCTCGACAACGCCAACAGCTTCGCTAGGTTGGCGCCCAAGCTTGAAGGGCTGCGCATCGTCGCGTTGGATCTGGCAGGGCACGGGCATTCAGATCATCGGCCAACCGGCGCCGGTTATGGTCTGCCGGATTACGCCCACGACGTGCTGCAAGTGGCCGAGCAATTGGGTTGGGAGAAGTTCTCCCTGTTGGGTCATTCGTTGGGCGCAATCGTTTCGGTCATTATCGCGGGCGCCTTGCCGCACCGAATCAATCGACTGGCGTTGATTGATGGTTTGATCCCCCCGCTGGGTGAATCCAACAGCGCTGCCGAGCGCATGGGCGCCGCTTTGCAGGCGCAACTCAATCAATCCGCCAAGCGCAAGCCGGTTTACGCCGAGATCGACCGAGCCGTGGAAGCGCGCATGAAGGGCGCGGTAGCGGTCAGCCGTGAAGCAGCGGAACTGCTGGCGCAACGCGGATTGATGCCGGTGCCGGGCGGCTACACCTGGCGCAGTGACAGTAGACTCACGCTGGCCTCGCCGATTCGCCTGACCCGCGCCCAAGCTATGGGGTTTGTCGAAGCCATCACCTGTCCGACGCAGCTAATCGTGGCCGAAGACGGCATTCTGGCGAAGAATCAGGATCTGCTGTCCGGCCTGCCGTTCGAGGTCAAACACTTGGCCGGCGGGCATCATCTGCACCTCAACGACGAGGCTGGCGCGCGCTCTGTTGCAGACTGTTTCAATCGGTTCTTCGCTGTTCCTTGACTTGCGACCGGCAACTGTCGAGGCTGAGCGGGTTGAGACAGGAGACACCCATGACGGACCAACACCGCGCCGCCCCTGGCAACCCTGCCGGTATTTCACACAGCGCCTTTATCCGCGCGTTTTGCAATTTCCCTTTTACGACATCGAGCCGATGAGCACGCCCTCAGGTTTTTCCCGTGCCTTCGGGTTGTTGTTCTGTTTGTGTACGTTCAGCACGTTCAGCCATGCCGATGATGTTGCTGGCAGTCAGGACCTGGCCAGCGTGCCCAGGTTGCCCGATGCCGAGATCGTCGACTATCGGCCCAGCGCCGAGCTGGAGCGGGTCTATCCCATGGGCTCGATCCGCAAGATCAGCGGACAGTTGCGCTTCGATGGTCAAGTGAGCGCCCGTGGCAACGTCACCGCCATTACCTATCAAATCCCCCTCGAACACACCTCCGACGAAGCTTTCACCGAGGCCCGCAAAGCGCTGCAAAAGCAGGGTGCTCAGCTGTTGTTCTGGTGTCAGGCCCGCGATTGCGGCGAAAGCAGCCTGTGGGCCAACGAAGTGTTCGGCAACGCCAAGCTGTATGGCGCCGATGATCAGCAGGCATATCTGCTTTTGCGTCTGGCAGCGCCGAACAACGACACGCTGGTTGCGTTGTACGGCATCACTCGTGGCAACCGTCGCGCCTATCTGCACGTGGAGCAGTTCCAGGCGCTAGCACCGCTGGGCGAATTGCTCCCAACATCGGCAACCCTGTTGCGTCAGTTGCGCAGCACCGGAGAGCTTGATTTGCCGATGCTCACGGCGGCGCCCGCCGAACCCTGGATCACTTTGTTGTCCCGTGGTTTGAACCTGGACAGCAGCCTGCGAGTGACGGTCTCTGGCAAGCAAGCCGAAGACTGGCGTCAGGCGCTGGTGAGCAAAGGTGTGCGAGCCGCGCGGCTGGAAGCAGGCAACGCTGATGCAACGGGGCTGGTGATCGAACTGATTCGCTGAGCCGCGATCCGTATCAGGCGCTTTCTTCAATCGCGAACAGGCGAATGCTGGCACAGCCGGTGTTCGCCGTTATGCTTTGTGTCTTCATGTTTTTCTGCGGGATGGACCATGCTCAATAATGATCGCCTGTTGGTGCAGATTCTGCTCCTGGCGCTGCTCGGTGCTTGCCTGTGGGTGATGGCGCCGTTCTGGTCGGCACTGTTCTGGGGCGCGGTGCTGGCGTTTGCCAGTTGGCCCTTGATGCGTCTGCTGACGCGCTGGCTCAAAGGTCGTGAGTCTCTGGCTGCGGCGCTGTTGACCCTGGGTTGGGCGGTATTGGTGCTCGCGCCGCTGGTGTGGCTGGGGTTCAACCTGGCGGATCACGTGCGCGATGCCACGGTGTTCATCAAAGACGTGCAGGTCGATGGTCTGCCAGATCCACCCACTTGGCTTGCCAGTGTGCCCATCGTGGGAGAACGGCTGGTGAGTTTCTGGAACACGATTGACCAGCAAGGTGCGGCGATGCTGACCAGCGTGCGGCCGTATCTGGGCCAGGTCGGTAACTTTCTGCTGGCGCGCAGCGCGCAGATCGGCGGCGGAATTCTCGAGCTGACCCTGAGTATCGTGTTCGTGTTCTTTTTCTATCGTGACGGGCCACGACTGGCGGCGTTTGTGCTCAGCCTGCTTGAGCGCCTGATCGGCGACCGGGCGCAGTACTACGTCGATCTGGTGGCGGGCACTGTGCAACGAGTAGTCAACGGGGTCATCGGCACCGCCGCTGCCCAAGCGCTGCTGGCACTGATCGGGTTCCTGATTGCCGGTGTGCCCGGCGCGCTGGTTTTGGGTATCGGCACGTTTCTACTGAGTCTGGTGCCGATGGGGCCTCCGCTGATCTGGATTCCGGCCACCGCCTGGCTGGCTTGGAAAGGCGATTACGGAATGGCGATCTTCCTCGGGCTATGGGGCACGTTCATCGTCAGCGGTGTGGACAACGTGCTCAAACCGTACCTCATCAGCCGGGGCGGTAACTTGCCGCTGGTCATCGTGCTGCTCGGCGTATTCGGCGGCCTGCTGGCGTTCGGCTTCATCGGTCTATTTATCGGGCCGACGTTGCTCGCCGTGGCCTACAGTCTGCTGCTGGACTGGGTGGGCAGTAACCGGGCGCAAACGCCGCGGGCTTGAAGTTTCCCCGTAAAAAACCGCCGCTGGACTCGCGTCAGCGGCGGTTTTTTATTGCTCGAACGGCTTAGACAGCGAGGCTGACGTATTTGCCTGAGGTCGCGCTGCTGGTGAGGCTGTAGCTGTCGCTAATGGCCGCGACGATCCGGCTCAAGGCTTCGGCCGATTGGCTGCTGCTTTGCTGCTGACTGTTGCTGTCGGAGGACAGTGCCGAGGTCAGTTCACTGGCGCTGATTGCGCCGCTGCCGTCAGTGTCCAGAGCGCTGAAAAGCTCCTCACTGGACTGTTCGGCGGAGGGGGGCGGCGGTGGCGGTTGTTGGGTCTGCAGGCTGGCGGTGAGTTCGTCGAGGCTGACGGTACCGTCTTCGTTGGTGTCCAGGGCGTCAAACACTTGTGAGCTGTCAGTGGTGCTGCCAGCGCTGCTGAGGGCGGCGCTCAGTTCATCGGTGCTGACCGAGCCGTCGCCATCGGTGTCCAGCGCGCTCAGCAAACTTTGCGCATCATCAGCCGCTGATGAGCCGTCCATCTGCATCGGTGGAGGAGGGGGTGGCGTCAGCGCGGCCAGTTCATCAGCGCTAAGGCTGTCGCTGGCGTCGCTGTCCAGATCACCGAACGCCTTGCTCAGACTGACAGTGACGCCGTCCTTGGAGTCAGAGGACAGCGCGCTGCTCAACTCGTCCTTGTCGATGCTGCCATCGCCGTCGGTGTCGAGTTTGCTGAGCAATGCTTCGGCAAATTTCTTGCTGTTGCTGGTTGAGGTCGTGCTGGTATTTGAGGCGATGTAACTGGAATAACTGCTGCTGCCGCTGACGCTGTTGACCATCGGACTGACTCCCCATCAGATTGATAAAGCCTGTGACAGTGCACCGGCTTATGCAGCGTTGCGCAGGGAAGTGTCGTGGGTGTGTGGAGATTGTAACGGAGGGCTTACGCAGAGCACTGTAGGAGCGAACTTGTTCGCGAGGCGGCGTACCTGATCCACCGCATCAGCCTCCTGTCGCCAACAAGTTGGCTCCTACAGGTCGTCTTGCATCAGCTCTGGAGATTTACACACGAGGCAAATCAAGCACCGCAGTCAGCCCGCCACCCGGTGTTTCTTCCAGGCGCAACTCTCCACCCATGCGCCGCGCAGCATCGCGGGCGATGGTCATGCCCATGCCGACGCCGCCGGAATTGCGGTTGCGCGAGCCTTCAAGGCGATAGAACGGCTCGAATACCGCCTCACGCAGGTTTTCGGCGATGCCGGGCCCATTGTCGATAACCCGAACGCGCAGGCTGATCAGCGAATCCTCGATCTCGATCCGGGCATGCCCGGCATAGCGCAAAGCATTGTCGATCAGGTTATTCAGGCACGAGCGCAGCGCCATGGGTTGAGCTTTGAGCGGTCGGCATTGGCCGGTGCTCTGCACGTCATCGCCGTTGTCCTGGGCGTTTTCGGTGAGGGATTCGATCAGCGCCTGCACGTCGAAATACTGCAGCGCCTCGCTGGTGCGCTGTTCGTTGAGATAGGTGAGGGTGGCATCCAGCATGCCAATCATGTCGTTAAGATCCTGCGTCATCTGCCCGTGCAGCTTGGGCTCGTCGATCTGCTCGACGCGCAGTTTCAGGCGCGACAATGGCGTGCGTAAATCGTGAGAAACCGCCGCCAGCATGCGACCGCGCTGCTGCACCTGCTCGCGGATGCGCTGCTGCATCAGGTTGAAGGTCATGGCGGCCTGCCGCGCTTCCCGCGGCCCGCTGACTTGCAGCGGCGGGCTGTCGAGATTCTCGCTCAGGCGTTCAGCGGCTTCACTGATGCGCTGCACCGGGCGAGCCAAGGCTTTGGCGCCGTACCAGGCGGCGACGATCAGGGTGATGAACTGGAAAATCAGCGGCACGATGGGCCCGCCCAAGGGTGGCGGACGGTGTTCGCGCGGTTTGCCTTGCATGGGCGGCGGCGACTGCGAATCGCCAGGTTGATACTGCTCGCAAGGAGGGTGCGGGGGGGGAGAGCCGTAATGACTGAACCAGATAAACGCCAGCAGGTGCGCCAGAATGATCGCCAGCAGCGCGCCGCCGAACAGGCGGGCGAAGAGCGTGTCAGCCGAACGTATCAACCGATGTCCCTGGCGTCGAACATGTAACCCTCACCGCGTACGGTCTTGATCAGTTGCGGCGACTTCGGGTCATCTCCCAGCTTCTGTCGCAGGCGTGAGACCAGCAAATCGATGCTGCGGTCGAACGCCTCGATGGAGCGGCCCCGTGCTGCGTCGAGCAATTGCTCGCGGTTGAGCACCCGGCGCGGACGTTCGAGGAAAACCCGCAGCAGGCGAAACTCAGCATTGGACAGCGGCACCACCAGACCATCTGGCGCGGTCAGTTGGCGCAACACGCTGTTCAGGCGCCAGTTGTCGAAACGGATGTTGGTGCGTTCTTCGCTGCGGTCATCGCGAACCCGGCGCAGGATGGTCTGGATGCGCGCCACCAGCTCTCGCGGCTCGAACGGCTTGGCCATGTAATCGTCGGCGCCCAGTTCCAGGCCGATGATGCGGTCGGTGGGTTCGCAACGGGCGGTCAGCATCAGGATCGGAATGTCGGACGAGCTGCGCAACCAGCGACACAGCGACAGGCCATCTTCGCCGGGCAGCATCAGGTCCAGTACCACAACGTCGTAGGTTTCTTCCGATAGCGCCTGGCGCATGGCCGTGCCGTCAGTCACACCGGTGCTGTGAATATTGAAGCGCGCAAGGTAATCGCACAGCAGCTCACGGATCGGCACGTCGTCGTCGACGATCAAGGCGCGGGTGGTCCAGCGCCGGTCTTCAGTGCCGGTGGCGGTGTTGCTGTCGGAAAGTGTTTGCATGTACTGCTGCCGCCATGTGGAGCCGCCATCGACTGGCCGCGAGTGAAGAACGACGCCGCCATGCTACTGCGCTGGCGCGTCGGGCGGAAGGGTGCGTGGAGCGCGTGTCGGGGGATTGTCGGAAATGTATCAGGGAAGGTACAAGCTTCAAGCTTCAAGCGGCAAGCCTGCAGCGGCGCGGAGTTTGACGTTAACGCAGGTCTTGTGGGAGCGGACCTGTCCGCGAAAGCGATGGGTCGCGCCAAACAAATGTGTCGAATGTACTGGACCCTTCGCGGACAGGTCCGCTCCCACGGGTGATGTATACGGCGAAAAAGTTGGATAAGGCCCCACAGGTTTCGCGTTCACTCGCCCGCGTAAAAACCGCCGTTACGCCGTCCGGGCCTTTATCCGGCTTCGGCTTTACACATTCTTTATGCCCAGCCCCACCCGTCGCTCTCGTTCCTTTACACCCCTCCTGACGACAATGACCCCAAGCGGCAATCGCCGTATGACGGAGAGTTTTCATGAGCGTTCTGGATGGGGTGTCTCTGCTGTTGGCAGCAGGGTTGTTCGTGTACTTGCTGGTGGCGTTGTTGCGCGCCGGCCGGGTCGAGGAGTGACGGCCATGCACGGTTACGACTATCTGCTGATCCTCGCGTTTTTCGCGCTGGTGCTGCTGCCCGCGCCGATGCTCGGGCGGTTCTACTACAAAGTAATGGAAGGCGAGCGGACTTTTCTGACGCCAGTCATGGGGCCGGTGGAGCGTATTTGCTATCGCCTGTCTGGCGTTGATCCAAAGATTGAGCACAACTGGAAAACCTACACACTAGCCTTGCTGGCGTTCAACCTGGCAGGTTTTATCGCGCTGTTCGCCATTCTGCTGTTTCAGGGCTCGCTGCCACTCAATCCCCAGGCGCTGCCAGGGATGGAATGGTCGCTGGCGTTCAACACCGCGATGAGCTTCGTCACCAATACCAACTGGCAGAGCTACAGCGGCGAAGCGTCCCTCAGTTATCTGAGCCAGATGGCCGGGCTGACTGTACAGAACTTCGTCAGCGCCGCCACCGGCATCGCCGTGCTGGTCGCGTTCTGCCGTGGCATCAGCCGCCGCTCGACGCAACACCTGGGTAACTTCTGGACCGACATGACCCGCGCCACCCTTTATGGGCTGCTGCCGTTGTGCATCCTGCTGGCGTTGTTCCTGGTGTGGCAAGGTGTGCCGCAAACCTTCGCTCATTACGTGGACGCTGTGACCCTGCAAGGCGCCGACCAGACCATTCCTCTGGGCCCAGCTGCGAGCCAGATCGCGATCAAGCAACTGGGCACCAACGGTGGCGGCTTCTTCGGCGTCAACTCGGCGCACCCGTTCGAGAACCCTACCGCCTGGAGCAACCTGTTCGAGCTGGTGTCGATCATCCTGATCCCGGTGGCGCTGGTGTTCACCTTCGGCCATTACGTCAAGGACCTGCGCCAGAGCCGGGCGATCATCGCCTGCATGCTGGCGCTGTTCCTGATCGGCGGCGCGACGGCGATGTGGGCCGAATATCAGCCCAACCCGACGCTGAACATGGCCACGGTGGAACAGACCGCGCCGATGGAAGGCAAAGAAACCCGCTTCGGCACCACCGCGACCGTACTGTGGGCGAGCGCCACCACCGCGGCTTCCAACGGCTCGGTCAACGGCATGCACGACAGCCTCAATCCCCTGAGCGGCATGGTCGCGCTGGCCAACATGATGGTTGGCGAAGTGATCTTCGGTGGCGTCGGCGCAGGCTTGTACGGGATGCTGCTGAACGTGCTGATTGCGGTGTTCCTCGCCGGCCTGATGATCGGCCGCACCCCGGAATACCTCGGCAAAAAACTCCAGGCCCGAGAAGTGAAACTGCTGGTCGCGACACTGATCGTGATGCCGGTTGGCGTGCTGGTGTTCGGCGCTCTTGCTGCCTCGTTGCCCGGCCCGGCAGGTTCGGTAAGTAACCCCGGCCCCCACGGTTTCAGCCAGCTGCTTTACACCTACACCTCGGCCACGGCCAACAACGGCTCGGCGTTTGGCGGTTTCAGTGCCAATACGCTGTTCCACAACCTCTTGATGAGCCTGTCGATGTTCCTCGGCCGCTTCGGTTACATCCTGCCGGTGCTGGCGTTGGCAGGCAGTCTGGCGGCGAAGAAAACCGCGCCGCTGAACCAGAACAGCTTCCCGACCCATGGCCCACTGTTCGTGACCTTGTTGACCGTGACCATTTTGCTGGTAGGCGGGCTGACGTTCTTGCCGACCCTCGCACTGGGGCCGATTGCCGAACATCTGAGCCTGGCCTTCTGAGGATCGAATCATGAACATGCCGCTTCCTGCTACAAAGAAAATACCCGAACAGCCGTCCACCGTGGCCACACCGGCCAAGACCGGGATGGCAGACCTTTGGCGCCCCGCGTTGATTCAGGCTTTCGTCAAACTCGACCCGCGCCAGTTGCAACGGGCGCCGGTGATGCTAGTGGTGGAACTGACCGCCATCCTGACCACGATTCTCTGCCTGATCCCCGATCCGGCGGTGCCGACTTTTGTCGCGGTGCAGATCGCCGTCTGGCTTTGGTTCACCGTGCTGTTCGCCAACTTCGCCGAAGCACTGGCCGAAGGTCGGGGCAAGGCCCGGGCCGACAGTCTCAAAGCCGGCACCGAGGGTTTGAAGGCGCGCTTGAAAGGCGATAACGGTGCGTTCCTGACCGTCAACGCCAGCACCCTGCGCAAGGGCGACGTGGTGCGGGTCGAAGCCGGGGAGTTGATTCCCGGTGACGGCGAGGTGATCGAAGGCATCGCGGCCGTCAACGAAGCAGCGATTACCGGGGAGTCCGCCCCGGTGATTCGTGAATCCGGCGGCGACCGCTCGGCGGTGACCGGCAATACCCGGCTTGTCTCCGACTGGCTGATGGTGCGGATCAGCGCTAACCCTGGCGAATCGACCCTGGACCGCATGATCGCACTGGTGGAAGGCGCCAAACGCCAGAAAACCCCCAACGAAGTCGCGCTGGATATTCTGCTGATCGGTCTGACGCTGATCTTTCTGCTGGTGGTCGTGACCCTGCAGCCGTTCGCCCATTTCGCCGGTGGCAACCTGCCGCTGGTGTTCCTGGTGGCGCTGCTGGTGACACTGATCCCGACCACCATCGGCGGCCTGCTCTCGGCTATCGGTATCGCCGGGATGGACCGTTTGGTTCGCCTGAACGTGATCGCCAAATCCGGTCGCGCGGTGGAAGCAGCGGGGGATGTACACGTCTTGCTGCTCGACAAGACCGGCACCATCACCTTCGGTAATCGTCGGTGCGCGGCGGTCTATGCGGCGCCTGGCGTGACCCCGAAAGAGCTGAGTGAAGGCACGTTGCTGGCTTCCCTGGCGGACGACACGGCTGAAGGCAAATCCATCGTCGAGTACTTGCGCGCGCTGCATCCGATGATCGAACCTCCACCGAGCCAATTGACGCCGGTGCCGTTCACTGCCGAAACCCGTTTGTCCGGCGTCGATTTCGGCGGCCGGGTGTATCGCAAGGGCGCGGTGGATTCGCTGCTGAAGTTTCTGGACCGCGAACGCAGTGACCTGCCGCCTGTATTGGCGCGGGAAATCGACAAGATCGCCAAGACCGGTGGCACGCCATTGCTGGTGTGCGGCGACGGCAAGTTGTTGGGCGCGATCCACCTCAAGGACGTGGTCAAACCGGGTATTCGCGAGCGTTTCGAGGAACTGCGCAAGCTGGGGATTCGTACCGTAATGGTTACCGGCGACAACCCGCTGACTGCTGCTGCGATTGCTGCCGAAGCCGGTGTGGACGACGTGCTGGCTGAAGCGACGCCGGAGAAAAAGCTGGAGCGCATTCGTCAGGAACAGAACGACGGGCGTCTGGTGGCGATGTGCGGCGACGGTGCCAACGACGCCCCGGCATTGGCTCAGGCGGATGTCGGTATGGCGATGAACGATGGCACGCAAGCGGCGCGCGAGGCGGCGAACATGGTCGATCTCGACAGCGACCCGACCAAGCTGCTGGATGTGGTGCAGATCGGCAAGGAATTGCTGGTGACACGCGGCGCGCTGACAACGTTCTCGATTGCCAACGACGTGGCCAAGTATTTCGCGATCCTGCCGGCGCTGTTTGCTTCGATCTATCCGCAACTGGGGGTGCTCAACGTCATGCACCTGACCAGCCCGCAGAGCGCGATTCTCTCGGCCATTGTCTTCAACGCCTTGATCATCGTGGTGCTGATCCCGCTGGCGCTGCGTGGCGTGCGGGTTCAGGCCGCGAGTGCGGCGGCCTTGCTGCGTCGTAACCTGCTGATCTACGGGCTGGGCGGGATTGCCGTGCCATTTGTGGGGATCAAGGCGATCGACATGATCCTGACGGCGTTGCACTTGGTGTAACCCGTTTGCTCACGCTGCGATGCTTGGGTTTTGGCTCGCAGCACCTTTTTCTGGATTGAGGATTTGATGATGTCCACTGTAATTCGTCCGGCCCTGAGCCTGATCGTTCTGATGACCCTGATCACTGGCGTGGCCTATCCGCTGGTAGTGACGGGTGTCGCGCAGGTAGTGTTTCCCGAGCAAGCCAATGGCAGCCTGATCTATGACGATCACGAGAAAGTGCGGGGCTCGGAGTTGATCGCGCAGAATTTCACGGGCGAGGAGTGGTTTCACCCACGTCCTTCGGCGGGCGCTTACGCCACGGTAGCCAGCGGCGCTAGCAACCTTGCGCCGAGCAATCCGGCGCTGGCGCAGCGCGTTGCGGATGATGCCGCGAAAATCGTAGTGGAAGGGCAAGGGCCAGTGCCGTTGAATCTGCTGACCACCTCCGGCAGCGGCCTTGATCCTCATGTTTCGCCGGCAGCGGCGGGCTATCAGGTGAGCCGGGTGGCCGCGGCGCGACACGTTTCGGCCGAGACTGTACAGCGATTGGTGGAGGCCAATACCGTCAGCCCGTTGATCGGCCCACCTGTCGTCAACGTATTGAGCTTGAATCAGGCGCTGGATCAGTTACCGTCTGCCAAATTGTGAATCGATCGACGATCTCGTGGGAGCGGACCTGTCTGCGAAGACGTCGGTACATTCACCCATTTTCGTCGCTTGGGACATCGCCTTCGCGGACAGGTCCGCTCCCACGGGATTGAGGCGGCAGGGCTATCTGGGACGGGCCGCCCGTTTCATGCTGGCGCTGAATCTGTAGGAGCCAACTTGTTGGCGAGGCGGGATAGGCGTTGTGTCAGGCAGTACGCTTCGCGAACAAGTTCGCTCCTACAGGACCTGCTGTAGACCGGAACCATGAGTAAGGAACAACTATCGTGAACTCATCCACCCGCGCCGACGCGATTCTGGCGGACTTGCCTCGGGATGACCGTGGGCGGTTGAAGGTATTTCTTGGCGCGGCACCCGGCGTGGGCAAGACTTACGCCATGCTTCAGGCCGCTCACACCCAAATGCGTCAGGGCGTTTCAGTGGTTGCGGGCGTGGTGGAAACCCATGGCCGCAGCGAAACCGAAGCCTTGCTCGGCGGCATCCCCCAACAGCCGCTGCTGCGCTCGGAATATCGCGGCGTAATTCTTGAGGAAATGGACCTGGACGGTCTGCTCAAGGCCGCGCCGAAACTGGCGCTGGTCGATGAACTGGCCCACAGCAACGCCCCCGGCAGCCGCCACGCCAAGCGCTGGCAAGATATTCAGGAATTGCTGTCAGCCGGGATCGACGTTTACACCACGGTCAACGTCCAGCATCTGGAAAGCCTCAACGACCAGGTGCGCGGCATCACCGGCGTGCAAGTGCGCGAAACCCTGCCGGACTGGGTGCTCCAGGAAGCCTTTGAACTGGTGCTGATCGACCTTCCGCCTCGGGAACTGCTGGAGCGCCTGCGCGACGGCAAGGTCTATGTGCCGGAACAGGCCCGCGCCGCTATCGACGCCTTCTTCTCGCAAACCAATCTCACGGCCCTGCGCGAACTGGCGATGCAGACTGCCGCAGCCCAGGTCGATAACGATTTGGCCCAGGGTTATCGCCAGTTGGGGCAAGCCGCGCCTGCGGTGCGCGGACGCTTGCTGGTTGGCATCGACGGCGATGCCCAGGCCGAACGTCTGGTGCGCCACGCCAGCCGCGTCGCCCAGCGTCGGCATCTGCCGTGGAGCCTGGTGCATGTGGACAATGGGCGGTTTTTCGACGAGCTGGCGCGTACCCGTCTGCAAAATGCCCAGCAATTGGCTGAACGTCTGGGTGGTGAAGTGGTGGTGCTGCGTGCGCCAGAAGTGGCGAAAACCCTGATTCAGCACGCCGCCGAGCGCCGGGCGAGCCTGGTGTTGGTCGGTCAATCCCGTCCTCGCTGGCGTCGTCGCGTGTTTGGCGGCGGACTGGCTGCGCGTCTGCTGCGCAATGTTCATGGCCTGGAAATCAACGTGCTAGACAGCGAAGCGCGTGCCGATCAACCGCGTTCAGCGTCCCCTCGGGCGTTGGTCTGGTTCGACTACGGTCTGGCTTTACTCGCCACCGTGGCCGCCAGCGCGCTGGCATGGGCAGTCTCCAGCGTGCTGGCACTGCCGAACATCTCGCTGGTTTTTCTTGCGGCGGTGTTGCTGGTTGCGGTGCGCAGCAGCCTCGGCCCGGCATTGGCGTGCGCCGTGGCATCGTTTCTGGCGTACGACTTTTTGTTCATTCCACCGAATTTTTCCCTGAGCATCCAGCGCGAAGAAGACGTGCTGACGTTGTCGTTTTTCCTGCTGATGGCCGCGCTGACCGGTAATCTCGCCGCCCAGCAGCGCCGCCAGTTGCGGGCACTGCGCGACACTCAAGAAGAAACCAGCGAATTGCTCGACCTCTCACGCAAGCTCACCGCAGCCACTGATCGTCAGGCTGTCTTGAGCGCCGCCGAGCAGCACCTGAGCGGATGGAAGGAGCTACAACTGTGCGTGCTCAATCCTGACGGGCAACAAGGCTGGGCCGTGGAAATCGGCGGTCCACTGGAGTTTTCCGAACCCGAACGCGCTGCCGCCGACTGGGCCTGGCAACACGGCCAGCCTGCGGGCAAAGGCACCGGCACCTTGCCGTCGGGACGCTGGTGGTGGCTGCCGCTATGGGTCGACGATGCGCCGCTGGCATTGCTGGGCGTTTGCGCACGTGAAGGCCAGACGTTTACTCCGCAGCGTCGGCGTTTGCTCACCGCCCTCAGCCAACCGTTGGGCCAGGCGCTTGCTCGGGTGCGACTGGCCGACGATCTGGAAGCGGCGCGTCTGCACGGCGAAACCGAACAACTGCGCAGCGCCTTGCTGGCGTCGGTGTCCCATGATTTGCGTACGCCATTGACCTCCATGCGCGGCAGCATCGACAGCCTGTTGGCGCTGGGTGAGGCGATCCCGCTGGAAGATCGTCGGGAATTGCTTGAAGGCACCCGGGATGAGGCCGAGCGCCTGGACCGCTACATTCAAAACTTGCTGGACATGACGCGGCTGGGTCACGGCGCGTTGAAGCTGGCGCGGGACTGGGTGTCCCCGGGCGACATCGTCGGCAGCGCGTTGAACCGGCTGCGCGCGGTATTGGCGCCGCTGGCGGTGAGCACCGAGTTGCCCGCCGATCTGCCGCTGCTTTATGTGCACGCGGCGTTGATTGAACAGGCGCTGGTCAATGTGCTGGAGAACGCGGCGCGCTTTTCTCCGCTGCATGGGCGTCTGCAACTGGCAGTTCACGCGCAGGACAATGAGCTGGTGTTTGCCGTCAGTGACGAAGGTCCGGGTATTCCGGAGGCTGAGCGGGCGAAGATTTTCGATATGTTCTATACCGCTGCCCGTGGCGATCGAGGCGGGCAGGGCACCGGTTTAGGGCTGGCGATCTGTCAGGGCATGGTCGGCGCCCATGGCGGGCGTATCAGCGTCGGAGAAGGGATCGACGGGCGCGGCACCTGCATCAGTCTGCATCTGCCGTTGCCGGCTCAACCTCCCGAGGAAGGGGAACAAGCGCTGTGAGTCATTGTTGCGTTACGCTCGTGTTTTTAACCGTACTGACAGGACAGCCATGAGCCAGACGGCGACCATTCTGGTGATCGATGACGAGCCGCAGATTCGTAAATTTCTGCGCATCAGTCTCGTCTCCCAGGGCTACAAAGTGCTGGAGGCCGGGACCGGGACTGAAGGTCTGAGCCAGGCGGCGTTGAACAAACCGGATTTGCTGGTGCTCGATCTAGGTTTGCCGGATATGGACGGGCAGGACGTGCTCAGCGAATTTCGCGAGTGGTCGACAGTGCCGGTGCTGGTGTTGTCGGTGCGTGCCAGCGAGGGCGAGAAAGTCCGGGCGCTGGATGCCGGGGCCAACGATTACGTGACCAAGCCGTTCGGGATTCAAGAGTTTCTGGCGCGGATTCGCGCGCTGTTGCGCCAGGCACCGGACAGCGGGCAGCCGGAATCGGCGTTGGTGATCGGGCCGTTGACGGTGGATCTGGCGTATCGGAGGGTGTCGCTGGAAGGGGTTGAAGTCGGCCTGACGCGCAAGGAATACGCGGTGCTGGCGCAACTGGCGCGGCATCCGGGACGAGTCATCACCCAACAGCAACTGCTCAAGGACATCTGGGGCCCGACCCACACCGAAGACACCCATTACCTGCGGATCGTGGTCGGGCATCTTCGGCAGAAATTGGCTGATGACCCCGCGGCGCCGAGGTTTATCGTGACCGAGGCAGGGGTTGGGTATCGGTTGGTTGAGGGCGGGTGACGGTGCTTCTGCCGGAGGCGTAGGAGCTCTCGGAGGTTACGACGGCAGCGATGGGCTGCGCAGCGGCCCCAAAACCTGACGCTATGGGGCACATTGACACACCGCATTCACAGGATTACTGCCGGTCCCCGGCAGATCGTCGACAAGTCAACTCCTACGGCCTCCGGCCAGAATCAATCACCGCATCTGCTCACAACTCAATGATCATGCTCGCGCTCATACCGATCCAGGGTATCGCTGGCGATCATCCGGCCCAAGGCGATCAGTTCCGGGGCTTTGTAGAATTCGAAGAACCGGCACACGCGCTTGGGTACGTTGATCAGGATGTCTGGCGGATAACCGGCGATCTTGTATTGGGCCAAAGAGGTCTGCATCACCTCAAAGCTCTGGTTGATCAAGTCCAGCAGCGACGCAGGCCCGACATTGTCGACGATGATTGAACCACTCGCCGACTTGGGCGCGCCCGGTGCCTGAGGCGCAGCCGCCGGTTGCTGCCCTTGCGGATCAGCCGATTCAGTCTCCATCCACGGATTGCCCAGAGTCGCGGCGGACGCTTTCAGACTGTCCTGCTCCAGACGCCGCACATCGCCACCCGCTACGTCCAGCTTGCGGCGAAAGGGCAAATGCGAGCCAATCGAATTGATCAGGCTATCAAAGCGCTTTTTCACGGCAGGGGGGCGCTCGATCACCGGCAGTTGATAATTGGACTGGTTGGTGGAGTTGAGGTTGACGGCAATAATCAGGTCGCAATGGGCCGACACCACCGGCACGATTGGCAACGGATTGAGCAGCCCGCCGTCTACCAGCATGCGATTGCCCTGGATCACCGGGGTGAACAGGCTTGGAATCGCCGCCGAGGCGCGCATGGCCGAGTGCAGATTGCCCTCCTGAAACCAGATTTCCTGCTGGTTGGTCAAGTCTGTCGCGACTGCCGTGTAGGGGATGCGCAAATCTTCAATATTGATATCGCCGACGATTTCGCGAATCTGCCCGAACACCTTCTCACCTCTGATCGCACCGAGACGAAAACTCACGTCCACCAGCCGCAGCACATCCAGGTAATCCAGGCTTTCGATCCACGCCCGGTATTGCGGCAGTTTGCCCGCCGCGTAAATCCCGCCAACTACTGCGCCCATGGAGCAGCCAGCAATACAGGCGATGTCGTATCCCCGCCGTTCCAGCTCTTCGATTACGCCGATGTGTGCGTAACCCCGCGCGCCTCCTGACCCCAAAACCAGCGCAATTCGTTTTTTCATCTGCCGTTTCCCGGTCGTCATGGATTTACAGTTTGAAACAGTTCATGTGTCCTCCGAAATCGTCACCCCCGTCAAGCGATAAAACCGCTACTCTGCGGCCCGGCCATGGCACTTTCGCAGCACGTTACCGTCAAAGCCGCATTGTCGATTTCCCTTGTTGAGGTAACACCCGATGAAAGCGTGGATCTGCCTGCCCTTATTAGCCCTGATGCTCACAGGTTGCGCCGGTAAAACTGCTTACCGCGACAGTTGCGCCACGCAACTGGACAGCGCCTGGCATGAACTGGATCTGGCCAAAGCCGAAGGCTTTGCTGGCACCGTCAGCTACTCTAAAGCCCTGTCGTTGCTGACCGGCGCCAAAACCCAACAGCAATTCGAAGCCTTTGAAGGCTGCTCGGAAAAAGCCGAAAAAGCTCGTTTCTACATCAAAGAGTCCCGCGCGGGGCGTTGAGGCAACAGCGTTGATCGTTCCCACACCCGTGGGAGCTGACCTGTCCGCGAAGGGGCCAGTACATCCGACGTATTTCCTTCGTCTGACCCTCAGTCTTCGCGGACAGGTCCGCTCCCACAGGTTGCTCGCGGTGCCTGGGCACGATCAATTTCGCGCTACCTTCCAATCTCCTCGTTAAATCCCCATTCCCCTCTGGCGAAAACGCCTACGCTGACTTTAAAGTGGCTGCACGTCTGGCCTCTATCGCAGCCCTATCCGCCATGAGCAGTCGCCTGGAGAGAGTTTCCAATGGGCAGAAAACTGGATGCGTGCCTCAACGCGATCAATGAAGTGATCCTGGGCAAAGAGCCGCAAGTTCGGCTGGCCATGACTTGCCTGCTGGGTGGCGGCCATTTGCTGATCGAAGACCTGCCCGGCATGGGCAAAACCACCCTCAGCCATACGTTGGCGCGGGTATTGGGCTTAAGTTTTCAACGCATTCAATTCACCTCGGACCTACTGCCGGGGGACATTCTCGGTACCTCGGTTTTTGATCGCGATACCGGGCAATTCACTTTTCATCCGGGACCGATCTTCGCCGAACTGGTGCTGGCCGACGAAATCAATCGCGCCACGCCCAAAAGCCAGAGCGCGTTGCTCGAAGCGATGGAAGAGGGCCAGGTCACCATCGAAGGCGCAACTCGCTTGCTGCCTGATCCGTTTTTCGTCATCGCCACGCAAAATCCCTTCAGTCAGGGCGGCACCTTTGCGCTGCCCGAATCTCAGCTGGACCGCTTCCTGATGCGTCTTTCCTTGGGCTACCCGGCCCGCTCGGCGGAGAAGGCGCTGCTGCTGGGCGAGTCCCGCCGCGAACTGCTGCCGCGCATCGAACCGATCATCGATCACGCCCAATTGGCAGCGCTTCAGGCCGAAGCGCGGCAGATACGCGCCAGCGACGCGTTGGTTGATTACGTCTTGCGACTGGTGGATGCCACCCGCAGCCAGCCGCAGTTTGCCTATGGCCTGTCGCCGCGTGCCAGTCTGGCGATTCTTGCGGCAGCGCGGGCCTGGGCCATGCTCATGGGACGTGATTACGTAATTCCGGAAGACGTCCAGGCGATTTTGCCCTCGGTGATCGGCCATCGCCTGCGCGAGCGCACCGATCCGACCGGGCATGGCGGCGGGGCGCTGGTTCAATGGCTACTGCGCGAGGTGCCGGTGCTTTGATCGAACGGTTGAAACCGATCTGGCAGCGCTGGGTGGTTCGACGCATTCCCCCCGCTGCACGGATCGAACTGGATCACCGCCGAATTTTTATCCTGCCCACCCGCGTTGGTGGCACTTATGCGCTCGTGCTGTTTTTGATGCTGCTGGTGTCGATCAACTATCAAAACAGTCTCGCCTACGGACTGACGTTCCTGCTGTTGTCGGTGGCGATCCTGGCCATCCTCCACACTTACCGCAACCTCAGCGGGCTAATCCTTAGCGCCGGTTCCGCGCGGTCGGTGTTTGTCGGCGAGCCGGTGCAGTTGCGCCTGCGTCTGGAAAGCAGTGGACAAAGTCATCAGGCGGTTTCCTTAGGCTGGGACAGCGAGCAGTTGCAGCAGACCGACGTCGATCCCGACCGTCTGACCGAGACCGAGGTGACTCTACCCGCTGTTACTCGTGGCTGGCTGCGCGCGCCGCGGTTGCGGGTCGAAAGCGTATTCCCGCTGGGGATTTTTCGTGCCTGGAGCTGGCTGGATCTGGAACAGACGGTACTCATTTATCCGCGCCCGGTGCCCGGTGCGATGCCGTTGCTGCAAGGCTCGCAGCCCCATGTCGAAGATCAGGGCCAGGCGACGCGGGGGCAAGGCGTCGATGACTATCAGGGTTTGCGGCCGTTTCAATCGGGTGATTCCCGACGCCGCCTGCACTGGAAGGCCTATTCCCGTGGGCAGGGCTTGCTGGTCAAGGATTTCACTGAACTGAGCGGCAACGATTTATGCCTGGATTTCATGGCACTGGGCGGCGACATCGAGGAACGCCTTTCCCGATTGTGTTATTGGGTCTTGGAATTATCGCAACGCCAGCAGCCGTTTGCCCTGCGCTTGCCCGGTTTTCTGTCAACGGTGGGCAGCGGCGATGTGCATCGCGAAACCTGCCTCAGGGCCCTCGCGTTATACGGCGCGCGCGCATGAACGGGTGCCGCCGATGAAAGCTCAGTCCACGCTCAATCAGCCCATCCAGCGCACCAGCCTGAACTGGTTACTGGTGGCACAGGCGTTGGTCATCGTGCCGTTTGCGTTGCACGTACCAGTGGCGCTGATTGTCCTGTGGCTGGCCTGCACCTTCTGGCGCATACAAATATTCCGCATGCGCGTGCGCAGCCCCGGCACCTGGATCAAGTCGGGACTACTGGTCGGCACGGCAGGGGGGATATTTCTCGCGCGGGGCAGCCTGGTCGGCCTAGACGCAGGCGCTGCTCTTTTGATCGCGGCGTTCATCCTGAAGATGCTGGAAATGCAGACCCGCCGCGATGCTCTGGTGCTGATCTTTCTCGGCTTCTTCTGCGTGGTGGTGGGCTATCTGTTCGAGGACGATTTGCTCTGGGGCCTGTTCACTCTGTTGCCGATCAGTACGTTGCTGGCGGCATTGATCGGCCTCCAGCAATCGAGCCTGGGAAACAAACCGGCGGGCACTTTCAAACTGGCGGCGAAGCTGTTGCTGCAAGCGGTGCCGCTGATGCTGCTGCTGTTTTTGTTCTTCCCGCGCCTGGAGCCGTTGTGGTCGCTGCCGCAGCCGAGCACCAAGGCGTTGACCGGGCTATCAGACAGCATGGCGCCGGGGGACATCGCAGAGCTGACCAAATCGGCGGCGCTGGTGTTTCGCGCCAGTTTCGAAGGTGCCCTGCCGCCCCGCGACCAGCAATATTGGCGTGGCCTGACCCTGGAACAGTTCGACGGCAGGCGTTGGTCGCAGTCCTCTCGGGCGCAAGTGCCAGACGCGCCGGACTGGCGCAAACAGGGTGAGGCGCTGGCCTACAGCATTGTCATGGAGCCCAGCGGCAAGCCTTGGCTGATGACCCTGGACGTCGCAGAACCGCAATTGGCCGGTGCGCGGCAGATGAGCGATTTCCGCTGGCAGCGTCGACGGCCCATCGATCAGTCGGTGCTGTACGAAGCTAAATCCTGGCCAGATGCCGTGCGTGAAACCGTGCTCAGTGACGGGGCGCGATTGCAGAACCTGCAACTGCCTGCCAAGGGCAATCCTCAAGCGCGGGAATGGGCAGCGCAGTTGCAGCGGCGTTACCCCCGTGCTGACGCGCTGGTCAATGGAATGCTCAGCTACTTCACCGACGAGCCTTATCACTACACGCTCAAACCGCCTGTGCTCGGACCCAATAGCATCGATGATTTCCTGTTTGCCAGTCGCCAGGGTTTTTGCGCCCATTACGCCGGGGCCATGACCTTTGTCCTGCGCGCCGCCGGGATTCCTGCGCGGGTGGTGGCGGGGTATCAGGGCGGCGAGCTGAACCCGGATGGCAACTACATCAGCGTGCGCCAGTTCGACGCCCACGCCTGGGTTGAATACTGGCAGCCGGGCATCGGCTGGCGCAGCGTTGATCCTACTGCCGCGGTCGCACCGGCGCGTATCGAACAGGGGTTGGAGCAGGCGCTGGCGTCGGATGAAGCGTTTCTTTCCGATTCGCCCATGTCTGCGCTGCGTTATCGCAATGTGTCGTGGCTCAATTCGATGCGCCTGAGCTGGGACAGCTTGAATTACGGCTGGCAGCGCTGGGTGCTGGGGTATCAGGGGCAGCAGCAGTTGCAGGTACTGGGGCGCTGGTTCTCGGGGTTCGATGCGCCGGTATTTGTGGGCGGGGTGTTGGTGATTCTGGCGATACTGGCGTTGTGGCTGTTCAAGCCTTGGCAGCGCGAAAGCGATTCGCAGCTTCGCTTGTTCAACCGATTCGAACGCTTGCTTGCCCGGCACGGTCTCAAGAGACAATCGGGGGAGGGCGCTCAGGCGTTTTCCCGGCGGGCGGCACTGCATTTTCCCCAGCATGCACTTGCCATCGAGAACTTTGGCCGGGATTTTGAAGCCCAGCGCTATGGCGCAGGCGCAGGTTCCATCGGGCAGTTACGCCGCAGTCTGAAAATGCTGCGCCGTAGCTTGCCATGGCGGTTATCGGCAGCCAAAGACAAGCCATAGCGTCAAATCATCAGTCGTACACGGTCATTTAAGGAGCGGTTCATGTCTGCGATGGTGGATCACCTGATCGCCGAGATCTTCAGTCTCAATATCAAGTTGTTGTCCTGTCACGCCCGACTGGTGGAATCCACCGACAGCGAAGCGCTGCATGACCTGCGCACCACGGTGCGGCGCTTGCGAAGCGTGTTGCGTCCGTTGCGCGGCTTGCCGGGGCTGGACCAGGTCGAAGAGGCTGCCAAGGGCGTCGGCGATCTGACTACGCCGCTGCGGGACATGCAGGTGCTGGCGGCATTTCTTCAGGAGCAGGGCCTGAAAGCCGCAGCGCTTAAACGCACGCAATATCTGGACCGCGCTTGCCCACAAGTGGCGTCGTCAGCGGAACTCAATCGCCTGTTCGGTGTGCTGGATAAACTGCCTGCGTTTTTACGCGCCCAGCAGCGTCACGGTTTACTCAAGCAATTACGCAAGCGCATCGAAAAGCAGATGGATAAACAGTGGAAAAAACTTAAGGACGCCATGGCCGATCCGGCCCATGACCGTCATCGTCTGCGCCTGCTCATCAAACGTGTGCGCTACGCCGCCGAGGCGTATCCCGAACTCAGTCATCAGCCCGAGGGCATGCAGAAACGCTTGAAAGCGGCGCAAGGCGCACTCGGCGACTGGCACGATCATCTGCAATGGTTGGCCCAGGCCGGGCAACAGGCAGATCTGGCGCCGTGCATCGCTGGTTGGCAACTGGGCATTTTGCGCGCCGAGGCCAAATCCGATAAATCGCTGCTGCGCCTGGGGGAGGCCTGCTTCGGCAAGCCAGCTCATCCCTGAACCGGATTCAGGCCGCTGAAATGGCGCATATGAACCCTGCTTCGGCGGGGTTCGCTGGTTAAGATCGATGCAATACATGTCGACCGTCTTTTCTACCGGAGTGCCCATGACCTTTTCTGAATTGCTCGACGCGGTGCGTGACAATCCGCAATCGGTGACGATCCCGCGAGAGTGGTCCCAAGGCCGTTCGTGCTTCGGGGGATTGATGGCGGCGCTGCAGTTTGAGGCGATGCGCGCGAAGGTCCCGGCAGATCGACCTATTCGTTCGTTGGCAATCACCTTTGTCGGGCCGCCTGAGCCGGATGTGCCAATCAGCTTTGACGTGGAGGTCCTGCGTGAGGGCAAGGCGGTCAGCCAGGTGCTGGGCCGCGCGACGCAGAACGGCGAAGTGATGACCCTGATTCAGGGCAGCTTCGGCGCGGCCCGCGAATCATCGATTGCTGTCACCGCGCATCCGGCGCCCGAATTCAAACCGGTGAGCGAGGTGACGCAATTCCCGTTTATCCCGGGGGTGATGCCCGAATACCTGCGCTTCATTGATATGCGTTGGGCGCTGGGCGGGATGCCATTTTCCAACACTAAATCTCCAGCCATTGGCGGTTACGCGCGGTTAAAGGGTGTCGAGAAAGAAAGGCTGACCGAGGCGCATCTGCTGGCGCTGGTCGACACTTGGCCGCCGGCTCTGTTGCCGCATCTGAGCAAGCCGGCCCCAGGCAGTTCGCTGACCTGGACTATCGAGTTCGTGCAGCCTTTGCCTGAGTTGACGACCCATGACTGGACTCAATATCAAGCCGTGATCGAACATGCGCGTGATGGTTACGGGCATACGTCGGCGGCATTGTGGGCGCCAAACGGGGAGTTGGTGGCGATCAGTCGCCAGACGGTGACGGTGTTTGGTTAGGCGTTTTGCCGATTTGAAGCGGATGTGAAACGCAAAAAACCCGAGCTTTTATCGAGTTCGGGTTTTGATCGCTTGTGCCGCCACCATGCCCAGCACGCCAATGGCCGCCGAGGTCAAGCTGGCGCTCAGCGCGCCGTCCAGCAGCAATAACCCCGAAACGATCGAAAGCGGGAAGGCCAGTGAGGACAGGACAATGCGCGATGAAGCATCAGTGTCGTGGGTGTTGCTGAAGAAGTTTTCCAGGTGCAGATCGGTGATGAACTTGGGCATGATGATTTCTCCTGATTCCGGCATTGCTTGACGCTGAAGCCGAATACGAACGGTTTTCATGCTTGAAGCGTAGGCCCTGAACGGACGCGCGGCGAATCAACGCTTGCTATCGAAGTAATAGAAAGGGTCTTCACGTGCTCGCCAAGCTGCTTGATGACTGTATATGAGCACGCCAGCCCTCGAACGCCACGCGGTTTACCTGATGCACTGCGTTATGGACTTCGCGGGCAAGCCTCTCTCCAACGGGGCCCGTCTGATCGCCGCAACGCTGCCTCTGCCCGGAGGGCGTAGGAGTCCGGCTTGCCGACGATGGGGCGCGAAGCGGCCCTAAAGCAGACACTTAGTCTCATCTGACGCCACGCAAATCCCGTTGGAGCGAGGCTTGCCCGCGAAGCTGGAAACGTGTTTTACCTGATGCACTGCGTTATGTACTTCGCGGGCAAGCCTCGCTCCAACAGGCGTCGGTTGGTCAGCCGGATCGGCGCTTTTGCCCGGAGGGCATAGGAGTCTGGCCGGGCGGCGTTCCGTTTGCGGACGATCTGACGGGTACCGGCAGTAAAACCGACGCGTGCGGTGCATCAGGCAAAACCGCGTCGCTTGATTGAGGACTGCTGCGCAGCCCATCGCCGACAAGTCAGGCTCCTACGCCCTCCGGGCAGAAGCAAAAGCAACTGCTCTGCGCGCAGAATCGAAAGCGACCCAGGCTGCGGGCAGAATCAATAGCGACCATGGCTGCAACCTGTTGCAATGGTTCGGTTACCATCGGCCGTTGCAACGTCCGCCGCTTTTGGGCGGCCAGTCAAAGGATGCGCTTATGCTGTTTGTGGTAATGCTGGGGGGTAAACATCCCAGAGCGAAAATCGAAGTCCACGACGTGGTGTTTGCCGTGGCCGACACGCTGGAGGCGGCTTATCCTCAGTTGCGCGAAGGGTGGTTCGGCAGCCCGGTGGGGGTGCATATCGATTCCTGGATGCAGGTGGACGGCGTCGATGGCTGGAAAGTCGAACTGAGCCCGCTGGCCCCGTTGCCAGGGTCGCCGCGCCTGTACTTCATCAACCTGGGCGGTTATGAGGCGCAAGTGTTCGGTGAAGCCCATCACTATGTGCTGGTCGTGGCCAAAACCAAGGCCGAAGCGAAGGTAAAAGGTAAGCGCCACATGCTCAGGCAATGGTCTCAATCCCATACCGACGCGCTGCTCGACGTTGATGATTGCCTGCCGATTGACCAAGTCAGCGGTCGCTACATTCATCTGGTGGAGGGCGAACACGGCGGCGTCATTCACAGCAACGATTACATCGTTCTGCCAAAGTAACGCACCCCGGCAAGATTGCTTTCGCGGGCAAGCGCGCTCCTACGGGGTTTGTGTTTCGCGCAGCAGTTTGCGGGTGTAGCAGTCCATTTGTAGGAGCGCGCTTGCCCGCGATTGCGGTGGGTCAATTAACGCATCAGGTGCATCAAGATTGCCTTCGCGGGCAAGCGCGCTCCTACAGGGATTCAGCTGTTGCCCGTTAAAGTGTCCATTTCAGCGAGAACATCACGTTGCGTGGGTCGCCGTACATGCCGGTGCCGCCTGCGGTCGGGATGCCTTGCCAGTAGCGGGTGTCGAACAGGTTGTTGACATTGACCCGACCGTCCCAGTTTTCGTCGAAGCGATAACCGGCCATCAAGCCGACAATGCCATAGGCGTCCTGGTCGGCGGTGCCGTTGCCGACGCGGTTGAAGGTTTTGCTCTGGCCGTAAACGTCCCCGCCCACTCGCCATTTATGCAAATCACCGGTCAGGTTGTAGCTGGTTGCGGCTTTGAACAAATGCTTGGGCTGGTTGGGCGCGAACAATTTGCCTTCGTTGCTCTTGGTCGCGTCTTCCATGTACTGGCTGAGTACGTACGTGTAGGACGCCGAGAACTGCCAGTCAGGCGTCAGCGAGCCAGTCAGTTCGGTGTCGATCCCGCGGCTGCGCACTTTACCGGCGGCGCCGTAGCAACTTGAGGCCGGGAACGATGGGCAGTTGGTTGCGTTCTGGTTGTCCAGCAGATAAGCGCGGTTTTCCTGCTCCATTTCAAACAGCGCCACCGACGCATTCAGCGCGCCTTCGAAATATTCGCCCTTCAAACCGATTTCGTAGTTCTTGCCGGTCATTGGGTCCAGGACCTTGCGATCGGCGTCCATCTGGCTTTGGGGTTTGAAGATTTCGGTGTAGCTGGCGTAGGCCGAATAGGTGTCGTTCAGGTCATAGATGATCCCGGCATACGGCGTGACTTCACGGGTGACTTTGTAATCGCCCGTGCCTGCCCGGTTGTCGTAGTCGTACCAGCTGACCCGGCTGCCGAGAATGATGTGCAGCGGCTCGATGGGGTTGAAGCGAGCGGCGGCATAAACGCCTTTTTCGGTGGAGGTGTTGCGGCTTTCATACAGCGAGGTGTCAACCTCAGGCTTGGGCAGATTGTGGTCGAAGTCATAAATATTGAACGGCGTGCCTGCTGTCCAGCCGCCCCACTGATCGAACTTCTCTTCACGATGACTCACGCCCACCACCAGCTCGTGCTCGCGGCCAAACAACTGAAACGGTCCGGAGAGCGAAGCATCCAGGTTGGTCTGGTCATCGTCGTCTTTGTACTTGCCGGAGTACTGCTGGAACCCGGCGCCGTCGTAATTACCCGGATAGCTGGAAAAGGTATCGGCGCTGGCCCAGATTTTCGCGGCGGCAAGCTTGGCCGACCAGCCGTTGTCGAAGCGGTGGGTCAGGTCGGTAAAGACGCTGATGTTGTCTTTGTCCCAATACGACCAGTCGTTGCTGAGGAAGGTCGAGCGCTTGAGGTGCAAGTCTTCACCGTTCGGACCGCTCGGCAGACCGCCCCAGTCGGAGGTGTTGTCGTCCCGTTGCCTGGAGGCGCCGATGGTCCACGTTGTCGCGTCGCTGAGATCGGCTTCGAGAATCCCGTAGAACGTCTGCCGCTGATTTTCCCGCACGTCGGCGAAGCTGTGATCATCTTGATAGGCGGCCACAACGCGACCACGCACGGTGCCGGATTCGTTGAGCTTGTTGGACGCGTCGATTTCGGTGCGATAGCGATCCCAACTGCCGGCGCCCGTAGTAATGCTGACCTGCGGCGTAGCAGTCGGGCGCTTGCGCACCAGGTTCAGCGTTGCTGCCGGGCTGCCTGCGCCAGTCATCAGACCCGTGGCGCCGCGCACCACTTCAACTCGGTCGAACATCGCCAGGTCCGCACCTGAAATCACATCCTGGGTGTAGGTGCTGATGCTGGTCGGCAGACCGTCGTACATGATGTTGTCGATCTTGAAGCCTCGCGCCAGAAACTCCTGACGGTCTGAAGCCGTTTTGTGAAGCGTCACGCCTGGCGCGTATTTGACCACGTCATTGAGGTCGTTCATGCCCTGATCGTCCATACGCTGGCGAGTGATCACGCTGACAGACTGAGGTGTCTCGCGGATCGACAGCGGCAGCTTGGTCGCTGTGTTCATGGAGCCCGTCGTGTAGGAGCGGGTGTTCTCCGTGGTCGCCATGCCTGCAACGCCGTAGTCAGCGTTGATGTTCACACCGTCCAGTGCAATGGCGCCCTGTGTCGGCTCGGTTACGCGGGCCGAGTTACCGTCCACGACCGCTGTGAGTCCAGTGCCTGCCAGCAGACGCTGCAACGCAAGCTCTGGCTCCAGATCACCCTGAATAATGGGTGCCTGCTTTCCAGCCACCCGTTGCGCATCGAAGATCACCTGCATACCGCTGAGTTTGCCCAGCTGTGTCAGTGACGTGGCCAACGGTTGTGCAGGGAGATTGAGCTGAACGGGCGCCGCAAAAACGGACGCGGAAAAACCAAAGGCCAGGGTGGTAGCCAACGCGGGAATGACGGGACGCAGCATTGTGAGATTCCTGAAAAAATCAAGTGCAGGCTAAGGGCTATGAACGCCGGGTCGGAGCCTAACAAAATTTTCACAATGTGGTTAATAGTAATTATTCTTATTATCAAAGTGTTTCCGTTTATTACTAACAGTCCTTCAATGCGGCATTAATCAATCTGAACGAATACGTAACGACACCGTCGGATGTGTGTGGCCATGGAAACATGGCCCGGTTAAATGTCGCTGCTAACGGTGACCGCTTTGACTGCCCTACCTCCCAGGCTTCCTGGGATCGCGTTGTAAGGAGCACGTCATGCAAAGCACTTATCTCTCCCGCGACTATGTCGAAGGCGCCTTTCAGATCACCGTCAATGCGTACCGCACCGGGGTTAATGCACCCTGGACCATTGATGTGCTGACTCATAAAGCAGGCGAGCGTATATCGCCGGTATGGCGCGAGTACGATCGCAGCTACGCCAAGCTCGAAGCTGCGCAACAGGCTGGCCTTGCTGGCGGACTGTTGATGATCTCCTCGGTGCATTGAGCACCTGTCCCCATTCTTCATTCTTCGCGTATAGCGCACCCTTATCCGTTTAGCGGGTTGGGCATAGCTGTCACGGATCTCGCTGAACTGTTGTCCCTCTTCGCAGCCCTAACTACATCACTGACGAAGAGGACATCCCCATGAACAGCGAATCATTCAATCAGTACGATCAGGAACGTTTCCATTTGAAGGTCGCCGAGCAGTTGGGCATCACGGCTGACGAATTGAAAACCTGGATGATCAACGACATCGAACGCGTAACCGAGGGTGGAGAGGAAGTGGGGCACATGGTGGTGTTTCGCGAGTCGACGCCAGCTGAAGTGCTCGACAAATTGCAGAATCGCCAATCCCAATTCACTGCAATGACAGGCGTGATCACCGGCAAGTGACCGCTTGCGGCATTGTTTTGATTATCGGTATTCACTCCGGTTGAACGAAGCCGCGCGGCGCCGGGTCAACCTTGTTCGACAACTCAACCAGGTACGCGAGCATGGCCACAGACATCACGAAAAATCTGACTGACGACCTTTACGACAAGACGCGCTCGGAACTCAGAACGTTTTTGGACGAAACCGACGCCTTGCTGCGGGCTGGTGACGCACTCAACGAAGACCGGACCAGCCAGGCACGCCAGCGCCTGGGCGCATTCCTGGACCGTGCCGCCGATACAGTTCCTTCCTATGACACCGTCGTCGATAGCAGCAGCAACGCGTTTTCGTCCGCCAAAGCTTACGTCAAGGCCAACCCTTGGCAGGCCGTTGCCGCAGCCGCAGGCGCAGGTTTGCTGGTGAGCATTTTGCTCAACCGACGCCACCGCTGAGCGTCAACGCTCAACCGAGTATTTCAGAGGAGCAAGCGCGATGACTGAGCCCGAGAAAACCAAACAGCCACCTGCCGATGACACGCCCGCTCACTCCACCCCAGAGGAGAAAGAGCGCTTGAAAGACTTCAACAAGGGCGGCATTCCGCCCGGCGCTTGTTGAGTCATGGCGATCCGATATTTGCGCAGCGTGCGCCAGCGGCTGCACGGGGTAACGGTGCTGGACTTTTCACAGCGGGCGCAACAGCCCGACATATTCCGGCAACGAGTTGCAAGCGGTAGCGGCTGGCGAGATCGGCTGCTACCGGCTACATGTATGAACTGGCCTGAAGGGGGAGTGGGGATGGACATCGATCAGGACACTATCCGCCAGTTGGCAGAGGCGATATGGGAAACCGAGGGCAAACCCGAGGGGCAGCAGGAACGGCACTGGGAAATGGCGACGAAGCTGGCTGAATCTGCCGCCATGGCTCCGGTACGCACCGGCAACAAACGCCACCGGATGGATGCATTGTTCCCGGAGCCTGACAAGGATCCTGAGGCTGGCTGATTGCTCTGCACATCTGCCTTCGCGCGACCCGATTGCCAGTTGCGCATTTCGGCTTTATCAAGATTTATTTGCGCGTTTATCAAGAGCAAGCGCTTGCGTGAAACGATTCAGCTGTTCTAGAGTGTTTCCAGTTGCTACTTCAGTGTCGTCCGGCCTTACTCTGTTGCTGACGATTAATGCGGTTGAAACTGATAAAAAATAAGAACAAGAAACCTCGAGGATTGAAATGAACAGCCAGCCTTCTCGGTTCGCGCACGTTCGCTCGCCCAGCGACGTCGACCACTTTATTGCTTTGAGCGCTTTTTCATGAGCGCGCCCTCTGCTTTACCCGCATCCCTTCCTGACACTAGTGCGACCCCTGTTCTCGAAATGCGCGGCATTTCCAAGACCTTCAACGGCCTGCGCGTGCTCAAAGACGTCGCCCTGAAAGTCTATGCCGGTGAAGTCCATGCGCTGATGGGGGAAAACGGGGCGGGCAAATCCACGCTGATGAAAATTCTCTCGGGCGCCTATCAGGCCGATCCCGGCGGTGAGATTCGGGTCAATGGTCAGGTCTTGGGCGCATTCGATCCACTGACCGCCAAGGCCCAAGGCATCGCGGTCATCTATCAAGAACTGAGCCTGTGCCCGAACCTCAGCGTGGCGGAAAACATCTATCTGGGCCGCGAACTGCGACGCGGCTGGACCATCGACCGCAAGGCCATGGAAGCTGGGTGCGTCGAGGTGCTGGCCCGCCTGGGCGCCGAATTCAAAGCCACCACCACCGTCAGCGTGCTGTCGATTGCCGAGCGTCAGCTGGTGGAGATCGCCCGGGCATTGCATGCCAACGCGAAGATTCTGGTGATGGACGAGCCGACCACGCCGCTGTCGTCGCGCGAAACCGACCGGCTGTTCGCCTTGATCAAACAGCTGCGCGATCAGGGTCTGGCGATCATCTACATCAGCCATCGCATGGCAGAAATCTACGAGCTCTCCGACCGGGTTTCAGTATTGCGCGACGGCGAGTACGTCGGCCAGTTGCAACGTGACGGGCTGTCGGCCGAAGTGCTGGTAAAGATGATGGTAGGCCGGGATCTGTCCGGCTTCTACAAAAAAGAACACGCGGCCTACGACCCCGGTGCGGTGGTCATGCGCGTGCGGGATATGGCCGACGGCAAGCGGGTGCGAAATTGCAGTTTTGATCTGCACGCGGGGGAGGTGCTGGGCATCGCCGGGCTGGTCGGCGCCGGGCGTACCGAGCTTGCGCGATTGATCTTCGCGGCCGACCCGCGCACCACCGGTACCCTGGAAGTTGCAGGCAAAAACATCACTCAGTTGAACAACCCCACTGACGCGATTCTGGCCGGGGTGGTTTACCTCACCGAAGACCGCAAGGCCCAGGGCCTGTTTCTCGACATGAGCGTGCGCGACAACATCAACGTGTGCGCCTGCGTGCCGGATGCTCATGCGGGCGGTGTGCTGGATCGTCCGCGTGGTGCCAAGCGGGCGGTTGAGGCGATCCGTTCTCTGTCCATTCGAGTGGCCTCGGGCAAGGTCAGCGTCGGTTCGCTTTCTGGCGGCAATCAGCAGAAGGTTTTGCTGGCGCGGCTGCTAGAGGTCAAGCCCCACGTGCTGATTCTGGATGAGCCCACCCGCGGCGTGGACATCGGCTCCAAATCCGAAATTTATCGGATCATCAATGAACTGGCCAAAGCCGGTGTTGGCATCGTTGTGATTTCCAGCGAACTGCCGGAAATCATCGGCACCTGCGACCGCGTGCTGATCATGCGCGAAGGGCAGTTGGTGGCAGAAGTAGGCGGCGCGTCTGGCAGCGAGATATCCCAGGAGCGGATCATTGACCTGGCGACGGGTGGCAGTTAAGTGACGTGTTCAACGGCCCCCTGTAGGAGCGAACTTGTTCGCGAGGCACTCTTTCTAAAGAACCCATGAGGGCGCCTCGCGAACAAGTTCGCTCCTACAGAGATGCATCGTTTTTCAATAACAATAAAGAGGACGCCAGGCCATGAGTCTGACCGTAGACAAACCCGCCACTGTCGCGACGATCAACAAGCGCGAACGGGCGCGTGAACTGATGCGCACCGTCGGCATGCTGCCGGTATTGATTTTGCTGCTGGTGGGCTTTGCGCTGATGAGCGACAGCTTCCTGAGCTGGCAAAACCTGTCGATCATCACCCAGCAGGCGTCGGTCAATGTGGTGCTGGCGGCGGGCATGACGTTCGTGATTCTGACCGCTGGCATCGACCTTTCCGTGGGCGCCATTCTCGCGGCCTCAGCGGTCGTGGCCCTACAGGCCTCGATGTCGCCGCAATACGGCATGCTCGGAATCTTCGCCGGCATCGGTTTCGGCTTGCTGCTTGGGCTGGTCAACGGTGGGTTGATCGCTTTTATGCGCCTGCCGCCGTTTATCGTCACTCTCGGCGCGTTGACTGCCATGCGCGGTTTGGCGCGTCTGCTGGCCGATGACAAAACCGTGTTCAACCCGGATTTGCCCTTCGCCTTCATCGGCAACGACTCGGTACTCGGCGTGCCGTGGCTGGTGATCATCGCCGTGGCGGTCATCGCCATGTCCTGGTTCATCCTGCGGCGCACGGTGATGGGCGTGCAGATCTACTCGGTGGGCGGCAACCCTGAGGCGGCGCGGCTTTCCGGGATCAAGGTGTGGAAGGTGCTGCTGTTTGTCTACGCCTTGTCGGGAGCGCTGGCCGGACTCGGCGCGGTGATGAGTGCGTCGCGATTGTTCGCCGCCAATGGACTGCAATTGGGCCAGTCCTACGAGCTGGACGCCATCGCCGCAGTGATCCTCGGCGGCACCAGTTTCACCGGCGGCGTCGGCACTATCGGCGGCACGCTGATCGGCGCATTGATTATCGCGGTGCTCACCAACGGCCTGGTGCTGATGGGGGTCTCCGACATCTGGCAATACATCATCAAAGGCATTGTGATCATCGGCGCGGTGGCGCTGGATCGCTATCGTCAGTCTGGCGCGAGAACCTGAGTCACGCGGTACCGTTATTCAAGAAAGGCCTCAACAATAATCACAAGAGAGCAATCATGAACTTCAAACGTAAATTTCCCGCTGTCGTCACCTTGTGCCTGGCTGCGCTGCTGTCCCAAGGCGTAGAGGCCCGCGAACTGAAATCCGTGGGCATGACCATGGGTTCGCTGGGCAACCCATATTTTGTGACACTCACCGAAGGCGCCAAAGCCAAGGTGCTGGAGCTTAATCCCAACGCCAAGATCACCTCGGTGTCGGCTGATTACGACCTGAGCAAGCAATTCACCCAGATCGATAATTTCATCTCGGCGGGCGTGGATATGATCCTGCTCAATGCGGTTGATCCGTCGGCCATCGAGTCGGCTATCAAGAAGGCGCGCAAGGCTGGAATCGTCGTGGTGGCAGTGGACGTCAACGCCAAGGGTGTCGACGCCACGGTGCAGACCGATAACGTCGAAGCTGGCAAGCTGGCTTGTCAGTTCATCATCGACAAGCTCTCGGGCAAGGGCAATGTGATCATCGAGAACGGCCCGCAGGTGACCTCGGTCACCGACCGTGTGACCGGTTGCAAAGCGGCATTGGCAGCGGCGCCCGACATCAAGGTGCTGTCCGACGATCAGGACGCTAAAGGCTCGCGCGAAGGCGGGTTGAACGCCATGCAGGGCTACCTGACGCGCTTCCCGAAAATCGATGGCCTGTTCGCGATCAACGATCCGCAAGCTATCGGCAGCGACCTGGCGGCCCGGCAGTTGAAACGCAGCGGCATCATCATCACGTCGGTCGACGGTGCGCCGGACATCGAGAACGCTCTGAAAACCGAGTCGTCAATTCAGGCATCTGCCAGTCAGGACCCATGGACCATGGCGCAGCAAGCGGTGGTGGTTGGCAATGACATTCTCAACGACAAAAAGCCCGCCGAAGCCGTGACTCTGTTGACCCCCAAGCTGATCACTCGCGACAACATCGGTGATTACAAGGGCTGGGAAAGCAAGCGCTGAACATCGCGCTGTTCTGTAGGAGCGAATTCATTCGCGAGGGAAGTCCAGTCGATGGCTTGCGCCGGATGTACCAATGTCTCGCGAATAAATTCGCTCCTACAGGATGTTCATCTGTCGTTCGCTCTCCTCAGTCTGGAGTTGGTCAGTGGTAAAAATGGAAGACGTGGCGCGGTTGGCCAAGGTCTCGACCTCAACCGTGTCTCACGTGTTGAACGGCACGCGCCAGGTCAGTGCGCAAACGGTCGCGGCGGTCGAGCAAGCAGTGCAGGCATTGGGCTACATTCCCAATACACTGGCTCGCTCGCTTGCCCGTTCGCGCACAAACACCATCGGTGTGGCGATTTCGGCGTTGTCCAACCACTACTTCAGCGAAACCGTACACGCCATCGAGACCGAGTGCGCCAGGCACGGGATCATGATGCTGTTCGTCGACACCCACGATGACCCCGAGCAAGAGCTGCGGGTCGTCAAAGCGCTGCATCATCGGCGTGTGGACGGCATTCTGCTTGCGCCTTCCATGGATACCCAACAACTGGCGCTGAGCTATTTGCAGAACAACGCGATCCCAGCCGTTTTGGTGGATCGTCTGGCTGCCCAGGGTTTCTCCCAGGTGGGCGTGGAAAACCGCGAATCGACGCGCGCCCTGATCGCACACCTCATCGGCCATGGCCATCAGCGTATCGGCATGGTGGCTGGCGCGGCGGGCTTGAGTACCACCGAAGAGCGCATAGACGGCTATCGCGCGGCGCTGGCGGATGCGGGTTTGCCATGGGACGACGCTCTGCTGGTCGATGGCGAATCACGCAGCGAGTCTGCGCGGATCGCCACCCACCGATTACTACAATTGAAACAACCGCCCACCGCGATCATGGCGGGCAACAACCTGATGACCATCGGTGCCATGCATGCCCTGCGCGAAGCCAACCTAGGCGTGCCGGAACAGATGGCGCTGGTGGGTTTCGATGATTTTGACTGGGCAGATTTTTTCCTGCCGCGCCTGAGTGTCATTGCCCAGCCGGTCAAAGAATTGGGGGTACAGGCTGTGACGCTGTTGCTCAACTGCATCGATAACCCCGAAGGGCCACGTCAGACCGTGCGCCTGGCGCCGACCCTGCGCATTCGACATTCATGTGGATGCCCCTGAGCCCTCCCGTCAACGGCAAGTGAGATTTTTATGCAGCGCTGTGTATCCCTTGGCATCGATCTGGGCACTTCCGAACTCAAGGCGATTTTGCTCGATGAAACCGGCCGGGTGCTGGGCTCGGCGGGTGCGCGTTTGAGCGTATCGCGACCGCATCCGGGCTGGTCGCAACAAGACCCGGAAGACTGGTGGAGCGCGTGTCTTCTGGCATTGGAGCAACTGCGCTCGACTCACCCCCAGGCGTGGGCAGATGTGGCGTGCATCGGCTTGTCGGGGCAGATGCACGGCGCGGTATTGCTGGGCGACGACGACCGGATTCTGTATCCGGCGATCCTGTGGGATGACTCGCGGGCGATGCTTGAAGCTCAGCAACTCAATCGTGATTACCCGTCCTACGCCGACGCCATCGGCAGCCTTGCAATGGCGGGCCTGACCGCGCCGAAGCTGTTGTGGTTGCAACAGCATGAGCCTGAGATCTTCGCGCAGATCGCCTGCGTGTTGTCCCCCAAGGACTATCTGCGCCTGCGCCTGACCGGCGCGCGTATCAGCGATATGTCGGACGCGGCTGGCACCTTGTGGCTGGACGTCGAGCGCCGCGCCTGGTACGAGCCGATGCTCCGTGCCACGGGGCTTTCTCTGGATCAAATGCCTGCGTTGCTTGAATCCTCGGAGCTGTCCGGGCGCTTGCACGAACACGCTGCACAGGAGCTGCAGTTGCCGCCCAGGCTGCCAGTTGCAGGTGGCGGCGGCGACAATCCCGTGTCAGCTGTCGGTATCGGCGCTATCAATGCCGGGGATGCCTTCATCACCTTGGGCACCAGCGCTGCCATTGTCGCTATCACCGACAAAGCGGCGGGCGATCCTGGCAGCGCCGTACACAGTTTCTGCCATGCGTTACCCCAGCGTTGGTACACCATGGGCGCAATGCTGGCGGGCGCAAGTTGCCTGCGCTGGGTTACCCGTTTGCTGGGGCAGCCCGATGAGCAAACCTTGCTGGAGCAGATTTTCCTGGAACTGCCTTTGGGGCAATCGGTGTCACTGTCCAACCCGCTTTTTCTTCCCTATCTCGCAGGGGAACGCACACCTCATAACGACCCGCTGCTGCGCGGCGGTTTCATGAATCTGGGCCATGACAGCACGCCCGCAATGCTGGGTTATGCAGTGCTTGAGGGGGTGGGTTTCGGTTTGCTGGACGCGGTAAACGCGGTGCAATCGGCGGGTGCCAAGGTCAATGCCTGTGCTCTGGTGGGGGGCGGCGCGCGGAGCGAATACTGGGCGCAGTTGCTGGCCAACATTCTGAATCGGGAAATCTACACGTTGCACGGCAGCGAACTCAGCGCCTGCATCGGCGCGGCCAAGTTGGGATTTCTGGCGACAGGGCAGGGCGCCGAGCTGCTGCAGCTCGGCATGCCGGTCAAGGCGCGGTATCTGCCCCAAGCGCAAACCCAGGTTGCTCTAAACGCCCGTTACCTGAAATTTCGCGGGCTGTTGAGTGCGGCCCAAGCGCTGCACGCCTGATTCAAACTCAGTGTACGGCGGCGGATTTCTGCGGGAAGGAGTGGCCGAATTTGGCGATGTTCTTCACCCAGAAACGCCGGTGCGAGGTCTCTGCCGGGGATAGCGGTTCCTGGCTGGACCATTGTTGCTGGCGCTTCATCTCTTCGCGATAGGTTTTCCACTCCATCGCTTCAGCAGTGTCTTTTGCTGTCCTTTCGTTGTCGAACCAGCCGAGGACGTAAACCTCACCTTGCTCGCGACCGTGTTCAACCAAGAGAAAAATAGTGTCCATGAGCGTATCCGTCGTTCATCAAGTCTTGCCCGGCAAATCCGGAATCTACACACGGCTTATCGACAGACACGGCAAAAGGTTTAGCGCTGCGGTCCATTCATCAGTCCGGATGCACTATTGGGCAAGCATTGCTTCAGATGTGTACGAGCTATCTAGCGAAGGAGAAACACAATGAGCACGGCTGATTCGCAACACACTGACAAGGCAGAACAGGATCTGGGTTTCGATCCGGAGTCGCCGGATGTCGCTGATCCGCAAGTAGATCCGGTGGGCCCGGCAAAGGCGCCGGAAAGCGGTGAGAATATCGAGCAGGATAAACGGGTCAAGGACAAGCAATACCCGCCGTATGATTCCAAGGAATAACGCAAACTCCCTGTAGGAGCGAACTTGTTCGCGAGGCTGTTGCTGATAGATCTCTTCGCCAACAAGTTGGCTCCTACAGAAGATGCAAACGTTCGCCAACAAGCTTCACACGGATGTCGTTGTAGTGAGCAATAACACGGTGTGGCGTATCCATCACGTGCGTATGCGTCGCGCTGATTACTACAACGCTGGCGCCCGCAGCTTCAGCGGCTTGAATCCCCGCTGGCGCATCTTCGAACACCAGACAATCTCGCGCATCCACGCCCAGTTTCTTCGCCGCCAAGAGGAAGCAATCTGGCGCAGGTTTGCCGTGGGTAACGTCTTCGGAGGTGATCATCAGAGCTGGCAGCGGCAAACCTGCGGCATGGATTCGGCGCACTGCCAATTCACGGGGCGCCGAGGTGACGACAGCCCAGCGATTTGGTGGCAATGAAGCGAGTAGCGCAGCAACTCCGTCGATCGCAGTCACCCCATCGGTGTCGTCCATTTCGGCTTGCGTCAGCGCAGCGGCTTCCTGCTCTGGGTCCACTCCCGGCAGATTTTGCCGGCGCACGGTTTCGATGCAACGCACGCCATGAATGGTCGGCAGGAAAGCTTCAACATCCAGTCCGTGACGCAAAGCCCACTGCGACCAGACGCGCTCGGTGGCGGCGATGGAATTGATCAACGTGCCGTCCATATCAAACAGGAACGCAGCAAATGGAGTGTCTTGCAGCATGCCGGTCATGCCTCCGCTTTAAGTGGGATCGATGCATCGATATCGCCTGGCTCAATGCAGGCGACGCGAAGCCAGGGATGATAGAGGGTGAACGCGACCGGCCGAAAGCTTGCCGATTAGAGCGTGGAGCGGAAGGGGATCGGTTCGCGTGAACTCAGGCGCTCATCGTTGGACTGACCGACCATCTCGTCGTACACCACTGGGTGCACAATGAACAGTGGGACTTCGGGTACGCCAGCCAGACATTTGCGTGCTTCGTTGACAGACGCTACATGCAGCACCTCGCCATTGGGGCTACTGATCGCGTGAGACTGACCGGCCATTCGTGCGTGAAGAACGTAGGAACCGCCCTCGATGGACATCAGATTCAAGTCCTCGACTTCACCGGCCTTGATGTGTTGCGCAAGTTTGTTCAAATCCATGACTGCACCTTGATCGTCCCGCAGGACGCTGAATGTTCAGAAAGGCGTGCGAAGGTTTTTCTCGCAGGCACAGCTTTCGAAGCATTCAATGACGCCGAGTTCAACGGCATCGCCGGACGGTGCAGAAATTGCCATTCATTAAGATTATTCGGGGAGGGGGAAGACCGTAATGCCGCCGATAACCCGGAATGTGCCCGGATTATCGGCGGCGCGGCGTGCTGCTTAACAAAGCTTGTCGATGACCCGAACGCCGGACTCGCGTTGCGCAGAGCCCCATTCACTGCTCAGGGTTTGAAGCACCCGGCCCAGGAAGTCCTTGTCGGCGGCAGCTTTCTTGCCGACATAGCCTTGGCCTTTGCGGTACATCTTCAAGCGCGCACGCATGTGCGGATGCTCCTCGTCGAACTCCTGCTCCTGGGAGCAGGCGCCCAGGCCGTCCATGTGAACGTCGCCTTTCTCACAAACCCACAGGATATGGCTGTCGAGGGAGTCTTTGCGTGTTGCGAACAATTGAGCCAGTTGATCAATGGTAGGTTGATTGTTCAGGTTCATTTTTTAGTACCCCTTAGACCGCGTGTTTATCCGACTGGTTAGTTCATACGTTTAGCGAATCGGTCTGTCGATTCGGTGCTGCCAGTTGCCGACACACAAGGTCCGTCGATACACAGAGCCGGGTCTGAGCCAGATATGTAGTGCTGAGGAAGGGTGACTACGGCAGGTTCGAAACGAAGGAGGGAAGAAGTAGCGGACGTCGTGAAGACACTGGCGCCTTTATGGGGTCGACCACAAGTGTCATGAGGACGTTTCGCCAGCGCTTCTCGATCCTGGGTTGGACGATCATGCCGGTTCAGCTTCATCAATCTGCCTTGTGGGCAGCACTCATCAGGTAACGGTTCGACGGTTGCCGAACCTGCTCAGCCTGTTTTGCCAGCTCTCCCGATCGGGGAGACGGTTGAACTATGCAAGTGAAAAAGCGCTTCGTCAACCGTTATGTAGTGATTATTTTCGAGCACTACATATTTTTCTTGCGTGGCACGCAGAGGTCGATTCGTGACTCAAAAGTCACGTAAACCGGCGCCTGCGCGACGCTTGTGTTGCGCGCGGAGCATTTCGAATTGTCTGCGCTGCGCAGCTGTGATTTGATCGCCAGCGCATTGATAGCCCATCCCGCGCTCATGAAGGTGACCATGGAAACCCTTTTGCTTCCCACGTACGAAGATGTCGTTGCTGCCGCCGGACGCATCGAAGGCTACGCGCACAAGACGCCGGTGCTCACGTCGCGCACCGTAGATCAGGCGTTCGGCGCTGAAGTGTTTTTCAAGTGCGAGAACTTCCAGCGCATGGGGGCGTTCAAGTTTCGCGGCGCCTTCAATGCGTTGTCCCGTTTTGATGCCGACCAGCGTAAACGCGGAGTGGTCGCGTTTTCTTCAGGCAACCACGCCCAGGGCATTGCGCTGTCGGCACAATTGCTGGGTATCCCTGCGACCATCGTCATGCCCCACGACGCGCCCGCCGCTAAAATCGCCGCTACACGCGAGTACGGCGCTACGGTTGTGCTTTACGACCGCTACAAGGAAGACCGTGAAGCCATTGGCCGGGATTTGGCGCAACGCCATGGCTACACGCTGATCCCGCCGTTTGATCACGCCGACATCATTGCCGGGCAGGGCACTGCCGCGAAGGAGTTGTTCGAAGAGGTTGGCCCGCTGGATTCGTTATTCGTCTGCCTGGGCGGCGGCGGATTGTTAAGCGGTTCGGCGCTGGCAACCCGCGCGTTGGCGCCCGATTGCACGCTCTATGGCGTAGAACCGTTGGCGGGCAACGATGGACAGCAATCCTTTCGCACCGGCAGCCTGGTGACGATCGACACCCCGAAGACCATCGCCGATGGCGCCCAGACGCAGCGCCTGGGTGACATCACGTTCGCGATCATTCGTCGCGACGTCAATGAAATCCTCACCGCCAGCGACAGCCAGTTAATCGACGCCATGGGCTTCTTCGCCGAACGCATGAAGATGGTCGTCGAACCGACCGGCTGCCTCGGTTTCGCGGCGGCGCGGGAAATGAAGGATCAACTCAAAGGGCAGCGCGTAGGCGTGATCATCAGCGGCGGCAACATCGATTTGCCGCGCTATGCAGCGATGTTGGCCGAGCCTGTGTGAGCGTACTTCATCTGTAGGAGAGCGCTTGCCCGCGATTGCGTTGATTCAGTCGATGTATTTTCCGCAGATAGATTTTTTCGCGGGCAAGCGCGCTCCTACAAAGGGTCTGAGTCGCAGCTGATTTTTTCGTCTGGCACACACACCGTGGGAGCGGACCTGTCCGCGAAGAGGCCCTTAAACCGCAAAATATTTACCGCCTGAAATACCGTCTTCGCGAACAGGTTCGCTCCCACGATGGATTTGAGTCAGGGCTGATTCTTCGGTCCGACGCACACCCTGCAGGAGCGAACTTGTTCGCGAGGCATCTTGCCTGACACCGCGCATCATCTTCCTCGCGCACAAGTTGGCTTCTACAGAGCAGTCACGAGGCGGCTTTGGGCGCTTGCTTGTCGCCTCTGATTTTCTTGCCGGGGCGCGAGGCGATTTGGCTGGCTTGACCATCGCGCTGTTTACCGGTGCGGGCCTCGCTGATCAACGCCGGAATCAACGGCCCTTCCGGCAGGTTTTTCCAGAAGCGCGCGGGCAGGTGGCCCTGCATGACTTTGGGATTCAAACGCGCCGGATTGAAGATGTGGCTGTAGTAGGTCAACCACAACTGACCATAAGGATCGTCCGCATTTTTCGCCAGTTGCCGCCAGGTGTCCGGGCACTCCCGGCGGTGGATCAGGTTTTTGCCATCGTAAAAAACCCCATCTTCCGGCGTTGCAATCATCCAGCGATGCCGCCCCATGCGCCCGATAAAATGCTCGCTGGCAGTAAGCAGAATGTCGTGGGCCGGTTCATGCCAGGCCACGTATTGCGGCAAGTTTGGGGTGTCGAGCAGGGCCGCTTTTGCAAGTTCATCTTCGGCCTCCGCAGCCGGATCGTCGGGCAACGCAATGAAACGTAAAAACGCATGCAGGTGATGAGCCTCGCGGCTGACCTGTTTGAGCCGCCGATGCAACTCGCTGCCCAGTTTATCGCCGGCCAGCATGGCAGTCCGGTCGCCGTGACTTACTCGCCACAACACCTCATACAGCAAGCTCCAGCGTTGATCGCCGCGATACTGTGCCGCGTTCTTCAGCAGGTCGAGCAAAGCCAGCGGTATACGCGCCTGAAACGGCCCAGGTTCCTGGGGATAGTGCGTGTCGCTGGCAAACAGGTCGGCGTCGTCCGGCACACTCCAGCTCACCTGATCCGGGTCGATCTGATGACTGAGTAACCAGCGCGCTTGCGACCGCCAGGTGTCGAACAGGCCATTGCAATCAAGACTGATCATTGCGCCTCACCCCCAAAGTCCCAATTGTTGCGGCTGCGGACGATCGCGCATCTGCTCACGAAGCAGCAGGCTGGTGGTGTCAGCCTGACGCGGGTGGTAATCGCTGGTGATGATGAAGGGGCGCGCCTTGGCCAGCACACAGCGCAGGCGGGTCAAATCTTCGTAGCGAATGCGCCGCTGCCGACGCAGCTCTACCAGGCGTTTGGTGGTACGGATGCCGATGCCGGGGATGCGCGCGATCATCGCCGGTTCCGCGCGGTTCAGGTCCAGCGGGAACATCTCGCGGTTATCCAGCGCCCACGCCAGCTTGGGGTCGATGTCCAACGCCAGATCGCCAGGGCCCTTGAGCAATTCATCGGCCTTGTAGCCGTAGCTGCGCAGCAAAAAATCCGCCTGATACAACCGATGTTCGCGCATCAAAGGCGGCGCGGCCAGTGGCACGCTTTTCGGGCTGTTGGGAATCGGGCTGAACGCCGAGTAATAAACTCGCTTGAGGCGAAAGTCGCCATACAAGGCTTCGGCGCTGTGCAGGATAGTGCTGTCGTCGGTATCGTCGGCGCCGACGATCATTTGGGTGCTTTGTCCGGCTGGCGTGAAGCGCGGCGCGTTGGGCTCGTTGAGCACGGTTTGCTGGCCGGTGTAGATGGTCTGCATGGCCTGCTTGATCGAGCCCATCTCTTTTTCAGGAGCCAGAGTCTGCAGGCTCAGGCTGGTCGGTAATTCGATATTGACGCTCAGGCGATCGGCGTAGCGACCGGCTTCTTCGATCAGCAGCGGGTCGGCTTCGGGAATAGTCTTGAGGTGGATGTAACCCCGGAACTCATGCTCTTCGCGCAGCAGCTTGGCGACGCGAATCAGCTGCTCCATGGTGTAGTCGGCCGAGCGAATGATTCCGGAGCTGAGAAACAGCCCGCTGACGCAATTGCGTTTGTAAAAGTCCAGCGTCAGGGTGACCACCTCTTCAGGGCTGAACCGCGCACGGGGCACGTCACTGGAGCGGCGATTCACGCAGTACTGGCAGTCGTACAGGCAGAAGTTGGTGAGGAGGATTTTCAGCAGCGAGACGCAACGGCCATCGGGTGTATAGCTGTGGCAAATCCCCATGCCGTTGCTTGAGCCCAGCCCGGATTTGCCTTCCGAACTGCGCTTGGGCGCGGCGCTGCTGGCGCAGGAAGCGTCGTACTTGGCGGCATCGGCGAGAATGCTCAGCTTGTCGATCAACTGCATGGGACACATCCGGATACTGGTTTTATGTACAGTATCGGGTTGTGCCCGGGCTCACAAGCGTCGATTGAGTGGATTTGCCAGCGTGCGATGGACGGATGAAGGGTGTGTAAGCCTCGGCAGAAGTCGGGGGTTTGAAACGTAAAGGATGTCCCGGTTTGTACCCGGACAGGTCCGCTCCCACGAGGCAATCAAATGAGGCCATCAACTCATCCGCTGAACCAGACTCTTCAGCTCGCCGAAATCTTTCACCCGATGGAAATTAGCGTGATCGTGAAATTCGGAAAAATCAGTCTCGCCGTAACCCGCCACTTGAGCGCCAGCGCCCAATCCTGCAAGCACTCCCGGCACACTGTCTTCCACCAACAGGCACTGCCGGGCCGACAACCCTAACAACTGCGCCGCGCTTTCGATCAGGATCGGCGAGGGTTTCCAGGATTGGACCTCGTAAGCGCTGACGATCATGCCGTCGAAGTCTTCAAGCAAACCGACCGTGCTCAGGCACGTCTCAATCTTGCTCCGAGGGCCGTTGGAGGCCACGCACTTGGGCAGTTCCAGCCCACGAACAAACTCCACGGCACCGGGCATCTCTTCGAGTTTTTCGCGCAGCAGCGGCAAGGTGCGGCTTCTGAACGACTCAACAACAGCCTCCTCATGAAGTCCCGGATAGTCAGCGCACAAACCTTCCATGCACAGCGCAAACTGCACTCCGCGAAAGCGCGCCAACACTTCTTCGACGCTCAGTGACACGTCATGCTCATGAAGAATTTCCCGCAGCAAACCAGCTGCCAGGCGTTCGCTATCTACCAGTGTTCCGTCGCAATCGAAGATGACGCCAGCAATATTCAAACAGGATTCTCCCGGTTCACGTTTTTAGCTCAGGGCCGTATGGACCGGCATTATCCAGAAAAGTTGGAGTGGGCGTGCTAGAGGTGATCGGCGGCGTGCAAAGCGAGGGTTGAGGAGGGGCCTGAAAGCGCGCTTCCAGGCCCAATGCAGCGGGGAAAAACGAGCTGTGTTACAGCGCGACTGGCGTGACCAGCGTGCCCTTATCGAAATAAGCGCTGATGTTGGCAAACACCAGATCAGCCATGGCCTGACGCGTTTCGAATGTGCCGCTGCCGATGTGCGGAGTCAGCACGACGCTGTCCAGGGTCAGCAATTCTGCGGGCACATTGGGCTCGTCTTCGAACACATCGAGCCCGGCGCCAGCAATTTCATTCTCCAGCAATGAAGCCACTAGCGCCTGCTCGTCTACCACTGAACCGCGTGCGACGTTGATCAGGTAAGACTTGGACCCCAACGCCTTAAGCACGTCGCGGTTGATCAGGTGCTGGGTTTCAGGACCGCCCGGAACGATGACGATCAGGTAGTCCGACGCTTTGGCTAGCTCCTGCAAATCGGCGTAATGGGTGTAGGACACATCCGAATAAGCCTGACCGCGACGGAAATAGGCGATGTTCATGTCGAACGCTGCTGCGCGCTTGGCGATTGTCTTGCCGATCTTGCCCAAACCGACGATGCCGCAGGTTTTGCCCGACAGGTCGTTGCCCAACGGGAACTTACCAGTGGCCCATTTGCCAGCGCGCACGAAGCGCTCGGCCTCGCTAATCTTGCGCGACACGCAGAGCATCAATGCCAAGGCGGTTTCGGCGACGGCGTTGTTCAATACGTCCGGGGTGTTGCTGAGTTTGATTCCGCGTTTAGCCAGATAGTCGGCGTCTACCGCGTCATAGCCCACGCCGAAACTGCTGATCACTTCCAGATTGGGCAAGCGATCGAGGAGCGCATTGTCGGCGCCATACACGCCGCTGGTGATGATGCCTCGCACCTTATCGCCGTGGCTGGCGACCCAAGCGTCGAGGTCTTTGATCTCCCAGCGATTGTGAACGGTGAAATCGCGATTCAAGCCTTCAGTCAGCGATGCGTGCATCGGACCCCAGACCAGTACATCGCCTTTTTTGTCGGACATGTTTTTCTCCTTTTAATCGCGCGGCATCACAGGCAGATGCCGCGCTTTCATGTGAGCAGACTCAGGCGTTTTTGTTCAGCGCGGTTTGCGGAATGTCGCCGCCGCGAGACTTGAACAGCTCGGACACGGCCATGGTCAGCATTGGCGAGAACAGCGCGAAGTACGAGCTGTCGATGCCGTAGGGATTGCCCGCCAGGAACCAGCCGATGGTCGAGAACACCGAGAGAATCACGCCGGCCAGCGCGCCGCGTCCGGTGCCAAATCTTGGTGCGTAGAAGCACAACAGCACGATGACCGCGAGGGTTGCGCGCAGGGCTTTGCCCAAAAACGCAATCAACAGAATCTTGTCGGCGTACAGCGCCAGGATCAGCGGCAGAAAGCCAATCACCATGATCGCGATACGAATGAAGATCACCGACTTGCGGTCGCTTTTTTCTTTGTTGAAGAACGGGTCGTAGAAGTCTTTCATCGCCAGCGTCGCGGAGGCCAGGGTGTTGGCCGAGATACCGCCGAACAACGCGCCTGCCAGACCGATCACCACCAGGCTGGCGGAGAAGGTCGGCATGTGGGCAATCAGCGCAGGGAAGGCGTCGATGGACTTGATGCCGGGGTACAGGAAGGCGCTGCACATGCCGATCAAAGCGGCCATCAAGCCGAACGGAATCATCAACGACGAGACATAGAAGCACGCGCGTTTGGCGGTCTTCTCATCCTTGGTGCTGACCAACGCCTGAATCACGTACTGGGTGGCGAAAATGGAACCCACGCCGCCGATCATCCAGGCAAAAATCTGGCCCCAGCCCACACCGGTCAGGTCGAACATCTTCTCGGGAAGATTGGCCTGCAGGTTGCCGATACCGCCGCTGGCTTTCAGCGCAAACGCCAGTGCCAGAGCGATGCCGATGTACTTGACGATAGCGTGGACGAAGTTGGTGTAGACCACCGAGCGCATGCCGCCGAGGCTGACATAAAACACCGTGATCACGCCGACCATCAGGATGGCCAGGGTCTTGTCGATGTTCAGTACCGCTGCGAGCACTGCGCCGCCGCTGGCATACAGCGCCACCGAGACGATGCTCAAGGCGCAGATGGTCAGGATCGATGCGGCATAGCGCACTCCCTGGCCGTAGTTCTGCGCCAGGATGCCGGAAATGGTGTTAAGGCCGGTCTCGCGGTACTTCTTGGCCAGCACCAATGCCAGCAGCAAGAAACCAAGGGCCAGGGCGACGAGGTTCCAGGCGGCAGAAATGCCGGCCTCGAAACCTTTCTGTGCGGTGCCGATACTCACCGAACTGCCAATGAACTCCGAGAGCAGCAGGGCGCCGATCAGGAACGGTGGAAAGCTGCGGCCGCCTCCGGTGAAGCCGTCACTGCTGTTGGCGTGTTTGCGCACGCTGTAGCCGATATACGACATCACCACGAAGTAGCCAACGGTCAGGCACAGGATGATTGTTATTCTTAAATCCATGTTTCTCTCCATCACCCGTGTTCAGGGTCAGGTTTTGTGTAGGGAAACGACGCGCACAGACGGCACGGCTTCAAGCGCAGGATGATCGCGAGTTCATGAGGGCACGTCGTATGACAACGGCGCCTGAATCCGAGATGACTGATATCCACGCACGGTTTTGCCCGGCGACTAATGCCTGACGGGTGGCGATAGATATCGGAGAAGTGGAGGGGGTTCTGGCGACAAAGCCAGGGAATAGAGCTGCGGGGACGAAGTGCGTGTGTGTGGATTCATTCTTATTAGAGGCTCGTTATTTACGTTGAAAGGGCAACACAATACGAAGCTGTCGTTATACGTCGTCGTACAACTATCGGTATCCTACACTCCCGGCTGCATTGTTCAAGGGCCATTTGTCTACGTTTCGAAACGTTTTTTGACAATTTATGGCCCTTGGAAAGCGTCACCCTCTCGTTGTGAAATTACTTACCGAGCGCTCGCCAGATACTCATCAGTCGATACCACGCCTGCGTAGCCGAAACCCAGCGCGGCCATGAATGCTGCATGCACGTGCGCCGCTGGCACTTTGACGCCGTTGAACTCCAGGTCCCGAGACGCGCAGGCATCATGTACAACGGTGGCTTTGTAGCCGAAATCCACGGCGGCACGGGTGATGCCGTCGATGCACATGTGGCTCATGGCGCCGATGATCAACAGTTCGTCGATCTCGTGTTCATCAAGAATCGATTTGAGGTCGGTGTCGCGAAACGAATTGATGAAGTGTTTGAGTACTACGGGCTCTTCGGGCTGATTGATGACTTTGGGGTGCAACTTCGCGCCCTCGGAACCCGGCGCGAAGAACGGCGCGTCGGCAGTGGTGAATTCATGGCGGACATGCACCACCAGTTCGCCAGCTTCACGTGCTGCGTTGATGATCCGCGCGGCATTGTCGGCGGCGGCATCGATGCCCACCAGGGGCCACCTGCCGGTAGGGAAGTAGTCGTTCTGGATATCGACTACGATGAGCGCTTGTCTGGACATGTCATTTGCCTCAATGAAGTGGGTGGTAAAAGGTGTGTCGGGTACGCGTGCTGTGGAATCCAGTATCGGCCAGACCTGCGCAGTCCGGGATTGGCTGCACCGACATTAGGCGAGGGGAAACTGACAATGGCCGTAGAACGGGCGGTGGCTGACATCGGCGTGTTGCTTTATCCCGGCGCTCAATCGGCGGCCGTGCATGGGCTGACAGATCTGTTTGCTGTGGCCAATCGGATTGCCGACGAACATCAGGCCGATCAACTGCCTGTTCTGCGCGTCAGCCATTGGCAAGCAGAGAAAGGCGGTGCGCCGCGACAGGTATTCAACAGCCATGAGGGGCGAGCGGATTCATTGGTGGCCGTGCTGATTCCACCGTCGCTGGGCGGGCTGCCGACCAAGGTTCAATTAGGTGGGATTGAGCGATGGCTTCTCGATCATCACGCCCGCGGAGCGACATTGGGGGCGGTTTGCGTGGGCTCGCTCGTGCTGGCACATACCGGTCTTTTGAATGGTCGCGCTGCCACTACCCACTGGACGCAAGCCGAGGCGCTGGCCAAGCAGTTCCCGCAGATCAAAGTCCACGCTCAAAAGCCGATCATCGATGACGGCGACATCATCACCACTGCAGGATTGATGGCCTGGTCCGAGCTGGGATTGCGTCTGGTCGACCGGTTGCTTGGGCCGAGCATCGCCACTGGCACGGCGCGTTTTCTGGTCATCGATCACAACGACAGCGCGCACCAGTGCGGCAGCAATTTCTCGCCGATATTGGGGCACGGCGACGGGGCGGTATTGAAGGTGCAGCATTGGTTGCAGGCGAGCGGGGCGGTGGATGTGTCGTTACCGGAAATGGCCAAAACTGCGGGGCTTGAAGAGCGAACGTTTCTGCGCAGGTTTCGGGCAGCCACCGGGCTCAAGCCCACCGAGTATTGCCAACACTTGCGCGTCGGCAAGGCCCGGCAGCTGCTCGAATTCACCAACGACACGGTCGATCACATCGCCTGGACAGTGGGCTACCAGGACCCTGCGACCTTCCGCGCACTGTTCAAAAAAATCACCGGACTGACCCCGAGCGACTATCGGAATAAATTCGGCGTGACTACGCCTGCGGTGGCGCTGCGCGGATGATTACCTGCGAGCCCAATACTCCGGTCGCTGAATCATCTGGCTTGCGCGCAGGTCAACATGGCTCATTCGGGCCGACTCACTATCGAGAACACATGCACCCAGCGCGACTGATCAACATCCTGCGGCATCTTCCTGCTACTTGCGTGGTGTTCCTGACGGCGCTGCTGGCCGCCTGTAGCTCGCAGCCTAAACGTCCGCCCCCGCCAGCCCCTGAGGTGGTGCGGGCCGAAATCGTGCGCTTGATGCCGGCCAGCGTACCGGACCGGCAAGGCTGGGCGACTGATATTTACACCGCCTTCAACGCTCAGGACATCGAACCCAGTGTCGAGAACCTGTGTTCGGTACTCGCCGTTGCCGAGCAGGAGTCCAACTATCAGGTCGATCCGCCAGTGCCTGGCATGGGCAAAATTGCCCGAGATGAAATCGACCGCCGCGCTGGCAAAGTTCACGTCCCCAATTTGCTGGTGCGCTCGGCGCTGGACATTCGCTCGCCCAGCGGCAAGACCTATAACGAGCGCCTGAATGCTGCGCGCACTGAAAAAGATTTGAGCGCCATTTTTGATGATTTCATCGGGATGGTGCCGATGGGCAAGACACTGTTCGGCAATTTCAACCCCGTACACACCGCAGGACCGATGCAGGTCAGCATTGAGTTCGCCGAACGACAGGCTCGCGATTATCCCTATACGGTCGAAGGCTCGATTCGCCACGAAGTTTTCACGCGCCGGGGCGGGATGTACTTCGGTATCGCTCACCTGCTGGGTTATCCAGTTAGCTACACCCAGCCAATTTATCGTTTCGCCGACTTCAATGCGGGGTGGTACGCCAGTCGCAATGCGGCTTTTCAAAGCGCCGTGAGCCGACTGTCCGGGACGCGTCTGGCGCTGGACGGGGATTTGATCAGTTACGGGTTCAGCCCGTCCATTGGCGCGACGGAGCAGGCGGTTCGCTCGCTGCATCGCCAACTGGATATGCGCAACACGACCATTCGCAATCAGTTGGATAAGGGCGATACGCTGGAGTTTGAACAGACTGACCTCTACAAGGACGTGTTCGCGCTCGCGGATAAAGCCGCCGGCAAACCACTGCCCCGCGCCATCCTGCCGGGCATCGTCTTGGAAAGCCCGAAAATCACCCGCAAACTCACCACCGCCTGGTTCGCCCAACGTGTGGAAGAGCGACGCATGAAGTGCATGGCCCGAGCGTCGGGGGCGCTCAGATAACCCCTGAAAGCCCGTTACGGTTGGAGCGCGCTTAATACCCTTTGTAGCAGCGCGCTTTCCCGCGATAGTTTTTCAGGCGCAGCAGCTATATCGGATGTACCGGCCTCGCGGACAGGTCCGTTCCTACATTCGAATTACGTGCTGCTAATCTCGGGCTTCGACGCAATTTCTGCTGATGTCGCTGCGCCGCTGAACTCACTGGCAGACGCAAAACCTGTGGAAGCGGACCTGTCCGCGAAAGCATTCGCGTGATCGACCCACATGTATTGCCTATACGCGCCCCATCGCGGGCAAGCGCGCTGCTACAGGGGATTGGTGTTCGGCATCCAACAACCTGTAGGAGCGGCCGAAGGCTGCGATCTCGATCTGCTCATCCCACCGGTCGCAACTTCCACGCTGTCCTTGACCGTTTGTCCTTTCAACCGCACGGCTGCGGCATATCGCCCTCCAACTGATCAGGCGCCCGGATTGTCCGGGCCAGATCTGACCCGAGGTGTGTATGTCAGTTGATCCTGCAAACCCCACCGTGATTCCTACCAGCGTGCCGCCTACCACTCCGATCGAGAGTGATCTTGACCCGGATGCAATGGACGACGAAGACATCGCCGAAAACCAGAAACTCGAAGAAAAGTTGATACACGATCAACAGGCCGACGCACGCCCGGAAGACTGGAATGAGCCGCCGACCGATGTGCGCCCTGAAGACTGGAATGAGCCACCGGCTCCGGTAGCCAAGGACACGCCCCAAGCCGATCACTCAAATTAGTTGTCCGATGAGCTGAAATAGCCGTCAGTCTCGCTGATTGGCTAGCCAGGGCTGGGCCAGGGTGGACGTTATCCATTCGGGCTCACTGTCTTTGAAACCCCGTTTTGAATCGTGAGTCTGTTGTGTCAGAAATCATCACCACCCCCGTCCCACCTGGCAAGCCGGTTTCCGCTGCAAGCGAAGCTCAGGCTCAGGCCGCCGAGGCCATGCTGTTCGGGTCACCCAAGGACCGCCTGGATTTCTATCGCCGGGAAATCCAGTACGAAACCACCATCCTCTCCAACCGCACCAACGCTTATCTATCAGCGCAATCGTTTCTGGTGATTGCGTTCGCCTCGTCCATGGCCAACATCAACCCTGAGTGGGGCAAACTGTTCACCCTGGTCGTGCCTCCGTTCCTGACCCTGTTGGGGTTGATCAGCTCGATGCACGCCTGGCCCGGCATACGTTCGGCTTATGAAATCATCGATCACTGGCACTTCAAGCAGAGCCAGTTGTTGCATAGCTCGCCCGCCATGGGGCTGGCCTACGACGACTCGCCGCTATTCAGCGAGCACGAGTCGAGCGAGAAAGGCTATCGCAAATCCTTGATGTTCTCGATGCGCACGCCTTGGCTGTTTAGCGGCTTCTGGTTTCTGCTTGGCACATTTTCGATTTATGCGCAGGTCAGCGGGTCGCCGTTTTGACTGAGCTATTCGGCGCGCCGCGCACGGCATGCCACCAGCGGCAATCAACCCGGCCGGGAGTTGGATACGAATGCTTTGCGCCGCTGCCAGGGTATCGAACTCATTTGAATGGAATTGAACGAAGCCGGAAGAGTGGGAGCTGTGTGATGTTGCCTTGACACCACGGCCGCTGGCCGGTATTTGTGCGCGGCAAACAGGTTTTGTAATGCGTTTTGCAACATGACCTAGACTCACCTACTCACTATTAATACCCACCTTTTCGCATCCTATAGCCGATGCCGTCGCAAGACGCGTCGATTCAAGGAGTCACAGGAGTTTTGTCACATGGCAGTACTGCAACAGCGCACCGTCAACGCATTGAAAACGTCCGATGCACAGCTGACCAGTCAATGGCTGGCGGATCTGGAGCAGAGCGGCACTTCCCGTAATGTCAAAGCAGAAGACCTCAAGCAGCAGACCTCCGAGTTTCTGCGCCTGCTCACCAGCGTGACAGAGCGTGGCTCGTCCCTGAGCATCACGTCAGCGGAATGGGACGAAACCCGCCAGTTTCTGGAAAAGCTGTCCCATAACCGGGCCATCATTGGTCAGGACTCGCAGCAGACCGCTAACTTTATCTTCTCCCTCAAAGGCCCGCTGTTTTCGATGTTGCAGGCCGAGTACGCCGATCACCCTGCGCTGATGGCCGAGCAACTGTGGGAAATCTCCCAGTTGCTCGACGCGCTGGGCATGCACACCATCCGTACTTTCCAGAAGTCCCGTGAAGCAGTGATCAAGCGTCAGCAGGAAGAACTGCTTGAGCTGTCGACCCCTGTGGTCAAGCTGTGGGACGGCGTGCTGGCGTTGCCGATGATCGGCACCCTTGACTCCCAACGCACCCAAGTGGTCATGGAATCGCTGCTGCAGCGCATCGTCGACACCGGTTCGGAAATCGCCATTATCGACATCACCGGCGTGCCAACGGTCGACACGCTGGTGGCGCAGCATTTGTTGAAAACCGTCACCGCCATTCGCCTGATGGGTGCCGATTGCATCATCAGCGGCGTGCGTCCACAGATTGCCCAGACCATCGTTCACTTGGGGCTCGATCTGCAAGGCGTGGTCACCAAAGCCAACCTGGCCGATGCGCTGGCCTTGGCTTTGCGTCGTCTGGGCGTCACTGTCAGCAAGGCGGTGTAAAAAGATGGAACGCATACCCATTTTGCAGATGGGTGACTTTCTGTTGGTCACCATTCAGGTCGACATGCACGACCAGCTTGCCCTGACGCTGCAGGACGACCTGTCCGAACGCATCAGCCGTACGTCCGCGCGTGGCGTGTTGATCGACATCTCAGCGCTGGACATGGTGGACTCCTTCATTGGCCGCATGATCGGCATGATTTCCGGACTGTCGCGCATCATGGACGCCGAAACCGTGCTGGTCGGCATGCAGCCTGCGGTGGCCATTACCTTGGTTGAGCTGGGCATGACCCTCCCCGGCGTCAGTACCGCGCTGAACGTTGAACGCGGCATGAAACTGCTGCGTGAGCGGGCGTATTCGCAATGAACGTGCGCAGCAGCGGCAGTCAGGCGATTCGTATCGAACAGGATGTCGTGCTGGCGCGTCAGACCGCGCGCAAATTGGCGCAGGAATGCGGCTTGCGCTTGATCGACCTGACCAAACTGGTCACTGCCGTGAGTGAGCTGGCGCGCAATACTATGGTGTACGGCGGCGGCGGTGACATGGACTGGGAGATTGTCGAGGACGGCATTCGGGTCGGGCTGCGCCTGACCTTTCGCGACGAAGGTCCGGGCATCCCTGATCTGAAACTCGCGATGACCGATGGCTGGACCTCCGGCGGCGGGCTGGGCCTGGGACTGACCGGCGCCAAGCGCCTGGTGGACGACTTTGAGCTGGACACCGCACCCGGTAAAGGCACCCGGGTGATGATCGCCAAATGGACCTGAACCTGCGCACCAGCCTGACGCTTGTCATACCCGTCGAAGACAGCAGCCAGGTAGGCTACGCGCGGCGCACCGTGCAGAAAATCGCCGAAGACCTTTCCTTTAGCGCCATCGATGCAGGTCGTGTCGCGTTGGTCGTCACCGAGCTGGCGAGCAACATTCTCAAGCATGCCCGCAGCGGCGAATTGCACGTGCGCACCGTTGTCAGTGCCCAGTCGGCTGTCCAGGGCGTTGAAGTGATTGCAGTGGACCGAGGGCCCGGCTTCAATCTGCAGGCAGGTCTAGAAGACGGCTTCTCCACGCGCGGCACCCAAGGCATCGGCCTGGGCTCGATCCAGCGTCAGGCCGACGTGTTCGATGTGCATACCGACAGCCGTGGAACGGTCTTGCTGACGCGTTTCTACCCCAAGGCTTCACAGTTCAAAGACCTGCGACTGGGCGTCACGCAACATTCGCTGCGTCAGGACCCTGCCTGCGGCGATGTCTGGGGGCTGGCCATTGATGGACCGCGCATCAGCGTTCTGGTGATTGATGGTCTGGGGCACGGAGAGGATGCCGAAGCCGCTGCGATGGCTGGCGCTGATGCATTTCATCGCCAGCCATTTGCTGCCCCTGGCTGGCTGCTTGAAGACATGCACCACCAGATGCGCGGCAGTCGTGGCGGCGCCGTGGCGGTCTCGCAGTTCGAGGGTGACACCCAGGCATTGAAATTTATTGGTATCGGCAATATCGGCGCGACGCTGATCAGCGCCGAGAAAACCCGGGGTCTGGTCTCTCATCCAGGCATCGTCGGGCTGCAATTTCGTAAGCACCAGGCCTTCGATTACCCGCAATGCACCGGGCAACTTTTGATCATGTACAGCGATGGACTGCAATCGCGCTGGAATCTTCGTGATTATCCGGGTCTGATGTTTCGCCACCCGGCAATTATCGCGGCGGTGCTGCATCGCGATTTCTGTCGTGCAACGGATGATGTAACGGTTTTAGTAATCGCTCTGGAGACGCTTGATGTCTGAACATTCCGCTCATGACGCACCTGATGAGTCTTTGGAACTCAAGCAATTGCGCGATGAAGCTGCAGCGCTGCGCAGTGAACTGGACGAAACCAACCAGGGCGTGCTCGCGTTGTATGCCGAGCTCGACACCCAAGCCGATCAGCTGCGCCAGGCGTCGGACCTCAAGAGCCGTTTTCTGTCATACATGAGCCATGAATTCCGCACGCCTCTGGGCTCGATCTTGAGCATCGCCAGCCTGCTGACCGACGAACTTGATGGGCCGCTCAGTCCTGAGCAGCACAAGCAAGTCATCTTCGTGAGCACAGCGGCCCGCGAGCTGAGCGAAATGGTCGATGACTTGCTGGATCTGGCAAAGATCGAAGCCGGGCGCATTACCATTTCCCCCGCCTGGTTTGACATGTTCGATCTGTTCTCGGCGTTGCGCGGGATGTTCCGCCCCATCGTCGATGCTTCCACCGTTGACCTGATTTTTGAAAAGCCGGTGGGCTTGCCGCGGCTATTCACCGATGACAAAAAACTCGCGCAAATTCTGCGCAACTTCATCTCCAACTCATTGAAATTCACCCAGCGCGGCGAAGTGCGTGTCTCAGCGCGACTCGAAGGCGAAGACGCCATCCGTTTTGCGGTCAGCGACACGGGCATCGGTATTCCGCCCGAAATGCACGGCGCTTTGTTCGAAGACTTTTCGCAGGTGGACTCGCCACTGCAGAAACGCCTGCGTGGCACCGGTCTGGGACTGTCGTTGTGCAAGCGCTTCGCTCAATTGCTGGGTGGACACGTCGGCGTCGAAAGTGAGCCCGGGGTGGGCTCGACGTTTTTCGTGATCATCCCGTTGGCGCTTGCCCAGGAGCATCACGATGAAGCGTGACAGCCGCCTGCTGATCGTCGACGACAACGCCGCGACGCGCTACGCGCTGCGCCGCCGCATGGAGCGTCAGGGTTTTATTGTGCTGGAGGCCGGGACCGGCACTGAAGGCCTGGGGATGATTGCCGCCGAGCTGCCGGATGCGTTGATTCTGGACGTCAATCTGCCCGACATGAGCGGTTTCGACATCGTGCGCATGTTGCGCGCAGAGCCCCGCACTGCGTTGCTGCCGGTGGTACACGTTTCCGCAGCTTCGATTCAGACCGGGGACATCGTCACAGGGCTTGAAGCCGGTGCCGATGCGTATCTGGTACACCCGGTTGATCCAGACGTGCTGCTTGCCACATTACGTACCTTATTGCGCGTGCGTGATACCGAATACGCCCTGCGTGACAGCGAGGACCGCTTCCGCGAGATCTTCGTCAACGTCTCCGCGCCCATCGCGGTTATCGACAAAACGCTCAAGGTCCAGGAATGCAATCACGCATTTGCCCAACTGATTGCCCATGACGCACCCGAAACCGGTCTGGCGCAAAGCTTCGCTGATGATCAGACCGCCGTGCTGCAGGGTCTGCGTGACGCGTTGCAGCAGGATGAGCGCTGGAAAGGCACGTTGAGCATGCGGGTGAAAGGCGATATCCGCGAAACCGAATGGCAAGTGTCCCCCTATCGAACGCCGGGCCTGAGCCTGGTGTTTGTCGAGGACGTCACCGAGCAGCGCCGTCGCGAGCAGTCGCAACGCCAACTGCTTGATTCGGTCAGTACGCAGCTGGCCCATGAAGTTGCCGAGCGGGCACGCAGCGAAGCGCTGCTGCTTCAGGCGCAAAAAATGGATGCCATTGGCAAGCTCACCGGCGGCATCGCCCATGATTTCAATAACCTGTTGACCGGCATTACCACCGGCCTTGAGCTGATCAAAAAGCGCACTCAGGACAATCGCCTCGACAAGGTCCTGAACTACGCTGACGCAGCACTCGCTTCTGCCCGCAGCGCGGCTGCATTAACCCACCGTTTGCTGGCATTTGCTCGCCAGCAGCCGCTGGACGCTCGGCCTATCGACATCAACAAGCATGTGCGTTCGGTTGAGGATTTGCTGAGCCGGACCATCGGTAAACGCGTCACCCTGACCCTGGAATTGAGCTCCAAAAGTGCGGTGGCGCTGGTTGACTCAAGTCAGCTGGAAAGTGCGGTGCTGAATCTGGTGATCAACTCCCGGGACGCCTTGCCCAATGGCGGCAACATCTGGATCACCACGTTCGAGGCCTATTCCCAGGGCAGCCCGCGGCTCAAGGATGGTCCTTACGTCGCGCTCACCGTGCGCGATGACGGCATGGGCATCGAGCACCATGTGATCGACAAAGTGTTTGACCCGTTTTTCACCACCAAGCCGCTGGGGGAAGGCACTGGTCTGGGCCTGTCCACGCTGTACGGCTTCGCCCGCCAGTCCGGTGGCGACGTACGTATCCGCAGCGTTGTCGGCCACGGCACCGAAGTGACCCTGATGCTGCCGGCCGGCACCGATGACATGGTAGTCCCTGCGGAAAAATCGCTACCCGTCGCGCCCGGCGCCGGGGAACACATTCTGATCGTCGAAGACACGGCGTCGGTGCGGATGTTCGTCAATGAAGTGCTGGTAGACGCCGGTTATCGCTGCACTCAGGTGGCCGATGTGCATGCAGCTTTAACGCTCCTGGAGCACGAAAAGTCCATCGATCTGTTGCTGACAGACGTCGGGATGCCGCACATGAATGGCCGAGAGCTGGCACAATTGTCACGCCGCTGGAGACCGAGTCTGCCGGTCCTGTTCATGACCGGTTATGCCGAGAATGCCCTCAATCGCCAGGATTTTCTCGGTGACCGCATGGACATGATCGTCAAACCGTTCCAGCTCAATGAGTTTCTAGAGAAGGTCAGTCGCATGCTCGACAGCAGGCAGCGCTGAGCGTCAATCGCGCCGGCTGTCGAGCCATTCCCCCAAAGCGGTCACGCGTTGAGCGTCGGGATGTATCGAAACACCCATCGCTCACCGCCTGATCGGGACCTGAAGGAGAACCGGTTTTGCTTCACAACGCTAATGATCAAGACTTGCAGGACGCGATCGATAATTGCGCTCGCGAACCGATCCAGATCCCCGGCAGTATTCAGCCCCATGGCTTCTTGCTGGTGATCGACGAGTCGACCATGCGCATTGTGCAGGTCAGCGCCAACGTCGAAACCTGGCTGGGCCTGCAAGCGAGCGAACTGATTGGCGCCGCGCTCAATGGTGTGATCCATCAGGTTGACCGTCTGGCCGCTGTCCTGAAAACCTTGCCTGAAGACGATGCCAATCCTTTCCACGTGGGCGAGGTCAGCTTTCGCAATGGCAGCCGTGCCGGTACGCCCATCGACATGATGGTTCACCGGCATGATCAGGTGCTGATTGCCGAGTTCGAGCCTGCCAGTGACATGACTGGCGCCTACAGCAACGTCTATCCGCTGATGCGCACCTTCGTCGGGCACATGGACGAAAACGAATCTATTGACGAGCTATGCCATCGTTCAGTTGAGCAGATCAAGCGCATCACCGGATTCGGGCGGGTCAAATCCTACCGTTTCGACGAGGCGGGTAATGGCCTGGTCAATGCCGAATCCGTCGACGCGGATTACCCCAGCTATCTGGGACTGACCTTTCCCGCGTCGGATATTCCGCCCCAGGCGCGAGCGCTGTATGTCGCCAACCGGATTCGCGTCATCGAAAATGCGCATTACGAGCCTTCGGTGTTGGTGCCCAGCGATAACCCCTTGACCGGCAAGGCGCTGGATTTGAGTTTTGCTGCGTTGCGCAGTGTGTCGCCGGTGCACCTGCAGTACATGCGCAATATGAAAACCATCGCCTCGATGTCGATATCGATCGTGGTGCGCGGCCGATTATGGGGTTTGATTTCCTGTCACCACGCCACCCCGCGCTCTGTGCGATTTCAGACCCGCACCGCGTGCGAGCTTTTAGGCAGCGCGCTGTCGCTGCAGATCGAAACCAAGGAAGCCCAGGCTAATAACCAGAGGCTGCTGAGTCTGCGTCGGCAGATCGTGCAAATGCTGGCGGCCATGGCTGACCTGGACAGCGTGAGCGGCGGGTTGCGCTCGGTGCCCGACATTCTGCTGAGTTTCGTGCGTGCCTCCGGCGCTGCCGTGGTGTCGGGGTCAACGGTCGATATTTACGGTGAAACGCCACCCCGTGAACAGATCGTAGCGCTGACCGAATGGCTGACGTCCCATGGCAATTCGGACGTGTTTCACTCCGACAACGTGCGACGTGACATCCCCCAATTGCCCGAGCTCGCCGAGTCGGTGGCGGGGGTATTGTCGGTGGCTATTTCCGAGCTTCATTCCAATTTCATCCTGTGGTTCAAGCCCGAACGTGCGCGTCTGGTGAAGTGGGCGGGCAGACCGGAAAAATCGGTCAGTGCCAGCGGCGCGCTCAGCCCCCGCCACAGCTTCGACATCTGGCAGGAAACCGTCAGCGGTTTCTCAGCGCCGTGGGATGCCCTGGACACCGAAGGCGTGGTTGAACTGCGCGCCGCGGTGCTGGGGATCGTGTTGCGCAAAGCCGAAGAAATGGCAGAGCTGGCTCAGGAACTGGAAAAATCCAACAAAGAGCTCGAAGCTTTTTCCTACAGTGTGTCCCATGACTTGCGCGCGCCCCTGAGGCATATCGCAGGTTATGCCGAGCTGCTAGGCGATATCGAAGCCGGGAAATTGTCGGAGCGCGGTCAACGTTTTCTCGACAACATCGGAGAGTCTGCAAAGTTCGCCGGTACGCTGGTGGACAATCTGCTGAGCTTCTCGCAAATGGGCCGCTCGGCCATGCGCTTGTCAGAGGTCGATCTGCAGGCGCTGGTGGACGCGATTCGTCGGGAAATGTATCCGGACTATCAGGGCCGAGCCATTGAATGGGTGATCGCGCAACCGTTGCCCGTGATGATTGCCGATGCCGCTTTGCTGCATCTGGCGCTGCGCAATCTGGTGTCCAACGCCATCAAGTACACGCGAGACAGTGCCCCGGCCATCATCGAAATCGGCACCTGGGAGGACGAAGATAACGTCGTGCTGTTCATCCGGGACAATGGCGTGGGCTTTGATATGCGATACGCGGACAAGCTTTTTGGCGTTTTCCAGCGTCTGCATCGCATGGAAGAGTTCGAGGGCACTGGCATCGGCCTTGCCAGCGTGCGCCGAATCATTGAGCGCCATGATGGTAAAGTGTGGGGCGAGAGCCAACCGGGGCAGGGTGCTACGTTCTCTTTCTCCCTGCCCAAACGCAGTCTAAATGTAACCCTTTGAGTGTCCGAGGATACGCCCAGTGTTGAAACCTATTGTCTTGGTCGAAGATAACCCTAACGACCTCGAACTGACCTTGGTAGCGCTTGAACGCAGCCAGTTGGCCAATGAAGTGATTGTGCTGCGCGACGGCGCTGAAGCACTGGATTACCTGTTTCGCCGCAACGCCTTCGATGATCGCAAGGCCGGAAATCCCGCCGTCTTGCTGCTGGACCTGAAACTGCCGAAGGTCGATGGTCTTGAAGTGCTCAAGGCGATACGTGAGTCCGAGGAGCTGCGCAGTGTTCCCGTGGTGATGCTCACTTCATCGCGCGAAGAGCCTGATTTGCAGCGCGCGTACGCATTGGGAGTGAACGCTTACGTCGTCAAGCCGGTCGAATTCAAGGAATTTGTGTCGGCCATTTCCGATTTGGGTATTTTCTGGGCCGTGCTCAACGAACCGCCGCCTGGTTCATTGCGTCTTACCCGCCGCCCCAATTCCTGACGACCGACTTACCCGGCGCCGCGAGCCATTCGGTTACAGTGACAGCGGCGCCAGTCTTTTCGACATTATTGACGATCATTCATGCCGCTATCGCTTCTTAAGTTGCTCCTGGTTGAAGACAGCCCGCATGACGCAGAGCTGACCCTGCTCACCCTCGAACGGGCCGGGCTGAAAATTGAGTCGACACTGGTCTACGACCACCATGGCGTTGAGCGCGCGTTGTCGGCGCAGCATTTTGATCTGATCCTGTGCGATTTCCTGTTACCCGGCTCCTCTGGCGCTGAAGTGCTGCACTGCGCCCTGCGCATGGCGCCGCATATCCCTTTTATATTTTTGTCCGGCATTTTCGGCGAGCAGCACGCCGTAGAAATGATGCGCCTTGGCGCCGTCGATTATGTCCTCAAGCAAAACCTCAAGATGCTGCCCAAAGCGGTCAATCGTGCTGTGGCAGAAGTGCGTGAACGCGAGAAGCGCCGCCTGGCCGAGCGAACGTTGCAGGACGCCGAGGTGCGCGCGCATCTGGCGATCGAAGCGGCTGAAATGGGCGTCTGGACCTACGATCCACTCAGTCGGGCACTGTTTTGGGACGAGCGCTGCAAGGCGCTGCACGGGCTGGCTGTCGATGCTCACGTTGACATGATCTTCATGTTCGACCATTGCCATCCCGATGATCGCGCCATGCTGCGCTGCAAGGTCGATGCAGCTTTAAAAGCTGACACCGGATTTCAGGCTGAGTACCGCCTGTTGGTTGAAGGTGATGGCGAGCGCTGGGTGTTTTCCAACGGGCGCTCGCTGTTTGAAAACGGTAAGTGCGTGCGCTTCACCGGCGTCATACAGGACATCAGCGAACGCAAGCAGACCACTCAAGCGCTACATCAGCTAAACGAAACCCTCGGCGAGCGGGTGGTGCAACGCACCCGGGAACGCGACCGCACCTGGGAGCTGTCCCGCGAACTGCTGGGAGTGCTGCGTTTTGACATGACCCCGATTGCGCTCAATCCCGCGTGGGAATCGACACTGGGCTGGAGCCGTTCAGAACTCACCGGGCAACGGCTGCGTGATCTGGTTCACCCTGAAGATCTGCTTGCCACCCTTCGCGAAACCGAGAATGTGGGCGGCGGCAACGTCACGAGTCGTTTTGTCAATCGCATGCGCCACGCCAATGACGGCTATCGCTGGCTGTCCTGGACGATGGTCCCGGATGACGGCTTGATGTACGCCGCGGTGCGGGATATCACCAGCGAACGCGCCGTCCTCGATGAGTTGGCCGCAACCAATAAACGGTTGCGTGAGCAAATCAAGGAGCGGGAAAAGGTCGAAGCAGCGCTGCAGCAGATGCAGCGTCTGGAGGTGGTCGGGCAGTTGACCGCAGGCGTTGCCCATGACTTTAACAACCTGCTGACTGTCATTCTGACCAGCGCCAGCTTTCTTGCCCGGGATCTTGAAAAGGGCGTGTTCACCAAGTCGGCAAATCGCCTGCAGAACATCAAGGAAGCGGGCGAGCGCGGTGCCAAACTCACCAGTCAATTGCTGTCGTTCTCCCGTCGCCAGCGCCTCGAACCGGTGCCTCTGAGCCTCAATCACACCATCGACGGCATGCGCGAATTGCTCGGCAGGGCTTTGGGCGGCAGCGTTTGGGTCCAGACCTCATTGGCAGACGACTTGTGGAGCGCGCTGGTTGACCCGACCCAGACCGAAATGATCATCCTCAACCTGGCGATCAATGCCCGGGATGCGATGGTTCAGGGCGGCGAGTTGAGCCTGCACACTTACAACGAAATGGTTTACCAGCTGCCGCAACGCCCTGAGGACCCCGAACCCGGAGCCTATGTGGTGTTGTCGGTAGGAGATTCGGGTTCGGGCATGAGCGAGGAGGTGCTGGCCAAGGCATTCGAGCCGTTCTTCACGACAAAGGAAGTGGGCAAAGGCTCAGGGTTGGGTCTGGCGCAGGTGTTCGGCTTTGCCAAGCAATCGGGCGGCGGCGTCAGCATCATCACGGCGCAGAACGTCGGCACCACGATCAAGGTTTACCTGCCGAGCATTCCGGATGCGGCGAAACGCGTGCCCCTTGCACCGGAGCTTACCGCAGGCCCTGCGCCTGGGGTTGCCGATCGCACCATCTTGTTGGTCGATGACGATATCAACGTGCGCACCGTGACGGCGATGATGCTGGACGACCTGGGGTACGCGGTGATTGAGGCCGAGGACGGTAACGACGCCTTGAGAAAGATCAACGACAGCGTCGATTTGATGCTCACTGACTTCGCCATGCCCAATATGACCGGTGCCGAGCTGGCCGATATCGTCAGGCGCAATTACCCGGATTTGCCGATCGTATTCATCACCGGTTTTGCCGACACCGATATCCTCAATGTCGATCAGCAGTTGATCGTACAAAAGCCCTATCGCGAAGATGAACTCGCCGCCAAGCTGGTGCAGGCGTTTGACGCCCGCAAGGCTTTGCCCGTCAGAGACTGATGCAGTTTCTGCCAAGTGCGCCCCGGGCTATGCGGCACTGGCATGGGCCGCGCTTCACAGACAGTCGCGTGCGGCTTTCTCAAGATTGTTGGGCACCAGGGAAGACAGAGGCGTGCGCTGGTAGAGGAACACTCGCGTGTTGGGATTGCCTTTGTAGACTTCAAGAATCTCATCGGCAGCAATCTTGCTGGGGATCAGTATTTTGAAGTGGTTCTTGCTTTCAGTCAGGGTCGCTTCTGGCTTGGCTTTCTGCCATTTCGGATACACGCAGGCCACATAGTCGGCGGGCGTCTTTTTGGTATCCAGATTGACGGATGGGTTGTTGGGGGTAGAACCGCAGCCTGCCAATAGCAAAGAAAGCGAACTGGTCATCACTAAAAAGCGCATCAATTTCATCCTGAAACCGTCGGTAGATCTTATGGTAGCGGCACGTGGGAGTGCGCGCGCTTAAAGCGGGCTATGTTGAACGGCGGCCGAAGAAATAGGAAGACAGAGTGAGGCGATACGAACAATCAGCAACGTCGAAGGTGGCGCAGGTAAATCAGAATTCCGCTTCAATCGTGGCCGCTTTGACCAGGTCTGCAAAAAAGAAGTAACGGTTTACCGCAAATATGGTGACGGCGGTAAGTGCAACGATGTTGATTGCGTGAATGAGCATGGCGAGTAATCCGGTGAAGTGGGCGTGCTCGCTATGTTACGCAGATCATCGCGAATCGAAAGAAACCCGGATTCATGGTGGTCATTAACGAGATTGATGGGTTTGGGCCCGCTTCGCGGCCCATCGTCGGCAAGCCAGACTCCTACGCCCTCCGGGCAGAGGCCGTTCTGCGGTGATGCAGGCATTTGATTCTGGCCGAAGGCCGTAGGAGCGTCGCTTGGTTCTGGGCCGCATCCGGACGATCTGGCGCGCAGCGGCAGTAAAACCGGTGGATGCGGTGTGTCTGACATACCGAGAACTCTGGTTTTGGGGCCGCTGCGCAGCCCATCGTCGGCAAGCCAGACTCCTACGCCCTCCGGGCAGAAGCGGGTGTGCGGGACGTTCCCGACACTCCTCGGGCAGAAGCGGATCTGCGG
>NZ_JBSKHW010000018.1:124130-145763 GCF_057128765.1 Pseudomonas corni
CAGACTCCTACGCCCTCCGGGCAGAAGCGGGTGTGCGGGACGTTCCCGACACTCCTCGGGCAGAAGCGGATCTGCGGTGATGAAGGCTTTTGATTCTGGCCGGAGGCCGTAGGAGCGTCGCTTGTCCCGCGATCTGGCGCGCAGCGGCAGTAAAACCGGTGGATGCAGTGTGTCAGGCGAAGCCGAGGTGGCCGGGTTTGGGGCCGCTGCGCAGCCCATCGTCGGCAAGCCGGACTCCTACGCCCTCCGGGCAGAAGCGGATCTGCGGTGAGGTTCCCTCCGCCCTCCGGGCAGAGGCCGTTCTGCGGTGATACGGGCTTTTGATTCTGGCCGAAGGCCGTAGGAGCCTCTCACGCAATCCCAATTCTGGTTATAACGATAGATCCTTTCGATATAGGTTGTTCATAAGAACATCGATATCCTGCGAACCAGATTTTTTACCGCTTTGACGCAGGTGTTAGGTATCGCAATGGATTTTGGCAATGCAGGGTTCGTCGTCGCAGGCTTGGTGGTCGGTTTTATCGTGGGCATGACCGGAGTGGGCGGTGGTTCGCTGATGACGCCTATTTTGCTGTGGTTCGGTATTAATCCTGCCACCGCCGTAGGGACAGATTTGCTGTATGCCGCCATTACCAAAAGCGGCGGCGTACTGGTCCACAAGAAAAACGACAACATTGACTGGACCATCACCGGCTGGCTGACGCTGGGTAGCGTTCCGGCGGCAGCGTTGACGCTGTGGTATCTGAGCACATTGCATACCGCGCCGGATGCGATGAATCTGGTAATCAAACAGGCCCTTGGGGTAGTGCTGCTGCTGACAGCTCTGGCTATTTTCTTCAAGAAGCGCCTGCTCGCGTTCGCCCAGAAACATGCCGGCGATCATTACCGCATGAGCACCCGCACGCTCAATCTGCTGACCGTGGTAACGGGTGTGGTGCTCGGTGTGATGGTGGCGCTGACGTCCATCGGCGCCGGCGCGCTGGGTACGGTGGCGTTGTTTCTGCTGTATCCGTTTCTCGACACTCGTCGTTTGGTCGGTACGGAAATCGCTCATGCCGTGCCGCTGACCCTTGTGGCAGGCCTTGGTCACGCCAGCATGGGAAACATGGATTGGTCGATGTTGTGCTTCCTGCTGATGGGCTCGTTACCGGGGATTTACATCGGCAGCCACCTGACCGGCCGGATTCCTGACCACATCCTGCGCCCGTGCCTGGCGGTGATGCTGGTGACAATTGGCTATAAGCTCGCCTTCTAACGAACGCTGGATGTTCTGTAGGAGCCAACTTGTTGGCGAGGGGCCCTTCAGGCACACCGGAAGAATCCTTTCGCGAACAAGTTCGCTCCTACAACGGTGTGGATCACCGCATTGATTCACGATCCCAAGGACCTGCAATGATGGACGTTATCGCCGACCCCTCGTTAATCCGTCTGAGCACCGAGCGCCTTGTCCTGCGTCCTCCGCAGCTGACGGATGCGCCTGCGATGCAGCAGTACTGCATCGCCAATCGACACCATTTCCAGCCATGGCAGCCGATCCGCCCAGCCGGTTATTTCGGTTTGGCGGCGATCGAGCAGAGAATCGCTTACGTTGAGCAAGAGCGCCTCGCCGGTCGTGCCTTGCACTTTCTGGTCTTGACCCAAAGCACCGAGGACACGCCGGAGGAAATCGTCGGCGAATGCAACTTCAGCAACATCGTGCTCGGGGTCTTTCAAGCCTGTCATCTGGGTTATGCGCTGGCTGTGCAGGCTCAAGGCAAAGGGCTAATGACCGAAGCATTGCGTGTCGCAATTGCTTACGTGTTCGACGAATTGGGCCTGCACCGAATCATGGCCAATTACTTGCCACACAACGAACGCAGTGCCCGCGTCCTTGCCACCTTGGGTTTTGAGCGCGAAGGTTTGGCTCGCGCCTATCTGAAAATCAACGGTGAGTGGGCAGATCACGTCCTCACCTCGTTGATCAATCCCACCCAGTGCTGAAGCGCCTCCAGACCGGATGTGCTGTGAGTGATCCATGCCTGTAGCAGGCAGCTAGCATCGATTTGCATCATTTTTCGCTTTGCCCCTTGCATTGAGAAGTCAACGCTTTCGGTTACAAATACTTGTCCACGGAAAGCGTGAATATGTCTGTGGATAACTGGCTGAACCCCTGTAAACCAGCGGCCTTTCAGGTGGTGATCGTTTAATGATCAGTTTCTGCTATTACTCAGATCAGCCAAATCAATCGATCCAAAGGCCCTCAATTGAAGGCATCGCTGAAGGAGGTATCGATCGCGGTTTTCGTGTCGAACGACTTAGCCAGTGCGCCGGTTTGCACGAGGAAATCCGCCGTGCCTTGGTAGTCCGCTGCGGCACCGGCATCCACCGGGCCGACGCTCATGTCCGCCTGACCAATCCAGTGCCGAGAGACCGCCTGATCCAGATTGGCTTTCTTGGCCCACAGGTCGGCGTAGGTTTCCTTGTTGGCCTGAACCCATGCGCGGGCTTTCTTCAGGCGTCCGAGAAAATCGGCGATGGCTGCGCGTTTCGGTTCGATGGCGTTAGCGTTGGCCGCGATGCTCGACAGGCCTGGCATTAGGCCCCGAGCAGTAATGATCGGACGAGCTCCGGAAAAAACCTGCTGCTGGGAGATGTAGGGTTCCCACACCGGGAAAGCGTCGATGCTGCCTTGGGGTAAGGCGGCGGCAGCATCGATGGGCATCAGTTTGACGAACTCGACATAGTCATTGGGCAGCCCGGCTTTCTCCAATGCACGCAGGGTCAATTGCTGACTCCAGGCCCCAGGCCAGTAGGCAACCTTTTTACCTTTCAGGTCCTTGATGGTCCTGGCTGGCGAATCCTTGGGCACCAACAGCGCGATGGTGTCCGGGTTCTGCCGCGAGACCCCGATCAGCTTGACTGCCGCCCCTTTGGCCGCCAGAAAGATAAAGCCCGAATCCCCAAGAAACCCCAGATCCAGTGCCCCGGCTTCAAGACCTTCAGCCACTGGTGCTGCGGATTGAAAGTGCTTCCAGTCGACAGTGTAGGGCGCATCCTTCAAGACACCGGACGCCTCGACGGACGCCCGAACGTTGTAGTAATTCTGATCGCCAATCACCAGCGTGATCGGCGAAGCGGCATGGGCAAGCGGGGCGGTGATGGCGATCGAAGCCAGACCGAAACGGACCAAACGGCGCAGATTCATTGCGATATCTCATAGAGCGTGCCGGGCTGGTGGAAGTGGTGCCGACGAATAGGGGAAAGCGCTGCGCAGGGACGCGGCGTAGGAGAGGTGTTGCAGGGGGCATGCCAGTGCGTAGTCGGGCTATTTGCATCTGATGCTGGCGCAAGGCTTTGCGACGCTGTGTTGTTAGCGTTCGAACTGTTCTTGCGCTGTTGCTCAACCAACAGTTGCGCAGAGATATGGAGTTCAAAAAAAGGGGGAAATGACCTGGTCATTTCCCCCGCTAAAAACTCAAGTTGTCAGGACTCAGCCCACTCGACATCAGTGAGGCCTAACTGCTCGGCTTTAGGCTTGCTGACTTTGGGTACCCGGTCTGACCGGTACTTGGGGATCTGGCCAAAACCTGCATCCACCGACGCCCAATGCCACGCTTCAGCGTTGTCCATATTGGCAGCGCTGATATAAAAGCTTTTGTATTTTCCGTGCAGCAAGTAATCGATCCGGTAATGCTTGTACTGTCCCACGCTCGGAGACCTCCCTATCAAACGCTGTCAATTTTCTGAGTCGTGGGCGTTTGGAAAATTCCCTCAAAATAACTCTTTGATCACCAAATGGTTACAAGCGGTAGTGCAGCAATCTGTGACGGCGTCAAAAACGTTGCGAACGGATATGGACAGCCCTTTAGGGCCATTCAAATAAAAGGTTTTGCCCGACGATTGGCTCACCTGGGGCTTAAAAAAAAGACGCCCGGAGGCGTCTTTTTATTTGGCGGTCATTTACTTGTCGAGGAACTTGAACACAACGGTCTGGGTGTAGGCCTTTCCGGGATCTAGACGTGTCGATGGAAACTTCGGCTGATTGGGTGCGTCCGGGAAGTGCTGGGTTTCCAGAGTGAACGCGCCCCAGTGCGGATAGATCTTGCCCGCTTTGCCTTTGACTGTACCGTCAAGGAAGTTACCGGTGTAGAGCTGCACACCGGGCTCTGTGGTGAACAACTGCAGGCGGCGGCCGGATTTTGGATCACTGACATCCGCGGCCAGTTTGCTCACGTTGCCTTTGGTGTCCAGCACCCAGTTGAAGTCGTAACCGCCTTCGTTGGGTTCGGCGAACTTAAGCTGCGCATTGTCTTCACGAATGCGCTTGCCAAATGCGACCGGTTTGAGGAAATCCATCGGCGTGCCAGCCACCGGTGCCAGTTCGCCGGTCGGGATCAGCTTGGCGTTGACGGGCGTGTAGTGGGAAGCATGTACGGTCGCCACCTGATCGAGGATGTCGCCGTTACCCGCGCCGGCCAGGTTGAAATAACTGTGGTTGGTCAGGTTCAGCACTGTCGGTTTGTCAGTGGTGGCGTGGTACTGAATGCGCAGCTCATTCTTTTCATTGAGGCTGTAAGTGACTTCGGTTTTCAGCGTGCCAGGGAAGCCCATTTCGCCGTCTGCCGACACATAGCTCAGTTTGACGCCGACTGAGTTCTTGTCTTTCACGCTTTCAGCTTTCCAAACCCGCTTATCGAACCCCTGAGGACCGCCGTGCAGTGAGTTGGTCTTGTCGTTCTGCGGCACCTGATAGCTTTTGCCCTCCAGCGAGAACTTGCCGTCCGCCAGTCGATTGCCGAATCGGCCGATGGTCGCGCCGAAATACGACGTGCCCTTGAGGTAACCGTCGATGTCATCAAAGCCCAGCACCACATCTTCGGTCTTGCCTGACTTATCCGGCACCAACAGCGATTGCAGCGTGCCGCCGTAGGTCAGGATAGTGGCCTGCATGCCAAGACTATTGCGCAGGGTGTATTTCTCGATGGCGGTGCCGTCCGGCAATTTGCCGAAGGCTGCATGTTCGCTGGTCAAGCCAGCGGCGGCATTTGCATGAAGGGCTGCAATCATCAGCGACAGTCCGATTCCGGGGATAAGTTTATTGCGCATCAGTACCTTCCTTTCTGTTGTTGTTATGGGGGCTGCTATGGGGCTGCTATAGGGCTGCGTGAATCTGTAGGAGCGAATTTATTCGCGAGCCGGGGTCCGGTGCGATCAGGGATGACCTCTCGCGAATGAATTCGCTTCTACAGGTCATATCCGCAATTGGTCATACTAATTACCATGGGTTAACCCAGCTTCTGGATTTATAGATCAAATCCACTTCCAATTAAATTAAATTGTAATACTATTTAGCCGTGTTCACCCTTGACGGGTTGCCAGACAGGTGTAGCCCACGATTCCGGGGCTGTACAGCCGTTTGACAGTCAATCATGTGATGATTAGCCTCGAATCGCGGACTCAACCGCGCACAGGGGCTGATCAATGAGCAGCAGTTTTCATGCGTCGACAGTGGACCGGCTGGGAGCCTGGATCGTTCAGGGCAGCGTCTTGCCGGGGCAGTCTTTGAAGGTCGAAGCGGCGTTGGGTGAAGAGTTCGGCGTGAGCCGCACGGTGATCAGGGAAGCGATAAAAACCCTGGTCGCCAAGGGCATGCTGGAAGTCGGGCCAAAGGTCGGCACGCGGGTGTTACCGGTACGCAGCTGGAACCTGTTTGATCCGCAGGTCGTGGGCTGGCTGGCAGACAAAGGCTTGTCCCACAGTTTTGTGAAGGACTTGCTGGACCTGCGCCGCGCCATCGAGCCAATGGCCGTGCGTTGGGCGTGTGAGCGGGCCAGCGCGCAGCAGATTGCCGAGATCCAAGGGGCGTATCGACTGCTCGAAGCCAGCGTCACGGATTTGGGTGATTACAACCACGCCGACCAGTGTTTTCACGAGGCGGTGCTGGCGGCCAGTCACAACCAGTTCATCGAGCAGATGCTGCCGGCGCTGGGCGCGTTACTGGCGATTTCGTTTGAAGTGTCATCGGCTGTGCCGGGTGAACTGGGTCGCACGCTGCCGCTGCACAAGGAATTGGCAGATGCCATCGCCACACGGGATTCGGCCCGTGGCGTGTGGGCCTGCATGAGCTTGATCGAAAACGCGGACGAAGTGATTTCCCGGTCGTTTGCGCAGCAAAACGCTTAGCAACAAACGCGTCCGAGAGGGCGCAAGCCACTGACCGCCGACGGTCGGGGCAAACAGCTCGACAACAATAAGAACAGGACGATCTACATGAAGTGGCTGACTGTCACCGATCAGCGTTTCAAACTGGCCGAAGGTCCTTTCTGGGACGATGCCGAGCAGGCGTTGTACTGGGTGGATATCGCCGGTTTCCGGGCCTTGCGCCTGCACCAGGGCCAGCTGCATCACTGGCAATTCAACGAGCCGGTCTCGGCCTTCATTCCCACTGTCAAAGGCGATGCTTTGGTCACACTGGCCAGCGGTGTCTATCGGCTTGACCTGTCATCGCCTGCCGAGCATCCGGCACTCACCTTGTTCTGCATCGCCGACCCCGTGTCTGGCAATCGCGCCAACGAAGCGCGTTGCGACCGGCATGGGCGGTTGTGGCTGGGCAGCATGCAAAACAACCTGGATGCCGAAGGCGGCGACTTGCCGGTGGAGCGTCGTTCGGGTGGTTTATTCACTGTGGATGCCGAGGCGCGCGTGCAGCATTTGCTCAGCGAGCAGGGCATCGTCAACACGCTGCTCTGGACCGAAAATGATGAAGCGCTGCTGGCGGCTGACAGCCTCGATGGCGTGATTTATCGCCATGTGCTGCAAGGCGACGGCACTCTTGGTGAGCGCACGGTCTGGGCCGAAAAACATGTGCGCGGCGATCCGGACGGTTCGGCCATGGACGCTGAAGGTTATGTGTGGAACGCCCGCTGGGGCGGCCATTGCCTCATTCGTTTCGCGCCTGATGGCCGTGTCGATCAAGTCATGGAAGTGCCGGTCAGCCATCCCACCAGTTGCGTGTTCGGCGGGCCGCAGATGTCCACGCTGTTCATCACCAGTGCCCGACCCTCCAGCGGTGCGCAGGAACTGGATGGCGCTGTCCTGGCCATCGAAACGGGCATCAAGGGTTTGGCTTCCCAGCGCTTCGCTGGGTGAGTTTTGCACTCTGTCACGGCAACATGGGACAGGCGTGACACTCGGTTACATTCGCTCCATTGATATTATGATATGACTGTTCGTAGTCGATCGACCGCTCACTTTTCCAGTAGCCGGTTGTCACGACCCCACTGCTGGACGCTGTAGCTATTCAATAAAAATAAGGAGTTAGCTATGTTGAGTCGCCACGGGATTCGTTCCCTGTGCTGTGCCGCTGTTGCCACTGCCATTCTGGGCATGAGTGGTGTTGCTCCCGCCGCCGATAAAGTCAAAATCGGCTTTCTGGTCAAGCAGGCTGAAGAGCCCTGGTTCCAGACGGAATGGGCCTTCGCTGAAAAGGCCGGGCAAGAGCACGGTTTTGAAGTGATCAAGATCGCCGTGCCTGACGGCGAAAAAACCCTTTCCGCTATCGACAGCCTGGCCGCCAACGGCGCCAAGGGCTTTGTCATCTGCCCCCCTGACGTTTCGCTGGGCCCCTCCATCGTCGCCAAAGCCAAGGCCAACGACATGAAGGTCATGGCCGTCGACGACCGTTTCGTCGATTCCAAAGGCAAGTTCATGGAAGACGTTCCGTACCTGGGCATGGCCGCATTTGAAGTTGGCCAGAAGCAGGGCGCTGCCATGGCGACCGAAGCGAAGAATCGCAACTGGGACTGGAAAGAAACCTACGCCATCATCAACACCTATAACGAGCTGGACACTGGCAAGAAGCGCACAGACGGTTCCGTGGATGCGCTGAAAAAAGCCGGCCTGCCTGAAGACCACATCCTCTTCACTCCACAGAAAACCCTCGATGTCCCGGGCAGCATGGACTCCACCAACGCTGCGTTGCCTAAATTGCCTGCTGCGGCGAAAAACCTGATCGTGGGCGGCATGAACGACAACACCGTCCTCGGTGGCGTGCGTGCGACGGCTGGCGCTGGCTTCAAACCGGCGAACGTGATCGGCATCGGCATTAATGGCACCGACGCCATCGACGAACTGAAGAAGAAGGAAAGCGGCTTCTTTGGCTCGATGCTGCCAAGCCCGGATAAAGAGGGTTACAACACCGCCCTGCAAATGTACGAGTGGGTCACCACCGGCAAGGAACCGGCGAAATACACCGCCATGGACGACGTGACCCTGATCACGCGCGCCAACTTCCAGGAAGTCCTGACCAAAATCGGTCTGTGGAAGTAAGGCTCACAACGGCCACGCGGTTTATGAGTTGAGACGCCTGAGCTATTCAGGCTGACATTTGCAAGGCCTCGCTCTGTCTCACACGGCAGAGCGAGGAGGAGGGTTCCATGCAGCACACAGTTCAACAACCGGCACGCCAAGCTGTTTCATCTACCGGCGGCAGCCTGCGCTTTAACGGGATTGGCAAGACCTTCCCGGGCGTCAAGGCACTGTCGGAGATCAGTTTCGAAGCTCGGCCCGGCAGCGTTCACGCGCTGATGGGGGAGAACGGCGCGGGTAAATCCACGTTGCTGAAGATCCTCGGTGGCTCGTACCAGCCCAACAGCGGCGACCTGCAAGTGGGCGCCAACACCTACATCTTCAAGTCCACCGCTGACAGCATCGCAGCGGGCATCGCTGTGATTCACCAGGAGCTGCAACTGGTCCCGGAAATGACCGTCGCCGAAAACCTGCTTTTGGGCCATATGCCCAATCGCTGGGGCATGGTCAATCGCCGGGCGATGGTGCGTCGTGGTCGCGAACTGCTCAAAGGTCTGGCCGATGAAATCGACCCGAATACCCGTTTAGGTGACCTGTCCCTTGGTCAGCGACAGTTGGTGGAAATCGCCAAGGCCATGTCGCGCAACGCCCATGTGATTGCTTTCGACGAACCCACCAGCAGCTTGTCGGCGCGCGAGATCGACCGCTTGATGGCGATCATCGTCAAGCTGCGCGATGAAGGGCGAGTGATTTTGTACGTGTCCCACCGCATGGAAGAAATCTTCCGCGTTTGCGACGCCGTCACCGTGTTCAAGGACGGGCGCTTCGTGCGCACCTTCGAGGACATGGCTGAGCTCGATCATGACCGGTTGGTGACCTGCATGGTCGGTCGCGACATTCAGGACATCTACAACTACCGTCCTCGTCAGCACCAGGGGCCGAGCCTGCGGGTCACCGGCTTAATGGGGCCGGGACTGCAGGAGCCGGTCAGTTTCGCGGTGGAGAAGGGCGAAGTGCTGGGCTTCTTCGGACTGGTCGGCGCCGGGCGCACCGAGCTGTTTCGCATGCTCTCGGGGCTGACCCGCAGTCAGGCAGGCACGCTGCAACTGGACGGCCGACCGTTGAATCTGAAATCGCCCCGAGACGCTATCTCTGCGGGGATTTTGCTGTGCCCTGAAGACCGCAAAAAGGAAGGCATCGTGCCGCTGTCCAGCGTGGCGGAAAACATCAACATTGGCGCGCGGCCTCGGCATGTCAGCCTGGGCTGCCTGATTCAAGGGCGCTGGGAAAAGGAAAACGCCCAGACGCAGATCCGCTCGATGAACGTGAAAACGCCATCGGCCGATCAGCAGATGCTGTTCCTCTCCGGGGGCAATCAGCAGAAGGCGATTCTGGGTCGCTGGCTGTCGATGCCAATGAAAGTTCTGCTGCTCGATGAACCCACACGCGGTATCGATATCGGCGCCAAGTCCGAGATTTATCAGATCATTCATAACCTGGCGAGCGACGGCATCGCGGTGATTGTGGTGTCCAGTGACTTGATGGAAGTCATGGGTATTTCTGACCGGATTCTGGTCATGAGCGAAGGCGCCATTACCGGCGAGCTGTCTCGCGAGGAAGCCAACGAATCCCGCCTGCTGCAACTGGCACTGCCGCGTACTCGCGGCTGACACTGGCTAAACGACGTGAAAAATAAAAATGAGGTGCGTATGTCAACCGAATCCAGCCTGACGGCTCCCCGCCAAGGCATGAATATGCGTCGTTTTCTCGACGACTGGGCCATGCTGCTGGCCGCACTGGGCATCTTCGTGCTGTGCGCGCTGCTGATCGATAATTTCATGTCGCCGCTGAACATGCGCGGCCTGGGCCTGGCGATTTCGACAGTCGGCATCGCTGCCTGCACCATGTTGTTCTGTCTGGCGTCCGGGCATTTCGACTTGTCGGTAGGCTCGGTGCTGGCCTGTTCGGGGGTGATCGCCGGGATCGTGATTCGCGACACCGACAGCGTGTTCCTCGGTGTTTCCGCCGCGCTGGCGTTGGGCTTGGTGGTGGGGCTGATCAACGGCATCGTCATCGCCAAGTTGCGCATTAACGCGCTGATTGCGACCTTGGCGACCATGCAGATCGTTCGCGGGCTGGCGTATATCTTCTCCAGCGGCAAGGCGGTAGGCGTTGGCAACGAGGACTTCTTCGTCTTTGGTAACGGCCAACTGTGGGGTGTGCCGGTGCCGATCGTGATCACCGTGCTGTGTTTTGTCTTCTTTGGTTGGCTGCTCAATTACACCACCTACGGGCGCAACACCATGGCCATCGGCGGCAACCAGGAAGCCGCGTTGCTGGCCGGGGTTCACGTTGACCGGACCAAGATCATTATCTTCGCTGTCCATGGTTTGATTGGCGCGCTGGCTGGCGTGGTGCTGGCTTCGCGCATGACCTCTGGCCAGCCGATGATCGGGCAGGGCTTTGAGCTGACCGTGATTTCCGCCTGCGTGTTGGGCGGTGTTTCACTGAGCGGTGGGATCGGCATGATCCGCCACGTGATTGCCGGTGTGCTGATCCTGGCCATTATCGAAAACGCCATGAACCTGAAGAACATCGACACCTTCTACCAATACGTCATCCGCGGCACGATCCTGCTGCTGGCAGTGATCATCGACCGGATGAAACGTCGATAGATCGTTTTGGGGCTGCTGCGCAGCCCATCGTCGGCAAGCCGGACTCCTACGCCCTCCGGGCAGAAGCGTGGCTATTTTGTTGGAGCGAGGCTTGCCCGCGAAGTTAACGCCACGGTTTGCCTGACACTGCGCGGCGTCAGCTTCGCGGGCAAGCCTCGCTCCAACAGGATGCAGGCTGTTGTTTCTGGGCGCAGCCCGTTCGGCTTTTGATTCTGGGCGAAGCCCGTAGGAGCCTTGCTTGCAGGCGATCTGGCGCGCAGCGTCAGTAAAAATTGCGAACGCGGTGGGTCAGATTCAACCGAGGCAGCAGGTTTTGGGGCTGCTGCGCATCCCATCGTCGGCGAGCCGGACTCCTACGCCCTCCGGGCAGAAGCGGATTTTCGGCGATGCGGGCTTTTGATTCTGGGCGAAGCCCGTAGGAGCCTTGCTTGCAGGCGATCTGGCGCGCAGCGGCAGCGAAAACTGCGAGTGCGGGAGATCAGGTGAGTTTTGTGGTTACGGTCACCAGCCGTACAGTGGCTGCCGCCAGAGATGAGGCTTCCAGTTTGATGGTGTCCAGCGCGCCGCGGATGTCTTTGCCTTCCTGTGTATCAAGGCGCGAATCAACCAGTATTGTCATCTGGTACAGCGCATCGATGATCCCATGGAGATTACGATGCAATTGATGGGTGACCTTGGTCAGGTGTTCGTACATGGTCGGGTCGCCCGCATCGCTAGCGTAGGCTTCTGACTGGGGGGCAGGGATAAGACGGGGTGTACGAAAGCCGGTGACGACGTAATTTATGTCGACGCCAGCGGTGGCGATTTTCTGCAGGTACGACGCTTTGGGTGATCGGCTGCCACTTTCGTAGTTACCCTGAGCGTTCGTCTCCACGCCACCGATTGCACCCAACGCGCTCTGAGAAAGCCTGAGCCTGTTGCGTTCCTCGCGCAGCCGTTCGCCAATCCTTGTCATAGTTGTTCTCCCTGTCAGCGTTTCCTTGGGACCTAATGCCACGACATCTATACGCGGGTAGAAAAACGTCTGGCGCCTCGCAGGCATGAGTCAAACGCCGGGTATCACTCATTTGTTGTGTATTAACTTAAAAAACAGACGTATGTCACGAAAACAGTTTGAACATATTTAAACCAAAGTTGTAGGGGTTTTCTTAAACGATCGTATGAATCAATCCGTACAGATGGATCAACCGTTTTGGCGGGCAGTATTCTACTCAACGCGGATAGGTCAACGTTGGAACGATCAGACAACGGGCCGAACAAATGTCCAGCCCGTCGTTATGAAGGGATCTATCGCGGCGAAACCGGGCAGCGAGCGCCACCCTGACGCGCCCAATCGCCAGCAGTTTTGCTGATGGTGTCAGCCAGCGTCGCGACAGCCTGCTGATGCGCCAACACCAGGTTTTCCATGCCAAGGCCGGCAGGCTGGCGAATGACGCTGCTGCAGGTCAGGTTTTGTCGCTTGGCGCCGTTACCAGAAAGGCTCAGATTCCATACCACATCGATCAAGGCGTACTGATCCAGTATCGATTCGAACCGGCGTACGTCAGTGCGCAGCGACAGCACCGGTTGATCGGGCTGCTTGGGCAAACCGGCCAGGTCCCGCGTGCCAAAACGCCGTTCCAGCTGCCCGGTCAAGGCATCGTGAAACTCATCCCCCAGAGGCGCGCCCCAGCGCTCGTTTTCAAGAATCGCCAGACTCCCGTTGCCTTGACGAATCACCAGCGGCGGCTGATCCACCTGCACTGGCATCAGCACTGGCAGCATTTCAAACTGGAACGGTGCTTGCGCCGCAGCCGCAGCCGCCGGAGCGGAAGCGGCAGGCGCGATCAGCGTGTAGTAATGCGTCGGGGTTGTGCTGCAGGCGGCAAGACTCAGCGTGGTCGCCAGGGCCAGAAGATGGGTACGCAATTTCATTGCTGAGGCTCCAGATCGATTTGACGGGATGAGGACGAGCCTTTGTAGGACTTGGGCGCTGCATCCCCGGCACGGCCACGAATCAACGATTCAGGATGGCGGCTGAGGAAGTCGGTCAACACACGAACCGAGCGGGCGGTGCGTTGCACTTCATCCATGGCCTGGCCCAACTGAACGCGAGCCGGGGAGTTTTCCGACAGCGTATCGTTGGCCGTGCCAAGGGTTTTCTGCGCCTGCTGCAAGGTGCCACGCATTTGCGGAATCACGTCGCTGTTCACCGCCTTCATGGTTTTTTGCAGTTCGCTCAGACTGCCGTTGAGGTTGCCCACCAGTTCGTCAATCGGCAGCTTCCCGAGTTTGTCGACGAACGCCTGCAACTGCTCCTGCAATTTATCGAAGCTGCCCGCCACGGTCGGAATTTCCAGTGGCCTGGCCCTGGCGTCATAGTTGGTGAGCTTGGGTGCCTTCGGATCGAAATCCATCGCTACGTACAACTGCCCTGTGAGCAAGTTGCCGGTGCGGACCTGGGCCCGAAGGCCGTGGGCGACGAAGCCTGCGAGAATGCGGGTGGTCTGTTCTTCTTCGTTGCCACCGCCGGCGGTTTCCCGCAGCTTGTCGTTGGCGGCCCCCAGCCGTTGCGGGTAGATCACCGCGCCCACGATGCCAGGGAAAGTGCCGGTCTTGGCGTCGTAATCCAGATCCACCGACACCACGCGACCGACGTTCACCCCCAGAAAATCCACCGGCGCATTGACCACCAGCCCGCGCAGCGACTGGTTGAAACGCATGCGGATGTATTTGGGTTCGCCATCCGGTGGCGCCAACGCGGTGGCTTGATCGTCGAAAATCTGGAACTTGGCGTTGGCCTCGGCAGGCTTCGCGTCCGGGCTGTATTTCGGTTCGCGGAAAGCAACACCGCCGGACACGATCGATGTCAGCGACTGCGTCGACACTTTCAACCCCGATGCGCCAAGGGTGACGTCCACACCGCTGGCATTCCAGAAGCGCGAATCGGTAAGCACGTATTGATCGTTGGGTGCGGAGATGAAGATTTCGATGTCCACGCCTTTGCCGTCTTTTGCCAGCTCGTAGGCCACTACCTGACCCACCTGAATGCGGCGGAAATACACCGGCGACCCCACGTCCAGCGAGCCCAGATCATCGGTGTGCAGCTTGAAGCGTTTGCCGCGCTCGCCGAAAGTCACGGGCGGCGGGGTCTCCAGCCCGGTGAAGTCTTTTTTGGTCTGTTCCGAATTGCCCGCGTCGGCCCCGATGAAGGCCCCGGACAGCAGCGTGTCGACGCCGCTCACGCCGCCTGCGCCGATACGCGGGCGGACTACCCAGTATTGAGTATCAGAGCTGGTGAAGGGCACGGCCGAATTGTTCAGGTCGATGGTGACAAGCACGTGGGTGCGATCGTCGCTCAGGTTGATGTCCGTCACCACGCCGATCACCACGTTTTTGTATTTGACCTGAGTCTTCTTGGCCTCCAGACCCTCTGCCGTGAGAAAGCTAACCGTGATCTTCGGCCCCACATTCAGAAAATCATGGACCAGCATCGACAGGCCGATCAGACCCGCGATGACGGGCACCAGCCACACCAGCGAAATTCTCGCCTTGCGGGCTTTGACGTCGGGCCGCGTCGGCGCAGACGAGGAAGGGGGAAGGGCGTTATCAGACATCATCAACCTCTGCGTCCCAGATGAGCCGGGGATCAAAACTCATGGCGGCGAGCATCGTCATCACTACCACCAAACCAAAAAACAGGATGCCCAGGCGCGGCTCGATGGTGCTGAGCTCGCGAAACTGCACAAGGGCCGCCACCAGGGCGACGACCAACACATCGAGCATCGACCAATAGCCGATCAGCTCGATGAAGCGATACAGGCGCGAGCGTTCGCGCATGGCCCACGTGCTGCGGCGTTGACAAGTGATCAGCAGCATGCCCAGCACCAGAAACTTGATGCAGGGCACCACCACGCTGGCGATAAAAATCAGGATCGCAATGTCCCAGGAGCCGCCTTCGGCAAACTCGATGACGCCGCTCATGATGGTGTTTTCGCTGCTGCTGCCGAACAGGTTCGTGAGCATCACCGGCAACACGTTGGCCGGGATATAGAAAATCAGCCCCGCCAACAGGAACGCCCAGGTGCGCGCCAGGCTATTGGGTTTACGCCGATGCACGGCTGAATCACAGCGCGGGCATTGATGGGTCTGCTCGGGGCAGACGTAACCGCAGACGTGGCACAGGGTGACGTTGCGCTCATGGGCAAACGGGATGCCGTTCATGTAGGGCCGACTCCCAGGTCGTCCCACAGCCGTCGAATGTCTTTACCCGCGATCAGCACGATTAACACCATCAGCATCGCCATGGCCCACAAACCGGCGCCGGGGTGCACGTCTAGCATGCCCGCCAACTTGATGATCGCCACCAGAATCCCCAGCAGGCACACCTCCAGCATGCTCCACGGCCGCAGGTGTTCCAGCGCGCGCATGCAGCTTTTGAAACCGGGAGCGATTTCGCCCCGCTGCGCATGCACCAGCACCCAGAAAAGCAGCATGATCTGCAGGGCTGGCGCGAAGATGATTGCCAGGCCAGCCACCAGCGCGATCAACGTGATGCGCCCCTGGGCCAGCGCCTGGACCGAACCCCAGAGCGTCACTTCGTTGTGCAGCCCCTGCATGCTGATGCTGATGACCGGAAAGACGTTGGCGAAGATGAACATGATGCCAGCGGCAATGCTCAGGGCCAGCAACTGCTCGATGCTCATGCGCGGACCGCGATCCAGGATCGCGCGGCAACGTATGCAGTACGCCGACTCACCTTTTTTCAGCGGGACGGCGTCGTACAGCGAATCGCAATGTTCGCAAATGATCCACTGAGCGGGATCTTCAGCAGGTTGCAAGGTTTGAGTCATCGGCGCCGTGGTCGTTGATGGTTGAAAAGAATGCGCGGTGAATGGGCCATGAAGGCAGTACGTTTCGCAGGGCGGGCAAAGATACCCCGGCGTCGAGATTCTGGCTCGCCTTTTATTATGGCTGTTACAACACAGATGGCGATGGGCAATGTGTTCATCAAAGTCGGCAGTTCGCTGGAGATGACTCATTGACCACATTGCCAGCATCAGGTTCGCCATCAATTCGACAGTATGGGAAAACAACCGTGTCCTTTATCCACGCTTGCCATTTTGATTGAAGCTAAATATCAGATTGCTGACCCGAATGTCCGGGAACCGGGTTTAATTGTAGATCAAGGCCGAGGGCCGAATAGGCTGATTGTTGGCCAGTATTGGCGAGGTCCTTGTGGATAAAAAAACGGCGCGAGCCTTTGCAGGTCGCGCCGTCTTGCGGATCAGTGAATCAACGGGTCATCAGGCGATGACGTCGCTGCTCCACTCGCTGTTCACCAGGCGCTTGAGGCCCAGCGGGTTAGCGTTTTGCAGCGCTGCCGGGAGCAAGCTGTCCGGGTAGTTCTGGTAGCAGACCGGACGCAGGAAGCGATCGATGGCCAAAGTGCCCACCGAAGTGCCGCGCGAGTCGGAAGTCGCAGGGTACGGGCCGCCGTGAACCATGGCTTCGCACACTTCGACACCGGTCGGGTATCCATTGACCAGAATGCGGCCAACTTTCTCTTCCAATACTGGCACCAGCCACTGGTATTTCTGCAGATCAGCGGTTTCACCGATCAACGTGGCGGTCAACTGGCCGCGCAGGGCTTGCAGGGCTTTTTTCAGCTCGGCGTCGTCTGCGACTTCGATCAGCAGCGTTGCCGGGCCGAAGACTTCTTCTTGCAGCAGAGGGTCGCCGTTGAGCAGCAGGCTCACGTCAGCCTTGAACAGCTGGGCTTGAGCCTGTTTGCCTTCTTGCGGCTTGCCGGCCAGATGAGTCACGCCCGGGTGCGCCAGCAGGGTTTGCACGCCCTTGCTGTAGCTGCGCAGACCGCCAGCGTTGAGCATGGTTTGCGGCGCCTGGCCACCCATGTGTTCGGTCAGTTGCTCGGTGAACGCGGTCAGGGCCGGGGAGCGAATACCAATCACCACGCCTGGGTTGGTGCAGAACTGGCCCGCACCCATGACCACCGAAGCTGCCAGCTCGCTGGCAACAGTCGCGCCGCGTGCTGTCAATGCGCCTGGCAGCAGGACTACCGGGTTGATGCTGGACATTTCAGCGAACACCGGGATTGGCTGTGGACGCTCGGCCGCCATTTTGCACAGGGCATCGCCGCCGTGCAGCGAACCGGTAAAGCCCACGGCTTGAATCGCCGGGTGCTTGACCAGACCTTCGCCGACGCCGCTGCCGAAGATCATGTTGAACACGCCTTTTGGCATGCCGGTTTTTTCGGCGGCGCGGATGATCGCATTGCCGACCAGATCAGCAGTGGCCATGTGACCGCTGTGGGCTTTGAACACTACCGGGCAACCGGCAGCGAGGGCCGATGCGGTGTCGCCGCCAGCGGTGGAGAAGGCCAGCGGGAAGTTGCTGGCGCCGAACACGGCAACCGGGCCAACGCCAATGCGATATTGACGCAGGTCAACCCGTGGCAATGGCTTGCGATCCGGCAGTGCCAGGTCGATGCGCGCGCCAAGGAAGTCGCCGCGACGCAAGACTTTGGCGAACAGACGCATCTGGCCGCTGGTGCGACCGCGTTCGCCCTGGATACGACCGGCCGGCAGCGCGGTTTCCTGGCAAACGACGGCAACGAAATCATCGCCCAGAGCGTCGAGCTCGTCGGCGATGGCTTCAAGGAATTCAGCACGGCGAGCAGGGCTCAGCTGACGGTATTCCGGGAATGCTTCTTTGGCCGCGAGGGCAGCAGAATCGATTTCTGCGTCGGTGGCTTGGTAAAAGCTGTAAGGCAGCGCCTCGCCAGTGGTGGCGTCGAGGCTTTTGTGCTGGGGTTCGCCGAGGGCGCTACGGGCGCCAGCGATGAAGTTCTGGCCGAGAACGGTAGGCATCTGCTTCTCCTGTTGTTGTTTGACTGGATCGGTTCTGAACGAATTCTGTCAGCCGTACAAGCCTGAATGCGCAGGTCTGTAAGGTAAGCGCGGCGGTGCAATGAGTCCAGCGCTGGAGTGATGTTGACAGTCATCATACAACTGCATTTTTTCGGCTGCAAGGTGGGTGACCTGTAGCGACGTTTTCAGGCTTTCCTATAACGCTGTAGGAGCGCGCTTGCCCACGATCTCAGTATCCCTTGTCAGAACCGCTGACTGGCAGATCGCAATCGCGGGCAAGCGCGCTCCTACAATGAACGCGCAGTGCTACGCATTCGGCTCATCAGTATTGATGTACTCCGGCACCTTCGCCAACGGCAGTCGCCGGGCTTGTTCAAGGCTGATGCCAGGGCGCTCGGGCAACGGATCTAGTTTCTGTGGCTGACCACTGGTCAGAGCGCGCTCGATGGCTTGCACGACCCGCACGTCGCGCCAGCCTTCATCGCCATCGGGCTCCGGCTCGCGGTCTTGCAGGATGCAGTCGGAAAAGTACTGGGTTTCGCCACCAAACTGGTCGACGACCGGGTGTGCGTGCTCTGTGGTCTTGCCATCGATGATCGCGCGATAGCTGATCGCCACGCCTTCACCGAAACCGAAGCAGGGCGATGCTTCAAATTCGCCTGTGGTGCCGATCAGCTGGAAACGCTCGGTGCTGGGCAGGCTGTAGCTCACCGTGAATGTCGCCAGCCGCTCTTCGGCAAAACGCAGAGTGACGTTGACCGTATCGAACGTATTGATCTCACGACCAGGCGTTTTGATCCCGACGGCATGCACTTCAATCGGCTCGGCGGCGAACAAGTTGCGCACAGCGTTGATCGGGTAAGGACCCATGTCGGCCACCGGTCCTGCATCAAAACCGCTCTGCATCCGGTGGTTGGCCGGGTCGGTGGTCTGGGCGAAGGTTGCCGTAAACAGGCGCAGATCGCCCAACTCACCGGCGCGCACGCGATGCACCATCTCAACGGTGCCAGGCTCGAAGTGCAGACGGTAGGCCACCATCAGTTTCGCCCCGGATTTTTCGGCTGCTTCGGCAATCGCCAGGCAATCCTCTTCGCTGGCGGCCATGGGTTTTTCAAGTAACACATGGATGCCCGCTTCAAGGGCAGGGACAGCGAATTCGCGGTGGCGGAAATTGGGCGTAGCGAGATAGATGGCGTCGATCTCGCCGGACTTGAGTAGCGTATCGAATTCGTCGTAGTGGTAGCTCTTCAGGTCGTACAGCTCCGCGAGCTTGTCGGCTTTTACCGGATCGCCGGTCACCAACGCGGTCATCACTGAGTTGTCGGTCTGTTCCAGCCCCGGCATGAACGCGCCTTGGGAAATCCAGCCGCCAGCGACCACTGCGTAACGGATTTTGCCGTTTGAATCGGGCATGTATAAGCCTCCTTTTTCAGCGGACGGTATGTCCAGCGCCTGTTTAATCGGCAGGCCAGCGCGCGGTTAGTTCAATTAGAAATGCCCATCCCCTCGTCCGCGCCGTGCGCTACCTCTGCCGTGCGCTCCTACATTAAAAGCGTGGCCGCGCGACCGGCGACATTTCCCGCAATGTGGGAGCGAACCTGTTCGCGAATGCGGTGGCTTAGATGATAGAGATATGGCGGATGTAACGACCTGTTCGCGTACAGGTCCGCTCCCACGAGTCTGCGCGTGGCGTGGGACTGAGCCAGCTCCGCCAAAAAATGCGCCATTTCTTCCGCGGCGGTAGTTTCAGGCGATCTGCGTCAACAGATCGCGCAGCCGGTCCAGCGCAGGGTCGATGTCCAGGGTTTCGATGGCGCCGAAGCCCATGATCAGGCCTGGCCGTACTGGCTGCTGGTCGAAAAACCCTTCCAGCGAATACAGGCCGATATCTACCTTCTTCGCCATTTCGATCAGAAACTTCACGTCCACTGGCACTTTGCACATCAGTGCCATGTGGAAACCGGCGATACACGGAATGGCCTCCAGCCATGGCGACAGGTCGGATTCGACCCGCGCGAGAATCCGCTCTCGACGCCCCGCATAAATGCCATGACAGCGCCGGATGTGCTTGTTCAACGTGCCGTCGGTGATGAACTTGGCCAGCGCCCATTGCGCCAACGAGCTGGTGTGCCAATCGGTCAGTTGCTTGGCCTTGATCACCGCACTCAACAATGACTGCGGCAGCACCACATAACCCAGACGCAACTCCGGCAGAAGGGTTTTGGAGAACGTCCCGATGTACGCCACCACTCCATGCTGATCCAGGCTTTGCAGCGAATCGGTGGGCCGACCCTCGTAGCGGAACTCACCGTCGTAATCGTCTTCAATGATGATCGCGCCGATAGAGCGCGCCTTCTCCAGCAGCGCCTTACGCCGGGCCAGGCTCATGGGCATGCCCAGCGGGAATTGATGTGAAGGCGTTACGTAGATGAAGCGCACGCCGTCGGGGATCATCTCAACCTGAATGCCTTCTTCGTCCACCGGAATACCGATCACCTGCGCCCCCTGCGCGGCGAACAGCAAGCGGGCGGGCGCATAGCCGGGGTCTTCCATCGCCACACTGCATCCGGGTTCGACCATTACCCGGGCCAGCAAATCCAGCGCCTGTTGCGCGCCGTTGCACACCACCACATCGTTCGGCCCGCATTTGACCCCGGAGGAAAACGCTACATGCCCGGCAATCGCCGAACGCAGCGCTGCTACACCCTCCGGCTGGCTGTAGAAACCGCGCTCCTTGGCCATCTGCCGCAGCGCGTAGTGGGTGCAGCGCCGCCAGTCATCGTGGGGGAATGTGGATTTATGCGTGGCACCGCCGATGAAATCGCTGCGCAAGGTGCCCGCCAGGCTCGGATGGCGCAATGGGAGCTCGATCGCCTCCCATTTTTTCAGCACCTCACGGCAGGTCAGTTCGACGTCAGCCTGGCGCGGCGTGGAGTGGGTGCGCAGCGTGTTGACGAAGGTGCCGCTGCCGATCTTGCCGATCAGATAGTTTTCGTAGGTCAGCCGGGCATAGGTATCGGAAATGGTTTTGCGCGACAGACCGAGCTGTTGGGCCAGTAAACGGCTGGGCGGCAGCTGGGTGCCAGCTGCCAGACGCCCGGACTCAATGCCCTCGCGCAGTTGATCGTAAAGTTGCTGCGCCAGATCTTTGCGGCCCTGGATGACAATGTGAAGTTCCAACGCTCGACTCCCGTCGGGTAAATGAGCCATTTTAGCCGCTGGCCACACCCATAGGAGCAAACTTGTTCGCGAGCCGATGTGCCTGACACACCGCGGCGTCTACCTCGCCAACAAGTTGGCTCCTACAGATATCTGCGGTGGTTCGCTCAACACAATCCCCGTGGGAGCGGACCTGTCCGCGAAAGGGCCGCCCGATCCGCTACATTTTTTGCGCCTCATGCATTGTCTTCGCGGACAGGTCCGCTCCCACATGGATGCCGAGTCGGTCCAGCAATCTGCACCGAACTCAAAACCTGTAGGAGCGAACTTGTTCGCGAGCCGATGTGCCTGATACAGCGCAGCGTCTGGCTCGCCAACAAGTTGGCTCCTACAGGTATCTGCGGTGGTTCGCCCAACGCAATCCTCGTGGGAGCCGAGTCGGTCCAGCAATCTGCACCGAACTCAAAACCTGTAGGAGCGAACTTGTTCGCGAGCCGATGTGCCTGATACACCGCAGCGTCTACCTCGCCAACAAGTTGGCTCCTACAGAACCTGCGGTGGTTCGCCCAACACAATCCCCGTGGGAGCGGACCTGTCCGCGAAAGGGCCGCCCGATCCGCTACATTTTTTGCGCCTCATGCATT
>NZ_JBSKHW010000019.1:0-95181 GCF_057128765.1 Pseudomonas corni
TCCAACTACTTGATTAACAAGAAGTTTTCCGTTTCGTCTGCGCCGGAAGTGGGGCGAATTATAGACAGATCCTGAGGACCGTCAACAGTTAATTCATTAAATTGTCATATCGGTCAGGAATAGCAATAAAACCGGGGGCCACACTGCACAGTGAGCCCCCCTAGCCACTCTTTATAAACTTGGGAATGCAAACTGCGACGCTTCATGACTCGCCCTTTGCGGCCAGCGCTGGGTAATCGCCTTGCGCCGCGTGTAGAACCGAACTCCATCAGGGCCATAAGCGTGCAGGTCCCCAAACAGGGAGCGCTTCCAACCGCCGAAGCTGTGATATGCCACTGGGACCGGCAGCGGCACGTTTACGCCCACCATCCCGACCTCAATTTCATCGCAGAACAAACGCGCGGACTCGCCGTCACGCGTGAAGATGCACGTACCGTTGCCATACTCATGGTCGTTGATCAGTTGCATCGCCTGCTCAAGGCTGTTGACCCGAACGATGCACAATACCGGTCCGAAGATTTCTTCTTTATAGATACGCATCTCAGCGGTGACGTGATCGAACAGGCAACCGCCAAGGAAGAAGCCGTCTTCATTACCAGGAACGCTAAGCCCGCGCCCGTCCATAACAAGCTTTGCGCCCGCGCTGACGCCATCTTCTATATAGCCGCTGACCTTGTCCCGGTGTTGCCCGGTAACCAGTGGTCCCATGTCCAAACCACATGTGGTGCCCGCGCCAATCTTTAACGCTTTGATTTGCGGGATCAGTTTCGCTACCAAAGCATCAGCAACCTGATCGCCAACACATACTGCGACCGAAATCGCCATGCACCGCTCACCACAGGAACCATAAGCAGCGCCCATCAACGCGCTGACGGCATTATCCAAGTCCGCATCCGGCATCAACACGGCATGATTCTTCGCGCCGCCCAATGCCTGAACACGCTTGCCGCGCGATGTCGCTTCTTTATAGATGTACTCGGCGATGGGCGTGGAGCCGACAAAACTCAGTGCTTTGACTTCCGGCGCCTCGATCAAAGCGTCTACTGCGGCCTTGTCACCATGCACCACGTTCAGCACACCCTTGGGCAAACCCGCTTCGTGCAACAACTGTGCGATCAGCAGGGTGGAGCTTGGGTCACGCTCGGACGGTTTGAGGATGAAGCAGTTTCCACAGGCAATTGCCAGCGGGTACATCCACAACGGCACCATCGCCGGGAAGTTGAACGGGGTAATGCCTGCGACTACGCCCAATGGCTGGAAGTCTGACCATGCATCAATGTTCGGTCCTACATTACGGCTGTATTCGCCCTTCAGGATTTCCGGCGCTGCGCACGCATATTCGACGTTCTCGATTCCGCGCTTCAACTCACCCGCAGCGTCTTCCAGCGTTTTACCGTGCTCTTCGCTGATCAGTTGGGCAATGCGCCCTTCATTCTGCTCAAGCAACTGTTTGAAGCGAAACATCACTTGCGCGCGTTTGGCTGGAGGCGTGTTGCGCCACGCCGGAAACGCCGCTTTTGCGGAGTCGATGGCTTGCTGGATAGTTTCACGACTGGCCAGCGGCACCTTGCGAATCGACTGGCCGGTCGATGGATTGAACACATCGGCGGTGCGACCGTTGTCACTGACTAACTCACCATGAATCAAATGCGGGATGTTGCTCATGAATCAACTCCAAAAAGATGCCAGCAGGCGCGATCAAAGTCGCGCCTGTGTTTAATAAGAAAAGGGGGATCAGTCGACCAGGTTGAGCGCTTCGCCTACAGCATCGAACATGCGGTCCAGATCCTGCGGTTTGCTGTTGAAGGTTGGGCCAAACTGCAGGGTGTCGCCGCCGAAACGTACGTAAAAACCGGCTTTCCACAGTTTCATGGCCGCTTCAAACGGGCGAACAATGGCATCGCCGTCACGGGGAGCAATCTGAATCGCCCCGGCCAAGCCGTAGTTGCGGATATCGATGACGTTCTTGCTGCCCTTCAATCCGTGTAACGAGGCTTCAAAGTGCGGCGACGTTTCCGCCACCTGCTGAACCAAATTTTCACGCTGCAACAGGTCGAGCGCGGCGAGGCCAGCGGCACATGCAACCGGATGCGCCGAGTAGGTGTAACCGTGCGGGAATTCAACCGCGTACTCAGGCGTCGCCTGGTTCATGAACGTGTGATAGATCTCGCTGCTGGCAATCACGGCGCCCATCGGGATCGCGCCATTGGTGACTTGCTTGGCGATACACATCAGGTCCGGCGTCACACCAAAGCTGTCAGCGCCAAACATTGAGCCAGTGCGACCAAAGCCGGTGATAACTTCGTCGAAGATCAACAGAATGTTGTGCTGATCACAGATCTCGCGCAGTCGTTTCAGATAGCCCTGCGGCGGCACAATCACACCGGCCGAACCGGCCATTGGCTCGACGATCACAGCCGCGATGTTGGACGCATCGTGCAGCTCGATCAGCTTGAGCATCTCATCAGCCAACGCAATACCGCCCTGCTCCGGCATGCCACGCGAATAGGCGTTACTGGCCAACAACGTATGCGGCAGATGGTCGACATCCATCAGCTGACCAAACATTTTGCGGTTTCCGTTGACCCCGCCCAGGCTGGTGCCCGCGATGTTTACACCGTGATAACCACGGGCGCGGCCAATCATCTTGGTCTTGGACGCCTGCCCCTTCAAACGCCAGTAAGCGCGGACCATCTTGACCGCGGTATCGGCGCACTCAGAGCCTGAGTCGGTGAAGAACACGTGATTGAGATTGCCCGGCGTCAGATCAGTGATTTTCTCGGCCAGCTGGAACGACAGCGGATGACCGAATTGAAAACCTGGCGAGTAGTCCAGTGTCCCCAACTGCCGTGAGACGGCTTCTTGAATTTCTTTGCGGGTGTGCCCTGCTCCACATGTCCATAACCCGGACAACCCGTCGTAGATCTGCCGGCCCTTATCGTCTGTCAGGTAGCTGCCCGACGCCGCAACGATCAGTCGTGGATCGCGATGAAAATTGCGGTTGGCGGTGTAAGGCATCCAGTGAGCATCGAGCTTCAGCTGGCTGGCCAGGGACATGTCAGAAGTTTCGGGCATATTCATTGGGACTGACCTCACAAAGGGTGTGGGTGGGCTTTCTTTTTAAGATGCAAAAGCAGAGCCGGGTTGCAGCTAAATTGCCACGGGCATAAAGTCTGAAAAATCCTGCTTTTACGATCTTTAGTTGAGTGATGACTAAACTATGAGCACACGCCGTCCCGACCCTCTAGCGCAAGTCAGTGATTTCGATATTCGCCTGCTTCGCATCTTTCGCAGCGTCGTGGAGTCTGGAGGATTCTCGGCTGCCGAAAGCGCCTTGGGCATAGGCCGCTCGGCTATCAGCCAGCAGATGAGCGATCTTGAGCAACGGCTAGGGTTGCGCCTGTGTCAGCGAGGGCGCGCCGGGTTTTCTCTGACAGAAGAAGGTCGTGAGGTTTACCACTCGGCTCTGCAATTGCTCAGTGCATTAGAGAGCTTTCGTACAGAGGTCAACGGCCTGCACCAGCATCTGCGCGGCGAGCTGAACATCGGTCTGACTGACAATCTCGTCACCCTACCCCACATGCGCATTACTCACGCCCTGTCGCAATTGAAAGAACGCGGGCCGGACGTGCATATCAACATCCGCATGATCGCCCCCAATGAAGTCGAGCAAGGCGTGCTCGACGGGCGCCTGCATGTGGGCGTAGTGCCACAGGCCAGCGCGTTGTCGGGGCTTGAATATCAGCCGCTCTACAGCGAACGATCGTTACTGTATTGCGCCGTAGGACACCCGCTTTTTTATGTCGACGATGCGCAATTGGACGACGACCGCTTGGCTGACCAGGAAGCCATCGCGCCGACCTTCCGCTTGCCGACCGAGATTCAAGCCCACTACCAGACTCTCAAATGCACAGCCAGCGCATCCGATCGTGAAGGAATGGCGTTCTTGATTTTGACAGGCCGCTACATCGGCTATCTGCCGGATCATTACGCGACAACCTGGGTGCAGCAAGGCCGACTCCGGGCGTTGAAACCCAAAGATCGATTTTACGACTTGAGCCTGGTGACCGTGACCCGCAAAGGCCGTCGCCCACATTTGGTGCTTGAGAGCTTTTTGGAAACGCTGGCTGCCACGCGATAAGGCTTTATTTCGTATGGCAGGGCTGGTAGCGAAATAAAGAAAACGGCGCAAAAAATATATCTGCATGATTTAAAAAGGGAAATCAGCAATTACAGCGCAACAACCTGATCACTTGGACAGCTTTTTGCAGTACCGATGCTGGATCTAGACTTGCTCAAGCGCTGCGTTGCACACAGCTCAATGCGTAAGGGGCAGTCAGAAGATCCGGCTCACTCCAAAAATCGAGAGTCCACCATGCAGCCCGATCCTTCCAGTAACAGCGAATTGATATACGGCCTCAATGATCGTCCGAAACCATTGCCCGCCACATTGGCCGCTATTCAGCACGTACTTGCGGCTTTCGTTGGCATCATCACGCCGCCGCTGATTATCGGTTCGGCGCTTGGACTTAACGATTACCTGCCGTACCTGATCAGCATGGCGCTGATGGTGTCCGGTGCAGGAACGTTCATCCAGGCGCGCAGGCCGTTTGGCATTGGTGCCGGGATGATTTGTCTGCAGGGCACCAGCTTTGCGTTTCTGGGTGCGGTCTTGTCCGCTGGCTTTATGGTTAAGCAACGCGGTGGCAGCCCGGAAGACATCATGGCGATGATTTTCGGTGTGTGCTTTTTCGGCGCCGTTGTGCAAATCGTGCTCAGCCGATTCATCGGCCAACTGCGTCGGGTCATTACGCCATTGGTGACCGGTATCGTTATTACGCTCATCGGCGTGAGTCTGATCAAAGTTGGGGTGACCGATCTGGGCGGCGGCTTCAATGCACCGGACTTCGGCGAGCCCATCAATCTTGCCCTCGGCGCCTTCGTGCTGGTGGTCATCATCTTGCTCAACCGCTCGAACGCGCCCTGGATTCGCCTTTCGGCGATCATCATCGGGCTGGCAGTGGGATGTCTGGCCGCCTGGTTCAGTGGAAAACTGCTGCCTCAGTCGATCGCGCATGTGGCACTCATCAGCATTCCTACACCGTTCAATTTCGGATTCGCCTTCGACTGGACCGCTTTCTTGCCTGTCGCGCTTATTTATCTGATCAGCAGCATCGAAACTGTGGGCGACCTCACGGCCAACTGCATGCTGTCCCGCGAACCCATTAAAGGACCCGGCTATATCGCGCGCCTAAAAGGCGGCATTCTCGGTGACGGCGTCAGTTGCATGATCGCCGCCACGTTCAGCGCGTTCCCCAACACCACGTTCGCCCAGAACAACGGGGTGATTCAGCTGACTGGCGTCGCCAGTCGCTACGTCGGGCTGTACATCGGCGTGATCCTGTTCATGCTCGGTCTCTTCCCCGTCATCGGCGCGATCCTGCAACAGATCCCTAAACCCGTATTGGGCGGCGCGACATTGGTGATGTTTGGCAGTGTCGCGGCGGCAGGCGTACGGATTCTTGCGCAGTCGCCGCTGGACCGTCGGGGCATGTTGATAATCGCCACCTCGTTTGGCGTTGGCCTGGGAATCGCAGCGCAACCTGCCCTGCTGCATCACCTGCCACAACTCGTACAGAACCTTTTTGATTCGGCCATCACAAGCGGCGGCCTTACTGCCATCGTCATGAGCGTGCTGTTGCCTGAAGCCAAACAGGCCGCGCGCGAAGAAAAGTCTGAGATAGAGGCGTTCGAGCACTAATTTTCCGTCGCGAACGCTTGTCGGATCGTCGCGGGTGCGTTATCTGTTCACACCGTCGCACCCCATGATCCCCTGGAATCGCACATGACCCTCGAAGTCCCTGCACACAATCCCGGCGTCACGAAGCCTGCGAGTCGCATTCGTCAGAAAAACGAAGAAGCGATCATGAAAGCGGCCGAGGACGAATTTGCGCGTCACGGCTTCAAAGGCACCAGCATGAACACCATCGCGCAGAACGCCGGGCTGCCGAAGGCGAATTTGCACTATTACTTCACCAATAAGCTGGGCCTGTACATCGCAGTGCTGAGCAACATCATTGAGCTGTGGGACAGCACGTTCAACAACCTCAAGGTCGAGGACGATCCTGCTCTGGCGTTGACCCACTACATACGCGCCAAGATGGAATTTTCTCGCCGACAACCCCAGGCATCGCGCATCTTTGCGATGGAGATCATCAGTGGCGGGGAGTGTTTGAACGAGTATTTCAGTCAGGACTATCGCGCCTGGTTTCAGGGGCGCGCCGCCGTGTTTCAAGCCTGGATCGATGCGGGAAAGATGGACCCGGTCGACCCGGTTCACCTGATTTTTCTGCTGTGGGGCAGCACTCAGCACTACGCTGACTTCGCCACCCAGATCTGCCAGGTCACAGGCCGCACACGCCTGACTAAGCAGGACATGGAAGCGGCAGGTGACAACCTGATTCGCATCATTCTCAAGGGTTGCGGCCTCACACCTCCTGCGGTTTGAATGCTCAAAAACCTTCGCCTTCAGCCTGGATTTATTAATGCCCTCTACCTTGGTCGGCCCTTGTGAATGGCGAGAAGACATTCGCAAGAGTCGCTTCATCACCCTCGCCGCCCCCATCAATACGCCCGCTGAGGCCCAAGCCTTCATTGAGCAAAACAGCGACCTCAATGCCACGCACAATTGCTGGGCCTGGAAGCTGGGCGATCAATACCGCAGCACGGACGACGGCGAGCCCGGCGGCACCGCAGGGCGCCCGATTCTGGCGGCCATTGAGGCCCAGGATTTTGATCAAGTGGTGGTGTTGGTCATTCGCTGGTACGGCGGCATTCAACTGGGCACCGGCGGCCTGGCGCGCGCTTACGGGGGTGGCGCCAACAAATGTCTGCAACAGGCAGAACGGCTGCCGTTGATCCATCGCGTGGCATTGCATTTTGACTGCAGCTTCAGCGAATTGGCTGTGGTGAAGGTCAGACTTGCCGACATCAGTGCGTTGATTCAGGAAGAGTCTTTCACCGCTAACGGCGTAGAGCTGTCAGTGGCTATAGGCCCGGAGCACATCGACGCCTTGCAGCGACAGCTTGCCGATATCAGTCGCGGCCGAATCGTTGTGCATCGTGATCCAGTCGTTTAACACCATCATCCGACTGTCACACTTGCCCACATCTGCTGTGCATCCGCCTGTGGACAAGCTGAGCACATCCGTCTGCGGGCCTTGTCCTGTATGGCGTTGAGACAGCTGATCAACATTTGATCACTTATGTTATCCACCGGTTAAAAATGCCGAAAAACAGTGAGTTAGCGAGCCTTATCGCCACTTGATACTAACGGTTCTTTAGTTATGCCCATTAATTGGGCTTGCGCACATTAACTGTGGACCAACCTGTGGATAACCCGTGCAAGCCTCCCCGTGGAGCTTGGGATGTCTCGCGCGCCAAGGGCTGGTTGTTTTTTGTACAACGTCAGCGGGTCAAATAAAGTCGTTCTGAACCCGAAGTGCCCTGAACTGGTGCCTGGACCGTACGGCTGCGCTCCTGTAGGAGCGAATTCATTCGGCCAGCATTGTTTCATTCGATACAGCAGTGCCAATTCTCCATCTCTCGCGAATGAATTCGCTCCTACAGGTGACGAGATAGAAGGTCGATCCCTGGAAATCTGGAAAACCTGACCACCTGGCCAAGAAATTGCTAAGTAATCAGGCGATCCAATTCCAATTCGAGTCAGTCATGTCCCCTCCGACCCCCTCTACCCGTCTGCACTTGCGTCACATCACCAAGCGCTACCCCGGCTGCGTCGCGAACGATGCCATCGATCTGATGATTGAGCCCGGTGAAATTCACGCGCTGCTCGGTGAGAACGGCGCAGGCAAAAGCACGCTGATGAAGATCATCTACGGCGTTGTACAGCCCGACGCGGGAGAGATTAGCTGGCAGGGCGAGCGAATCATCATGCGCAATCCCGCCCAAGCCCGGGCGCTGGGCATCGGCATGGTCTTTCAGCATTTCTCGCTGTTCGAAACCCTGACAGTCGCGCAGAACATTGCCTTGGCCCTGGGCGCATCGGCAGGTACGCCAAAGCAGCTTGAGCCGAAAATCCGCGAAGTCTCCCAGCGTTACGGGATGGCCGTGGAACCGCATCGACTGGTGCACAGCTTATCTATCGGGGAGCGGCAAAAAGTCGAGATCATTCGCTGTCTGATGCAGGACATTCGGCTGCTGATCCTCGACGAACCCACCTCAGTACTGACTCCGCAGGAAGCAGACGACCTGTTCGTGACCCTGAGACGACTCGCCGCAGAAGGCTGCAGCATTCTGTTCATCAGCCACAAACTGGGAGAGGTCCGTGCGCTGTGTCACAGCGCAACGGTGCTGCGAGGCGGCAAAGTGTCAGGCCATTGCATCCCTGCGCAGTGCAGCGATCTTCAATTGGCGCAACTGATGGTCGGCGACGCCGAGGGACTGGTGGCGCAGTACCCGAAGGCCAATGGCGGCGCTGCGTTTCTGCGCGTCGAACAGTTGGCCTGGCGTAATCCCGATCCGTTTGGCAGCTCGCTCAAGGACATCAATCTTGAGGTGCGCAGCGGCGAGATCGTTGGCATCGCAGGCGTCGCGGGCAACGGCCAGGATGAGTTGCTGGCCCTGCTCAGTGGCGAGCAAACCTTGAACAAAACCGAGTCCCGGCGCATTCGTTTTGCGGAATTGAATGTGGGCCATCTGCGCCCTGATGCTCGTCGCAAGCAAGGCTTGGCATTTGTCCCGGCTGAGCGGCTAGGGCACGGCGCTGTGCCAGAGATGAGCCTGGCCGATAACGCGCTGCTGACTGCATTTCAGCAAGGACTGGTCAGCAAAGGGCTGATCCAGCGGAGCAAAGTCCAAGCGCTGGCTGAAACCATTATCGAACGCTTCGCCGTGAAGACCCCAAATGCTCAAACGCCCGCCCGCAGCCTGTCGGGAGGCAATCTGCAGAAATTCATCCTTGGTCGAGAAATCCTGCAGGCGCCGAAGTTGTTGGTGGCTGCGCACCCTACCTGGGGCGTGGATGTCGGCGCAGCGGCAGCGATCCATCGCGCGCTCATTGCTCTGCGCGACGCTGGCGCAGCGATTCTGGTGATTTCCGAAGACCTCGATGAGTTGTTCCAGATCAGCGATCGGCTGGGGGCCTTGTGCAGCGGCGAGCTTTCACCGTTGGCACCTACAGCGAGCGTGACTCAGGCGCAAGTCGGCGGCTGGATGGCCGGGCAATTCGAGGGCCAACGCGCCCGCTCCTTTCAACCTGATGCGTCGTCCCACGACTGACGGAGATTTCGATGCTGCTTTCCCTGGAACCGCGCGGACAACAATCGCGCCCTATGTTGTGGTTTTCCCCTTTGCTGGCCGCAGCGCTGACATTGATCTGCGGCTCGCTGTTGTTTTTGCTGTTGGGTCTGGACCCGCTGCTGACACTTCACACTCTATTGATCGCGCCGGTCAGCGACCTTTATGGCGTGTCGGAATTACTGGTGAAAACCCTGCCGATTCTGCTTTGCGCACTGGGGCTGGCGGTGGTGTATCAAGCGCGCATCTGGAACATTGGCGCCGAGGGGCAATTGCTAATGGGCGCCCTGGCGGGGAGCGCCGTGGCGGTCAACATTATCGATATGGAAAGTCGCTGGGCGTTGGTGCTGATTCTGCTGGTGGGAGTGCTGGCGGGCGCAGCATGGGCCGGGCTGACCGCATGGCTGCGCACTCACTTCAACGCCAACGAAATCCTCACCAGCATCATGCTCAATTACATTGCGCTGAACCTGCTGCTGTATTTCGTACATGGCCCGCTGAAAGACCCTGCTGGCATGAACTTCCCTGAGTCAGCCACGTTCGGCGACGCAAGCCGTTTGCCGCTGTTGATGGAAGACGGCCGCGCCCACGTGGGGGTGTATTTCGCGCTGCTTGCGCTGGTTGCGGTCTGGGTGCTGCTGCAACGCAGTTTTGTTGGTTTCCAGATCAAGGTGCTGGGCCTGGATAAACGCGCGGCAGGCTTCGTCGGTTTTCGCGAGAAACGCCTGGTCTGGCTCGCCCTGCTGATCAGCGGGGGCCTTGCGGGGTTGGCTGGCGTGTGCGAAGTCACCGGCCCCATTGGCCAACTGGTGCCGCAGGTGTCGCCCGGCTACGGCTATGCGGCGATCACCGTGGCATTTCTTGGGCGCCTGAACCCCATCGGCATCTTGTTCTCCAGCCTGTTGATGGCGCTGCTTTATCTGGGCGGTGAAAGCGCACAAATGACGTTGAATCTTCCTCAAGCCATCACTCAGTTGTTCCAGGGAATGATGCTGTTCTTCCTGCTGGCTTGCGATGTGCTGATTCTCTACCGCCCGCGCCTCAAGGTGCGCTGGGCTCGTCGCCAAACGGCGCCAATCGCGGGAGCCGTGTGATGGATATCGATCTGTTGAGTAATATTTTCTTCGCCACGGTGCGGTGTGGCACGCCGTTGTTGTTGGTAGCGCTTGGTGAGTTGATGTGTGAGAAGACCGGCGTTCTCAATCTTGGCCAGGAAGGCATGATGCTGTTTGGCGCTGTGATTGGTTTCATCGTCGCCCTGAGTACCGGCAATTTATGGCTGGGCGTGTTGCTGGCTATGCTTGCGGGCATGCTGTTGTCTTCGCTGTTCGCTCTGGTTGCGCTGGTGTTTAACGCTAACCAGGTGGCCACCGGCCTGGCGCTGACGATCTTTGGCGTCGGGCTTTCGAGCTTTATCGGCGCAGCCTGGGTCGGCAAGCCGCTGCAAGGTTTTGAGCCGCTGGCGATTCCTTACTTGAGCGAGATCCCGCTGATAGGTCGGATGCTCTTTGCTCAGGATGTTCTGGTGTATCTGTCCTTCGCCTTGTTCGCTCTGGTGGCGTGGACGCTTCTGAAAAGTCGTGTCGGTTTGATCATTCAGGCTGTGGGAGAAAACCCTGATGCCGCCAGCGCGATGGGTTTGCCCGTGCTGTGGGTGCGCACGCTGGCAGTGTTGTTCGGGGGCGCGATGGCAGGTTTGGCCGGGGCGTATCTGTCGCTGGCCTACACCCCAATGTGGGCCGAGAACATGAGCGCCGGGCGTGGCTGGATAGCATTGGCGCTGGTGGTGTTTGCCAGTTGGCGTGTGTGGCGCTTGCTGCTGGGGGCTTACCTGTTCGGTTTTGCCAGCATTGTGTATCTGGTGGCGCAGGGCATTGGTCTGGCGATCCCCTCCAACCTGCTGGCGATGCTGCCGTATGTCGCGACTATCGTGGTGTTGGTGATGCTTTCACGCAATGCCCTGCGCACACGTTTGTACGCGCCGGTTTCGTTGGGGCAGCCTTGGCAGGCGGGCCATTGATCGCGCCGTTGCCATTGTTACGTGGGAGGGGGCCTGCTCGCGAAGGGGGGCCACATTCGTTACATTGTGTCGCTCGTATTAGCTCCATCGCGAGCAAGCTTCCTTTTACAGCTTCTTCTTAACGCCGACGACCGTTGCGCAGGCCGATCAAATTCCTGCCGATGTGCGCGGTCCACCTCTTAGAAGCTGCATTTCGTTTTCTGCACAGGAGTCACCCTTCATGCCTGCCAACAAAACTGCCCTGATCATTGGCGCGTCCCGAGGCTTGGGTCTGGGTTTGGTGCAACGCTTGACCGAACAAGGCTGGAACGTCATCGCCACGGTTCGTGATCAACAAAAAGCCGAAGAGCTGAAAAAGGTCCCTGGCGTGCGTATCGAGACGCTGGACCTGGATGAACAATCCTCCCTGGAAGTGCTCACCCTCAATTTGAAGGATATGCGGTTCGACCTGTTGTTCGTAAACGCTGGCATCATGGGCCCAGCCCACCAGAGCGCGGCGAAATCCACCGCTGCTGAGCTGGGCCAATTGTTTCTGACCAACGCCGTCGCACCTATTCGTCTGGCCGAGCGCTTCGTCGGACAGATTTCAGAAACCGGCACCATCGCCTTCATGAGCTCGGCGCTTGGCAGCGTCGCCATCCCGGATGCACCGGAAATGGCGCTGTACAAAGCCAGCAAGGCTGCGCTGAATTCGATGACCAATACGTTCTTCACGCAACTGGGCGACAGCAAAATCACCGTGCTGTCGATGCATCCGGGCTGGGTCAGAACTGCCATGGGCGGCGAAGGCGCCGATATCGACGTTCAAACCAGCACCAGCGGGTTAGTCGAACAGCTGGGCGCGTACACAGGCAAGGGCGGGCTTCACTTCATCAACTACCGTGGCGAGACGATTGCCTGGTAGGTCCCCACCGCGTTCTGTGTAGGAGCGCGCTTGCCCGCGATTGCGGCGGGCCAGACCCCACTGATGTTGGATTTGCTGACGTCATCGCGGGCAAGCGCGCTCCTACAGTTGATCCGATTACCATGCGCACTTAATATCCGCACCATCGCCCGGCCTCACTCGATGCCTCGCGACCCTGGATCAGCAGACAGGGCAACACTGAGCTGGCGAACCTGAACCCATTTTTCAGAGGAGCCGGCCAATGCCCGCTATCCGTATCTGGTTAAAAAACCCGCTTGCCGTTTTCACTGCCAATGAACTGGACGCCCGAGGCGGACTGGTCATCGAGGGCGGCATCATCACCGAACTGCTAGCCAGCGGCGAGCAACCCTCAAAGCCCTGCGATCAAACATTCGATGCCCGCGAGCATGTGCTGCTGCCGGGACTGATCAACACGCACCATCATTTCTATCAAACCCTGACCCGTGCCTGGGCACCCGTGGTGAATCAGCCGTTGTTCCCGTGGCTGAAAACTCTGTATCCAGTATGGGCGCGCCTGACTCCGGAAAAGCTCGCGCTGGCCAGCAAAGTTGCGCTCACCGAATTACTGCTGTCGGGCTGCACCACCGCGGCCGACCATCACTATTTATTCCCGGACGGGCTCGAAAACGCCATCGATGTACAGGTGCAAAGCGTGCGCGAACTCGGCATGCGAGCGATGCTCACCCGGGGCTCGATGAGTCTGGGCGAGGACGACGGGGGCTTGCCGCCGCAACAAACAGTGCAGCAGGGCGAGGTCATTCTGGAAGACAGTCAGCGCCTGATCAGCACCTATCACGAGCGCGGCGACGGCGCGCAGATTCAGATTGCACTGGCACCCTGCTCGCCGTTTTCGGTCACGCCCCAGATCATGAAAGAGAGCGCCGATCTGGCCGAGAAACTCGATGTCCGCCTGCACACGCATCTGGCCGAAACTCTGGACGAGGAGGATTTCTGCGTCCAACGCTTCGGTCTGCGCACAGTGGATTATCTGGACAGCGTCGGCTGGCTCGGACCGCGGACCTGGCTGGCCCATGGCATTCACTTCAATCCGGATGAAATTAGCCGATTGGGTCAGGCCGGCACGGGCGTGTGTCATTGCCCCAGTTCTAACATGCGCCTGGCGTCCGGGATCTGCCCGACGCTGGACTTGATTGCGGCGGGCGCGCCGATTGGGCTAGGCGTGGACGGCTCGGCGTCAAATGACGCATCGAACATGATGCTGGAAGCCAAACAAGCGCTGTACCTACAACGCTTGCGCTATGGCGCTGAAAAAATCACGCCTGAGCTGGTTTTGGGATGGGCAACCAAGAGCTCGGCGAAGTTGTTGGGTCGCAGCGACATTGGTGAACTGGCGGTGGGCAAACAGGCGGATCTGGCGATGTTCAAACTGGATGAACTGAGGTTTTCAGGAAGCCATGATCCACTGTCGGCGTTGCTGCTGTGCGGCGCAGACCGCGCGGATCGAGTGATGATCGGCGGTCAGTGGCGGGTGATTGATGGGCAGGTCGAGGGGTTGGATTTGCAGGGGTTGATTGCTGATCATCGGCAGGCTGCGAAGGAATTGATCAGCGGGTAAGGCATTCTGTAGGAGCCAACTTGTTGGCGAGCCAGCATACGATAGCGGTGAGTCAGTCACACCGCATCGCGAACAAGTTCGCTCCTACAGGGGTTCTACGTCACAACCCCAAACACGACAACATGATGAACGTCGCGAACAGCACGAAGTGGGTCATCCCTTCTATCGCGTTGGTTTCGCCGTCGTTCAGGTTGATCGCGCTGACGAGTAAGGTGATGAAAATCATCACCGTTTGCACCGGGGTCATCGCCATTTGAAACGGTTGGCCGGTGTACAGCGCCATGGCTTCCATGACGGGTACGGTCAGAATCACTGTGGACAACGAGGCGCCCAACGCGATGTTAACCACCGACTGCATGCGGTTAGCCAAGGCTGCGCGTAATGCGGTCAGAATCTCCGGCGCCGCTGAAATAGCGGCCACCAGAATTGCCGTCATCACGGGCGGCGCACCGCTCCCCTCCAGACCCAAGTCGACGGTTTTGGACATCACCTCGGCCAGCGCGCCAATCACCACCACACCAAACATCAGGATGCCAATGGACAGCGTGAGATTGACCGGTTTGGCCTCTTGCTCTGGCTGGTCTTTGCGGCGCTTCTTGTCGGGGTAGCTGTAGCTGAAGAAGTAACTGTGGGGGCCGACCTGCATCCGCAGAAACAGGGTATACAACACCACCATCGCGCCGATGGTGAACGCCGAATAGATCTTCCAGTCACCTTCCGGAATGAACTCCGGCACCACCATCGAGACACCCATGGCCGTCAGGATCATCACGCTGTAGGTACGCGCGGAATCATCGTTGTAGGACTGTTCCCCATGCTTGAGCCCGCCCATCAGCGCGGCAAGGCCCAGAATGCCGTTGATGTCGAGCATAATGCTTTTCTAGACACACCAAATTATAGTTTTGCTAAAACGTATGTCTTTCAGTTGGTTACCAAATTTATTGACACTAATGACTTGACACCGAAACGACCGGGATAATCGTGCGGGGCTGTTTAGTACGATGGGGCCATGCGGGTGACTAGAGCAATTATCCTCCGGCCGAAAGGATTTCCGTCCAAAGCCGGTCGATCTCCATCTCGAGTTCAGAAATTTTTGAAGCTAGGTTAAGGTATGGCCTAGCGCGTTCTGCGTAGCGCATGTCAGTCAGGTCTTCGCGAAGAGACTCTAGCTTTGCCTTTGCGTGTAGCTTCTCGCTATAAGGAGACGACGAAGTTATTAAATCGTATTCAGCATTGAAATAATGCCATAAAGAGTTTATGTGAGCATGTCCTGTTAGTGGGATAACCTCCCTGCAAACGTCATCCCGAAGTTCTGGCGTAATGCCGTTACGCGCCCCTGGGTTCTGGGCGAATCTAATAAGCAATCGGGAATGAATCTCACGAGTAATGAACCGATGACGAAACATTGACAAACACGATCTGGTATCGACAAAACCTGCGTCTTGGCACAGCCTATCGAATTCTTTTGTAAGTGATGCTTTCTTGAGATCAGTTCCATCAGCGCCTAAAAAGAACTGATCTGGCTTAGTATAGAAAACACCTCTGGCGGCCAAAAAAATCTGATACTGCTGACGAGCATTAATGTATTTTGAGATAAGCCTTGCATCCCGTAAGTCAACTTTGAATCGTCTAGGGCTGACTGCAAACCGCCTTTTCTTAGTGGGCAAGACCATTTCCTTTGTGGTAAGAATCCCAGAGTTCTCGGCCAAAGGCAAATCATACAGTTCCTCGGTGCGAGCCCCAGTTAACTTAAATGCGCGAACCAGAAACATCCTACGCTCGTAAAGATACCTGTTAGTAGCCGAAAACAATTCAGGATCAGCTAGATACTTGAGCTTGGATGCAGCAGGAAGATTATCCACGTCAGAGCGGCGAAATATCTCGTCCCTAATATCCTGAATCATAGACTCTGAAATAGGCGCCTTATCATTTTGAAATGGCTCTGACACGACAAGCAGCGGATGATACATATATATCCTATTAGTAATAGGATCAATCTTATACTGTATGACAATATTAGCGCCACTACCTTCGATGCCAACGATAGGATTAGGACAAACGACAGAATGCCGTAGGTGCAGCCATTCAAGAAAAAACAATGCGCAGCGCTGGATCCGCCCCACTTGATTCCGATCACGTGCATTCCTTTCTCCCTGTTTATTCTCTGTTTTAGAAACCAAGAGCAAGTCTCTAAAGCGTTCAAACGCGTCAAGATCAAACATATAAAAATCAAGATCTGACATGTAGCAGAAGCGGACAAGGTGAGTAACCAGGGAGGCATCCGTGTTGGATGAGTCTCGGGCTGTGGTTTTAGATGCACGCTCAAGCAACCATGCACTTACCAAATGACAGGGTCGCCCATCAGGCCAACGCATAAGGGAAAAATTGTTGATTCTCATAGGATTTCCGATATGCCCTTCGCCTTGCCATGCCGGCAGAGCGTGCCCTGGAAAAAGCTCACTCTCGTACAACGTATATAATTGCTTAGACAAGATCCTTCCCTCCATCAACAATGGAAAGCAAGGGCTTAGGCGGCACAGCTTTGAAGCCAACTAGAAACATCTGATACTTCGCCCTGGACTCCGACAGCTTATTCTCAAGTTTCAGCTTAAGCTCAGGAGGGAAATCAGGATCTTCACGCAGAAAACCATGCAGAAAATAAAAAATATCTAAATATGCTGTGGTAGCAATATGAGCGTCTAAAAGTGTCCGCCTGGCCTTGTCCTCCCATGACATGATAGGGACTGGTGACAAAACTTTTCTATGGTACAAAGCCTTTCCATAAGCTAGTTCACGCAAGTGCTTTATTGAAGCCCATAGATCCATCGAGGCAGGAATACTCAATGCGCGCCAATCTGGGGAAAGAGCAACAGCCTTTAAAGTGTTATATGAAACTATCTCAAATACTCCTTCCACCTCCAAACTGCAAAACTTGCGCATACTGGCCAAGAAATCCAGTTGTAAAGGAGTGGCTGATACACTTCCATTAGAAAGATCTTCAAGCCATTTATACCTCGATTCAAAATTTCTAACGCTGGAATTTCGCATCAGACACGTCTCCAAACCTAAGCGCGAAATCTATGGCAAGAACTTCACCATCATAGTCATCTAAGCGAACGGTATATGTCGAAATTTCCACCTGATCGCCTCCCAGCATTCCCGACAGATAGTCCATAAACTCATCTTTGGGTATCGTGGAAACGCTAGAAACCTTAAAGCGCTTAAGAACAAATTGATGGACTGCAACAAGCCCACGGTTATCATCCGGAGCAAGTTGGCCTGCTTCAAATGCAATTAACTTATCATCTACACACTCGGCCTCATATCGAACAACTTCAGAGTCAGAAATGTGGTAATCAACGTATTCGTAAACGTGCTCACGGCCAAAATGACCTGCTGCGTATGCAAGCAGATCATGTGTATCAATAATCTCATGCCTATTGAACGTGAGCATGAAAAACTTCCGCATTTCATGGATGCGGACGTACCAAGAACGGCCATGCTTATCCTTCGGTAGACCTATTGCTTCGCAGAACTGATCGAGGCAGGAGTTGACCTTTTGAGACTTAGCTTTACAACCTGGGATCTTGAATCCGGAGCCAAATATGTAAAACAAATCATCCTGATGATCGCTCGTATCGCCATAAAGTGCAGACAACTGACTACCCATTACCTGCAGAAGCTGAATCGCCCTAGCAACCACGCTAGGAATTGGACGGTCGATCATTGGATTGACCCCTAATACGCCAGCTTTGCCATTTTCATGTTCGAGAAATGCTCCGCCTAGAGCAGTATCTGTCGACAGGCAATCTCGCTTGATAGTAGTTAACTCGTTGTCCCGGATTGGCTTTAGCATCGCAATAATCAACGCGCACGCACCGACGAATACATGAACCACCCCCCGATAATGCTTTTGGTGCTGAGGAAAAGTGCTCGGTTTTTTTGCTTGCAACGACACTATATTCAACGCTTTGTCCAAACGACGGGACGGCAGTTCAGGAAATGCCTTTGTCTTCCACAAATGTTGCGTGCTTTCAAAAAACTGCTGCTTATAATGAGCAGAGTTAGAAGTTTTGTATCGCGTGTCAATTTTTAGAAACTCATCCACATAAAAGACAACTGATGAAACTATAGCTTCTCCATACACCAGCACCCATTCCAACGCTTTATCTATGGCCATTAAACCAATTGTGATAGGAATTAGTTTGGTATGCCCTTTAGGTTTGAGCAATGGCATATTTACATTCATCAGCGCCTTAGCATTCAAAGTGATATCAGGCACATCCGAAGGAATTTTCTTATGAGATTGTAGAAAGTTAAGTAGGAGCGCCACAAAGCTGCTGAAATAACCCTTACCAATACCTGACGCGCCAGCATGTTCTATTAACTGGGCATTCTGACTAAAATTACGAGTCGTCCGAGAGCCGCTTACCAAGATAGATGAGTGATATAACGCAGGCTCAAACTGCCGAAGAAATACTCTGAGATTGATAGAGCGAAAACCTGACGCATGAGCCCCCAGTACAGATGCTAGATACTTTCTTGAAATCATGACATCTCCTTCATTGGACACACCTTGAAAGGGTGAATACAAATTTTGAGACTTCAAATAGGCAACCACGTCGTCAACGAACTCTATCGGGAGATCATCCACGTTTAGCAATAAGGAATCAATTGAATAAGGGCCACTTACAAATGTATTAAAATGCAAAACGAGCCTCTGCTTGTATTTCAAAGCCACAGGCCAACTGCCCTCTCCCAGCTCAGCAAGCAGCGCTTCACAGGAACTCATGGTGAGTTGGCGAAACCCATACAGCTGAGGTTCATAAACGGTTTTGTGTAATATCAGCCACGCCGCAAAATTGATCATGAAATAGATGTGTGACACCCACTGAGTAAACCCCATAAAGCGTTCAGTCAAACTACCCATCCGCAGATGAAATGCAGCCTTCTGAATAGTAACTAGAAGAAGTTTGTTTTCCCCGTCACTTAGCCGGCTACCGTCGGGCATATTCCTATCGAACTCAATGGTGACCAGATCTTTTTTTTTCGGGACACTCACTCTCCACTGAGCGCTACCTATCTCACCTTCAACCAGCCAATTCGCAATGTAACACTTGTTGGTTTCATTAGCCTTGAGATTAGAGCGGGCCTGAGCCAGCAACGCTTGAATGTGGGCACTACGATTTTCATCCTTATAACTCATCACATAGTCCCCTTATCATTGGTCTTCTGCGATTCAATTAACCGACGAAACTTAACCGACTCCGCAAGCCCCTGAGTGTAGATACTCTTGTACTGACGAATCGAATCACCAGAAACCCTATCAACAATTACTTGTTCTGCGGAGTTCGCGGCACGCAGGTCTATATTTGCGGTATCAGCCAGCAAATCAGAAAGAGCGCGAAAATCACCTAGACGCAGGCCGGTCTCGCGTTCAATTTTCTCAGCCAAGCCAACTGGGAACTCATCTGCACACTCGCTGATGGCGCTTATTACCCCTATAGACTTAGGGCATGCGAGCACCAAAAGCTCAGACTCCACCAACGCTTCAAGTATGGAAGTTTGATCAGCTACGTAGTGTTTGAATTTTTTCCTAACCACTTCACTAAAGGCATCACCATTTTTTGTATCCCTCAACATTTTTTTAATGAAGTACGTCATCTCTTCATCTGTCGCAAAATCACAACTTTCGCGCATCCATGGACTCTCCGATGTGGAGGTTAGGATTAGCTTCTGATGTAGAATTCTCAGGCGGCGATTTCCCCAACGTCGCAACAGAAACTTTGGCACGTACGACTTACCAGCTGTTTGAACACTATTACCAAGCTTACTTGCCACAGCTTGGATGGTACCTTTTCTCAGGAACTCGAGAATTCCCTGCGTACATCTGATCTTATAAAGACTGAACATTTCGCGACTAACTCCCACCGACGTTAGCCTTTCCGCAAACACATCATACAAAGTAGTACCATAATTTATGGCCATGGTTTTACTGAAATCTCTGCGTGCTCCGATGTATCCTCGAGTAGACATAAGAAATAACTTTCGCCAAGATCCATTTTTACGCTGCTGCAGAAGCTTCCTAATTTTGGAAGTGCAACGAATCACGTCCGTTATAATTTTTGCGCTTAAGGTTGGCAGAGATGCAACCTTTCGAACCCCTGCCCTGGCCTTTCCGACACTGAATATTACTCTTCGAGTATCGGTGTCAGCCCTCAAATAAAACCGCCCTTTTTGTGTGTACAGCATTGCGCTGGTGATCGAAGAGGCATTGAACACCGGATTTTCACTGACAAGAATACTCGCTGCCGCACAGCAGTCTCTTGGTGATAGCACGCCAAGCAAACGCGCAAGTGTTTCACTCGACGTTATTTGCTTGACGGCAAGGTTACCTGCCACATCCCTGATTCTCTCAGTCACTTTCGGATACAGATAGCCGTTACCCAACACGTCCTTAAAAAAAGGCAAGCTCTCTAAGTAGCTAAACGTCACAGTCTCAAACGTCACATCATGTTCGACGCAATATTTAGCGACTGCTATAAACCAGGTTAGCCCTTGCTCTTGGCGCGGATCGGCCAAATGAACACCTTCTATATAAAACTCACCACTGGACAAAACGCGTTCAATTTCTGTCAGCGGTATAGAGTCAGCTAACCGCTGACCAACCGCATGACACTCAAGCATGGTTTCCCAGTATTCTACACAGCACTCGACAACGGTTGACGCGGCAAGCTCGAGATCTTTTTTTAGCTCAAGCAGGTATACATCATCATCCAAATGAAGCCCTTTCTCTATTAAGAACCTCTTAGGCAGCACGTCCTCTACCTGAGTTGGGATGGCAACGCTTTCATTCCTATGCCCTAATGGCGCGGCGTCCTCACTGAAAAAGAACGCACTGGACTTAAGTGAGCATTGCGGAATGAAAGCGTCGCTAGGAACAAACCCATCAGCTTTAAGCTTTACATAGATCGCTCTTATCCGCCCCCATGTTTCTTTGCGGTAAGACCACTTAAAAGCCTCGTTGCTGATGAGAGTTTCATAATGGCTATAGAAAAAGTTTTCCCATTGATCAACTGAGGGAGGAAAGTCCTTGACGCCACTATCTTTAATATATTTGAATATTGACCTCAAACCAGCAAAACGCCCTCCATAGGAATTAACTGCTCCGTTGCGACATAAGCTCCTGATAGCCCTCGCCATTGGTTCGACTGCATTCTCATGCACATATGGGGGGACATTGACTTCGCTGTGTCGCCCGCCGACGATAGTAGCTTCGTCCTCCCAAAAAAAACGGATAACATCTTTATCCAATTCGAAATCGATCATTATAGCTCCAGGCCAGGCACACAGAGTCGCGCGCCACTCAGATAATAGACGCGCCCCCTTCTATTAACGCCTAATAGAAGGTCAGCTGTTATTAAGATATTTACGAAGATGAGAAATCAATCTAGTCGCAGAGCGTTCAACGCAGGCGGTAGCGTAGAGCTAAAAAGTATTTGCTTGTTACAAACCACGTCAGTTTTGCGATACCATTCTAGGATGAGCTTTTGGAGCTCCACCTGTTGGCTGAAATATTTACCATGACGTGGCGCACCCATCAAGCTTCCCCAACGGTATAATCTACAGGTTCTTTAGCCCTTACCAATTGCGAGGCTTTGATTTTATACACATCAGAAGTGCCATTCGGATGGTACCTGCATATTGCATCGGTATTAAGATTAATCGCGCGCATCTCCAGTCATCGAACCAAAGCGTTCGTTTATGATTTCGAATTGGCGATTGCAATACCACGCTAATTGAAAGATCAGCTTTGACTTCCACATTATTACTCATGGCATGAGCCTAGCTCTTGCTGACTCGTCTTCACTCAGTCCGTAACGTTCTTGCAGCTCAGCTTGCATCCACCGGGAAGGGCTTTCATTTAGTTTCCCTGCTTGACACCAATGCATTATGCCCTACCTGATCGTGTTTCTATTTAGACTGACCTTGTCAGGTCACCCCGTCAACAGAGCGTTCAATACTAAAGTGGGAGTGGCCCCTCCAACGCAGGTGGTTATGTTCAGTCCGGCATGGTGTCAATTTATTATTAATTATTGAAGGCCGCTGTTTTCCTCGCTCTTAGCAAATCCCTCGATTCGATGGATTCAAAAAATGCATAGGCAATCTTGTCAAAACCGGGGGTTGGCACCTCCACTGGCGTTGGTCGGACGCCGGCATCTCACGCCGTCAGCGTAAGTGCCCCAACCACCTAGAGTGATAATCTCGCCTCTAGCCCATAAGAACCTGCCATCCGCCTCAAGCTTTCCGTGGGCGAACCATTTTGTATTCTATGTATCCAGCGTAATTAAATATCGAGCCCTTTCAACAGATGTCTTGGGATATTTGATGCGCTACTTAGGTAGCAGCGTGCGGACAGTTGGTAGATGAACAGTTTCAAATTCCTTGAGACACAGATTTCCGCGACTGTTGGGCGTGGGGCACTCCGCGTCCTTTTAAGTTTTCCGCGCTGTGCAGAATTTCCCTTTCAATGACTAAACCTATGTCTCATATATTCCAATGCTACACCGACGACGAAACACATGGCTTGTGCATCCGACTGCCACGCCGAACTCTGACCTCAACCATCAGCCACTACCTGAGTGATGTATTAATATGCCACTTGGAGAGGTATCTAGTCCCCCTCCTCCGCTCGCGATAGGTTTCCGTGGGCTGAGCGGTTTGTCATAGGCTTGCCCGTACCAACCTGGTCGCGTGAAGTGCAATGGAACGTCGGCCAGCAGGCTCGCTTCATTCCCGCTGTTTGGTCAGGCACGGATCTGGGAAGCTACCTTACAAACGAATGGTGCGAGCCGGCGAGCACTGGCAAGGCATTAGTGAAAAACAGCCAGTTTCTCATTGATGGCCATCAACGGCTTCCCGCCTCTAATGCCTCAATCTATGCCGAGATCACGTCTCGCAGCCCTGCGCATTGCTAGGTGTCGCATCTCCACTTCCCTTTCGCTCAGAAACTTTTACCAGTCGCGGGCATATGGCCCATCTGAAAGCCGAGTGGGTACGATGCTTGCGTGAAAAAAGCGCTCTCGCCATGGCTCAGGGATATCAAGCTCTAAAACTATGTTGATACCAGAGTGATGGCGTTTTATCGGGACAGCATCACGAATCGCATTGAGCTCAAGCGGCTTGTCAGTACCGGACGCGCTGTGACGCTCTTGGGGGTCGAGGTCATCTAGGACGGCAAGGAAGTCGAACGCTTTAGGATCAGAGGGAGGGGTGTTGGCAAGCGCCCAGAGTGATCTTCGCCTTTCGCTCTCGAGCTCGTGGAGGTCATTGCGGGTCATTTTAGCTCCCTATGGGTTGGTTTGAAGACGCTGCAGTCATGGCGTGACGCCTTCGGCGTATGGCTGTCGTAAACCAAGCCATCGCAGGCGTCTTGGCCCTGCGGGCTAGCATCCTGCACGCCTGCGCGCTCCGCTTGCCTTGCTGAGTCAGTATGCTATTCCCAGAGACATTTAAGTCCTGCTTTGAGAAGAATATGACCAAGGTCGTCAGGCTCATCAGACATGCACAGAGTGCCGCGAACGCCGGCCTACCTACTAAAGATCCCGACTCCATCCCATTAACGTCAACCGGGCTACTCCAGGCTCAAGCACTTGCGCGCACTATCACCTCAGAGCCAGACCTGATCGTGTCGTCGCCCTTTGAGCGAGCTAAGGCCACAGCGCTGCCAACGGCCACCCTCTTCCCCAATACGCGATTTGAGATCTGGCCTGTCCACGAATTCACCTATCTGAGCCCTGACCGTTTGGTGGGCACGACACAGTCCGACCGTAAACCAAAGGCCGATGCCTATTGGCAGTTGGGTGATATGAAGTTCATCGACGGCCCTGGTGCAGAATCCTTTCTCGATTTGCTGCTCAGGGCGAAAGCAATGCTAGGTCAGCTGGCCACCTCCGAAGCGAGAAATGCATTGGTCTTTAGTCACGGACAGTTCATACGCGCGGTGGCTTGGTTCATCCGCCACGGAGAAGCTGCCGGCACACCAGACAACATGAGGCTATTCCGTGAGCTCGATACCAAGGAGCCATTGCCTAATTGCGCGAGCTACGAGCTGGAGCTGCGGGATGGTCGGTGGAAAGTGGCACACCAGGTCGGTCAGGATGTAAACGTAAAGTTCATCGACCAGTTCTGCACTGAGCAGAGGATGACCTCGGTACCTCCTACGGCCTTGACCAGGGAGCAGCGGGATTCACTTAAGGCCATTCGTGCTGATCGGGATGATAAAGATGAGTAGCGCTTCAGTGCTTCGTGGGTAGCCAGTCATCCCAGCGTGGGGGATTCTCGACGATATCTATCGACATGGTGAGCTCGTCTTCTATTCGCGTGAGGACGGCATCCAAGCCAGGATGCCCTTTTGACGCTCGCAGCTCACTGATCACTCTCAGGAGCTCTTTGCCGCTCGCCAGGCGCATCTGAATGCTGCAGTAAACGGTGTCATCGTCGCCTGATCCCATCTTAGATTCCTCAGTATGACCAAAGCGGGCTTGGCCTTATTGATCAATATCGGAAAGCCTTTTATGGCATGCCCTTGCCAGGGCCGGCTGTCGTGAACCGAGCTTCGGCCTGCGGCCGAAATCTCGGCCCTCCGGGCGTCCATCCGTCATGCCTAGCACGCTCCGCTTGCAGTCAGCCCTTCCTCCCTTGCTCGACATGTCACGCTTGTCACTCGAGCTTGTTGCACAACCGCCATATCAACCGATTGTCCAATGTTGATGCATTGATCGAGTGACTATCGATGCCTTGGTTTTTCACGCCTCACTCGCTTGGAGTAGCCCTCGAGGAGTTTGAAAAGAGCACGCTCTTTTGATGTCGGCTCACTTGTCGACCGTTCACCTGGCTTGCGCCACTCTATCAATCTGTCCCAAATCCGCCATCTCCGCTGCTCAAGCGAATTCGCCGAATCCGTGAGGCTGACGCAAAGCTCGTGTGCCTGCTCAAATGTCAGAAGGCGTGTCTCATTTCCCTTATTGAACAGAATCGCACCGTCGTGAAGCCCCTGAATGCACATTGCATTTGCAGGATAATTAGGGTCTTCACCAGTACCCTCGTATAGCCAACATACACCTACAAAGGCGAATGTCGGGTTCGCGCCATACCATGTATCGTCCGAGAACATCAGCGGAAGACGGGCACCATCATAACGCGTGACTTTTTCAAGCCCCCCGGCCCAAGGCGTTTGAGTCATCTCGAGACCTGTACGTAACAGCGCCATTAGCAGTCCTTGAGCGATAGCATCAGCCTGCCTTGCACTCAATGGGTAATCAGAGCCATCGAACCTCATCATTACAGAGCTGCCATCCTCAGTGAACGCCGAAGCGTTGCTCACTGCCTGGTGCGCATAATGGTCGCGGTGCGGGACGTCGACGTCTGTTACTGGTGTAGCAACTGCTCTCATCGGAAAACTCTCATTAGGTTTCTATACCTAACGGTTTTTCAGTAGGCAAACCTTTAGCGGGAATGAAAATATTTTTATCGCTCCTCGGATTTAGCCAATTCCGAGCCACTTCCACTTCTCAAGGAAGATCCAGCATGCCCAAAGCGATCACCCCGTCAGACACAGCCCAAAGGTTCGCAATGCTCGGTCTGGGCGATTTGCCCGACTACAACGTCATCTCTGTCACGCTGAACATCTAAGTCGAATTGTCCCTTATCGGGAGCCTTCGATCGTGCTGTGGCAGGCTCATTCATATTTGGGTTAACTAGACGATTTCATTTGTGGAATTTTGAGAAACGATTCGATAGTAGTGCCGGCTGCATTGACTGCCAGCTTTCCGGGTCATTCGTCACGCTGATTAACGCCAATGCTTTCCAGAGAAAAAATGCAGCTGCCAGGGCACCTTCTACAAGTGCAAAAACAACTGAATGGTGAATAAACTCACCAGGACTCGTTCTACCAAAAATGTAAGCCACAGGTATCCATGAGACAAAGAAGCCGATCGCAAAGACAAGACAAAATGCAATGGCTGCGTATACCGCAAGCATCATCGGAGCAAGCAGCCGGAGGCTAGTTGCAAACATCTTTTCTCCGCTTTGCTTTTGCAGGCCGTAGATAACACCTATGTTCTTTTCTTTACTTTTTGAGTTTTTGAAAATCCCGTAAAGGGTGATGTTGTCCCCTTCCTCAAGCTCTTCGTAAATTTTGTTAGTGAGCTGGACGTTAGGGATTCTCACACTGTCAATGCTTAGGGTTGCCTTGTATCCGCCGTTCATGGGACAAATAACGTGAACAGAATCGAGCTTTCCAGAAACTTTCAAACAATCAAATTTCATCAATACATTTCCTTTGCGTTTGCACTCAAATTGAGCGCACACAGATCCCAAGTGCGAATCGAACCATCAGCACTATGTGTTTGTTAGATACGTATCGGGCCGGCATGCCCTGATCATTACGAGTTTTGCTACGTCGGGCATATCTCAGCTACGTCAGGCCCGCCGACTGCTGCTACCTCTCCTCGATGAACCCATCAGGGGCCAGATAAACCTGTCTAGATCGCGGTGGCCCGTCGCTGACATCAGCCAGCGACACAATATCAAAAAGCCACGACAGATCAACCACATTTGGGAATATATTCCGTGGAGTGACCTTTAGCGTTGTGGCTTTATCCTCGGCTTTGGGGATTTTTATGCTGACGCGGGATTCACTGGGCGCTGTTCTTCGAATACTTCGAAGTGCTCGCAAGCTGAAAGTCGATGACTTCGCAGACTGCATTGACCCTAAACACGTGAACAACCTCGAAAATGGAAAATCCGGTGTCACGCTGGAAACACTCGAGTCCGTGGCGCACGTTCTCAGCATCAATCCTCTCTCCCTGCTTATCCTCTCCACCAGCCTTAGGGACGGCAGAACTCCCGAAGAGCTATTGACCGAGATAAAGGAGGGCGTCCGCGAGCTAAGGGCGTTAGGCGTAAACGATGGCTTCAGCGGGCAGTTTGAGGATGGCAAGCTTTCGGTACGGCAGCCCGGAACGCAGATTAACCAGCAGAAACTAAAAGCAATAATGGCCTGCAAAGTCGATGGGATGACTCAAAGTGAAGCAGCCAAAAAATTGGGAATTCCCCTATCGACTATCCGCCGGTACTGGGTCAAAGGCTAAAGAGGGTTCACTTCCTGGGGATCCAAAGTTCGAGCCGTTCTGTGTGCCTCAAGGTGCTCAATTTCACGCTTCCACATTGCGATAAACTTTTGAAAGTCGTGTAGGTACGGCCCATCCACAAGCCGCGTGGAGCCAACGCTTGCCTGATTGAAGCGTTCCCGCCATGGTTCAGGAATGCTGGTTTCGCGGATAATCTGCAAGCCATCAGCTCGTGCTTCGACTTCTACAATGCCAGGTAGGTCGCCCACCTCCTCAGCTGTCGTAAGCGTCGCGTTGAGATCGTCCCGATGGTCAATGTCGTCAAGCACATCGAGCACTGGATTTGCTTTTGGATCACCAGGGTTCAACTGGGTTAGCGTCCAAAGAGCCTTTCTTCTCGCTGCCTCACGATCCTTTAGACTGTGCTCGTGCATATGGTTTGCTCTGATTCAGGACGGCCAATGGCAGGTTGAGAATCAGTTAAGTCGAATCCGATTCGGTTGGACAACTCGTGAATACTGCTGGCCGACATTGGAGGCAAATTTTGGATTTCATAAGCTTGCGAATACGCTTCTTGGTATTAGCTTACTCACTAGCTTACTCACTGGCGAGTGGCGGGCAGTGACAGCTGAAGCGTTGAAATCTAGGCACGACGGCGCACTGGTCGAGGGTTTACTGACCAAACTGTTAAGCTGATTTTGGGTCGGGAGTTTCGGATCTAGATCCAATCTTCTTCGCGATGCATGTTCGTTTCCCCTTCTTCGGCTTGACTGAATGCCGTTTCAATTTATTCCTCGCCGTTGTGGACGTCAATCACCTTGGCTGCGCGCGCCTTCCGGGCCGGCTGTCGTGAACCAAGCCGCCTCGCCGAGGCGTCTTGGCCCTGCGGCATCCATCCTTCGCGCCTGCGCGCTCCGCTCGCCATGAGCACAGCCGCGTTCATCAGCGCCTTTGGACAGTTGTATTTCTCAAGGCCTACGTCACATGCCCGACTTCAAATCCGTTGGCCGCGTATCTCTTATGCCACTTCTCGCATGCGCTTACGGCGATGGCATGGCCGTCGATTGCCGTCTCGCCGAACTCCCCAACGTATTCTTCGGGTGCCATATTCCTTAGCCGGGTGAGTTCATCAAAATTCGCTTGAGCGGCTGCGCGGCGCCTGATGATGATCGTCTCGGCGATATCATTGGACGATGGATTGGTGCCGTGCTCCCACATCCACTGCTTCAGCGCAGTGTAGATCTGGAGGTGGCGATGATCGAACCCACCAATATGCTCGTCGATGTCGAAGGGATACCGGTCACTATCGTATTGGTAAAGAATGAAATCCTGCAGCCTGCGGGCTGTTCCGTAGCTGTCGTCGAGAAGAATGTGTCTGTACTGATCATAGGGTGACTGTGACATGCCTGGCTTCCTCTGAGGTCTTACCCGAGTCTAGACAAAGTTGGTGGCACACAAGTCTCATCAACCACGTCAAAAGACTACAAGCCTGCACAATGCAATGCCGGAGGGATCTTTATGGCAATCCCTGCGCAGATGCCACTGGTTCTGTCACCAGCTCAAGAACAAGCGTAGCTGTGAACGCCACACCCCTATCAGGTTGCGCTTAAGATGGAGCGCCTAGCGGACTACTCATTGGAGCCACGAAAATGACTGACGCCCAACGATGGGTTGTGAAATGCCAAGATCCAGGAGACGGTAGCGGGGACGTGATCGTGGACTTGCCGCCAGACCTACTCAACGAGCTAGGTCTAAGCGAGGGCGACGTACTGGCCATTGAAAAGATCGGTGACTCAATAATTCTGAAGCCAGTGTCAGCGTCAGGCCCATCACTCAGGCCGTAGACCAGCTCTGCGCGGTTGGGCCATCCTGTCGATTGCGGCCTGACTCTCCGGTCTGCCTTCGCTGGATCAAAGAAGCACACCACCCTCATTTAGCCCGTGCCTAGACTGGACTCAGATCCTATAACTGCGGCTGTCAGCCTCTATCTCCGCGCACTCGCTAGGTCGAAATCACTCCACACCCAAGTTGACCAAGGTCAGTGATACGTGGCTTCGTCGCGCAAGATTTCGTTGACGGCGTTGGTATGGACGGATCTGTCGCATGGCCACAGAACGGTCTGACAGATAGCCTATTCGATGCTGAGGACGCAATAGCTCAGGATGGCTGGACGCCGCTTATAGAAGCCATCAAGTGGTGTCGGGAGAATCATCCAACTCAAACGCTTCGGCGATATGACTGCGGCAGTTGGCGCGAGGCCATTCACAAATCCAGACTGTTCCAAATTCGTAAGAGCATGGATGCCGGAACTGGAATGACGCTCATCCATTTCCGGAGCCATCCAATCGACGCAGATGATAGTACGATCAAGGTATCGATCTGAGAATTGATGAAGCCGACCCTCAGCAACTCGTTGTTTATTTTTGGACTACGACGTCGTGCTTTCAAGCACTCCTATGAAAGGACTCACTTATGACCAGCCTCTTCGAAGGCCCTTTTTACGATCAGTTGTTAAACCAACATCCTCTGCGATCAGCCACATACTTCAAGCATGGCTCCTCCACGACGCTGTTCCGTGAAAATGACCGCCTCTACAGGCTCACGCGTCAAGGTTGCGGGCACAACTTCATCTCCCAGCAATCAGCTTTGGGCAACCCGCATGTGCCTCATGTAATCGAAGATTTTGGGGCTGTAGCGCCGTCGGATGAAGGTGAGGGGGAGCTTTACTGGTTGGCAGAGATCGAATGGCTGCAAGATCTAGATCCAGCACAACCGCTAACCCAATCGTTGAATGCCATCATTACTGACCTCACTGAAGACGAACCTCAGCTCTACGGTGGAGAACTTGAAGATTTCACCTCCCGCTGTTCTGATCTTGCAAAGACGAGAACCGATCTGCATGGGCTGCTCAGCACATTGATGGCTGCGGCAGCTTTTGCTATGGCGCATCAAGCGATGGCAGATATCAAGCTGGACAATATTATGCTTCGTGCCGCATCGAACGAATTAGTGGTCGCCGATCCAATCTGCGACCATTTTTTTGAGATAAGCGATGTCCAGCGCGCGCAAATGATGATGAGGACTTCAAGTTGAGCCTAGAAACCTTCGGCGAATTGATCGCCGCCGCAACCTATGACTTCTCCACGCTACCCGCTGAGCTGCTTCTGTCGTCTGAAGGTAATTTGCAGACCTTTTATGCGCCCTTTGACCATGTGAACACTGCGGCGAAAATAGCAATTTGTGGCATCACGCCAGGCCTTCAACAGGCTTCTCGTGCATTGGAAAAAGCCAGAGAGCTACTGCTCCAGGGCTCTTCGATTGCTGAAGCTAAGAGGGCCGCCAAAGAGACCGCCAGCTTCGCAGGCCCTATGCGATCTAACCTGATCAATATGCTCGATCACATAGGCGTACATATGTTTTTGGGTATCGACAGCAGCGCCCGCTTGTTTGATACCCATACACAACTGGTGCATTACACTTCTGCACTTCGATATCCCGTCTTTGTGGACGGCAAGAATTATAGTGGAAGCCCCCCGATGCTCAGCCGCGCGAGTTTGCGGCACCAGGTAGAAACCCATCTAGCCCAAGAAATTCAATCCTTGGGCCCACAGTGCCTAATTGTCCCTCTCGGCCCAAAAGTCACCGAAGTCTTTCAGCATCTGCAGGCCAAAGGCTTGGTGAAACCAGAACAATTGTTGGATGGATTGCCACATCCATCGGGTGCGAACGCGGAGCGGATCAGCTACTTTTTGGGAGGAAAGGCACGTGAGAATTTGTCGAGCAAAACCAATCCAGTGATGCTCGACGTCGCCAAACAGCGAATCCTTGCCAAGCTTGCCACCCTCAAGAAAGGTCTACAGAAATAAGGAGTATCCATGCACCTCAGTGCAGAGAATGCTGAATACGGACTGATGGAGCAGTGAGGGCTCCTCGAGCAGGACGGATGGCATAGACGCCATGCTAGCTGGACTTAAGAACTACTGCCCATTAGGGGCAGGCCTGTAATCGGCCAATAGCCACACTCCACAATCTTGAAGCGAGGTAGTCGACCGGCTAGATGCTGTGGAAGCAGTCAGGTCGCGGTAGGATGCCTAGCTTTGCCCTCAAGGAGCGAGCGACTTTGACTGAGCAAACATTTACGTCAGTAATGCATTTCCTTGACGTGCTTTACAAACTTTGGCCTATCGTCGCTGGGGTGGCGGTCGTAGGGATCGTCTGGTACAGAACACGATCACTGTTTTTCCTCTTCCACCAGATCCTGAAATGGCTCGGGCTTGAGGGTAAGTACACAAATGCAGAAGACCAAAAGGTCGCCGACGTATTCCTAGACCTCAACAAATTCAATCTGAAGACCGGCTTTCACCTTAAATCCGCGAAAGCTAAAACGGCTTTGCACGACTGGATGAGGGAGCACGATCTTGAGTTCGCCGACCTGAGGCGAGCTGGCTGGTTTTTCAAAGCCAACCAGCTCAAGTTCGATACCCCGAACATCTGGCAGGCCAGCATCGGCTTTATATTGATCGCCGCGCTGGGACTGGCTTTTCTCACCGGTGCCCAGTTCGTCGATGGAGGCGACTATGCATTGCTGAGAGTCAAGGCCACAAAGACCTGGTTCTGGATTGGCAACAACGAAGCCTACAGCCCTAGGTTCGATTTTCCAGACTGGATACGTGGCGAGCCATGGCGCCTGCAGCAAGGTGACTGCAGGTATGTGGAAGATTCGATTCCACTGCGTAACATCTGGGACAAGGATGTTATATGCCGACTTGTACTGGGACTGAACGATGGATTTATTTCCGAAGCGATAGCATCACAGGCGAAAGCAGCGTGGGTTTTGAGAGTATCCGGTGTTGGGTGTCTTATGCTCATGATATTCGTCGGTTTCTGGCTGGCGGGAGCGAAAGGATTACAAGCAGAGCTGGCGGCGAAGTCTTCCAGCACAGATTCAATCCCAGGCAACAAGGCTGCTTCAGACTCTGAGCCCCTCCAGATCAGCCAATCTCAGCCCGCAACGGAAACGGCGTGACGAGGTCTCAGCCAAGCCATTTTCTTGTGCCATCAGATCAACAGAGGAAACCCGCAGAATGCGATATGCAAATTCAGTGATGACCACTTACTACGATGGTTAAGACGGAGCCGAAGAGGAGCCTTGCGTGGTAGTTATTCGTGACAAGGAGATGGTGATCGAATACCAACGTAAAGGTGGACTCAATGTATCGCGGTGAGCTTGAGGGCGAGCGGTACCATCTTCATTACGTGTCTGAGATTGAGGGCTTCGCCGGAGAGGCCCATCTTAGTCAGCCAGAAGATAGTCTGCTGGATGGCAGCTGGAGCGATCTTTAGAACGGCTCAAGAGTTACAGGCACTTGGGACATCGAACTGAAGGAGTGAGCTCCTCACCATCCGGCACGCGTCAAACCTCATCTACGGGCACCGTCACACGCACGAGCTCCTACAGATCAGGTTCACTCTGGCCTCTTTCCCCTCACCTTCAGGACAAAAACCTGGATGGACAACCCATTACCAAAGATTCGTTTCATAAAACTCGGCGAAGCTGGCCGGTGGGAAGACTTCTGTATCCGAGAAGGATATCTGAGACTGGGCTATCACAGCCCTTTCCACCAAGCCTCGCTAAAAGGCGATTGGGATCAGGTCAAAGCTTTTTGGCTAAACGCTCGTAACAATGACAAAGGTGCCGCCACACGGGACGTCAACCAGATTCGGGACTTCTACGAGGCATCCGAAAACGACATTTGGATAACCTTCCACAAGAAGCGCATGTATTGGTGCCGGGCAGCTGGTGAGGTTGAAGAGCTACCTGAAGACGGCAGCCGGATTCGTCAGGTTATCGGTCAATGGGCGTGCACTGATGAAAGAGGAAGCCCCCTCAGCATTGAGAACCTGGACGGACGCGTAACGAAAGTCCAAGCGTTTCGAGGAACGATCTGCGCGGTATCGATGCAGGACTACTTACTTCGTAAACTTCGGGGTGAAGTGGCACCTGAGATTGCAGAGGTTGAACAGACGTTGACGGCATTGCGCATGCAGGTCTGCGGACTGATAGCAGGTTTATGGTGGAAAGATTTCGAACTGCTGACCGACCTGATCTTTTCCAAAGCTGGCTGGCAACGCTTCTCCGTTTTGGGCGCAACCGAAAAAGACATCGATATCGACGCATATGCGCCAACCACTCAGAGGCGGGCATTCATACAGATAAAGTCGCAGACCAACCGCCACGAGGCAGAGAAGTACATCGATACGTTTAGATCATACGATGATTTCGACGAAATGTTTTTTGTGTACCACACCTCCATCGAAGATCTCAGTGATTTAGCGTGCAAAGACAGCAACATTCATTTATGGGGGATACAGGACATTGCCGCACTCGTGATCAATAGCGGTCTCCTGAGCTGGTTGATCAACAAACGACGCTAGCCGTAGCGCAGGGATTGTCAGCCGGATAGCAAAAGCCCGTTGTTAATGGTTGAGCTAATCGCTGAGAGTCTCGGTTCCTAAGGCACCGAACGTCTGACCGGGTGAGCCATCAAGATTCTGCCCACTACCCAGCGACATGCGCCGGAGAATACATAGAGCCAACCGCTGAAAATCACCATTGAAGACTGGGACGGAGATGGCGCCATCCGCATTCCTGACGCTGCCCTTCAAGAGCTCGGGGTTAATGTCGGGGACTCGGTTTATTTGATCGAAGACTACGTTGGCAACAACAGTTGTTTGATCCCGTCGAAAGCGCCGAAGAGCCCTGACCGCATTGATGAGCTGACTGAAGCTTGGGACAAGCCATCACCCCGGTAGAAGCGCGGAATAATCCACCAATTACGGGTATGGTGGTGCTTTCACTCAAGGATGATCCATGGCTACGCACACCTCGTCCAATGCTCAGAAACACCTCGCAGTCCTTATCGACGCTGACAACGCGCCTGCGGCAATCGTCGAGGGCCTCTTCGAAGAAATCGCCAAGTACGGTGTAGCCAGCGTCAAACGTATCTATGGCGACTGGACTGGCCCGCAGCTGGGCGGGTGGAAAAAAGTCCTGCTCGACCACTCTATCCAACCGATCTAGCAGTTCGCCTACACCAAGGGGAAAAATGCCACCGACAGCTCGTTGATCATCGACGCGATGGACTTGCTGTACACCAGGCGTTTTGACGGGTTCTGTTTGGTTTCAAGCGACAGCGACTTCACAAGATTAGCGTCCCGCCTGCGCGAGGAAGGCCTGACTGTTTACGGCTTCGGCGAGGAGAAAACTCCACGACCCTTCGTGGCCGCCTGCGACAAGTTCGTCTATATCGAACTGCTACGTGACGATGCCGTGACGCCGGCGAACGAAGAGCCTGGATCGGACGCACCCACGAGTACGGACGCCGCTAAGCCTGCAGCCGCAGAAGCACCGAAAAAGCCGAAGGCGCCAGTGGGATTTATCGCGAAGATCTTGGACGACATCGCGGACGAAGATGGCTGGGCACATCTAGGCGCGCTGGGCACGAACATCACGAAGTTACGGCCTGAGTTTGACCCTCGCACGCACGGCTACAAGAAGCTGAGCGACCTGATTAAGGGTAATCCTCACGCTTTCGAACTCCAGGCACGAAGTGCCTCTGGTGGCAGTGCCGCCATGTATGCACGTCATAAGCAGCAGGGCAAATAGCAGCTGTCCAGGAAAAGGATTTCGTGATGAAAAACATATCCGCTACATCTGGCTGGTCTCATGAACTCAGGCCGTGCCTGCGGCCTCCGATCCCTGAAGTTTTCGCTGCCGCGAAGTACCTGGATGCTGCAGTATCTGCGCATATGATCGGCGACTCGGAGTTGGCTGAGCAACTTATACATGCAGCCGACATGGATGAGGTTCGAGCGTGGACTGAGTCGCTTTGGGGGAAGGCTAGCCCTTACGTCAAGCCTCGGACACTGCCCCACTCTCCTCCTGTATTGGACAAGAGTCAGCGTGCCTCGGAGCGAATGCCTGATCGCGCGGAACTGCTCGAGCTCCATCGGCGTGATGGATTCCACTGCAGATTTTGTGGCGTCCCCGTTATCCGAAAAGTAGTTCGTGTCTTCCTTGGGAAACTCTATCCGTCAGCACTACGGTGGGAGAGGACGAACCTGAGCCAACACGCGGCATTTCAGGCCATGTGGGCACAATATGACCACGTCGTGGCGCATGCTCGAGGCGGCGACAACAGCATCGAAAATACAGTCGTCACCTGTGCCCCGTGCAACTTCGCAAAGATGAATTACACGCTGGACGAACTCGGGCTTTCTGACCCTCGGACTCGCCATCCCCTCAAGAGTGACTGGGATGGCTTGGAGCGTGTGCTACAGAGCCCGGCCATTCGATTAGACCGAAGAGTAAAAGCTGCGGTTGAAACGGATCTGAAATTAACCTGATAACCAACGTTCATCGACTTAGCTCTACCCGCGCAAGGAATGCCATGTTCATCAAGTGCCCTAGTTGCTCCAAACCTAACGACCTCAAGCTGGAGGCGGCAGTCAATTGCGGCCATTGCAAAAAGTCCCTGAGCGGCCACACATATGGGCGCGTGAAAAAGTCGGTGGCTGCGGTGGTGATCGCGTTCAGCGCAGGCTCAGTGGTGACGAAGAAAGTAGGTGACCACTACCAGGCCCAGCGATATTCGATTCAGAGCGAATACGCCCTCGTCGATATTTGCCTGAACGGATCACAGCAGGTACTTGGCCGATATCAGTATCAGGGAAAGAAAGAGGATTGCATCTGCGCGCTAAGCGAGGTTCAGAAGAAATTCGGGGTGAAGGATTTCAACGAGCACACGTCACAGTACCTGGCCGCTTTTGATACCGCAGCCAGGAGCTGCAAGGCTAGTCGGACATCGCTAGCCTACTGACAGAGGCTATTAACGTTTCGGTACTGGTGGGTTGTTGCCTCGGCCACCACCAGACGGTTTGCTGTCTTGCTTGCTCGGCCAGTTTGGCTGGGTAGTGTTCGCCGCAGACTCTGCCCTGGCGGCGAACGAGCCTTTAGGGATTTGGCCACCGTGCTGCTTGGCAGTGGCGGAGGCAATACGCGAAGCGTCGGTTTTAGTCATCTTAGACATCGCTCTATCCTTACATTAAGTGATTAAGTCCCCGCTGGGACAACGCGGAAATTAGCGAAGCGAGTGGAGACAAATGGGGACAGAAACACAGAGGCTGCAAGACGAGATCAAAAGGCTGATCAAACAATTAGGTTGGTCGCAAAAGCGCTTCGCTCGAGAGCTTCAGGCAATGGACGATGATGATGCTGACAGGTGGACAGCTGGCGAAGAGGAAACCAGTCGCTATGAAGAGCGTGTGAAAAAACAGCTGACAAGGCAGACAGTGGCACCCGAGCTTTTGCGCAGGTACCTACAGCAGCTTCAGTCACACGAAGCCTTCGCAAACCTCGATGTGATCGTCCCTTACTTCGAAGCCGATACCAGCCTTCCTCAAGAGCTATTGGAAGGAATGAGGAAAATCTCGGCGATGCTTGATGATCAAGACCCAGAAACATCTGTGGTGCATGGGCCTAGCAAGGCAAGCGGTTCGAGACCAAGTTAGCAATGAGGCCTGAGGCAGGCGCTACTCTTGACCGCGTAGCCGTCTGCAACTCTGCTTAGCTAGGCTTGGAGATAATATTGCGAGGGCCGTTCTTCATGATCAGTTGGAACACACGTCAACCAAGCGACTCTCTCGGTCTTGAGGCCACCCGGCATGCCAAGCTGGATTCGACCACGACGTCCAAACGTATCGCACTGCTGGAGTTGCTACAGCAACATCTGACGACCACCTTCCAACCGCACCGGTACGTCCAAAGTCTGGCGCTAAGGCCTTGAGGATATCTACTAATTGCGGCGGGCTCACCCCGATGAGCCATAGCGGGCTTGCGCTTTGGTAATGCCGACTTCGACCATGTACTCGGCGTATTCATCCAGCGATCGCTGTTTCACCTCGTGATTGAGGAAGTCGACCAGAAAAAAAACCGGAAGCAGCAGGTGAGGCTCCGGCACGTTCGATGCCAAAGTCATGCTTTGAGCAGCGCCGTACAGCTTCGCCACCAAGATGATCGCTGCTCGCCCCCCGGGCTGGCTGACTTTGCTGAGAAAGAACACGTGATGATTGTCGGGGGCGGCGTTGAGTATGGCCGTTATCGCCGCGTCTTCGACGATGTGGCTACCCAAGCGGGGAGCCCCTGTCAGTATGCTGGTCTTGACCTGTTGGAAGGCGGGATCGGTCACATAATCTCGACCTAGATAATAGGCCAGCAGGTTGATGCCAATTTTTGCAATCAACCGCTCGACCGCGCCGATGGTCACTGTCATCCCCACTGAAACGATGGGCCCTTCGATGTCCTTGGTCACCTGGACATCGAATGAAATCTGCTCGACGGCGCAAGCGAAAAAATTGAGAGCGTCCTCGATGTTTGTATTCGATGTTTTGAGAACAATACCCCCATTCATGTTCTTGAAGATGGTGGCGTATGGATCCACATCTCCTGTGCGAGTGTCATCATAACGCTCTAGCCAAAGGCCTACTGGGGGGGGGCTGAACTGAAAGCTCGATGCATCCGACTGAGTGAAAGTTTTTCCCGAACGATGCATGGTGATGGCTTCAAACCTCAGCTCATGCTCTGGGCCCCGCTTCCGAATGCAGATCACGTGCGTATGCTGGAACAGAGTCAACAGAGAGGCGACGAAACTGCGCAGCTCATCCACGCTTGCAGCGGCGGACTCAAACTCTTTCTCGCCGATCATCTTTAGCTGTGGCAGGACAATCGGCTTGTGATGCTGCCCGAAGTCAATTTCGTCCGGGTATCCCGATGCATTGGCCATCTGTTTGTGCTTGGCTTGGATGGCTGGTGCCGTGGTGTGCTTACCTCGTTTACGGCCATGCGGCTGCATGAAGGCGCGACCAATTGCAATCGGTGAGCTCCGCAACACCTCTCGCTCCAAACTGCCAAAGACGTCCGTATTGCAATGCCGGCAAACCATATCGACCAACAAGAAGCGATCATCATCCGCCCCAAGGCCTGCGCTGATGACATGTTCGTCAGAGAAGAGGCCAGGCTGATCACAGTAGATGCACAACGGGTTAGAGGCTATCGACAGACTGGTCAAAAGGACTGATTCCTGCAATGCGGCAAATGGGAGAGGCGCTCTAGAAATAGCTCGGCCAATCTAATCACTTTTTGCATCTAGCCGGCAGAAACCATGTCTGATGGTTTTCTACCTCATCATACAACTGATGCCGATAATGGTGGTGCTTGGCACAAGGAGGCTCAATACCAGTATCACGTCAGCCGCGCTCTCTATTTAAAAAGTTGTGGAGTGCGACCCAAGGATACACTTCAACGTGCCCTGATGCGGTACATCCATCCGCATGTTTGAATGCACTGTCCGCGCTTGTTACTGGTTGTCTCGCATTAAAGGTCGTACATGCGTAAGTGTCCAGCCAACACGCATTCCGAACTCGCACATTCGACCAGTGGCACCCACATAGGCACCTAACGGGCGATATGGCCGGGCAACGTTTCTGTTATCGATCAGGCTGCCATTGAGTGTCTGGGAAGATCTTCCCCATCCAGCCACGTTACATCCTGCTTCGTCCAGATGTGATAATTGGGCCTAGAGTTGGGCTCATCGTCCAATGTCGCTACTCGCACGATCAGTGCAGCTGATCCGTGACGCTCAGCTGCAAGGTGAGATCCACAGTGAGAGCGGAAGTGTCGGAGTTTCCCTGGAGATGAATCGAAAGCTTTCAATGCGTCCAAGCCTTGAGTCCATTTGAAATGCTCTCTAAGCACCCCTGCTGTGGTGACATAAGCAGCGGAATGGGTTTTCCGGCAGGTACTACAATGGCAATGGCTAATTGGCATATCAATGCTGGCGATCTCATAACCTACAGCCCCACAAGCGCAGCTTCCTTTCATTTCATTCTCCGGTTTCGACACAGTGCGAAGATTATGGTCGCCATCGTAAAACGATTGTTCGAAAAACCGTTGAGAGGCTAAGTACGACTCAAATGCTGATCAGGCAAATTCCTGCCCATATCCTATAGTTCCTCTGGTCTCGTCCGTTCGATTGGCTGCCCTTGGCCAAGACGAAGTGTGCGGAGCGAACAACAGGAGGTTCATGGAATGAAACTGCTTCGAACGCCCGCAGATATTGGTGCTACGGATTTTTCTCAAGCACAGAACAACAGCTTAGAGCAGCTCGCCAATGGCTGGAGCACGGCCCGCGATGGGAATCTCAATGGCTATACAAATTCACAAGGCGAACGTGTTTTGGGAGCTTGTGAAATCAGTCCCAACTATTTCGACCCGCGCAAAGTTAAGGCTGACGCTTCGGCACCTATACCGTGGAATGGCTTTCCGCGTGCACTCGATCGCTGGCACAAGGTGTTGAGCAATCCTACGCCCGATAAGCAAGCGGAGGCTGAGGCGACTGCTGACGTAGTCATCGAGAATTTCTTCTGGTGGGAGAACGGCAAGGACGGAAAGCCAGCGCCGCGAACCGTCAATGCACACCTCGCCCATCTCCTGGATCCGACGCGAAAGCGTCTCGCGCGCCGAGCGAGGCTCGGTTCGGGATCGGGTACGGAAGTGCCGATCTGCTATCGCCAACAGGACGAATATGTCGAGTGGCATGCCGACAGAGACGATACGGGTAAATTAATCCGCCTCTCATTTACTGCTGAGCCACCCGAGTATTGGACGTACATTGCCGAGAAAGAGCCTGAACTCGTGCTAAAACGTTACCAAGAGCTGGTTGGGCCCCAGGTAGAACGAGATGACTTGTTTTTCCCTGAACCGTTGATGGTCTACGGGGAAGACAAAAAGGGCGTCGGCTCGTGGCTTCAACTCTACAAGAAAGGCCGCTACAACGGCTTTAACAAGTGGAACTCGACCGATGGGGTAGTTCACCTCACCCACTGGGCGAATACGCTCGGCGCCGAGATCAATCTGGCCGCAGTTGCGTCACGGGTGTGTCAGGCCGATATAGACGGGCCAGATCCCGCCTATGACGATGATCCCGCGCTGACTAGAATCGCCTGCGCCGGCTATGGCGCAATCAATAGAAGCAGCGACCCGAGCATAGGCGAGCAGGTCGGTATCCAAATTTCCGCAGGCAATCGAGTATCACTCACGGATCCGATCGGGCTTTACATAGGGCGGGTCGATCTTTCGACACTTGAACGCGAAACATCCGTTGGGAGAGTAAGTGTTGCGGAAAAAGAGGTGTTGACTCTTACCCGTGGCACCAACCAAGCGAACCAACCGCGCAAGCTCCATATAAAGCTCGAAGCCCCCGTCGGGGCCAACTGGGCCCTGGGCGACTGCTTCCTCGATAATCGTCCACTTAAGCGTGGCGGGCAGGTAGCACGTAAAATCACCATGGTGCTCTATGCCGATGTGAAGAACGGCGGCGCGGATCAGACTGTCACTGGCTGCCGCGAAGGCCTTATCTGTCGCAATCCGGATAGTCCGGGTTTCTTTGGCACGTTCGCGGGTGGTGATGGACGCGGTTGCTCCGATCTCACCAAAGATGATTGGTCGGACGAGATTCCGAATGTCGGGACTTCGATATTCTTGAAAGCGAAGCTCACGACCTTTGGTGTCAAGGTGGACAAGCTCAATGGCATTCTCGAGGAACTGCTTCCTGCTCAGACGGAAACCGCCCCTGTCGGAGATGATCTTCTGATCGCGCCGGATATTCCTTCGAATCGGGCCAAGATGCCATGAGTGTCGAGGAGCCGCTTCTTGAAGTCGACGACATTCAGGGCCATCTTCTGACAGGGTTCGGACGGGCATACGAAATGCTTCTCGGCATTCGTTTCAAACCCGAAGACGTGGTGAATGCGAAAGCTGCACTAAGGATAGTAGCCGCCGATGTAACGCCAGGAAGAGCATCTGCTGCTGATAAAGCGCGTCGTCGCACGGTTGCGCTTGCTGGCGGCGTGCCGACGGCTGAAGCTCAGCTCAGCGTCGCGATGGCCTTCTCCAAGGCAGGCATTGCCAAGCTGGGAGAGGATCCGGCGAGGATAGTTGACCCAATCTTCCAAATGGGGGCCGCGCGGAGTGCCGCCGCAATCGGTGATGAAATTGATGCTAATGGAATGCCCGCAAGGTGGCAGTTTGGTAGTACGCCTGAAACTGAACCCGATGTTCTCCTGATCATTGCATCAGCAGACCAAGCGGAAGTGATTTCCACCACCGGCCATTACGTGGCGATGCTTGGAGAGAGTTGCACGATCGTGCTGCGAGAATGTGGACGCAGAATCGAACGCGATGCAGAGCACTTCGGTTTTGTCGACGGTATTTCCCAGCCGGGTATTCGTGGTCGCGTGGATCCCGACACCTATCTAACGCCGCGTGCCTACCCCGCCAGCCATCCACAGGCGCGTATGTGGGCGCGGCCAGGGCAATTGTTGACTTGGCCCGGTCAGTTCATATTCGGTTATCCGGGGCTCGATCCGGACGCGCAGCAACAGCCCGGTGCCATTGTGGGTGAATGTGAGTCGCTGCTCATGAATGGATCGTTGCTAGTGATTCGGCGCTTGAGCCAAGACGTGGGATTGTTCTGGCGTGCGATGGCGAACCTCGCCAATCAGCTGACCGCAAGCACCGGAACGGAGTGGACAAGTGAGCGGGCTGCGTCGCGCTGTGTAGGTCGATGGCGTGACGGCACACCTGTCTCCCTTTCGCCAGACAAGGAGGTTGATGAGATATCAGGAAAATTCTACAGGTTGAATGGATTCAGGTTCTTGACTCCAATTGCGGCAGTCACGCTGAACGACAAAAACGGAGATTATGAATTTCCGGGAGCTGGCGCGGATCCGACAGGGAAAAGTTGCCCGTTTTTTGGACACATCCGCAAGGTCAATCCGCGCGACCAGAGCCATGACTTCGGCGGCGTCGGAAGCACGCTCCGCAGCCAAATGCTGCGGCGGGGCATTCCATTCGGGCCGGATTGGCACGGTGTAGAAGACGGTGCCGATCGCGGGTTAATGTTCATGAGTTACCAGACATCTATTCAGCATGGATTCTTTCGGCTTATGAACGAGTGGGTAGGCGATCCGACGCGGCCTATTGCCGGAGGAATCGATCCGATCATCGGTCGCGCACCACCGGGTGGTCGGCAACTGCAGATGACAGTGGACGGCAAGCAAATTTCGGTGACTCTAGCAGGCGACTTTGTGCTCGCGACCGGTGCGGGGTATTTCTTTACACCCGGCATTCGTTGCATAAATAGATTACTCACTTGATGCCGAGCGAGCGGTGTCCACCAGCCTTTGGTGAAGAGGATTAGAACGACATTCGTTCCATTGCCTGAACAATAATCGCCTCCACTTGGCGCAATCCAGACGTGGTTGAAAGCATCTCAACGGGGCTTCTACCCGAGAGGCGAGACTTTGGTTTGGACAACCAGCGTATGGTATTTTCAGTGTCCCCAAAGTACTCGGCCAACGCAATCGTGTGTGTGTGTGTGTGTGTGTGTGTGTGTGTGTGCGATCCGAGAGAGGTAATCGCTTTCTCCAGCGATCAAACTCTCGCCGATGACTAGCTTGGACTTGAGTGCCTAAGCGATGATCTTACTTTTATGCCTACGGTCTTACAGACAGATTTGCATCGTACCGCTACCTTCATAAGTGTTATTAGGCTGGCTGTTCTCGCCGAATTTGCCCAGGGGCGACACCGTATGTTTCTTTGAATACCTTGCTAAATGCAGCTTGGGACTGATAGCCCACTTGCGCGGCAATGTCGCTCAAGCCGTCTTGAGTACGAGTTACCAATCCATATGCAAGCGCCATACGAACCTTCGTCAAGAGGATCCATGGGGAGCTGCCACTGACCTTGTTAAACGCCCGCATGAAGGTCGCACGCGACATGTTGGCTAATGCTGCAAGCGTATCGACACTCCAATCGTGGGCGGGGTCATTAAGCATGGCTTGCCAAGCAGGGCCAAGGCGTTTGTCCCCCAACAATGCGAAGGTACCTTCAGTCTGAGGTGACTGTTCTAGGTGTGCACGCAGCACCAGCGCGAACAAAGCAGACGTCAGCGCATTCACGATGAACTGACCTCCCATTTGATTTAAATCAGCTTCGCTTCTCAGTAAAGATACGAGTGAATGCAGTGGCGCCGTAGATATCGAAGCATCTCCCGAAATCAGCACGTAATCAGGAAGCGCAGCGAACAATATTGAATCGCGCTGGTAGAGAAAATGTCCACACAACAAATCCAGTTCGCTGCCTTCCCCGAATCGCTGGATTGGCAGTAATCCACCAGAGTCACGGCGCGGTTTTGTAGGTGGTACAGGTCGCCCGTTACTTAGCAAAACATGGCCGCTGCCGCTAGGTAGTACCAGAATGTCGCCTGCGGCGAGTCTTATGCGACGACCGTCGGGTAGCTCCATTGTGCATTGCCCGGCAAGCACAATATGGTAAGGCGCTACGCCTATGGCCTCTTGCAAATGATCAAGAGCCCAGTCTCCTTGAAACTGACAGCGCAAGTTCAGGCTCCCCTGAACATTGGATAGTGTGATAAGCGAATCGATGGCGTTCATATCTTCACGTCAGATGGGAGCTTGAGTTTAGATTACATAATTAATCCCACGTACTCAACCACCCCAATAAGCGTTTATAAGATAAGTCGGCCCATAATCTGCTCAAATATTAGCTCCAACTCAGCCTCCTTAAGCCGCACTGTTAATGGTTTGGAGAAGGACTTGTCTCAACCCAACAAATCCTTCTACTAAAGCGAGGCCAAGGACTCAACCGTTTGAACAGCCACTGCCTTGAATCAGGTAGTCCAAGGTATGAAGCTCACCCTTCGAATCCTTATAGATCAGCTGCATCGGCTCCAGGCCACACATATCAGTGTCGACGGTTTGACTTACTACTTTTGCAATGTCTAACTGAGGTCTCACCGACTGCGACGATGAATCGTCTGCGAACGCGCTAGATACACTCATGATCAAAATTGCAGATACAAATAGCTTTCTCATTACAAATCCTCTGTTTGATTTTTCAAAGATTCATGAATAAGAATTTCTCGTGCCGAGTCGGCAATCATTACTACGCCACCGGCTAGCATCAGTACGTCTTTGAGAACAAGCCTGCCGCCGCCCGAAAGGTAAGGAAAGCCAAAATCAGCGTCACCCAAACTTGCCACCCACGCTTCTGGAGTAGTGATCAAAAACGATAACGTGACCAGTGGTGTCAGGAAAGCTAGTACAGAGCCCACCATTCCAAGCTTGCGTGAGAACGCATAGGACAACACCAGCAGGCCAATGAGTATTTCAACGGTGCCTAAACCGGCAGAAAAGCCATAAGTATTGTTTGCCTGTTGCCACTCACGTTTTGCTGGATCCAGTTGGCCTTCATGTGTCAGGTGCTCTTTGTACTCATGAGGATGTTCATAGAAGAACGACATCACCGGACTATTGGCAACAAAAGGCGTAATGCTGTCAGCTTCGTAAGGCACGAATTTTAGTGCGCCTATCCAGAGAAAGATAATTGCAACACCAATCCTGATAAGATGGATACCAAGTTTGTCGAGGTGGCTCACTTTACTAAGCAGCATATGGATTTTTGAATCGGTAGCAGTCATGGCAATGGCCCTTGAGATTTGATGGGCTCATCTTAAAAAATGATAAATTTCGCGTCGTATGTGATTAGCTCATTTTTTTGTTTGTTCGTCTCATTTCCTTTATGCACGACTTTGTTCCGGACGGTCACTGCGCATGGTCAGACGATCTTGGGGAGCTGTGCCGGATGACCGGAGCTGTGTTCTTGAAGGTGTGACAGGATCGGTGCGAGACAAGCAACTCCTTAAGGTATGTCCAGCTAATGCCCCCCGAATGACCATCGGAGGCAGGAGCAAATTTAGGTACGAGGGGCCTGCGCTCAAGTAGTTCGGGCCGGAGCAGCTTGCTGCTTGGTGCGGTGATTGGCCGAAGATCAAGCGAATGTGCGTTTGGGGTAAGGAGATAGCGAAAGCGGACGTCTGGGCTGTACGCATGGGCGTTGAGAATCAGAGTCTATGCAACACCGTCCCAGGATTTGTTGCACACGATCACCAGGTAAGAACTACGCCGAGCACAACTCGAAAAGAAAAGTTTAGCCGTTACAATTGAATGTGAAGCCAAGAAAAAAACAGCTCCCGCGAATCCGTCCAAGTAGACAGGTGTGATCAACTGTCACGGGAGCTGGAAAAGAGCGACTGTTTCTACCAGATCAAGGATGCGGCCCTGACCTAGTGATTTCGAGCACCTGGCCAGCGTTTTCCGGGTGCTTGATGCGGTACGGCGATAAATTCGTCTGTGCTTCTGATGATATTAGGGGGCAACACCTAGGCCCTAGCCCTGTTCCACTGTTGGCCAATCATGTGCTGGTCTGCTTTGAAGCAACTGGCGAGCGGAATCGGCAATCATGACAACTCCTCCGGCCAGCATCAGAACGTCTTTAAGCACAAGCCTTCCGCCGCCTGACAAGTAGGGAAAGCCGAACTCGCTGTCCCCCATACTCTGTACCCACGCTTCGGGGGTCGTGATGAGAAAGGATAAAGTCACTATCGGAGTTAGAAAAGCTAATACAGATCCAACCATGCCGAGTCTGCGTGAAAACAGATACGACAGCACAAGTAGGCCAATCCCAATTTCGACGGTACCCAAGCCTTTGGAAAAGCTGTAAGTATGATTTTCAGTCTGCCATTCGCGTTTGTTCGGATCGAGCTGCCCTTCATGTGTAAGGTGTTCTTTATACTGATCTGGGTGCGCATAAAACAAAGACATCACCGGATTATTGGCAACAAAGGGCGTTATGCTGTCGGCTTCATAGGGTACGAATTTCAGGGCTCCAATCCATAGAAAGATCACAGCAACACCTAGGCGGATCAGATGAACGCCGATTTTGTCGAGGCTACTGGCCAGCAAAAGTACATCCTGAAGGGCTGATTGAGAGTGCTTCATAATTATCTATGTCCTGTTTGTCTTTAATATAAGAGCTCAACTGCAGTTAGCCAATAAACTCAGTAATGATTAAAATTACTTGCATTATGCCCAGGTCGTAATCGGCGCCCTCCGAGAACGGCGACGTCTTAAGGTGGCCGATTGGGGTAAGCCGAGCGACGGGCAATCAATGTCCTTGGAAGTTTTTATTCATCCATCTTTGGACACGTTGCTGATCTACCTGGATTGCTGCCCTTTCCACAGCGCCTGCGTACCTACCATGTCGCGGTTACTACACGGGGGGCCACATGCCCGTTGGTGAAAAAGAAGTTACTCGAAATGGAACGATGAGAGCTCAACACCGACGATCAGTGGCTCAGGCAGCGCCACGTTGTCGGAAGTCCGAGGGTAGATTCGGAAGCGTGTTGGCATCTTGATGCCCTGTACCTCAACGTAATCACTGAGGTAACGCGCTGCCGCATTTCGACCTTGGATATCCACCTCGTAATCATGACGGCGCAGCAACCCATCAGTGTCGAAGTAAAAGATCTGTACTTGACTGTGGGTGGCAATATTGGACGCAAATTCAACCCGCAAACGGCGCAGAGGCAGACCGTCTATGATCCAAGGCTCGATTTCCTTGGCACGAACGCCTGGCAATCTCAGCAGAAAGGGCGACCTTAAATAGGTCGACATCGTGTATCCCGCAAAATACGCCAACTGAGGCCTTGACCATGGCGTTTCCATTTCGAAGCCGGCGAAGGAAGCACGAGGGTGATTCAGGAATTCCACCAAAGCTTCATTCTCGTCGCGAATTTCGACTCTGGAAGGCGTATAGATCGAATGTTCCTGGGTTGGCGCAAACGGGCCGTGGGACACGTGCTGCTCGTGCAATTGAACTGTTACCCGAGACTTGGTCAGTACGTCGTCGCATTGCTTAAGCGACCACAACCCGCCAGTGTGGTAGAGGTCTGCGGACACTTGCCGAAAGGCATTGAATTTGTCCATTCCGCCTGCGGCATTAATGACTAAATCGATTAGATCGCTCATTTGAATATCCTTTGCTGATGGGTGCAAGCCAGCGATCTAGGAATATCCAGAAAGCTGTCATTTCTAAGATGCTAGTCAGGATTGCAGTATCCACGCAGATGGTTATTGAATACGTTCCATAGGGAATGAGAGCCATCTTGTGCAAAGAAGGAGGACGTTACTAGCTATACCGTAGCACAGGTATACTGAAGTATGGGATGACCTAGCAAAGGCGTTTAGGGCGATAAAAATTGCGTAAAACCGGCGCGTGTCAACACAGAAGCCATGCTACGTATCGGTCTAACAACAACGAGAGAGTCATGATTTGTCAACTTTCTAATAAATTACCCAGCCGGTATTGCCACCCATAGGAACACAGGTTTCTCAACTTAAACAATGTCCGGAATAGCGGACATAAATGTCGTTTAATTTATTATCTACGTAATGCAGCATGCAAATTAACGGAGCGATGCGTGGATGGCATGAACCTCGTAATTTATAGCATCAATTCATTACGCGACTTTCATCCCCTCGGTAAACCTCGCAAGTCCCCGCCCCACGCCCGTTTGACAATTCTGAGCAGCACAAAAACCACTCCCCAAGGTTAATGCCATGAAAGCTATCGTTTACGATCAACCGGGCCTGCCTATTGACAGCGCCAAGTCTCTGTATGAAATCGACCTACCGAAGCCGCAGCCTGGCCCGAGGGATCTGTTAGTAAAAATCCAGGCGATATCGGTCAATCCAGTTGATAGCAAGCTACGCCAGGCCATGCCCACCGCCGCACCGCGTATCCTCGGATGGGACGCCGCCGGCACCGTGGAGGCTGTAGGTGCAGACGTGACCCTCTTCCAGGTAGGCGACCAAGTTTGGTATGCAGGGGACATCACTCGGCCTGGTAGCTACTCTGAATATGGATTGGTGGATGAGCGCATTGCAGGCCATCGGCCTTCATCAATCTCAGTAGCCGATGCCGCCTCTTTACCCCTTACCAGTATTACCGCCTGGGAGCTGCTGTTTGATCGCTTGAGCATCCAGGAAGGTGCAGGAAAAGGTGAGACCCTGCTGATCATTGGAGCAGGCGGTGGCGTAGGGTCGATTCTGGTTCAACTGGCACGCAGATTAACGATGTTGACTGTCATCGGTACCGCATCACGACCAGAGACGAGAGACTGGGTTAGCGGACTTGGAGCTCATCACGTGATTAACCACAAGGAACCATTGTTGGCGCAACTTAATGACCTTGGGCACAAAGAGGTCGATCACGTGATCAGCCTGACTCATACGGAAACCTACTACGACCAGATAGTTGCCCTACTCAAACCTGAAGGCAATTTCGCACTCATCGACGACCCCGCAACGCTCGATGCGATGCCACTAAAGCGCAAGTCCATCTCTCTGCACTGGGAGTTTATGTTCACCCGCTCCATGTACCGCACGCAGGCGATGCTCAAACAGCACCAACTGCTAGAAAGGATGGCGGAGCTGGTCGATTCCGGAGTATTGGTCACCACTACCGGATCACACCTGGGAGTGATAAGCGCAGAAAACCTTCGGCGAGCCCATGCCTTGATCGAAAGCAACACTGCCAAGGGGAAGGTTGTTTTGGAAGGATTCTAGAAAACTATCGCAATCAGAGGCTGGCCATGCCCTGCAGATTTCTGCAGGGTGACAAGCTAGCAATCAGGGCGACCGTATGCATTTCTCAGGCGGTCAACGTGGCAAACGGAGGCACTGGCAGCTGCGGCTATCTACAATTCAGCCTTTGAGCACGATTTGTTCAATGCATTCGATGATCGCTTGGGCATTGTAGGGCTTAGCCAAAAAGCAAACAGCGCCAGCGGCTACGGCTCGTGTGCTTACAGACTCTTTAGGATATGCAGTAATGAAGATGGTAGGAATGTTACGCCCATCTTGAGCAAGCATCCGCTGCAATTCTAACCCATCAATTCCAGGCATTTGCACATCGGATATCAAACAATCAGTTTCATCGATTTCCGAGGACGCGAGAAAATCTTCTGCGCAGGAGAACATAAAAGGCCTGTAGCCTAATGAGCGCACTAGGCTGCCAAGGGCCATCCGACAGGATGTATCGTCATCGACAATAGAAATGTGGGGAGCATTATTCACGTTATATGTCCTAGACTCACGACGACACGGATTATTATGCAGCGTGCGCCCGTCGTTGACTCCCACTATAACGGATGTTTCTACGCAGAAAAATAATACCCAAGTATGTACACTTCATTTTGTGAGCAGAGCGAGAGATTCGGCCATCCGAACAAGCTCAGCGAACGACTTCGCATGCATTTTCCTCATAACATTGCCACGATGAATTTTTACCGTAATTTCACTGAGGCCTAATTGCTTCGCGGTTTCTTTATTCATTAGGCCCCGAGTAGCGCAGACCATAATCTCTCTCTCGCGCTTGGTCAGCAGCTGATAGCAACTATGTACTACTGCATCTGAGTACAACGCCGCACGACGTACAGCGTCAGTCCTGAGTGCAACTGATACCGCGTCTACGAGATCCTGATCCCGAAACGGTTTCACTATGAAGTCCAATGCCCCCGCTTTCATAGCCTTAACAGACATAGGGATATCCCCGTGCCCAGTCATAAAAATAACAGGGATGGCGATATGGGACTCGATTAATTTTTGCTGGAGATCTAGCCCACTAGCTCCTTCAAGCCGCACGTCCAAAAGTAAGCAGCATGGGGCATCTGGATCTCCCCGCTGTAGAAACTCGGTAGCCGAAGCGAAAGTCTCAACAGAAATGCCCACAGAGCGGAATAAACACTCTAGCGAATCGCGAATAGACAACTCATCATCCACCACAAATACTACTGGCGGATTGTCATCGCTCCTGGGGGGATGAGGCGGGTGATTCATGAGTGCTCCTGCTTGGAAATTCTAAAAGCCAGCAATCCACGCGCCGATGATTTAGCGCGAAAACGTCTGATTGGGCCTCAAGAATGTAAGGTGGCGGTAGTCGGCTGGGTGGGATGACTTCATTTAGGAGTAAGTCAAAAAGCGTAGCCCCATACAGGGAATACTGATGAGCCGCTCCGATTATTCTGACGAATAGAGGAGGATTTTTGGCGCTGGCACTTCATTGGAACGGTATGCTGGAGCATGCTCGTATTTGATACGAATCCATTAAGATATTAGAGTAGGGCTGAAGACTCCGCTGCTATGCATCCACCAGCCGACTAATCCAAAACTTTATGTTCATCGCTGACAGTCACAGAGCAATGCTTTGTCTGCCATTGACGTGGGCTAATGCCCTTGGATTGTCTGAACACACGGGTAAAATATGATTGATCCGAGAAGCCGCATTCTTGGGCAACACGACTGATGGGAAAACTTTTCGCCCTCAACAATTCTTCGGCTTTAAGCATTCTTTCTCGTTGAAGCCAGTCATGCGGAGCAAGCCCGGTGGCGTTTTTAAATGCTCGGGAAAAATGACTTCTAGAAATCGCGCACTCATTTGCTATCTGATCAATAGAACAGCTCTGAGTCATAAGACTCATCATCAGTTTTTTTGCCTTTTTAACTCGCCAAGAGGCGAGACTCGGGGGGGCACGCTTCGGCGGACAGCCATTAGACGTCTCAGGAGGAGATTTAAAAGCTTCAACTTCTCGTCCGAGAGACTTAGAGATGACTGGCAGTTCGCCGGCTTCACCTAGAGAACTGGCAGGAATGCACGCAGGAGGTTTGGAGGAATAAACTAATTCTAACAGGGTTCCAGAGCTACCCACTTCATTCGTCGTGGGAGAAATTCTCCCGAATCTAAAACCCATTATTGAGTCGAACGGGGTTAACTTTACTTTAGATAACTCCATCGCGCGACAACCTCTTCAACTGAAAAATTTACTCTTATTTGGTTTCATTATTCAGGGCGCCGATGTGGCAATCGTTAGTGAAAACACTGCGACTACTGCGTGTTAATCACGAAATCTCCAATTGATGCCCAGCACGAACTACATCGGCAATTGTACTCACATGCATTTTGCGCATCATATTTGCCCGGTGTAGCTTGACAGTTATTTCGCTCACATCCAGATCGCTCGCAATTTGCTTATTCAAAGAACCATTGACGACGCCACCCATGACTTGGCGCTCTCTTGGAGTCAGACACTCGAATCGCTTCCGCAGAGAATCAACCGCACGCTGTTTTTCAACATGATCCTCATGAATGGCAATCGCGTCATGCACAGCATCAATCAATTCTTGAGACCTGAAAGGCTTTGTCAGGAAGTTAACCGCCCCGGCCTTCATAGCCCGCACTGACATCGGAATATCACCGTAGCCGGTAATGAAGATGATCGGCATATGATTTCCGGACTGTGAAAGTCGATGCTGCAAATCAAAACCACTGTACCCCTGTAGCCGAACGTCGAGAACAAGACACCCCGCCGCCTTAGCTAGAGGATGGGCGAGCATCTCGTCTGGGCCAGAGAATTCGTGGACATTGTGACCAACTGACCTCAGCAAGCTTGCAACGGCTCGACACACGACTTCGTCATCGTCCACCACAAAGACGACCGGGGCGCTCATCAGTGAAGGCATCGAAGAGGTGAAACTTGGCATTCCAAACTCCTTAAGCGTGCAGTCCGTGAAGTACGAAACTGAGCATATGTCTCAAACGCCACGGACTTGCAAACGTGAAATCTAATCCCGATTAGCCCACTGGTATCGGGTTGTCGACCAACGACAGATTGAAGCCATGGATCAGTGCATGCTCTTGGGATCCAGGGTTATCTCGCAATGGACGAATCGCATCTACCATAACCTCAGGCACATCAGTGGCTAGCCCTATCATGGTCTCGGCAATGAAAGCATCAAGTGGCATCGCACGCGGGTCATCGCCTTTATGAACGAGGTCTGTATTGACCCATGGTGGCGCGATCTCTTGCACCGTTACCGATGTATCGCGCAACGTGAAGCGCTGAGAAAGAGAGTAAGAGTGCAGCGCGGCTTTAGTAGCTGAGTAGACCGCATTACCCGCAAGCGGGACGAAGGCCAGTACGGACGTGTTATTAATAATCACCGCACGAGGCTGCGACTTCAAATGCTCGATCAGCGCCGACGTCAGGCGGATGGGCCCCATGAGATTCGTCGTCAGAGTACCCATCATCGTCTCATCGTCGATGTGGCCAGCGGCGTCGTCGAACGGCATTATTCCAGCGTTGTTCACTAGCACATTGAGCGTCGGGTACTTGCTGATAAGCGTCTGCGAGACCTTGATGATACTGGCAGGATCGTTGATATCCAGTTCGAGCCCCTCCATCCCTGGATTTGCCGCCGTGACCTCATCTAGCAGCGCCTTACGACGACCTGCAATGATGACCTTATTACCTAACTTATGAAAAGCTTCAGCTAAACCTCGTCCAATACCAGAGGCCCCGCCAGTGATAAAGATTGTATTGTTGGTCATCTGCATGGATTAAATCCTATAGTGGATAGCTCAAGAACATACGTAGTTACTTGCTAGCCAAACCAGCTTCATTAGTCTGCCGCGCACGCCTTAACCGTCATCCAAAGATGAGAGATAATTTGGCTAGGTGCTACAATCAATAAATTCGGCGTAGTTAACTTTGTACCAGCGTCACGCTATGGTCAATTCATACCTTAGGTTAGGTAGCCACCAATACATAGTGGCGCAGCACAACTACGTGTGCGCCTCCGAGCGGACGCGACTTCTTACGTTCTGATGAACAAAGCCTGATCGCAGCTACGTATCCTTGACTTGAAGACACATTGAGCTATTCACGCGCATCGCGCCTGAGCGACTGAGGGGAAATTCCCAGCTTGCGGATAAACACCTCTCGCAAATGGCGCCTGTCTCTAAACCCCGTCTCCCTCGCAATAATTTCGAGCGGATGGTGCCCACGTTGAATCATGTTCCTTGCGGTCTCAAGCCGAAGCTGTTCCACAGCTTTCGCCGGCGATAAGCCAGTCTCCGAAAGGAATATCCGCCTGAACTGGCGCTCACTCAGATGGACAACCTTAGCCAAAACATCTGAGCTCAGATCACTGGAGAGATGGGCTCTAGCATGCTCAAGTGCAACCTGGATGCGGTCAGACTTAGGCGCTATCTTGAGCATTTCCGAATGCTGGGACTGCCCCCCAGATCTACGGTGATACATGACCAGGACACGAGCAACTTTGTTGGCAATTTCGTGGCCCAAATCTTTCTCGACCATGCCAAGAACCAAATCCATCGCTGACGAGAGCCCGGCTGACGTCCAGATAGCCCCATCGTCGATGAAGATACGGTCAGGCTCTACACGCGTGTTGGGAAAGCGCTCTTTTAGGATACTTGCATACGCCCAATGAGTCGTGACACGCCTACCCTCAAGCAACCCAGCCTCTGCGAGCACAAATGCGCCGGTGCACATTCCTCCGACCCGTTGCGCACGACCGGCGGCGGCCCGCACAAATGACAGCTCTTCACGGGTACTGTCACGGGCCAAAGGATCAACTATCCCGGACACCATCCAGGTGTCCGCCTGTGAGTCAGAAGTGGCTTGTTCGGTATGGACGGAAGCACCAATCGAAGACGTGATCACACCTCCAGGCAGCGAGTAGTTGGTGACTCTGTAGACCTGCTCCTTGGCTACGACATTCGCGAATTCGAACACTGACTGAGTCCCCAGTGCCATCACCTGGAACCCTTCCGTCAAGAAGTAACCGATTCTGTGCATTTGCCCTCCAGCGGCCGTCATGTCCGGAAACACGACCGTAAATGTCGTTTCAATTCTAGTCAACGCGATGCACGATGACCCTACGAAATTGAAATGGGGACGGGCGAGGCGACGAAAGGGATGGCACTTCATCGGGGGATGATCTGCGCGATATCCTAGACCAACTAGAATCAGAAAGTCACGTTAAAACGCCAACTTTACTGCATGGAACCAGCCGGCAAGTGTCGTGATTACTTGCGAGCTAAATAAAAAATCATGCATAAGGCATGTCCTACATTAAATAAGCACCAGAGTCCTATTCACCCTGCCTACCTGCTAGCTTTAATAAAAGTCTTAAGATCAACTCAGAGTGGCTTTGACCTCTCCGCTTTGACCTATCGGTCTATCAAGTGTTTTATAACAAAGAGCAAGCCGCTATGACTGAACAATCTTTAAGTCTTAATGCACCCACCAGGTACGTTGAGCTAAATGGTAGGACTCTCGCTTATAGGACATTTGGACACGGAGAGCCGCTATTACTCTGTGTAAGATTTAGAGGAACGATGGAGTCGTGGGATCCGGTATTCCTCGACAGTCTCGTGCATCAGGGCTTCCAGGTAACTGTATTCGACTACAGTGGTTTGGGCCGCTCAACCGGCGAGAAAAGTTATAACCCTGCTTCATTGGCCAAGGACATCATCGAACTGATCACAGCTTTGAAGCTAGGGAAAGTGATCCTTGGCGGCTGGTCGGTTGGGGGAATTGCAGCACAAATCGTCCTCGCACAGGCGCCGCAAATCGTAAGTCACTTGGTTCTGATCGCCACGACGCCTCCAGGCAAGCTGGTCAAGCCGGGCGAACAGCTTTTTTATGACTTGGCTAAACGTGAAAACGATTTCGAGGATTTCGTCAGCCTGTTTTTTGAGCCCGCATCCGCTTCAAGCAGAGCAGCGGCAGAGCGGTCGTGGAGTCGGATCAAGTCGAGAGCGAATGATGCGAGTCCAGAGGTTCCTCATGAATGGGCGGGAGCACAGCTGGGAGATGGCCCAAAGAATCCAGTATTCCCGGTAGACGCCATACTCCACGTGCTTAAAACAACCGCCATTCCAGTACTGCATCTTGGCGCCGATCACGACATCGTTTTCCCAGTGGAGAACTGGTACGCCCTGAGCGATCAGTTGCCAACTCTCCACATAGTTACTTTCCCGAGCTCTGGACACGGGCCTCAGCTGCAGTATCCCCGTACTGCAGCCAAGCATATCGCAGCCTTCATCCATGCTTTGGATGAGTGACTGCTAAGAAACCGGGCCACCGTTCGAGCAACCGTGCCGCTGGCCTGCTGAACTTTCTGTACGACTGCAACGGACTGCTGCTTCAGCGCGACTGCGCGGGAGATCCACAGTGGAAAACCATTGCATGACATACGGAAAATTGCAGACCAAATCCCGGGCTCTCGGCTGCACTCGCGACGCTCATACCCTCCCTTACAAGCGAAGAAAACTCACGCTCAATGTAGCCCGAGCGGGTGCTGGCTATCCGCTCCTAACACAAAATATTTAGGTGACTTATGACATCCCGTACGACTTACAGAGCAGTTGTGGCAACAGCACCCGGTCAACTCGAACTGGTAGAACGGCCAATCCCAACGCCGGCCCCGGGCCAGGTTCGGATTGAAGTCGAGGCCTGTGGGGTCTGCCACTCTGACAGCGCAACTGTCGAAGGTTTCGCAGGTGTCCCTTATCCTCGGGTGCCTGGGCATGAGGTGGTCGGTCGCATTGACGCACTAGGTGAAGGTGTTCACGGATGGAAGGTGGGCCAACGGGTAGGCGTGGGTTTTCTCGCTGGTGAAGACGGCACGTGCCCGTCTTGCCGACGAGGTGACGCAGTAACTTGCCAAAATCCAGTTATCACTGGCATGACCACTGATGGTGGCTACGCCGAAATCATGCTCGCAGAGGCGCGCGGGCTGGTTCAGGTACCAGAGGATCTGGATGCAGCTGAAGCGGCTCCTCTTCTGTGTGCCGGCCTCACAACCTTCAATGCACTGCGCAATTCAGGCGCGCAAGCAGGTGACGTGGTTGCTATCCACGGACTAGGCGGCCTTGGCCACTTGGGTGTGCAGTTCGCTCGCAAAATGGGTTTCCACACCGTAGCTATCGCCCGTGGCGCAAATAAGGCTGAATTAGCGCTCTCGCTGGGCGCGCATAGATACATTGACGCCACCACTGAAGACGTCGCAGCCGTGTTGCGCTCCATGGGCGGCGCGCGGGTAGTGCTGGGCACAGCACCGACCGCACAGGGAATGTCGCAAACAATCCCAGGACTGTCGCCACGTGGCCAGCTGGTCGTGGTTGCCGTACCAAACGAACCCATTACCGTGAACGCCACAGACTTGATCTTTGGCGCAAGGTCAGTCGCCGGTGCTCTCACGGGCACAGTTGCAGACAACGAGCAAACTCTTGCATTCGCAAGCCTCCAGGATATTCGCCCGCTAATTGAGACTTTCACGCTCGACCAAGCGCAGGAAGCATACGACCGAATGATGAGGGCTGACGTCCGGCTGCGTGCTGTTCTGGTCATGAAACCGTAGTCACAACGGATAACCTGGATTGAGGCTGTAGGCGTCCCAAGGCAATGGCCCTGGGCGTCTAGCGATCCGGATCATTCCTAAGAAGCTCGGGCGGCTGTTCCACCATTCTGCTCAAGCCCAACTAAGGCGCGGGCAGATCGTTCTCACCTGACGACATTCATAATTGGAGATACATTGATGGCACATTTCACTTCAGTTCCAGCAGACCAGGCAACTGGCGCGACTGCAGAAATCTACGCAAGCATCAAAAAGTCGTTGGGCAAAGTGCCGAATGCCTACGCCGCACTCGCAACACTGGCACCTGCTGCGCTCCAAGCAATGCTAGCCGCCGACAAAGTACTTTCCGGCGGCCCTTTGACCAAACCAGATCAAGAAACAATCAAGCTGGTGATCAGTGAGCTCGCTGGCTGTGATTACTGTGTGGCTGCTCACAGCATGGTTGGCAAAATGGTCGGGCTGTCTCCTGAGGCTATGCATCGCATCCGCGAAGGCCAAGCTACTGGGGACACTAAGCGGGACGCCCTCGTAGCTTTCGTACATTACTTGGCGCTTAACCCTGGGACGCTGCCTGAGTCGCAGGTGAAGGCGCTTCAGGAAGCAGGCTACACCGGCGAAGAAATCGTTCACGTTGGGCTAGCGATCTCAGTGATCACCTTCACCAACGTGTTCAATCGCATCAACGACACTACGGTCGACTTCCCAAAGCCCGAGTAACTGCCTGAGAGGCGTCAGGCCCAAGGACTTACGTCATGAGTACGCTCCAAAACCTGCTTTCGATGGATCCGAGCCTCGAAGCTGCATGCAGGGCGTTTGCTATCCCGGACAGAGTGCGCGCCACTCCGCCAGAACTTGAGTTTCTCGCCCGCGCGAAACGATCAACACTCAAGGTGAATGCGGAACATGTCGTGTATTGGACGCTCGGGAAAGGGCCACGCGTACTGCTTGTGCATGGCTGGTGTAGCCGAGGCTCGCACCTCATGGGTTTTGTCGAACCACTGCTCGCGGCAGGCTTCTCTGTGGCCCTGTTTGACGCGCCGGGTCACGGAGATTCAGAAGGGGTGGTTTCTAGCATGATTCATGCTGGAAGGGCAGCGTTGGCGTTGGCTGAGGTGCTCGGCGATTTCCACAGCGTGATTAGCCATTCAGGTGGATCGACTGCGGCACTCTGGGCGCTAGCCAATGGACTGTCTGTAAACAAAAGCGTGCATATCTGTGGCCCATCCTCAATGAAAAACATTGTGATCGGCATCTCGCACGCCTGTGGGCTCGAAAGAATAAAAGCAGAGGCATTTCAGAGCTGGATAGAGGCCTTTACGAGAACAGGCTTGGACTCTGCAGACTTTCCGGCGCTGACCGCTAGGCTTCGTCATAAAGGGCTGATCGTTCATGACGCCGGTGACCGAGTCGTAAACCTCTCCCAGTCTGAAGCCTTGCACGGAGCTTGGTTGAGCTCAGAGCTACTAATCACAGAGGGGCTTGGGCATCGCAGAATACTCAGCGATCTTAAGACAATAACCACCATCGTCGGGTTTCTTGAAATTGCGATTTAACGTGAATACCCACTTTGAGCAAAGTGGAGCCCCAACAAGTCAACAGCATACTAAGGGTGGCCACATGACCCCACCAATCACTCTCGCTGAGGCTGAAGTCTTCGAACGTTTTCACGACGCAGTCTTCGTGCGCGACATGGAAGGAAACATCCATTTCTGGAACTCCGCTTCAGCCGCTCTATACGGATGGCCGTCGCACACAGCGTTGGGAGCTAATGCTCGCACGTTGCTCCAATGCCGACATGAAAAAGAAAACTACGACTCGGTGGATTCCATGCTGCTGGCGAACGGGTATTGGGAAGGGGAACTTTCTCGATTAACCGGAACGGGCTCCCGCCGTTTGGTCAACGCGCGCTGGTCACTGCGCAGGGATGCTGCTGGCAACCCGATAGGTGTTTTGGAAACGGGCTATGACATCTCGTCGGCAAAAGCGACAGAGCAGCATCTCAAGGCCAGTGAGTATCGCTACCGCAATCTGTTCCAAGCCATGGCCGCTTCGTTTTGGGAGCTCGATTTTACAGCAGTAGGCCCCAAGATCCGTGCGCTGCTCGATGCTGGCGTACGCGATCTCGAAGCACATTTTTTGGCGCACCCTGAAGTCGTGCGCGACTTCATGCGAAACACCCAAGTCGTAGATTTAAACGATCACAGCGTCAGGTTGTTTGGACGTGGTGATCGTACTGAGATGCTAGGGACAATTGATCGCTACTGGCCGGATGAAAGCATTCAGGTTTACGCCCGGTGCGTCGTTAAATCACTTGCCGGACTGCCAAACAATATTGAAGTCACGCGCCTCAGAACGCTCGAAGAAAAGGAGTTCGAATGCCTGTTCACAGCTTGTTTTTCCAAGGAAAACATTGCTCGCGGCGTGATTCTAATTGGCATCATTGATCTGTCGGAATTGGTCGCAGCACGTCACGCCGTAGAGGTGATGCAGACGGAACTCGCACACGCTGCAAGGATTTCAATTCTCGGAGAGCTAAGCGCTTCGATCACTCATGAAATTAATCAACCGCTCACATCGATTTCCACCTACGCACAAGCAGCCCTGCGATGGTTGAAACGGCCAGAACCTGACCTGCGCGAGGTAGAGAACGCGCTACTGCAAATTGTCGATGAAGCTCAGCGTACCGACGATGTGATCTCGCGCATTCGTAGCATGGCGCTCCGCCGGCCGGCACAAGAGTCCGATTTGGCGATAAACGAGGTGGTTCAGGATTCTCTACAGTTCACGAGCCATGAACTCAGAAGACATTCGGTGCGGCTGACTACAGATTTGGCTGCGTCACTCCCTTTGGTTCGTGCCGATCGAGTTTTGATGCAGCAAGTGATAGTCAACTTGGTCATGAACGCAGCCCAAGCAATGGCCTTTGCTGGCTCGTCAATACGGGAGTTGGTGATCAAAAGTGAAAGCTTGAGCTCCGACGAGGTCAGGCTTGAGGTCTGGGACAGCGGCCCAGGCATTGCACAGGGGCTGGAGGGGAAATTATTTGAAAGCTTTTTCACTACTAAAGCCACAGGCATGGGCATGGGGTTACCGATATGTCGCTCGATCGTAGAAGCGGCAGGCGGTCTGATTCAGCTTGCAAACCGGGAGGATGGTAAGCGTGGGGCAAAAGTCATGTTCACGTTGCCCACACTGCCTAAGTTGCCAATTTTGGGATAATCCCCATGCGCTTTTTCAAAAGCTTAAACACATAAATACAAGCCCTGATCTACGCAGGGCAATCGAGTAAACCGAGCCTTGCGCACATGCTTAGGATAGTCGTCCAACATGCGCGTCAACCGTGATGAGCTGCAGAGGTTGCGATGCAAAAATTGACAATTAATGGCGCAGAGCATGAGCTGGATGTCCCCGATGACATACCCCTGCTCTGGGTGCTGCGCGATGTGATGGGTCTGACTGGAACCAAATATGGCTGTGGTATCGCTCAGTGTGGCGTGTGCACAGTGCATCTTGACGGCCATGCAATACGTTCTTGTGTATTGCCAGTCAGTGCAGTGGCTGGTCGGAAGATAACCACTATCGAGGGCATTGCTGAACAGCCTATCGGACAGGCCGTTCAGCAAGCTTGGCTGGAACATGAGGTCGTGCAATGTGGCTATTGCCAGTCAGGACAGATCATGTCCGCTGTAGCACTCCTGACTGAGCACCCCAAGGCTAACGATGAGCAAATCGTCGATGCCATGTCGGGCAACTTGTGCCGGTGCGCTACGTATACACGCATAAGAGCAGCCATCAAAAGCGTCAGCCAGGCCTGAGGGAATAATCATGTCCGACATTCATTCATCTCCAGCGGTGCTCTCACGTCGTGGATTGCTCAAAGGTGGAGCAGTTTTAGGTGGCCTGGTGGTCAGCGCCTACCTACCCCCGATGGTTTCCCGGAGCTTTGCGGCTGGCATCGTTAAGGGTGCCAATCTGGGCGACAACGCTGAGAAAGGTTACGGCGCATTTGTTCGTATCGATAATACCGGCGCAGTCACGGTCATCTCACCCAAGATCGAAATGGGGCAAGGTATTCAGACCGGTATCGCAATGATGGTCGCCGAAGAGCTTGAAGTCCCCTTAAGCCAGGTCACCATCGCCGAGGCCCCGCCCAACGCCGCTCTCTACACCGATCCACTCCTAACCTTCCAGGCCACAGGTGGCTCAACATCAACCCGTTATAGTTGGGAGCCATTGCGCAAGGCTGGGGCCGGGGCGCGCATCGTGTTGATTCAAGCAGCTGCATTGCGCTGGAATGTTGCGCCGAGCCAATGCCGCGCCGAGAACGGGAAAGTGCTGGGCCCAAAAAACCAAAGTGCCGGGTACGGTGAGCTCGTCGACGCTGCTGCGTCAATTCCACTTCCACTTCCGGCCGATATTCCACTTAAGCCCATCAGTGAGTTCAAATTGCTGGGGAAACCAGCGCGGCGTCTAGACACTCCCAATAAGGTCAATGGGAGCGCCAAGTTCACCATTGATCTACAGCTGCCTGGCATGCTCATCGCTTCAACCCGCACATGTCCTGTCTCAGGCGGCAAGCTGCGGGATCTTAAGAATGAGGCGGTTGCACGGGCGGTCTCCGGAGTTCGAGACATAGTACGTCTGGACAATGCTGTCGCTGTCACGGCCACAAATTTCTGGGCATGTCAGCAAGCTCTCAATGCGCTGGAAATCGAGTGGGATATGGGGCCTCACTCCGGTCTCAATTCGGCTCAACTGGATAAATCCCTTTTCGAAGCAAGTGCTGGGGATGGTGTTTTTGCGCACAAAGCAGGTGATATTGCCACCGCCCTGAAAAATGCGTCGAGCCGGTTCGAAGCGATCTATGAGCAGCCCTTCTTATCTCACTCCCCGCTTGAGCCGATGACGTGCGTTGCCCACGTCCGAGCTGACGAATGCGAGTTGTGGGTTGGCTGTCAGGCGCCTGGACTTGCACAGATGGGAGCCGCAAAGGTTTGTGGATTACCCATCGAAAAAGTCGTGATTCATAACCAATTGATCGGTGGTGGTTTTGGCCGACGTCTCGAATCTGATTTCATCTTTCAAGCTGTGGATATCGCCCGCAAGCTCAGCTATCCGATCAAATTAGTCTGGAGCCGCGAAGAGGATATGACGCACGATCGCTATCGCCCGCACTACGTCGATCGCCTGAGTGCTGCACTCGACAAAGACATGCGTCCAGTGGGATGGGAACATCGTATTGCCGGCGCATCGGTCGTGGCCGCATACCTCGGGGGGCTACCTGCAGATGGGGTTGACTTCGACGCCGTTGAGGTCGCGAAAGATCCGATCTACACATTGGCAAATCTTCAAGTTCGCTACATACGGCACGATCCAGAGGTCATTCCAGTTTCTTGGTGGAGAGGCGTTGGGCCTCTGCGCAGCACGTATGCAGTGGAGTGTTTTATCGATGAACTGGCTCACAACGCCAAAGTCGATCCTGTGAAATATCGACTTGGCTTGATGCAGTCGCAACCACGTGCGCAAGCCGTGTTGAACAAAGCTGCGCAGCTCACGGACTGGGACAAATCCCTGCCTCCTGGATCTGGGCGCGGCGTGGCGGTAACGGCAGTGTTTGGTAGCTTTGTTGCCACGATTGTGGAGTTGGAAAAACAAGGTGAAAAAGGTCTGCGAATCAAACGTCTTGTGACCGTTATCGACTGCGGGTTTGCGAACAACCCAACATCCGTGGCTGCACAAATGGAAGGTGGCACCCTGTTTGGTTTATCTGCAGCGTTGTTCAACGAGATCCTCATCGAAAACGGGCAGGTTCAGCAAACCAACTTCCATCAGTATCGACAAATCCGCATGAGCGATGCGCCTCCTGTAGAGGTGCACATCGTCGACAGCGTTGAGAGTCCTGGAGGTGTGGGCGAGACCGGAGCAGTTCCAGTAGCAGCAGCGCTGGTCAATGCCCTTTATGCAGCAACAGGCGTGCGCGAACGCCGCCTACCACTCAGCCGCTCGGGCTACTTCACTGTCTAAGGAGTGCATCATGAAAATTCTCCATTATGCACTCGCGCTCGTTGCCAGTTGCTTGACCCTCAGCGCTTATGCGACCGAAACGGCACCAGTGAGCAAGGGTGAATATCTGACACGTGCCGCCGACTGCGTGGCCTGTCATGTCGTACCCGGCGGAAAGCCTTTCGCAGGGGGGCTCGAGTTCAAGCTGCCGTTTGGCAGTATTTACTCACCCAATATCACGCCGGACAAAGAAACCGGGATCGGTAACTGGACTGACGACGAGTTCGTCAGTGCCTTGCAAAAAGGTGTAGGCAAGGATGGTAAACACTACTATCCAGCGTTCCCGTATACGTCCTATACCCTAATGTCGCGCGAAGATATTTTAGCTATCAAGGGATACCTGTTCAGCCTTGAGCCGGTGAAGCAACTACCCCCAGAGAACAAGCTTTCTTTTCCCTTCAATCAGCGTTGGGGAATGATGTTCTGGAACGCATTTTTTGCGCCCAATGAGCGATTCTTGCCCGACAGTAAGCAATCTGCCGAATGGAATAGAGGCGCCTACCTAGTTCAAGGCCCGGGCCATTGCGGAGAGTGTCACACCCCACGAAACCTCTTCCAAGCGATGAGTTCGGACAGGTCATTGGCGGGAGCAGAGCTGGGAAACTGGCAAGCGTACAACATCAGCTCTGACGTTCAACGTGGCATAGGAGCGTGGCCAGAAGACGCAATTGTCGCTTACCTCTCCAAAGGCTATGCGGCTGGTTTCGGTGGCGCAGGAGGACCGATGGCAGATGCTGTGGAACACAGCCTGCGATATCTCAATCCAGAAGACCTCAAAGCCATTGCGGCCTATCTCAAAAGCAGTCCAGCACGAGCAGAGGGGGTTGCAAGGCCGCCTCTAGTGATCAATGACGCCCCTCTGCAAAAAGGCTTGGGACTTAAGTTATTCAATGACACCTGCGTAGCTTGTCACCAGCTCGATGGCAGCGGTAGACAATCACCGGCTGGAGGCCTGGCTGGGTTGAAGACTGTAAATGACCCCACGGGTAGAAACCTGATCGCAAGCTTGCTGGAGGGCCACACGCCCAACGCAGTAAGGGCAGATCAGCGAATGCCCGAATTTACCGGCAGCTATAACGACGAGGAACTCGCGGCTGTGAGTACTTTTGTACTTCGGCGGTTTGGTCAGTCTCAAGGGCAGGTCAAGTCAGAAGATGTAGCTAAAAGCCGCGCCAGCGCCCTGCATTAATTCAGGGCTAAACGGAGCTCCCCTGGCGGCTGGCTGCCGGGGAGTTCTGCCCCCGTCGACGTAATGAGAAATACATGGAACATCTTGATTTGCAGGTCATTAAGCAGGGGCTGCAATGGCTTGAGAGTGGGCATCAGATCTGGTTGTGTACTGTACTCGCAACATTTGGGTCTGCGCCGAGGGGGCCAGGCTCCATGTTGGTGGCAGTCCCGTCAGGCGAAAATTGCGGGTCACTATCAGGCGGGTGTGTCGAAGACGATTTTCTTGATCGCCTCAAACTCGGTCAATTTTCCGCGCACAATCAGATAGTCCGATATGGCGATGGTGGTCTGGCGCCCACTATGGCACTCCCATGTGGAGGGGTGCTGGATGTGCTGGTTGAGCGCTTTGAGCCCAAACAAAGTTCTTTAGATCATTTTCGCAGTCTTGAAACAGCCCTAGCGGGCCGAGGTCGATTGAGCAGAATCGTCAATCTTGAATCGGGAGAGCGAACGACTAGGCCCCATGGCCCTACGGGATGTTGTGTAACCCGATCAAGCGAGGACGTAACAATCATCGTAGGCCCTGTGAGACGGTTGATTGTCGCAGGACTTTCACCTGTAGCGGAGTTTTGCGCAGAATTTGCGCTGGCCCTCGGGTATGAAATCATCGTTTGCGATCCGCATCCAGAGCGATTGATCAAAGCGTCAGCATCGTTACCTAGTGCCAAGCTCATCGAGGTATTACCTGCCGTCTTCATTGCCCAAGGCGGCTGCCACGCGGCAACAGCTGTCGTTGCCCTCACCCACGATCCTAGACTGGACGACTTAACGCTGATGGAGTCAGTCAGGACTGATGCCTTCTACATAGGCGCTATGGGCTCTTCGAAGACCAGCCTGAAACGCATGGAGCGGCTGGAAAGAATCGCCGGGCTAACGACGCAGGACATGCAGAGAATTCGCGCTCCTATTGGTCTGCATTTGGGCAGCAAGACTCCTGCAGAAATAGCCATTTCAGTTATGGCGGACATTCTGCGAGTAGGGAACGGGATTGATCGGGCCGCTTTGTAAATAGAATGATCAGCAAAAATCGCTGCCCCTACTTACCATCAAAGGAAAAATGTCAGGATCGCCCCTGTTGATTGTGCAGAGTGTGGTCTCAAAATTGAAAAGGGTATCCAGGCGTGCTGCACTGTCCAGTTAATGATCTGCCCGATGGGCAATGGTGAGCCCCATGACCGCGAGCAGGATCAACCCTATGACTGAGCCGCCGAACACCTGAGCTGTCTTGATAATTTCGACTCCGCTCGCGGTTTCGTACCCGGCTAAGATCGAAGGCACGCCCATACCTAAATAGCAGCAGACGAAAGCGACGGAAAGCACACCTGCCAGCTGATGAGGCAAAGCTCTAGCAACCACCATCCGTATTCCGCCCTGGAATCCGGCTCCAAACCCCGCCCCTGCGACCAGAACGCCGAAGAAAAAACAAGTGATGGAGTTCACTTGTAAAGATCCAAGCATTAGCGACATCCCAGCCAGCAGACCAAAACTTCCGGCGTAAGTTTGGGTAGCTGCTGGGCGCGACCTGAGGGTCAGGATCGCCACCACACCGCTCCCCGAAAACGTTGCCAACGCCAGTCCTCCCACCAACGAAGCAGACAGGTTAAACACACTTTTGATTAGCCCTGGGCCCAGAGAAGCGCAAAATCCTGCAAGCGCCCAGCCCGCGAAAAAAACTGCAGACGCTACTAGCATTGCGGGACGGACTTGAGAGGGCACTCCGAATTGAGGGATCAACGAGCGGAGGGCACCTGGTCGAGTCGGTGTCGTTTCTTTCATGGCCAGAAGACACCCGAGTTGAAGAACAAATAATCCCCCCAGCAGGGCAAAAACTGTATGCGTCGGAAAAGGCAAAAACTGGACGATTACGCTACCCAGCAATGCTCCCACTGCACTGCCACTCACCGGGGCAATGGCGTTAGCAATTTCACCGCGCGGCTTATCGATATCAATCAAACCCGCACCTACCGCTGCAACAGCCGCCCCCGTGGAGAGACCTTGGAGAACACGTCCACTAATCAAATCTGCTAGCCCATCTGCGGCTCCCATTAGGTACATCGCGACTATTTGCATTATCGTCGCAATGAGCAAGACCGAGCGCCGGCCAACATAGTCGGATACTCGTCCGCAGACCAGTAATGAGGCCAAGACTGAAAGTGCGTATACGCCGAAGATGAAGGTGATTGTCACCGACGAAAAGTGCCAATCCGCCTGATAGATCGGATAAACCGGCGTTGGAATGCTTGAGCCTGCCAAAAAAGATAATGTAATAGACGCCATCAGGTAGAAACGGAGCCTGTGTAAGAGCGGCAACTCCTGGCGGAATGAGACCTCGACTAAGGGCTCGATTGAGCTATTTGCCATGTCGGCCTCGGCGGACGTGAGTAGTTAATTGGAAGCAGGGGAACAGAAAGATCGGCCCGCCTGCTGAAAAAGGAATGCCCACGCCATTAATCCAACGCTACGTTGACGATTCGTCGCTGTGTGAAGTCTTCCATACCCTGAACGCCGTTTTGCAAGCCTATTCCAGACTCCTTGGCCCCACCAAAAGCAACATCAAATGGCAAAGACATGTGGCGGTTGACCCAAACGGTGCCGGATTCTATTCGCGCTGCGATATCGATTCCTCGCTTCACGTCGGCAGTCCATATAGAGCCTCCCAATCCATACTCACTGGCATTGGCGCGATCGACAACGCTGTCGAGGTCGTCATAACCCAGCACAGGGAGAATCGGCCCGAACTGTTCTTCTCTGACCAATTGAGCATCGTCACTCAGGTCACGAACGATGGCGGGTGTGATGAAATATCCACCGCCTTCGACTACGTCCCCGCCAACCACGATTGTCCCTTCTTTGCGGGTAACCTCGATCAACGCTAAGACCTTCTCAAATTGCATGCGATTTTGCAGCGGCCCAATTTGGTGGACAGGATCCAGGCCGTTGCCAAGCCGCGCCTCTTTCGCCTGATCAGCCAGCAGCTGTACTACTCGATCAAGCATGGGACGAGGTGCATACACGCGCTTCGTGGCGTAGCAAACCTGCCCGGCATTAATCATCGCGGCCTGAAAGATCTTCGGGATCACCGATTCCAGATCAGCGTCGTCCAATATGATCGCAACGTCGTTCCCGCCCAGCTCAAGCGTGAAGCGCTTTAGAGACTCTGCGGCCCCTGCTAATACCTTCTTTCCTGTCGCGGTGGATCCCGTGAAGCTTACATGGGCCACACTCGGATGACGGGTCAGCAAGCCACCGAGATCGTTCTGATCGGCCAAGGTCTGGAACACGCCCGCTGGCAGAATGTCGGCGGCGATTTCTCCGATCAGTAGCGTCGACAAAGGGGTTGTAGGTGCAGGTTTAGCGATCACTGTATTACCTGTGATCAAGGCAGGGCCGAGTTTGAAAGAGAGCAAGGTGATGGGACGGTTCCACGGCATGATCGCGGCCACAACGCCTTGGGGATAATGCTGCTCGATGATGCGTTCGACATCACTTTGACGCACAACCCTTGATGCAAGGGACTGATCAGCAAAATAACGCAGAGCTGCAACCGTAATAGCAACTTCGCGCCTGCATTCGGCCAATGGCCCGCCCCTCTCGCGGTTTAGCACCGCAGCCATTTCTTCCGTGCGTGATTCAATTGCATTGGCGAAATCATGCAGATAAACACGGCGTCCCGCATAGCCCAGGCGTGCCCATGATTTACCCGCTTTGGAAGATGCAGCGATAGCTTCCAGCGCAAGTGCTTCATCTGCCCTAGGAGCGGAATCGAATACACTTCCGGTTGAGGGGTCGATGACATCAATGCGCCCGACTCCTTGCACCTTACGTCCGTCAATCAGTAAGGAATAACTCATAGCGCCCACCTGCCTAGTTGAACCAATCACTCTTATGTAAATCAACGGGGGCAGGCCAACAAGCTATACGATGGACTAGGTACGGCGATTTAGTCTTCTTTGAGGGGCTAACGAATTAACGCGACATCTCTATCCAAAGAGGCGTGAATCGAAAATGAACAGGCACATGCCATTGCCGGCTCTAGGTTAAGTTTGAGCCCCTCAATACATGTGAGTGAAGGGCTCAACAATCAGCCTTCGATGAAAGCCAGGAGATCTTCATTGATGATCTCAGGGTGGGTTGTGCACATCCCGTGCGGGTAGCCTTTGTAGACTTTCAATGTGCCGTGTTTCAGGAGCTTTATCGAGAGCATGGCGGAGTCTGCAATTGGGACGATTTGGTCGTCGTCGCCGTGCAGAACAAAGACAGGAATTGTGATTTTTTGGAGATCCTGGGTGAAGTCGGTTTCCGAGAACGCCTTAATGCAATCGTAGTGCGCTTTAGCGCCTCCCATCATGCCTTGGCGCCACCAGTTTTCTTTCACCCCTTCAGATACTTTCGCGCCTTCACGGTTATAGCCGTAAAACGGGATAGGTACGTCTTTGTAAAACTGTGCCCTGTTCGCGGCAAGCGCCGAGCGGAACCCATCAAATACCTCGATAGGCAGGCCTCCTGGATTGGATGCGGACTTGACCATGATGGGAGGGACGGCGCCGATCAGCACCGCTTTGGCAACCCGGCCAGTACCATGTTGAGCGACGTAACGCGCGACTTCCCCGCCGCCTGTGGAGTGGCCGATGTGTACCGCATCCTTCAAGTCCAGGTGAACCACCAGTGCGGCCACGTCGGCTGCGTAGGTGTCCATATCGTTCCCGGTGGAAGTTTGAGTTGAACGACCATGCCCACGACGGTCATGGGCAATAACTCGGTACCCCTTGGAAACAAAAAACAGCATTTGCGCGTCCCAGTCATCAGCGCTGAGCGGCCACCCGTGGTGAAACACGATTGGCTTACCAGTACCCCAATCTTTGTAGAAGATTTCAGTGCCGTCGGCGGTAGTGAAACTTGTCATCCCATCATGTCCTTTCTTTGGAGACGCTGCAGTCGCAGCTTGAACGGCGTTCCCGCCAATTGCCATTGCTGACAAAGAGCCTACGGCTAATGCTGTAGCGCCAACCTTGAGCACCTGCCGGCGGGAACTTGAGGTGGTTTCATTTGCGTCAGACATATTGATTACCTCTTTCGGTATTGCACGAAAATCAGATTCGGGGGTTGCCAAGGCAGATGCCGGTACCACCAAGGTCACCTCATTGCGTGATCACGCCGCATCAATGAGCGTTTGCGGCTGCTTCGATTATCTTGGCGACCGCATCAGGATTTGAAATCATGACCACGTGCGATGCGCCTTTTACGACGACTGTTTGCTTTGCCTTGGCGCGGTCTGCCATGAACTTCATCGCTGCTGGAGGGATGTTCAGGTCTTTGTCGCCGTATATCCACCACGAAGGGATGTCCTTCCAAGCGGGAGCTGTTGCTGCTTCGTTCAGCGCTTCCTCAGTCACCGGACGCTGAGTTGCCGCCATCAAACGTGCCTCAGCGAGCGGAACGTCTGCTGCGAATTGAGCGGGGAATTTATCTTGCTGGATATAGAGATCCTTACCTCCACCCTCTAGCGCTACAGGACTAGCCAGAGCAGGGCCGAGCGTGGCTCCCGGAAATTTTCCGGTGAGCGCTACTGCACTTTCCCCAGCGTCCGGTGCAAAAGCCGCGACGTACACAAGCGCTTTGACGTTTGCCTGGCCGTAAGCAGCCTCGCTGATTACAGGGCCACCGTATGAATGCCCTACAAGCACCACAGGGCCCTTGATGCTGCTTACTAAACCGGAAACCGACTGAGCATCACTCTTGACGCTGCGCAACGGATTAGCTGCAGCAATTGCCGTGTAGCCGTCCTTCTCCAAAATTTTGATGACGCCATTCCAACTGCTGGAGCCGGCGAAAGCGCCATGCACCAAAACGACGGTAGCTTTATTGGTGTCTGCCCACGCTGAAGCGGAAGCATAAGTTGCGGCAACCATCACCAATATTTTCATAAGCTCAAGTGACTTAGTCATACACGCTCCCTTTTACTAATTGTTGATGAATAAAGAATCACACGAGACGCCAACGGACTCGCTATCCGAATTAAAGGCTCCAAATGCTAAGGAGAAGTACGCAGCGCTCATCTAGATGCCAATAATTTAATGCTTAAGTGGCGGAGGCTTAGATACCCAACAGTTTGTAAAATGGCGCTTTGAGACCCTCGCCTTCAAATCTCAACGCTACTTCTGGATGGTCGTCCTCACACACACGTATTGAGAGCAATGCGTTGTTGGATAACAAATTTTCGAAGGCTGGCTGAAAGATCTGCTCAACGCTATCTCGCATCGAATCCGAAGTGCTCCATTCGCAACTGATTACCCAAAGGCCGAGACGAGGCTCTTCAGCATGTAGCTGGCAGTACACGCAGCCATCAGAGCTTTTCATCTTCGCAACTGAGTCTTGCATTAGTTGCCCACAGGTAGAGGAAAACCGCCGTTGGGCATGAATCAACACGACCTTTTTTGCAGGGTGAGCGTGCATTTGAATCCCCATTTGATGGCCGGCTCGGAATGGAGGTTGGGCCGAATTGAGCAGTGCATGGATGTGGGTGGGGCGTGATCGTATGATCTGGCGTTGAAGTGACGGGCGCTATAGTCGGTTCGGATATTCAACCCAAACCTTCGTATGTGGTCTCGCAAGCACAGCCTCGGTCAAAGAGAATTGGAGTTGATGTGCTCCTTCGTCCGGAGCTGGTCTGCGGCTCCACAATTTGGTAGACACAAGCACGGACATGGGCTAATTGAAAACTGAGGGTGCATTAGCGTGTTCGACTCCGCACATGCTTTCCCGTTGGTTGCCATTGCGGACAGTGACGGACTTCATCATGAGCCTTTCAATTTCAGAGACATTTACGATCCCGCCCCCTCCGACTGTCTTGGTGGTCGATGATGACAAGGTGCTGCGGCAAGCAATCAGCAGCCTGCTCAGATCAGTCGGCCATTCAGTTGAAGAATTCGAAAATCCGATGGCGATGCTCGCTCACCCAGTCACTAAGTCAGCCGCGTGTGTAATTCTGGATGTCAGACTTCAAGGCTATAACGGTCTCGACGTGCACTTACGGATGTCGGAATCGGGTATCGATGTACCCGTGGTATTCATCACAGGGCATGGCGATATACCAATGTCTGTCAGAGCGATGAAAGCAGGTGCAGTTGATTTTCTACCCAAGCCTTTCAGGAACCAAGATCTCTTGGACGCAGTTCAAAGAGCTGTGGCGTTATACCAAGAGGGTTTTAAGACGCGTCGCCACCTCCAATGTCTCGAGGCTCGCCTGAGTAGTCTTACTCCAAGGGAAAATCAGGTGATGTTAGGGGTCATCAACGGGCTGATGAACAAACAGATTGCGGGCAAACTTGGAATCAGTGAGATCTCTGTAAAAATGCATAGAGCGTCAGTGATGCGGAAAATGTCAGTGGAACGGGTCGCCGACCTAGTTAGAGCTGGGCAGATGCTAGGGCTATCCAAAAGTGTAATTTGACCTGATACCGATGGCTGCTCTCTTCAACTCTGATGCAAATCGTTGGGGTTGGCGCGGCCGGGCCCACTGCCTTCGATCCACAGCTACCCAAACCTACGTATAGGTAACCTGTATTTAAGTAGGAGTGAGGTTGTTTATGAACAGAATTATCATTCGGCCTATAAGCGGTTCATCGATGTCCAATTGATTACGAAGGCAGCTGGCCATGCACAGCCATAAATCAAGGCAGGAAACTTTTATTCACGCATCCTTGGCGGCTCAGCACTTTCCGGCTGATTCAGCGGCCCGGTGTCAGCGTGTCGCTCTTGCCGCATTGCTGCAAGATCATCTGCGAATCACGATCGAACTGCACGAGTACGTGCAAAGCCTAGAGATGCGGTTGCGGAGCGTCAGCTTCATCGACGTGCGTCAGTTGTTTCATCGTATAGCCGCGCGCACGGAGCAGTGCTCCAATTTTCTGGATGCGCGGATTCATGACCTTGTTCCAGTCTTTGGCCCGCACTCAGCCGTCGCCAGAAAATTAGGGCAATCTAACCCTTGGTATGATCTGAGCTTTGCGGACTGCACCGACCACATTAGCGCACGCGCGCAATCCCTGAACGGATTCGCAGCGCAGGTCGAAGGGTTTATGGATCGCGCAGTGGCAAATGGCGATTACAACAGTTTGCATGTAATGACCGATTGCGTTCACCAAATCAGTCAGCTGGTTGCCTTGATCCAAATTCACCTCCCTGTGGATTCATCAGCTCCGTCAGCACCTCCGCTGCCATCTCTGGAAAACCCTCGCTAAATCATGTTATCGCCTGCCCAGTCCAGCTAAAAGGCCATTTGATCAGGTCGATAACCCAAAGCCGTTAGCCTCGCTTATAGCTTGCGGGTCATCACTGCCAAGGCCGATGGAATACGGGCGAAATATTACGGCCTGGTGCATGAGGGTTCCATTTCACCTTTTACGTATGGACTCGCTCTTAACCAGCTTGGAACGTTGCCAGTGAGCAATCATTAAATCCCAACCGCTTTTCGCAAGACATCAAGTGCTACCCCTGGGCCCAAACGTCTAACGAGACCAAGTATTTTCCCTATCAATGGCAGGTCATCTTCGAGGTAAGGGAGATACAAGGAAGCTCCCGTTTTGACGCCAAAATGATCGTATAGGTGGGCTAGGAGATTAGTGGCATGTAAGACCTCCTTACCGACGCTATGGAATTGTACGAAACTCACCACGGCGTTAGTGGCCATCACAGATCCGAGCGTCTCGGTAGCGCGGTTACGATCGCCTCGCCACCAAACGATCACCCTGGCGTCCTCAGGCTCATTTTCATCGCTTGGATCAGGGAGGATCAATGTGCCGTCATGAAGAGACCTTGCAGCTCGAAATCCAAGCATCTCTTCTGACTGGTACAGCGGGCTAAGCCTGGCGATGAAATCGACGATGGGTTGTCCGGGGTAAGTCATGGTCTAGATTGCTCCTCAGCAACGACTGATGATTGATAGACAATCGACATAGCTGCCATCGATGTCCTTGTAAACCCTTCACTGGCAAATGCTATTGCTGTTTTCAAGGGCTTAATCTAACCGAGCGCACCTCAGCTATTCCCGTGCAGTCAAAGCAGGTACGGGAAAGACCAGCGCTGCAGGTTTTCATCTTAAATTGAGTTACCTCATAGACTGGCATACGGCTTGTATTTTCTCCTTTTCGATAGCGTACGCTTGATCGACTCCAAGCCTTTGGTCAGCGCACTGAGCATGGGGATATTTCCCAATGAACACGGTTTCTGATGTCATTGCTCCCTATCCCGCAGATGCGGCCAGCCTCCAGGCAAGTGGGTGATAATGGCGCCCCAAAGCAACACTGATTGAGCCAACAAATGTACCTTTCCCGGCATCTGCTGAACCTATAAAAAACCTATTAACACCGCGTGCGCTTATAACGAAGTCCCTTTAGAATACTGAAAACCACAGGAGAAGATTCAATGTCCAAGCTTGCAGAGTTTCGCCAACTAGAACGTCACCTTGCTGATCAACTCGCTGCTCTGGAAGCGATGAAAGGCGACAAAGGACTTGAGAAAGAAATCGAATTCGAAGGAAAACTGCGCGATCTTTTGGGTGAGTACGGTAAAAGCCTTAGGGATGTCATTTCGATCCTAGAGCCCCAAGCGTCTAACAAAGGGTTCAAAGGTGCCAAGGTTGCAACCGAAGAAAAGGCGACTCGCAAGCCTCGCGCTCTGAAGACTTATAAAAACCCGCATACCGGTGAAGTTGTGGAAACGAAGGGTGGGAATCACAAACAACTAAAAACCTGGAAAGCAGAACACGGCGCGGATGAGGTTGAGTCGTGGCTTCAGCAGTAAGATAATCTCACTCACAGCTACGCTGATGGTCAGCCATCGGCGTTCGCCTCCTTGGCTCGGCTTTGAATGGTCGCGCAAAAGTGCCGGCCTGATCACTCTCATTCCCAGAGGGCGCGGAAAGAGATACTGACCTTCGCGCTGATTGATCGATCCAGGGCAATCCTCAGCTCTTCTATTTGAAGCTGAGTAAAAGCAATGACGAATACCCGGCCCACTCGATTTTTCGGCCAGTTCGGCTTAGCTTGGGTTCCCCGGGGCACTTGGATTGGAAATTTGATCGGCGATGACACCAAAAACTCTGTGACCCTCAACTGCTCTACAAGACATACAGTTTCGCTAAGCTCAAACTGCTCCCTCAGCGGAAACTTAAGCCGCTTGCAATTACTTCTCTAAAAACTGATATATCAATCATCTGGCAAAAGACTATTTCTGCCCGCAAACCTAAACCATTGCTACTGCGAATATCACTCCTATGCCCGTAAGCGAAGACTTGGATCGGACAATCTAGCGTTTACACTGGGATAAAAAAAGATAATCTCTGATATACACCTTCTCCTTGGCGCTAATAAACATAACCCCTTAAGTATCTATACAAAGGTGCTATAGACGATTTATCGACTGACCGTCATTATTTCATTCGAAATTTCCAATTTTCAGCATGCCCGTGAACTCATGTGGCCGAAATTTTTGCGCCTTTTATTTTCCCACCACAGGAGCTCGTACATGCTTATCTCCCCAATCCGACAGCAAGCCATAGTCGGGCTCAGCACAATGTCCCTTTGCGCAGGCTTTTTAGCCACTGCTCAGGCCGATGGTTTTATTGAGGATAGTAAGGCGAGCATTGAGTCGCGCACCATGTACTTCAATCGGGACTTCCGTGATGGCAGTACCACCAACCCACAGGGAGCCTCAAAGCGGGATGAAACCGCTCAGGGCTTTATCCTGAACTTCCAGTCGGGTTATACGCAGGGCTTGGTTGGTTTTGGTGTCGATGCGCTGGGCATGGCAGGTTTCCAGCTCGACTCTAGCCCAAGCCGCAGCGGGACAGGCTTGCTTCCATCCAGCGGTAGCAACCCCAGGGGGGCGCAGGATCAATACGCAAAATTTGGTGCTGCCGCGAAAATTCGTGTTGCCAAAACCGTCCTGAAATACGGTGCCATGATGCCGGATGTTCCGATGCTCAAATACAACGACGGCCGCCTTCTTCCCACGATGTTCAACGGGGGGATGCTGACGTCGGAAGACCTACATAACTTCAAGTTCATGGTTTCACGTTTGGATCACTACACCGCACGAGACTCCACTGACTCACAGGACATACGACTCAACTGCAAGAACAAGCGCTACACCTGTGACACCACTGGCAACCACTTCGACATGTACGGCATGGATTACAAGCTCACTCCGAACGTCACGGTGCAATACCATTACGCAACGCTTGAAAACGTGTACCACCAGCAATTTGTCGGTCTGATCGGTTCCGAAAAGGTCGGGCCAGGAGTCGCATCGGGAGACATCCGTCTTTTCAAAAGCGACGACGACGGGTCAGCTCGTGCAAGCTCAATCGACAACAAAGCTTTCAGCACAATGTTCGGCTATTCGCTCTCTGGGCATAAGCTCAGCATCGGATGGCAGACCATGATCGGCGATACATCCATGCCTTACCTGGATGGCACAAATCCTTATCTGGTCAACTACATTCAGGTCAACGACTTCGCTGCTGCCCAGGAACGCTCTTGGCAAGCCCGGTACGATTACGACTTCAAGGCTTTAGGGCTGAGCGGGCTAACGTTCATGACCCGTTACGTTAACGGCGACAATATCAAAGTATCCGGCACTGACGCCGAAGGTAAGGAATGGGAGCGTGACAGCGAGTTCAAATACGTCGTCCAGGCTGGCACCTTCAAAGACGTCAGCCTGAGAGTTCGCAATGCAACCTTTCGCAGCAACTACGAAAAATTTGCCCGCGATGTCGACGAGACCCGTGTAATCCTAAGCTACAACTTTTCGGCGCTTTAACCTTAGGCGCAGGGTGGGTAGGTGAGTGACGGATAACGCCTTCCAAACTATCGTATTGGCACCGTTAAAAGCCTTGCACCCGCTCTCAGAACACGATGCTCCCATATGATGATTGGAGTATCGCGCACACCAGCTGATACCCCCTAAGGTGGATGGTGAAGCTGGCCACTAATCGGCCCTTGTATCACAAACCCGTGCTGGTACCGCAAACGGCTAACGAAGCCTCGTTCATCACCGGTGACGAGGTTGTGGTCGACGGTTGTCTGTTTCAATTCTGATCAGTACGTCATCCAAGGCCATCAGCAGACATGTTGATGGCCTCTCTGTATGAGACAGAGCGTATTTGCAAAAGAATAACCAGTCCCGACAAATACGGTGGCTGTGGGGCATTATTAATTGCTAGCGATAGTCACTCAGTTCGGAACATTCAAGGACGATACTGATAATTATTTGAGAGCAAATAGGTTCTGCCCAGCCGGCGAGTCCGCCAATATATGCCGAAAAATCGGCTCGCTGCGCTATTCTCGAATTTCCCCCCTCCCAGCGTTGCAGCTGTTCCCTCAAAGATTCTCGCTTCAGGTCAACGCCGGATAGTCCGTGTAGCCCAGTTCGCCTTGAGAGAACCAAGTACTCATCTCGCTATCGGCAACGGGGAGTTGCTTAGCAAACCGTGACGACAAATCAGGATTTGCAATGTAAGGCCGCCCAAAGGCTATCGCATCTGCAAGCCCGCTTTGGATGTGTGCTTGAGCACGCGCAAAGTCGTAATCGGAATTCAGAATCAGCACTCCGTCGAATGCTTTTCGGATTACTTGTGCCAACGGTGGGCGTTCGGATTTGCCGAATGTTCCATCCGCAGGGGGTTCACGTATTTCCAAGTGCCCAATTCCGATAGCCGACAAAACTTGAGCGGCGTGAACAAAAAGCGGTTCAGGGTCACTGTCACGCACGCCTTGCTCATAACTGCTAGGTGTTAACCGAACGCCAGTGCGATCAGCTCCGATGACCTCGGACACTGCTTGCGTTACCTCTTTCAGCAGGCGGACACGATTGAGGATTGATCCGCCATATGCGTCGGTGCGAAAGTTTCCGCTGTCACGCAAAAACTGATCAATCAGATACCCATTAGCAGCATGGATCTGGACACCGTCGAAACCGGCCTTCATTGCGTTGCGGGTAGCATGTCGGAAGTCCACAAGCAGTGCCGGAATCTCCTCTATTGGCAACGCGCGTGCCGGGGCATAAGGCTGCTTGCCAGCGTATGTATGGGCCTGACCCGGCGCAGTGGTTACGGATGCTGAAATGGGTTGTCCGCCGCCGAGGAAGCTCGGATGCACCACTCTACCCATATGCCACAGTTGAGCGATGATTTGGCCACCAGCCGCATGCACGGCGTCGGTAACCTTGCGCCATCCATCGACCTGCTCGTCTAACCAGATCCCAGTCGCATACGGCCAGCCGAGACCTTGCTTACTGATCCCAATCGCCTCAGAGATGATAAGTCCGGCATCCGCTCTCTGACGGTAATACTCAATCATTATCTCGGTCGGTAGATGGTCTTGCGTACCCCGCGCTCGGGTCATGGGAGCCATCAGGATGCGTTGTGGCAATTGCAATGCGCCCATGCGCAGCGGATCAAATAATGTCGTCACGTTAAATGCTCTCTGATTGGGGATGGATCACACCAGGCGGGCGCCGCCATCAATATTGAGCACCGCCCCATTCATGAATGTGTTGACCATGAGGAAGACCGCTGCAGAGCCCGCCTCTTCGGATGTACCCAAGCGATGCAGCGGCAGTGTCTGCTCAAGCGACGCAACGAACGCATCACGACCCTCTCCCAATGCTTTACTCAAAATCGGGGTGTTGATCGGGCCAGGCGACAGCGTGTTCACTCGGATTGGCGCGAGCTCCAACGCCAGGCCTCTGGCCAGTGCTTCCATTGCAGCGGAGGCGGACGCCAATACCGCTGTCCCATAAGCGTTGGGGCGATCGGCGAGTGAACCGGAGATGAAAGTGATGGATCCATCTTTCGATATTTTGTCGCCCAAGGCACGAATGGCGTACAGGCTTGCCCAAACACGCTCCTCAAATGCCCTGCGCAGATAGTCAATTTCAGACGCCATAACCGTGCCGGCAACGAAGGTACCCGCCAACAAGACAAGGTGATCAACTACCGGAATATCCGACAGTGCTGCCTCCACAGCCTCACGGCGAGTTACGTCAGCTGCTCGCCATCCATCCAGCCCGTTCTCTTTTGCCGCTTGCTCGGCGCGGGTAGCGTTGGAGCCAATCACAATTACGGAGGCCCCTGCTGCTTTCGCCTGGATGGCAGTGGACAATCCGATGCCTGATGTGCCGCCAAATATGACTACAGTGCGGCCATTGAGGGCAGATGGTAGTGGCTGAGTGCGTGTCATGATTTATCTCCTTGTGAACACCTGATTAGCGTTCGATATGAGGAGACTAATGCTTGCAGCATGGATTGATAATTGGGCAGAAAGTCGCTTTACTAATGCCATGAAGGAACAAATCGGTTTAGATCGTCTTACCGGCCTCATCGCGTTTGCGCGCGCCGCATCTCTGGGCAGCTATACAGCTGCAGCTAGAGCGCTGTCCGTTTCCCCTTCGGCTATCAGCAAAAGTGTGCAACGGCTTGAAGATCACTTTGGCCTTAGGTTATTTACTCGAACAACCCGCTCTCTGGTTTTGACGCCGGAAGGGCGGGATCTTTATGAGCGTGCGCAGCGAATTTTGCGCGAGGTTGACGAAATCGACCAAGCGGCAGTTGCCTCCCGTGCCGAACCGTCTGGCGTGTTGAAGGTCACTGCCCCTTTGCCAATCGGCCTGAATATTCTGGCGGCGGCACTGCCTAGGTTCCGCGCGCTATATCCTAAGCTTGCGATTGATCTACGACTGGGCGATGAGTTTTCCGACATCATTGAGCAAGGGATCGATGTGGCTATCCGGGTTGGTAATCTTGCCGACTCGCGACTGGTCTCACGTCCCCTGGGGCCACATCGTATAGGCGCATTTGCATCGCCCGATTACCTCGAACGCAAAGGCAGGCCTGTTGAGCTGGCGGATCTAGCACATCATGAATGTGTGAATTTTAGATACCAGAGCTCTGGTCAAAGCTTGAGGTGGCCCTACCAGATTGGTGAAACACAGTTGGAGTTATCACCAGACGCAGCTCTCACTGTCGATGTCAGCGACGCAGTGGCTGCCATTCTTGCAGCTGGAGGCGGCATTGGCATTTCACCCCACTACGTTGCTGCGCCTTACGTAGTAAGAGGCCAACTCGTACCGATCCTCCCTCAGTTCACCGTCGAGCGATTTATGATCACGGCGTTGTGGCCAGAAAGCCGTAGAGGAAGCCCGAATGTGAAAGCTTTCGTCGCCTTCTTGACTGAGCTTTTTCCGTCGGAGACACCGTGGGATGAGGCAGTAGAGATGGCGTCAGCGAGACCCTGAACCATCCGAGCATTTCGCCCACGGTCAGAAGTCGTACGTATCTACGGTTAACGCCACCTTGGCTGGACGAACTGGCGCAAAACGCGATTTTGATTCCGTCAGTCCTCACTCGCTTTTTTCGAGGCAGGGATTCGATCATCAAAGTCGTGCAGAACGTAGGCGGGGTGTATGAAGCTCATTCGATGGTGTTTCATGCGACATTCGCAGACAAGGAACTGATCGAATATAAGGCACAGGCCTTTGGCGGGGTGGCCGTCCCCGGAATCGTAATACTCAGCAGGAACAAGGCAGGCGACATCTTCAACGTGGGGGTGCCCCACGGCCATTTGAAGGCGGTTAACAAGCTGTCTGCTGCATTGAAGGAACATCTGCGTTCAGAGCTGGACGCTGAGTATTTCCTACCTTGAATGTGCAGTTCGGACATGCAGTTTTCAGAGGCCGGTGGCATCAAGCTGACGTAGGGGACACATATTCGTAGCCTTACTCGCCAAGATGGCAGGCAATAAATAAACAGCCAAAGCGGATTCTTGCTATCAAAAACATTTCAGCATCCTGCCAGTAGCCTCCTAGACAATGGTTGTCATCCGTAACCTCTGAAGCACTTTCTTCAGCTCAGTTGACGGCCTTATCTCGACCGACAGCTCGATGCTACAAAACGGCCATTACTCTCGAAAGCAAGTAAGACTATCGCTATACATCGCCAACCATCTAGTTCTAAATTAACTTCAGTGATGAGCGCTGTACCACTGAGCGGCCAGTGATCGTTGCCGGTGACCCCATCCGCTTAACGGCCATCTTCGTACCCAATCTTGGCCTACTCTTAAAATCATGGATGGGAAACTCGTTCTATCCCTGCACATAAGGAGATGTGTCATGCCGCGTCATTTTGATGCCTATAGCTACTGCGAAACCCTTAGCCAAAGCACCGTGCTCAGCGATCAAGTTATCGGCTGGACAGGCAGATGGTCGATGCTCGGAAGCTTCGTGGTTTGCTCTCAATGTCTTGCCATGCAACAGGTACAAGACGCGACCGTACCTTTTGTTCATCAGCCAGGTTGCAAGGCGGTGAGGGAAAATCAACACCCATGGCATGAGCTAGCCAACCTCCTCACACATATACCACCGCTGAGCGCTTCAAAATCGTTGAAGCCTTAAGCCTCTGAACACCGCGCTAACCGCGCCTACCAGTTATTCATATGCTAAGGTCGATCCTGAGTGCCGGGGATGCGGATGCAATCTTTGGTTTACGCTCTGCTTCAGCGGCGAAAAGCGTGGTCAAGAGTCAGGCGCCCAAATCGCATCCGCCGAAGCCATACGCGCACTGCGCGCCACATCTACAATTCCAAATCGTGCGCAAGGTAGTCCTCGCTGCCTTCGTCAAAGAACTCGACCGACTGCATTGTTGCCATTGAAAAGTGCCGCCTTAGATGAGTTCCAAAGCGTGATCGAATCTTAGTGCAGTCATCGCGATGACCTGCCTCACTATCGATGCTGTGCGCACGCTTAGCGGCCCTCAACGCCGCTGTTCCAGTTACGCCGATCTGAGACGCGTGCATTCTCATCGGCCCATTGTTTCCCCTCTGCTACCTGCACTGCTTTTCTAACCTTGGTGCGACAAAACAAGTTCCGGTTCGAATCTTACCGTCGCGGCGTCACGTCATTGCTACGTCACAAAACGTCATTAGGCTGGCGGGATTGGGACAGTTTTTTCTATTCTAGAGGATTCCGTCTTGCCGTCTCCAATTACGTCCACAGATTTTCAGATCTGCTCTGGCAGCCCCGTCCCGGCTGCGGAGTATGTGCGTATGTCAACTGACCACCAGCGCTACTCAACCGAAAACCAGTCAGCCGCCATCCATGCATACGCTGTCAGCCATGGGATGGAGATCGTTGCTACATACCGCGATGAGGGTAAAAGCGGTCTAGATATCGGGGGTCGGGATGCCCTGAGCAGGTTGATAAATGACGTCCAAGCTGGAGCCATCCAATTCCAAGTCATCCTTGTCTATGACGTAAGTCGCTGGGGACGATTTCAAAATACCGATGAAAGTGCTCATTACGAATACCTTTGCACCAAAACCGGTGTTCAGGTTGTGTACTGTGCAGAGCCCTTCGACAACGACGGTTCACCACTCGCAACTATCTATAAAGGCATCAAACGGTCGATGGCGGGCGAATACAGCCGCGAATTGTCCCAAAAGGTTTTCGCTGGGCAATGCCGCCTCGTCGAAAAAGGCTTTCACCAAGGAGGGCCTGCAGGCTATGGACTTAGGCGCGCATTGATAGATGACCAAAGCGCGTTCAAGGGGGTGCTTGCACGGGGTGAGTATAAAAGCATCCAAACTGACAGAGTCATCCTGATTCCAGGCCCAGAAGCTGAAATCGAAGTCGTGCAACGTATCTATCAGCAATTCCGCAATGAGCGCATGAGCGAACTTCAGATTGCTGACGCGTTAAACGCTGACGGCGTGATGACCGACTTTGATCGCCCCTGGAGCCGAGGAAGCGTGCATCAGGTTTTGACCAACGAAAAATACATTGGCAACAACGTTTACAACCGAACCTCCTCAAAATTACGTAAGGGTATTGTCCGTAACGCGCCGGACAAATGGGTTCGTTGCGACGGTGCATTCCAAGGCATCGTGTCGCTGGCTGTCTTTGCAGATGTACGCGAAATTATCCTAGAGCGCTCTCGGAAGCTGGACGACGCGCAGCTTTTAGAAATGCTACGCAGTCTATTGAAACGCGCCGGATCGCTCTCCGGCATGCTTATCAATGAGCAGTGCGACATGCCCTCCAGTACTGCCTACACAAGCCGCTTCGGTGGCCTTCTACGTGCCTACACGCTAATAGGCTACACGCCAGACCGAGACTATCAATTCTTAGAGATCAATCGCTCCCTAAGAGCCATGCATCCTAAAGTCCTTGAGGACGTAGTCGAGCACTTCGAGCAGGTAGGCGCGGACGTAGAGCCGAACAATGGTAATGATCTGCTGACCGTCAATGGTGAATGGACGGCATCGGTAGTTATTGCGCGGTGTGATCCTACCCGTGCTGGCAGCCTTAGGTGGAAACTTAGATTCGATGTCAGCCTAAAGCCTGACATCACCATCGCAGTGCGCATGGAAGAAGGTAATTCAGAAGTACGGGACTTCTACCTAATTCCCTGGATAGACATGGGCACATGGCCGCAAAGAATGGCTGAAGAAAACAGCCCGCTGATTGACAGTTACCGCTTCAAAACTCTGGACGTACTTGACGGGCTAGCAGCTCGTTGTTTGTTGAAGGAGGTATGTAAATGAACATCCCCTCGGTGGCACGAGAGCGTGTGACGCTGATTCTCATAGATGAAATCCAAATCCTTAATCCCCGGTCGAGGAACAAGAAAGTCCACGCCGACCTCATCGACAATATCAAAACGGTTGGCCTCAAGCGCCCGATCACTGTAAGCAAGAAAGCCGATGCTCAGGGAAACCTAAAGTACGACCTTGTTTGCGGACAAGGTCGTCTTGAGGCTTTCCTCGCTCTGGAAGCTTCGGAAATTCCGGCGTTTGTCATTGATGCGGTTGAAGAAGACTGTCTGGTCATGAGCTTGGTGGAAAACGTGGCTCGGCGGCAGCATCGCCCTATAGATTTGATGAACGAGATCGGAAGTCTGAAGGCTCGCGGGAAGACCGACAGTGATATTGCCAAGATAATCGGCACCACAGCATCTTGGGTCACCATGATTGTTGGCTTGCTTGAACGTGGCGAAGAGAAACTACTGACAGCAGTAGAAACAGGGCTAATCCCTCTCAGCATAGCAACGGATATTGCACGGAGCTCTGAAAGCAATATTCAACACATACTCACCGAAGCTTACGAACGGGGCATTAAGGGGAGGCGAAATACCCAGCTGCGCCATCTCCTAGAAATGCGAGCCAGAAAAGACAAACTGGTGCGAGGAAACTCGTCCAGTAGCATCCAAAGCAAGCGAAAAAAAATGACCCCATCGGAACTAAGACGGCTATTTGAAAAAGAGGCCGAGCGGCAGCGCCTCATGGTCAAAAAAGCGTCCTATACCCACGACCGAGTTGTCTTTGCCATTGAGGCCCTTAAGGAGCTGCTTTCGGTTCGGGATTTCGAAAGCCTCCTCTATTCCGAGCAGTTGAATTCTTTACCGAAACTGATTCAGCTTAGGCTGACAAAGTAAGGGGATAGCAATGGCTGACCAAGCACCCACACCTAGCAAACCAAGCCCCGCTACCGTGCCTAAAAATGCGTTTTTAGATGCCTGCATTCGCGTCAAGGTAGCCGATGTTCTGCCCCTGAAAGCCTTGCGACCAGGTGTCAAAGAAAGCCAAAAATATCAGCAAATTGTAGCGTCGATCCAGGATGTTGGATTAGTTGAGCCGCCCGTGGTGACCCTTGCGCCAGGTAGAGGTGGACATTACTTTTTGCTGGACGGGCATTTACGTGTTGAGGCACTAAAGGAGCTAGGAGAGCTGGAGGTCGATTGTTTAGTGGCGACTGAGGATGACACCTACTCCTACAACAAACGTATCAACAGGCTCTCAGCCGTCCAAAGCAATAGGATGATTGTTCGGGCAATGGAGCGCGGTGTATCTGCCGAACGACTGGGTAAGGCCCTCGGATTATCACCAGAAACGATCAAACATAGATTTCGTCTTCTTAATGGCATCTGTAGTGAGGTCATCGGGCTTCTCGGTGACACAAATTGCCCAGCCGCTGTGTTTATTCTTCTTCGGCAAATGAAGCCCCTAAGACAAATGGAAGCTGCCGAATTGATGCTTGGGAACAGAAACCTGTCGGTCATGTTCGCCCGAGCCCTTCTGGCTGCTACCCAGCCAGATCAATTATCGCTACAAGCAAAAAAAATCAACGATCAGAACGTTTCCGCAGAGTCGATTGCCCGCTTGGAGCGAGAGCTGGCCGCCCTACAAATGCAAATCAAAACAGTCGAAGACGACTACGGCCCTGACGTACTGCACCTGACCGTGATCAAGGGCTACTTGTCCAAGCTTTTGGCAAACGCTTCCGTTGTGAGGTGGCTGGCCAGACACCAGCCTGAGTATCTGAAAGAATTTCAATTAATTGCCGAGCTCACAGAGCTACCGTGGGGGTTGGATGAACCAGAAGCCCCACGACTTGAGCTTGTGACAAACTCCAGAAAATAACCACTCAATTGAACAGTGCTCGAACAGCCTAAGGTTGTGACGGCGTTCGGCCAATGCGTTAGTCAGGACGGACGATGTCTGTTGTTCGAGCCAAGCGACCGATGCGCGACAGACCCACTGCAATTGCTTTGCCCGACTCTGCCGCCTATGCCAGCCTGTGATCCGCAGGTTTGTCTGCAAACCATCAAGTCTTAATCTGCGGCCTAGTCATAATTAAGCGTGGGAACTCACCTCCTGTAGTCCGAGGGGTCTCTCAATAGCGATCAAGAGGCGTGGGACACTTGATGCAACATTGATAAGCTTTGTTCGGCACACATTGCTCAGGCCTGCTACTGCGGCCTCCCGAATATCCGACATCCTTAGTGATCATAGCCATGAACAACGAACCAACTGAATATGTGGGCTCCTGCCATTGCGGCACCGTGCGTTTTCAGGTGAACCTGACGGAAGGGCTAAAGACGGCGCGCCGCTGTGATTGCTCTTACTGCCGAATGAGGGGAGCCGTTGCCGTCACGGCGACCCTGGAAAACTTCAGGGTCGCTTCAGGAGCGCACGCACTCACGCTTTATCAATTCAACACACATACCGCCAAGCATTACTTTTGTTCCAAGTGCGGAATCTACACCCATCACCAGCGTCGATCTGATCCCAGTCAACTCGGGATTAACGCTGCATGCCTGGACGGTGTGAGCCCTTTTGATTTTGAGGAAATACCTGTCAATGACGGGCGGAACCATCCCTCAGACCATGTGAGGAAGGCAGGCAGCGAGATTGTTGGCGTCTTGCGCTTTGTGCGATCAACGTGCGAGTAAAGAGGGAGCGATTTATTTCCATCTGCTCGCGTACGGTGATGGGAAAAAGACCAACGGACAGCATGGTAAAGCCTGACAGAATTCATCTGGTCTAAATGCCGGACATTAAAAAACGTAGGTACACAGCGCCCTTTCCATTTGCGAACTCAGTCAGGCCGGTAGAGGCCCAGATACCCGGTACGCCTTGATCAAAGTGTCGAAAAGCGAAATGTCAGATCGGCTTCTTGCCATGAGTTGAGCTCCGGCCACTGCAGAAAAGATTGCGCGAGCTCGCACCTCACTCTCCTTTGGTTTTGAAACCTTCGCGGCTACCAGAAGCTTTTTAATCCAGGCGACATTTACCTCAGCAAACGCCTGGATCTCTTGAGTCATCTCCGTTGGCAAATTATCGGTTTCCGCGCCGACGAAACTACCCAGGCAGAGCCGGTTATCCGCCTCAAGCGAGCGGCGGAATATCTCAGGGAAACGGTGTAGTGCTTGCAGGGGATCCGGTGTTTCCTGGGAGATAATTTCCAATGCCGCCGCTCCGTCTTCCCAATATCGCTTAGCGACAGCAACCCCCAGATCTGCCTTGCTTGGGAAATGGTAGTAGATACTCGCGGCTTTTATACCCACGGCTTGGGCAAGGTCACGGAAGTTCAGGCCGTTATAACCCTGTGACTGGGCGATGTTTCTGGCCGCTGTCAAAATGGCCTCTTTAGCGTTAATACTCATGGTGATGCCTTAGTCCGGAACGTCCGTAATGGTATGGATCCATCCTAAAGGAAAAACCTACCATTTGTTAGGTAGCGCATTCCTCAGGTTTACTGCCGTCAAGCCGGGCTCAGGAATAGATGTGCCAAGCCACTGCATAGTCGAGTATGGAAAGCCTGACCAATATAAAGCCGTCGGGATCGCGACATTGCTCTCCCGACGGCTTTAGTCAACTACCCGAAGTTACTTGGGCAGCGAGTCCAACTCAGGAATACCGCTGCTGCGATCGGCATAGGCTGCTTTGAAGGCAGGCCGTGTCTGCCAGCGTTTCCAGTAAGCGTCCAGGAACTCAAAACGTTCGTCCAGCGGGGTCGCATTGACCGGGAACTTGGAAAACGCGATTGCCGTGGCCAATGTGATGTCCGAGAAGGTAGGTGCATCTCCACCGAGCAGCCATTCACGACCATCGGACAGGTGACCATTGACCAGTGCTGCGTGGGCCAACGCCTCTTTGCGGCAATATTCTCCCCAAGCTTCGTTTTTGGTCAGTTCGAGCTTGAATCCAAGGCCGGTGTGCAGGACATGAAACGCCGTAACGATTCGGTACAGGATGTGCACCCAGATGCGATTGTCCCACATGTTATCGAGTCCCTGCTCCAGCGCACTTTCTCCCATGATCTTGCGGCCCGGATACGACTGATCCAGATATCGCGCGATGGCCGCCGTTTCGGAAATGAAGCTACCGTCCGCGAGTTTCAACGTGGGCGTTTCACCCCATGGATTCATGTTCAGATGCTGCCAGCCGCGCTGCTCCCCTTTTGGCGCCATGTCATAGACGGTCTCGTTGAACTGATCGGCGATGCCTTTTTCGTGCATGAACAGGCGCAGTCGCTGTGGGTTGGGGAACGCTGACGGCGAAGTAAAGAGCTGAAGTTTAGTGGTCATGATCGATCCTGGAGGTTGGCGAAGGACTTGACTAACTGTTGTTAGGTAGCCAGACCATATTGTGGTTGGTGCCAATCGTCAACACCTATCAAACATTTGTTAGGTTTAATTATGAGACCTTCAGAAGCGCATCAATCACAAGAGGCGGACGGCGTGTTGCCGCCATGCTCCGAGGAGTTCTGATTGGTGATGAGAAAAATGAAGATTATGCGAGCACGGCTTGCGATCAATACGCTTACGCATCGTCCCACCAGTCGCCGGGATCATCGGGCACGCCATGTATTGTTCTTGAGTAGCTGCTCTGATCAACCGGTATCGTCATTGTGAATACCGGGGCTCCTTGTCGGCTGAGCGGATTCAACACGCTTACCTGCCGCTGAGCCCAGGTAACCCAAAGCCCCAACGCTTGCTGTGATTGCTCATCTTTGGGCGCAGTCTCGATCACCGCACTAATGAACGTCTGAAGCCGCTCTGCTCTTTCCCAGTCGAGAGCATTTGCTACCAAATTCGACCTGAGCTCTTTGGCACGACGCGCTAGCTCTTCCTTCTCTTCGCTTTCCCGCGCCCGCCTCGCCCATTCATGCTCTTGCGCTTCCCATTTCTCTCGGTAAGCTTTCACGGAGACCGCGATTCTCGGTAGCGTATCGATTATCTGGCCCAGTTTTTCTTCCAGTCGCCCGGTCTTCGTATCGCTCCAGTTTTTGCGTTCTCTCAGCTCCGTGCTAGCAACGATGTGCAGGCTTAACTCACCTGTTGGATGCCATGAATATCGAGGTTCTAGGTTTGAAAAATCAGGCATCCACGGCTGGCCGGGTTTCGAGGCTCGCGGCGGGGGCCTAGGTATTTCCATCCGAGTGATCCGCTCCTTAATATTTATCAGGAGCTTCTCACCGCCAACGATTATCTGCGTTTCCGCTGAGTGAACGCTCCACTCATAACCCAGCAGCTTGGACTCCTTTAACAGCGTGTCGTACAGAAGAGCGCAGCGGACAATCTGTTCTTTGGATACTCTGCCATCGAGGAAGTCGCCTGGCTTCAGGGAGGAGTAACCGTTGACGACCTTGGCTTTGCAGGCCGCATTGATCCAGCGCGTTACAAGCGGGTGTGGATCAACAAGCGAAGATGGCATCGCGATTTGACGACTCGGCAAAGGTCTCATCTTGGCAGGCAGTTTTGAAAGCGTCTCTGGATCAAGTACACGAAATTCGATGACGTCCGTGGACACAGGAGGCTTGGGTTTCTTTGGCCGCTTGGATTCGGGTTTGGCCCAGTGGCCCCGGGTCGGTAGGGTTATGCCTGCCCGACGACAGGCTTTGGCCAGTCCCACATCAGATACCCCAATCTGGCGTGCCAAGAGGAGTACGGGAGTTTCCCAGACGAGGCGGAACATCTCCTGCGGACTGAATTGTTTGGTGATGTACATGGCGGGCAGGTCTCGTCTTCTGTTGGAAGAGGATTCAACAATAGTCGAGCACCGATGACGCGGCTGCAGGATGCACTCGCTTAGCCGGAGATGCCCGTATACTGCGCCGCTTAATTTGCCACTGCCGTCACCATGAAAAAAATACTGCTTGCTTTAGCGTTGTCTTTATCTTCAATCCTCGCCGCCCACGCCACCCCGCCCGCCACGTTTACCGAAGCTAAAATCGTCGCCAAACAAAAGGTCTATCTGGATCAAGCCAGCAGCTCAATGGGTGAGCTTTACTGCGGCTGCAAGTGGACGTGGGTAGGAAAATCAGGAGGTCGCATCGACGCTGGATCTTGCGGTCTTCAGGCCAGGAAACAAGAAAATCGATCTGAGCGCACGGAGTGGGAACACATCGTTCCGGCCTGGACATTTGGGCATCAGCGCCAATGCTGGCAGAACGGCGGTCGCGAGCATTGCGTGGATGACGATCCGGTATTCCGTGCGATGGAAGCTGACCTCTTCAACCTGTACCCCTCAGTAGGTGAGGTTAATGGCGATCGCAGCAACTTCAACTATGGAATGGCCTCTGGTATCGCTCCGCAATACGGCCAATGCAAGACCAAAGTCGATTTCGATCAGCGTGCCGCCGAGCCGCGCGACGAAGTGAAGGGTTTGGTAGCGAGGACGACGTTCTACATGTTTGATCGATACAACTTGAACATGTCGCGTCAGCAGCAACAGTTGCTGATGGCATGGGACAAGCAGTTCCCGGTGACGGCCTGGGAGCTGGAACGGAACAGGCGCATTTCCGCGATCATGGGTCATGCTAACCCGTTCGTGATCGGAGAGCGTTCATGGGCTTCGGGTTATAAGCCATCTGGCGACGGTGTTGTAAGCACCCTCCCCCCACGCGCTGTGAAGCCTGTGCCCGCCGAGCCTCAGGTGATCAGCTCAGCTTCCGCTGGAGCCATCATCGGGAACAAAAACACCCACGTTTATCACCTACCAACAGGCTGCCCGAGCTACGACAAAGTGTCGTCCAAAAACCAGATTTCATTCGGCTCAGAATCTGAGGCGACGGCAGCAGGATATCGAAAAGCGGGTAATTGCAGATAAGGTGCCAACCAGCGCTTGATCGCGCTGCTTTCGAAAGGGACTGACTCGCCATGATGCTCAGTCGGCCTCCTGATCAACCTGCAGTAAGTAGCCGCTTTAACACCCCCGATGGTGAGCCATTTATAATTCCAGAGGAACGTCCCGATGGCCTTACAGAGCAAAATATTCATTGGTTGGGACGTTGGTGGCTGGAATTGCGACTACAACCCGAAAAGCCGTGACGCACTGGTGATTCTGGATTCCGAGCGCAAAATAATGGGCCAACCATGGCGGGGAAATCTGAGGTCTACGATCAACGAGTCGGCTAGTACCCAAGACTTTGTACGCAACCTATTGGCGTTGTGCCGCATCGAGATCCTTAAACCTGAAGCCTTGAAAACCACCTTGGCGATCGACACACCATTGGGATTTTCCAAACCGCTGATTGATTTGCTCACATCAGACAAAACTGCGCCAAGCATTGGTCTGGCGTCTGAAAATCCCTATTTGCATCGGCAGACCGAGCACTTTCTATTCAAGATGGGCTTGTCTCCGCTCTCCCCTATCAAGGACATGATTGGAAGTCAGGCTACCAAGGGTATGCACGTACTCAGACGGTTCGCACCAACTCAGGAAACTTGCGGTGTATGGACTGACGGACAACTGCTTCAGGCAATTGAAGCCTATCCATCAGCCTGCAAACGGTCGCATTGCGTTGACGAGCTCAGAACCCCGTTTTATGAAGACTTGTTGGTGGAGGATCATGTCGTGAGGAAGTTCGTTTCGGGTCTGGAGCACGTAGATCTTCAAGACGCTCTTACCTGCGCCTTGTTAGGCTGGTTATTCAAGTACGAACCCGATTCGCTGGCCCAGCCCTTGCCGGAGATCGATCCAGTAGAAGGCTGGATTTTTGTACCCAAAGATGGTTTGCGCTGGCCGAACGTCTAGAAGCGTTCCCCGTCGAGATCGGTACTTGATAGACGTACTTTCCCGGATAGCGACCTCCTAAAAACACTACTAGGTCAGCCGTTGGGAAATGTCACAACTGAGTCATCGACCTTGAACCGCCTACATCAGTGCACTAACTCCAACCTAAGTAGAGCCAGCGATCCCGGCCTTACATTGAAGGGAGCACTTAGCCTTCAAAATAGACACCATGACGTCGCCAAGGCCCTAGCCGCCTGACCAATCATTACACCATCTGGGTAGCAAACCTGCCCACGGCATCGACCACCTTCTTGGCACCATCCTGAATTTCGACAATAACGTGTCCTGCCTGAGTCGCAAGTTCCAGCCCCTGCTCCGCTTGGGACTTGCTGTTGGCCATCTCACCCACGGTTTCATCGACCAGCTTTTGGTTCTGCAAGACGACAGAGGCAATCTGCTCCGTGGCCGTGCTGGTACGTCCCGCCAACTGTCGAACCTCATCTGCAACCACCGCAAAGCCCCGACCTTGTTCACCTGCTCGGGCGGCCTCAATTGCCGCATTCAATGCCAACAAGTTGGTTTGCTGAGCGATACTGCTGATCGTCTGAATGATAGAGCTGATAAGCACTGACTGCTTCCCGAGCGCCTCTACCCCCCCGGATGCAGCTTGCATATCTACCGCAATTTTGCGCATGGTATGCATTGTGTCGTTGACTACGACTGCTCCGCGTTGAGCAGTCACATCAGTTTGTTGAGAAATCTCAAAAGCAGTCTGTGCTGCTTCGCTGACCTCCTGTTCACGTGCCACCTGATCAGTGACCACCGTTGCAAATTTGACGACTTTGCAAAGGGTTCCTTCGGTGTCATAGACCGGGTTGTATGTCGCTTCCAGCCAGACGGTGTGGCCGCGACTATCTACGCGCTCAAAACGGCCGGCGACAAACTCTCCCCTGTTCAGGGTCGACCAGAAGTCTTTGTATTTCTGAGAAGACGTTTCTTCTGGCTTGCAGAAAATACGGTGATGGCTGCCCTTCGCTTGGCCCGAGTTGTAGCCCATCGCCTGCAAGAACTGATCGTTTGCTTTGAGCACATGACCCGAGAGGTCGAACTCGATTACCGCAGTCGAACGGAGTAAGGCATCAATGAAGGAGGTGTTTTCCGAAGCCTGTTCCAAACGGGAAGTGATGTTGGTTGCGTAGCAGGTCACATGGCTTAAATTGCCGGAAGCATCGGCGATAGGTTGCCAATGCGCATGCAGCCACACCAAGGAGCCATCTGCGTGTAAATAACGGTACTCATCGGTAATGGATCTTCCTGCGGCGACTGCTGCCCGGAAATTCCGAAAGCACGGTAATTTGGATACGTACAGGGGTACGATTTCATCCATGGCACGACCATGCAGCTGCTCCTGGCTGTAGCCCAAAGCCTCTGCAAAATTATCGTTGCATGCAATGATTTTGAATGTCGAATCAATGCTGAGCGTTAACATTTCACGGCTCAGGCCATCGCGTATCTGACGAAGCTCCAAGAGCTCGGCCGCTTGGGAAGCAAGCTGGTTCTTAAGTTTGGTGCTAAACATGGACAGCGGCCTCTTCGGTTATAGAGAGGCTATCGGCGGGGATCGGAGCAAATTTAGACTAGCCGACGGGCGTGATTTGCAGCTCCTCTGCTATGGATTTATGGGTAGTTAAATCCGGCGTCAACGCCTGGCTTTAGACTGAGACGGCTTATGGGAGTCCAATGAAACCGAACCTTCCTACACAAGAGTTCAGCAAGATGCTTAAGGGAAGTGCATCAACATTGAGCTCCTGCTCGACAAGCCTTTTAAGCATTGCCGTTCGACTGGCCGCAAGCGGAAACAATGAAGAGGCATTAAAAATTATTGCCTTGGCTCAAGAGCTGAACGGAGCCGAAGATGTTCTTCGAGGTATTGTGCAGGAAGCAACCGACGGCAAGATTGTCCGGTTGAGCAGCCACTGAATTACCCACATACGTTCGATCCGATTCCTCTAACCATAAAAATCCATGTTCGAATGACGGCAAACGCTTAGGCAGGAACGGCATCGTCTCTGGTCGCGTCGGCTATTTCGCTGAGGCGCAACTCGCCCTGCTGAAAATTCTGGATCATTCGATGTATAGCTTGTGAATCAGGTGAGTTCCCAGCTGCCTCAAGCCGTTCCGCTATACGTAGCAGTTCCACGCACGACCACTTCAGGTCTGAGCTAATGCCGTACAGCTGACGACGGATTTGAGTGTTCATATCAGGTGCCATGTTTTAGGTAGTCTCTGAAGTAGATAGCCAAAGTGCATGCCGGGCTGCCAGCTAATGACCAAGCGGCATTAGATGTCCTAAAGCGCGGTGTGGAACGGGCTGCTGAATCCTTCGAGCGGTCTGAGTATTTTCATATTGAACGTAGCCTGTATGGGCTGGCTCATTTCGCTTTGACCGTCCAAAGCTGATCGATCTTCGTGGTGAAACTGCTACTCATAAGATCTCGTCGCATCCCCCATGCTGGTGCTGTTGGGACGCTGGCCGCACGAAGCGTTCCCCGTCCCCATCGTCCGTTGATTTCGTCTAGCACACTCATGACTTTGTCAGCAGCCGCAGGCTGCGAATGCGCGAATAAGTCATCCGTAAACTCACCAGGCTGGCGGAGATCCATGAGCAGCACTTCTGCCTTGCTATATTTGAACCCTGGCCTGAATAACCGATTTACTGCCTCCGTCGCCGCCTTAGTCATCAGCCGGACGTCGTTGGTTGGATATGGCAGTTCGACCAATGCACCGTTGGCGTACTTCGCTTCTTCGGGGTTGAACATCCCGGTTCGGATGCTTACTCGGATTTTTTTGCACAGTGAGTTTTGTGCCCGAAGCTTCTCTGCAGCGCGCTGCACATATGTGGCCACCGCCTCTTTGATTGGCTCAACATCCGTCAGTCGATTCCCAAACATACGGCTGCAGCAAATTTCCTGCTTCGGCGGCTCGGCCTCGCCCAGTTCGAGGCAAGGTGTGCCAGCGAGTTCGCGGGCCGTCTTTTCAATCACCACGCTAAACTTGTCCCTGAGCATCCTGGCGTCAGCTTGGGCTAAGTCCATTGCGCTCCTAATCCCCATCACTTCCAAGTGTGCTTTCATACGCTTACCGACACCCCAGACCTCCCCCACATCGGTGTTGCGAAGCGTCCAGCTGCGGTTGAATTCATCACGAAGATCGACCACTCCACCCGTCTCATCGATAAAACGCTTGGCCGTATGGTTTGCCAGTTTCGCTAAGGTTTTCGTCGGGGCGATTCCAACACCGACAGGGATGCCTGTGCGCTTTTGAATGGCGGCGCGGATGGTGCGACCGAAGGCGGTCAGGTCACCGGGAATCCCAGTCAGATCGGCAAAAGCCTCATCGATGCTATAGACCTCTAGCGCAGGCACCATAGATTCAATGATCGTCATCACACGTTCGCTCATGTCGCCATAGAGCGCGTAGTTGCTACTAAACGCCACAACGCCATTACGGCGCAGATGGTCTTTGATCTGAAAGTATGGCGCGCCCATTTTCACGAATTCCTTCGCGTCGTAACTGCGAGCGATTACACAACCATCGTTATTCGAAAGCACAACAATGGGCATCTTGGCGAGGTCAGGCCGGAAGACGCGTTCACAGCTTGCGTAGAAGCTGTTGCAGTCAATCAGCGCGAATACCGGCTCAGGCTTTGTCATGGTCGCGAACGCTATATTTGACTACACCCCATATGGTGAGCTCATCACCTTCCATCACATGCCGGGAAGGATATTTCGGATTCTCGGATTTGAGGATGACATCGTTCCCTAGCTTGTGGAGGCGCTTGCATACCGGTTCGGTGTTGAGTGCGGCTATGACGATATCGCCATGCACCGCATCCAGGCTGCGATCGACGATCACCAGATCCCCGCAGTAAATCCCGGCCCCTTGCATGCTGTCGCCCTCGATCTTGACCAGGTACACATGCGGAGCACGGATATCGAATAGCTCATCTAGCGAGATGTGTTTTTCGATGTGATCCGCTGCCGGCGACGGGAAACCTGCAGGTACGAGGAACGAGTAAAGGGGTAGCTTCTGACCGCCCGAGGACAGTGGGCCGAGGATGGTGACACTCATGTGCGGGCCTTGATATGGTTAGCTGTATGTATATACAGTTAACGATTTTGGCTGAGTGTGGTCAATCTCATATCTAGGAAATTTCGACGGGTGGAATCATGTGCGGACGCTACTCGATCTACGAATCGATGGATCACTACCTCAAGGAGCTTGCGCCAAAGCAGTTGGTGATCAATGGCTACGACCTCTGGCCTATAGAGCGCTACAACGTCGCGCCGACGACGCGTGTAGAAATCATTCGACCGACGGAGGAAGGACTACGCGTCGATAAGGTGAAATGGGGGTGGTCGCCGTTCTGGGCCAAGGGGAAACGACCAGACCCAATAAACGCCCGAGTTGAGACAGTTATGTCCGGCAAGTTTTTCAAGCAGCTCTGGCCGAATGGAAGAGTCTTGGCACCGGCGAACGGTTGGTATGAGTGGGTCAAAGATCCCGTTGATCCCAAGAAAAAGCAGCCCTACTTTATTACCCTAAAAGAGCAGATTCCGATGTTCTTCGCTGGCCTCGCTGAAGTGCACCTCGATCTCGAACCGGATGAGCGCGACGGGTTTGTCATCATCACGGCAGCAAGTGATCAGGGCATGGTTGATATCCATGATCGCAAACCTTTGGTGTTGTCGCCGGAGCACGCGAGGGAATGGGTAGATCCTGAAACGACTCCAGAACGGGCGCGAGAACTAGCCCTGGAGTGCTTTCGGCCAACAGAAGAATTTCAATGGTTTGAGGTTGGCAAGGATGTCGGCAACGTGCGCAATCAAGGGCCGCACTTGATCGAACCTTTGTCGATGGCTTCAGACATTGAAGATTGAAAGCTAACAAATCTATATGAACAAATCCGTATTCAGCTAGCTGCTACGAGGATCTAGTTCCAATTTGCCGCTTGGCCACGCTTCGAGTCATCTAACCCCTATCGTCTGAACCGATATCGCCGTCTCCATCGTTAGAGAGGTCGTCATTCTGACCGGCATCAGAACGGTCATCGTTTTCGCCAGCATCCGAGCGGTCATCATTCTGACCAGCGTCGGAACGGTCATCGTTCTCGCCGGCATCCGAACGGTCGTCATCCTGACCAGCATCGGAACGGTCATCGTTTTCGCCAGCATCCGAGCGGTCATCATTCTGACCAGCGTCGGAACGGTCATCGTTCTCGCCGGCATCCGAACGGTCGTCAT
>NZ_JBSKHW010000019.1:95191-143476 GCF_057128765.1 Pseudomonas corni
GCCAGCATCCGAGCGGTCATCATTCTGACCAGCGTCGGAACGGTCATCGTTCTCGCCGGCATCCGAACGGTCGTCATTCTGACCAGCGTCGGAAAGGTCGCCATCGTCTGTGTCGCCGGTCGCGATTTGCGTACCAGTAAGCGTTATCAGCGCGAGGAGTAAAGCTGTCAGCAAGGCCCGGACATTGGTATTTGCTCGCACGATTCGCCCCGTTGAGTAACCACATAAGATTCATACATAAAGCACCGGCTATTTCGGTATAGCTCGCGGATTGTAAGATGCAAGTGGTGACATGAACCAGCGATGGACAGTGCGATACGACTTGGGCGAGAGTGTAGACACCACCAAATTGGAAGTGCGGAATGTTCATCGCTGAGCCCATTACGAAAAGCGGTTTTTTCTTTCTCCCCGCTTCACCGCAACGCAAGTTTCCAGGCGTGCTTAAGATTTCAGACGGTGGCAAGGCTGAGCTTGAAATTACCTCCACCACAATAGCCTTCCCGACCGCTAATGGAACGCTGATTGGACGTCTGGTTGGTGAGGTGGAGGGAGGATATGTGACGCTTGAGAGCTGTTCTTATCGAAATATGGCGCTACCATTCGGTGAAATGCTAGGAAGGTCGCTTATAGGTGTCGAGACGGTTTTTGATGGTGTGGGGTTTACCGAGAGTCCAACATTCACGGCCATACGATTCTGCGTGGACGGCCTTAGTGAATGGTTCGGTGAGTCAGCTTTCAAAATCACCCACACAGACGCTTTTATAGGTACCACGGTTTCCGTTCAACATGCCGAGGAGGTCAAATGTGTACTCGCTGATGGATCCGTTTTCGAGATCAACATGGAAGTGAGAATACCTGGAATTATTAGGTACCCAAACTTAGAGCTCTTCCAGCAAGCCTACATCCAGGTGACAGCCTCAGAATCGAAGTCTCTGCGGTATTTTCAGCAACTCTCTCATCAACTCACCCGGTTTTTTTCGTTTGCAATAGGAAAAACAGTGGCTATTCACTCAGTGGTAGCCGTATTCGAAGACGAGAAGCTTTCGAAGCATCAATGCCACGTAAACGTCTACTATCAAAGTTTGAATGGCACCACAAAGGCAGTGTTTAATCGTGAGGCAATGCTTTTGCATTACCGCACCATGGCTCCAAGGCTGGATACAGTCCTGAAGGCGTGGGTCGAGGGTTACGAGAATTTAGTACCTGCGTTGCATCATCACTACTCGGTGCAGGATGGGGCTCAGCGTTATGCGGATACAAAGTTCATCGCCATCGCACAGGCCCTGGAAGCGCTACATCGCCGTTCTTCGGAAGTGCGTAAGTGGCCAAAAACCGAATATCAACAGCGAGTTAAATCAATACTAGAGGGATGTCCTGAGGACTATCGTCTTTGGCTCAAAGGCAAGCTTGCCCATGGGAACGAAATCTCATTAGCAGAACGGCTGCACCAGCTCATCGATAGATTTGAATTGGTATTTGGAGGGAATGACGAGACGCATCAAATCGTACGCGGCGCCGTGAACACTAGAAACTATCATGCGCATTATGACGCTCATGGGCGAGCCAAGGCGGTGAAGGGGCCAGCTCTGGTCGCTCTGACTTATCGACTTCGCGTATTGTTCACGCTCAGCTTACTGGTACACCTTGGATACCCCGTCGACGAGGCCATTGAACTCGCCGGGAAGGACTATTTAAAGCGCATGTTGTTAACAGCCCAAGCTTTAGATAATCATTCCCAGGATCCTGCTGCAGAGTGATCTCACGACGTCCCGACGGCTGGGCTTTAGATGCTCGACGGGTCGGCGGTCTCCATCGCCGGCTGCAGGCGCGCATAGCGAAGATATTTTCTCATTGAATGCAAGAGCCATAAAAAAGCCCCAATTAAGGGGCTTCTGAAACGCTTCTGGACTACGAACATCGCTGAAGTACACGCTGCAACACTGTGGACGAAGAGGAGAGAGACGTCAGTACAGAATGAAAACACTGTATATCCAGCCATTACTTTTGTCAACCCTGAGGATCGGGTGCGAGCGTCGAGTCATTCAATAATTGGACGTCGCCTGAACCAGATATGCAAACTCATCCCGGCGATGGCCTAATCATCATCTAGCGACAGCGGCCTTTGGAGCTCAATCTCGACATGCCCAACCAAATCTCTAAACCTGCCCACCGTCTCTTCATCTATCAGCCTGAGCTTCCCAGGATTGCAGAGCACGTAGCGGTCGATAATGTCGAGTATCGACAACACCTCCGGATCCACGGGAGAGTGATCTCCCGGATGGCATAACGCGTTGTGGGAATGTTTCATAGACTGACCTGGGAACGTAGTGGCAGACAAAGGAAACAGGCATTCACAGTGGAGGCCCGCAAGGTCACTCAAGGCGGCGATTAGATGTCGTACCACGGCTCCTCACCTACATCGAATTCGCCGAAGGAGCCTAGGTAAAGCCGGCGGCAAGGCATCAAGGTGATGAAGCCCTCTTCGAGGAGCATCTTCGGGATTGTCCACATCAGATCTGTTATTTCCCATGGTTCCGACACCGCCGGCTTGAGCCGCTCGACGATGGCGTCCAAGTCGAAATCCCGCATCGCGATAAATGGCCCAGACCTGTCGTAACTCTCGTAGATACCCGACGCGATGGAGATGACTTCGCCTTGTTTTACGATCGTGCCGGACATGTGTCTTCCCTCAAAGCTAAGCGGATTGCGGGCTCGTGTTGTGCCATTCCCTCATGATCAATGCGATACATACGGAGGCAAAGGATGCTGGCCGCTTGCTGGGCGCAGGAAGTCGCGAAGGCTTTTTCGACCAATGCCTTTTCGGAACGTAGCAATGGCATACCTGCTATTCAGCGTCGTCAGCACCCAGAAACGCCCCTCGCGCTGTGCCATAACGATGTCCGAAGTTCGGATGAAATGCCCATCTTCAAATCGTCCCAGGTCGTCTTTTCGTGTATGGCCGAAGACTACTCCAACGGCGGTTCCGGCCATGACGAATACACTGCAAAGATAAGCAGTGACAGGCCTGTGAAAGCCTTGGTCTTGAGCTTTAGAAATGCGCTTGAGGTCAAAATAGGTAAGTCGTTTCCCGTGGTAGTTAATTTCGATCGTATTAGTCATGTCGTGCACCTGGTACTCGTTTGCTGGCTGCAAGAACACACCGCCTCAAACGTGCAGGTTTGCTGAGGGCGCCTGTCTGAATTCAGGCAGCCTGGATCATGGTCGACAGGAAAATCGGCCGCAAATTTGTGAGCAAATCCGAGCGGAAATCTGGTTCGTGGGAACTGTGGTACGAGGAGCCATCCTCGACGGCTAGCAAATACACTTCGCACCCGGTCTGATCTCGGCCAACGGTCACTTGGGTGAGCGGCTCCGTAACCCATTTATTGCTGCCGTTCATCCATCCAGGCGTCGACACTTGAACATCAACGATCTTCATATCGGGATCTTGCGCGACAAGTAGCTGCTGAAGCTGTGGCTCGCTGTCCGCCAAGAACAAGACTTCAGTGCTGTGATCATCGCGCTTGGCTTCAACGATGACGTGGTAATAGTGGGATCTAAGCACTCGTGATATGAGGTGCCAGTGCGATAGGCCTTCCCCAAACATTCCAGGAAGGCCGGCCATGTCACGATCTTGGGTTCTAAACATTTGTAGGTGATCTCATGGGGCTGAGGCTCGAAGCGTTCATTTGAAGATGGAGAAGATGTCTTTGAGGCTTGCAGGCTGCTCATGACCCGAGCCTATAAGCACGTAGACCGTATTCCTCGTTTCTAAAAACACGCCATCCTCGAAGGTTTTGCACATGGTGGAACGTACAAAATCACCAGGCTGAAACCGGTGACAGCTGTCCTCAACCACTTTGTGGGCAAATACAATCCGGGGGAGGAGCCCGGCTTCGGAAAGTTTCACGAGCTCCTTGTCGGTGACTTCGACATGGAAAACTGTCCACTCCTCGACAAGGCAATAGGGCTTATCAGGGAAGCGCTTGGTTACCAAAGCTCGAGCTTCTGAGCTATCTGGCAGTCCCAGGGACGGCGTACTTGGCGCATCAAACCACTTCGTGTTTCCGACGGTAGCCATGGGCGTCCTTTCAGTAATATTCCGCAAATTGACAATTCAGTAATGATCGGTACCGCTGGCTCTGGACTAGGTCGTGGCCCCCGAACGGCCGCTGCATCGCTCGGCTCAAGAAGATCCAAGCCATGTAAAGTCAGCATCAAATAGCAAGCAGCACCACAAAACGGATGATAGCCCGTGTTATGGTGCTTCGCAATATGGCCTTATCCTCGATTTGCTCGGGGAGAAGTCATGGAGGCCGCAGAAGCGCTAGCTGTAGTGGTACGAGCAGTGCGCCGAAAAAAAGGGCTATCTCAAGAAAACCTGATCGGCATCGACCGCTCTTACTGGGGGCAGATAGAACGTGGAGAGGTAAACATCACCATTGATGTCCTCACTCGGCTGGCGGCCATACTGGAGATTGAGGCAGCTTCGTTGATCCTCATGGCGACCTCTCTGCAGTCCGGCGAACCATTCGCAGAAGGCTTGAGGCGACTGAGGAAGCAACTAGATAGGGTAAAAAAAGATGGTACCGATCTCGAGATGGGATCGTTGCTGCGAGCAGGGAAGTCATCACCTGGTCGCCCCGTCCGATCTGAAGCGGCCCAGAAAGTGGCAGAGGCTAATCGTCTTAGAGATGCGGGAGTGTCGGTGGCCGATATCTCAGTAATGCTGCGGCTATCGAAATCTACTGTTCGCAGATATTTGATCTCACCCACACCTGAACAACCATGAGCTTCGAATGACCAGCACACGGCTGAGCATGTCTCAGGAAGGGCAGCTTTGGAAAATTGCTCTAAAGCAGTTCGGCTCCACTGGCCTCAATGATTTTATCGTCAAACAGTGGGTAAAGGCGGGATCACCAGGCCGTGCAACTGTCGAGTACCTGGACATCGAATTTGTTGGAAAGGATGTGCTGAGTATTCTGAGAATTGCCCAAATGGCCGTTGATGCGGGCGTACCTGGCAGGCCCGCTGAGCCAGGAAGGATCGCTCTCTACTGCGCTCACGCCGAGCATCTGGCCGACGAGCTAATGAAGATCATGCCAGTCGGGAAGTTGTCGCGTAGCTTGCGAGGGAATCGGCTTGAGACTGACCTAGGAATATAGATCTTAGGACAATGGGAAGAGCGGTTGTTAGGCTAGCAAAGTAACCCTTAGGGATCAGGCTGACATGAGAGTGCAAAATTGCCCTCTGCTTGCTCACCTAATTGCATCGGTAGTGACCAATCAGTTGCATTGCATGTGATCATGCATACTCAGTAGCCATGATCGACTGAGAGCTTTGTATTGCTGCCGGTGGCGACAGGCAGTCATTCATAAGCGGGTGCTTCCGGCCAATAGCACCGTTCGCGAGAGGCCGATTTCAACCCGACGCAATCTGTCGCATGCGGTTGCAATTGACATAAGAAACAGCAATTGTATGATCAAATCCATTGGGTAGTTCTTGATCACTTTCATTTCGCTCATGGGAATTCATTATCAAAGCAACTAACAGACAAGTAGATTTCAAAAAAAAGGAATAAGAATGAGCACTTGGTGGTATGTAGTCAAGGATAAGAAGAAAGGCCCAGTTGATATTGAAGAACTTAAGAAATTAGTTCAGTCCGAGAGTATCGGAATTAAAACGATGGTATGGCGCGAAGGAATGGAAGCTTGGAAATCCATCGACGAAGTCGAAGAACTACGCCCAGTGATGTCAGTCATTCCACCACCATTTCCGTCTAAACAAGCAGTCAATCCGATAGATTTCCCAATGACAAATCGGTGGGCTAGATTTTTTGCGCGTATATTTGATGTTTGGTGGGAAACTCTACTCGTTGCGACGTGCTCCGCTTATTTTTTAGGCAGATACTCGGCTCACTTCGTTGAATGGATCAACTCCTACGGATCCAGCCAGATTTTCAGCATTTTATGCATGCCAGTTGCGCTGATCCTCGATGCAATTATCCATAGAGTGCTTGGCAATACCCCCGGCAAATCCCTACTGGGGATAAAAGTTAGAACAATTTGCGGAAAACGCCTAGGCTTCATCCAATATCTTATTCGTAACTTTTCAGTTTGGATGAAGGGCTTGGCTTTTGGTATTCCTCTCATCAATCTCGTCACAATGTCAGCCCAATCATCCAGGCTTGGCAAGGGTTTAGAGGCAAGTTACGACGAATCTTTAGGTTTTACTGCTCGATCAAAATCTCCAAACTGGATCAGAAAAATCGCTTTCGGGATCGCGTTCACATGCCTTTTTGGATTCATAGCCGTTCTTAATGAGGTTGAGAAAAACTCCGAGCGAGAATCGAGACTGATGACCATACAGAAAGATCTTTATTGGGAGAATCCTAAAACCTTGCGGAGCATCAAGGTTGATTCCCGGTGGAAACTCACCACACAGCCGATCAAAAACGGCATGCCGGTATATATCTTCACCGAGGCCGCTGGTTATGCCGTAGTCATTCTGGCCATGGAAGAATTCCCTGGCTATTCACTGAGTCAGTACGCACAAGCCTTCCAAAAAGGAACCGCCGCCACTATGAGTTTTTCGGATGGCGGACGTATTTTTGAGAGAGAGCGGCGTCAATTTTGGGAGGGCACTGGAGGGATGGTCTCTTCCGACAACAATCGCCTCAATGTCCAAATTTCTCAGGTTGGCGCCCCTTTCTGGAGGGTAGTGACCGTCCAGTCAATCCCTTATGACTACTCCAATGCAATGGTCGATAAACTCAAAACCGCACTGTGGAGCACATTGAAGTAGGTGAATCAATGGTGCGCGGAGTAGCGTTACTCTGCGTGCTTTGGCCTTAGCCGTCTGTAGCGCTTAAACGCATGCTCCCGTCAGCGTACGCCATCCCCTAAGTAGCGAGAATGGAGCACAGCTGACGCTAGCCGCAGTATTGCTACCAGCCGATCGTAGCCTGCCGCGATCGGCTGCAATGGGCCTATTGAAGTCGTCTCCAACAGACAGAAAGCAGCCAATAGCAGCCGTTCGCTGATCTCTGCTTTTTCGGCTACAGGTTGTCACATCAATCCTCAAACATTCTTATTGGCTTCCACGCTACTCCGCGCAGCTAGTCCACAAACCTGACAGAGCGTTGGTGGACTCATAGTATCATGGCGGTTTAGCATCATCTAAACCACCACCTCAAGGACGAATCAATGTCGTTAGAAATTAATCTAAAAATTCTAGGCACAGCTATGCCCATTGAACTTCGCGCAGGGTTGTCCACAATAATCGTTGGTGCGAACGGAAGCGGAAAAACGAAGTTGGCAGTGGAGTGCGAACAGCAGTTGCTGAGCAAAGCGCATCGTATTTCTGCGCAGCGGATGCTAGCGCTTGATCCGGATATTGAGAAGGTGAGCGAGGAGGCAGCTCGAGCTCAGCTACGCTATGGCTATCCAAGACCATATGAATATGGCGATGTCGACAAAGGGCGTGGCGCGAATCGATGGGGACAGGCCCAACCGCGCTTCATACTCAATGACGCAGGCGCACTTCTCCAAGTACTTTTCGCCGAACAGGCGAATACCGCAGTTAAGGTCTATAACGCTGCTGCGGATGGAGAACCGATAGTGAGCCCTGATACTTTAGTGCGAAAACTGAAAGCTATATTCCATAGGATTCTGCCAACTCGTCGTCTAGAAATCACGGCAGATAACATTACCGTTTCCGCAGACACTGACGATTCGGTAGGGGAATCGTACAGCATCACACAGATGAGCGATGGTGAAAAAGCTGTTTTTTATATTATCGGCCAAGTGCTAATTGCAGAATCTGACTCAGTTTTCATCATGGATGAGCCTGAAATTCATGTCCATCGCTCCATCCTTAGTCGCCTATGGGACGAATTGGAGGCCGCGCGGACAGACTGCGCGTTTTTCCTAATTACCCATGACTTGGAGTTCGCAGCGTCTCGAGCAGGCAAGAAATACGTGGCGCGTAGCTACACGCCGGCCACCGGCTGGGTTATCGACGAAGTGCCGGAGACGGCAGGGTTCAGCGAAGAGCTTGTCACGCTGATCTTGGGCAGTCGAAAGCCGATCCTTTTCGTCGAAGGTGAACATGGCAGTCTAGATCTTGCGTTTTACCGCGCATGCTACCCTGGCATGACAGTCGTACCCCGAGGCGGATGCGAAAGCGTTATTCACTCAGTTGCCACATTGCGCCGTAACGCAGCTTTTACACGGATTCAATGTGCGGGCTTAGTCGACGCAGATGGTCACGATGAAGCTGACCGCGCCAAACTCTCTGACATCGGCATCCAAGTTTTGCCAGTGTCAGAAATAGAAAACCTTTTGCTACTTCCCACGGTGTCACGTGCGATCCTTGAGATGAACGATCTTGAAGGGTCTGAGTTAGAGGCAAAGCTCGCCAATCTTAAATCTGCAATTTTCGCCGACGCTTCCGATGTACAGAATGCGAGCGAGGTCGTCCTTGGTTACTGCCGTCGACGTATCGATAGAATGCTTAAGCTGATTGATTTATCTGGTGACAAGTCGGTCGCGGATCTAGCTGTCAGCTACCATGCTCGTACGAGTGAACTGGACGTCGTCACGCTAGCAGCTGAAATGGAAACTAAAATCGCGGCCGCAATCGCCGCTGGTGATTTGGCTGCTCTACTTGCTATCTACGATCGCAAGAAGCCACTTCTTGCGCTGGCATCCTCCCACTTACGCAATTGGAAAGTAGAGGTTTTTAGCGCCTGGGCCGCAAGAGCTGTTCAGAGTTCACGCGATGACCGCCTTCGCAATGCCATTCGTAACGTGATGCCGGAGGTCACTACAGCTTGATACTTCCGCCTCTGGCTTCAAACGAAGCATTATTCATTCCCATGCAACGTCTTTACCTGAGATGTTGGCGGCAATGCTGGGCCGCCACTGAATAATTAACAGTTAGAGGCGACACCTATAGTGTAGATCTCGCTGCCGCCGCGTACCCGGTGTGCAATTAGACCTCCGGAGTACTGGAAAAAGTAAGGGCCGATCTATTCCCCGTACTTTACGGCCTAGTTTTTACCGAAAAGCGGATGTTTGTGAATGACCGCTATTGGCCGTAAACAGCCGCTCCAGACTTGCGCAATAACGAATGCCGCCGACTGCTACTTGTCAATAACATGCGCATCGAGCGCAAGCGGAGCGCGCCGGCCCACGATGGGCCAAAGGCTTGAGGATGGAAGCCCGTAGGGCCAAAACCTGCGCAGCAGGGTTTGGTTCACGACAGCCGCCCCCCGAATGGGGGCAAGCCCAAAGCGGATAAACCGTGAATCGCCATCGACCTACGATGCAGGAAGGTAACCGAAGGCCTCGCTCAGTAGACCCTGCGTCATAACCGACGCTTGACCATGGAGAAAGTACTCCTGACTGCTGATATCAAAACGCACCGGATTTATATGAATGACAGTCGCACCATTTCCCAAAGCACGTAACGGGAGTTCAGCCGCCGGGTAGACAATCCCCGACGTACCAATCGAGAGGAATACATCGCATTCCTCTGCAGCTGCCAGACCTGCACTCCATGCATCCTCAGGCAGCATCTCACCGAACCAAACGACGCCAGGACGGATATACCCATTACAGACACTGCATCGCGGGGGCTCAATCCGGCCCCCATTCTCAGGCAGCACGTCGGACGTATGGGGCAACGTATACGCGAGGCCGCAATCGATACACCGGGGAGAGTGCAGACTGCCATGCAGATGAATCACATTCTGGCTGCCGGCTCGCTCGTGAAGATCATCAACGTTTTGGGTGACGACCGTCAGCTTGGGTACATGCTTGGCAAGCTCAGCGATAGCGAGGTGCGCTCCATTCGGCTGCGCCTGGATGACCTTGTTCCGACGCCATTCGTACCATCCCCAACATAGACTCGGATCTGCACGATACGCCTCAGGGGTCGCCAGCTGTGCAGGATCAAACCGCTCCCAGAGCCCAGTTAGGGCATCCCTGAATGTCGGGATGCCGCTTTCCGCTGATGCACCAGCTCCAGTGAAGACCACAACGTGCTGAGCATTCTTCAATTGCTTGGCCAGGGTACTAGCAGTCACGAACTAACTCCTTAAAGGGCGGCAGTTGATCATCGCTCAAGCTGCCTAGGCCTGCTGCAAAATTTGACTTCGGTAAGTTGAATGGGTTGAAGCCGGGCCTTCTTTGCGCCATTCGGAAGCACTTAGTAATTTAAACCACCGTAAATCTTATATTGCGAAAGCCGTCAACGATGGGTAGCATCCACTCAAGGTTTAGAGAACCATCCCCTCCCGCCCCTCTTGGGCACGGTAAATCTCTGTTGAACAATTCTTTGCTGCGCTCCTAACTGAGCACTGAATGGCAATGGGAGGCCCCGTTCTTACATGTGCTCGTCATGGAGAAAGGTATGCCTGCTCTCAGCGTTGCCGAAGCCAAAGAATTAGCACACTACGTAAAACATTCTTACGCTCACATCTTTAATACCGTACCGCTCGGGAAATGGCTGACCGCTATATCCCATGCCTGTGGGTTTCGTAGCTGGAACGCGATGAGCGAAAGAGCGCCCAAAATCCCCGATTCCGCACATGATACGTGGGAGTACTCTGGTCTCGGTTTTGCTGCTGTTAGCGCCGGTGGGCGGGCGGCCTCCTACCATTTGATACATGATCGCAGCAACGCCTCGGACATGGTGCAAGTCGCCGAAAAGCTTGCTCGAAAGATTGCTGTCAGTACAGAACATCGCTTTTCAGGGGCGACTTCCAAGTTTTCGTTGCTAGACCCAGCCGAATCCGTCGAAGAATGGCCAGAATTTAATGCCCCCAGAAGAAGAAAGCATTCCACAGCGCTTCCCCCGGTGCAGGTCACGATACCGGACGGGGAAATTACCATCTGGCTATGGTGGCTACGTCCAAGTTACCGGTTTCGCACAGGCTATCCAGGGGAGCCGGAAAGCTTTGCCTTCTACTCTCTGAATGAGCAATCCACGACCTCCAAAAATGAGTGTGTTACAAGCTCATTTTTGCGCGAGCTAACGGGAAAAGCCTTGCCGAAAAGACACTGTTACTACTCCACCGAGCTTCCAAATGAGCGGCACATTTACAGGCTGATGCTCGTTCAGGAAGGCAGTCGTGATGGGCAGGCTACCGAATACGCCTATGACAATCTTGACTCCGCAACCCGGCAAAAAATGGAGTTGAATTCGAGCCTTGGATTGAGTCAGCGTGATGCCGAAGCCATATCAGCGGTATTCGCCATGTATGACCCTTACTACGAAGAAGATTACTTCGACGACTACTCGCACAACAACGACTGACTCAGCCACTGCCAGCTAGGAATCAATCTATATGTCAACGTATCACTATCAGTGCCAACATTGTTATTGCACCACCAGCATGTGGGAGGTGGAAGATGGCGAAGACGATTTTTATGGCGGTGCCATTGAAGACTGTGGCTGTACGTCGCACCATGGTAATCAAGATGACGATGATGACTAAGGCTTGACGTTTATAGGTCATGACGCAAGCGGAGCGCGCCGGCCCTTTGGGCCAAAGGCCTGAGGATGGTAACCGTCCGGGGACACACCTTCCTGAGGTCATCGCTTAAGGCGATGGTGTCCGTCTAAATTTGATTGGACGCCATTTCTAGCCTTTTTAAGCGGACACCCATGCCACAAGAACGCCGTTCCTATAAAAAAACCCACGTCATCGCCGAGTGTGCGCAGGCTGACACCTCGGTTGCCAATGTCGCCTTGACCCAAAACCTCAAATGCAAACTTTGTCCATAAATATATTTGCGGGCACAGGTTGCCTAGCAGTAAGCCTCGTTCCCGAAAAATATGTCAGCCCCAGATAGTGCTGGGTTGAATCTGTTAACAGATTTCTGCGAAGATCCGCTACGAAGGACACCAATATGGAAGGAGCCAGGCATGATCTGCGCATACTGTAAAAAAGACGCTCCAGCAACTCGTGAGCATGTAATTCCAGCGTTTATATATCGCTTTCAGAAAGAGCTGCAAGCTAAAGTGATTGGCTGGAATGAAGTCGCTAGCAAAATGGTAGGCGGCGAGCACCAAGTGAAAGATGTCTGTGAAAAATGCAATGGCGGAGTGCTATCCAGCCTTGACGCTTACGGAAAAGAATTTCTTATCGCCAATGGGTTCTTGACCCAGAATTACATCCAGCGCCGCGCCGAGCTTTCATATGATTATGACAGGTTAGTACGCTGGCTTTTGAAGATATCCTTCAATTCAACTCGCACTGACCAAGGCCACGTCCATTTATTTGAAAAATTCATACCTTATATTTTGAATGGTTCTCCATCACCTCAAAAGATGAATTTTGCAGTGCTGGCAACTCTAGCAGCTCCAGTAACCACTGAAGAACTAAATGGCCAATACAAAGTGTTTGATGATCTTGCAAACGGATCCGGCGTGGTGAATCCATTTTTAATGAGAATCGCCTATGGGCCTAATCAGTACGAAACATTTACATTAAGGGTGATAATGTTCGGCCCATTGACATTTTTCCTGCTTATGTATGTACCAGGCGTGTCGGCTGGCGAAGCGTCCATCGAAACCAAGCGGCTATTCAAAGAGTTTTCCAACCTCACTCAGCTGAAGCCTGGAACCACGAAAGCTTTTTTGACAGCTGGCTCCGCAACTTGGCTTGATTACTACGCCCCGCAGGTCAACAGAGTCAACGCTCTCGGCACTTACGCGCCTTAATGGACATCGCTGCGGCGCCTTCTACCTAGCGCCCCAGTGTCAAAATTCGAGCTTGCCTATTGATTCCAGCGTGCATTCCGGGGTGGTAACAAAACGGTTTGCAATGAATGCGCCCTTAGGAGGCGTGTAAGTCAACGACGTGACAAAGAATCGCCCTTGAGCCAGCAGGAACGTGATAAGCGCACGATAGTGGTCGCCACTGCATTGGTGCTACTTGCGGGCTGCGATCAGCCAGTGAAGCAGACCTGCAACGCGCCCGCTGAAGCCATTCGCGCCCAATATCCGTTGCACGTGCCGCTGGCAACCGGGGGTAGCCTACACAGCTCAGTTTTCCTAGTGGGCAATCTTACGCAGCGCAGAGTGCCTGACAGTGCAGTTGATACCACAGGCTTTTAGGGAGGCTCGAACCTCCTCTAATTCTACATCTGTGGCACTAGGGTGCATGCGCACTTCATGAATGATTTTTGCAAGTGGATAAGTAAGAACATAGCCTTTACCCTTGCGACGAATCACATGGTGGCTACGAGCCATTGATTCTGGGGACATACACGAGGTGATCTCGGCGCTCTCGTGAGACAACACTCCGCCAACACGTACTTCGTTACGAGCTTCAAATCCCGTCAAAACTGAATACTTCAAGAGATTGAATTCCAGTCGGTACTCATTCTCTTGCTTATAGCTCTCATTTTTTACACGGAACGGTTGTTGGCTAGCTTGCGGCTTGAGCTGGTCGTCATAAGTGAGCGTATAGAATTCGGCGGCTTGATCAAGTGGACGTGGCAAGCCGAACTCTAGAGCATAGTCTGTGCTAAAGATCGCAACACCGCCTTCGCCATAACCCTTCCACATTTCGGAGGACTCTTCGTCAGAGTTGTACCAGCAACTCAAATAGGTGCTTTTGCGTCCTACCTCTTTGCTTCCAAGCATCATTTCATCGACTCTCGACATCAGCTCTTGATCTTGGCCAGGTTGGCTTTGAAGGTGCTTGGTAAGAAACATGTGATCATAATCACCCTCTTGCAAGTCCGATTGATCGCACGCAGCACTTACGTAGATGCCTTTATCTTCTAAGAGATATTTGAACTTACTTAATGTCAGGTAGCGCATGATCGTTTTTGGTCTTGCCATGCTGTGATCTTCTAAGCGGAATGGTGAAAAAGAAATCGGGCTTCTGGACACGCCAGCCTCTGCAAGCAACCACTTACCTTCGCGGCGAAGCAATTCGACCGTGGCAGTCAGGAACACCCGCTCTTGATCTTGCTGGCCCTTGTAGGTAAGCGAAACTCCTAAGATGAGCATTCCGGTTGAATCGGCGTAATCAGTGGTGTCAACCGTCAAAGCGTCTACCGTGAACCCGCTTGCGTTTGTCTCCGCAATCGCACCGGAGAGCTGGTTTTCCAGCTCCTGATTCAGATATGCGTAGACATCGTCCTCGTTGATCGCGTCGCTAAAATCTCTGATCCCAAAGACAGCCATCATCAAGCGTGGATCCTCGGGGTTCCGCTGGGCGACCGTAGAAAACTCGTGGTAATCAGCGAAGCCTGCTTTTTGCACAAGTGTTTTTTGAGCCACAGAAAGCTTCAGGCCCTGATCACGAGCAAGTTGTTTAGCTTGAGATTTGAAGATGTTTAGCGGGGAAAAATCAGACATGGCAATGGTTCCTAATCTCCGACGCTTAGGTGTCCGATTGCCTGTTCACCGGGCAGCGCCTGGGTAGGGACATGCCGATGTAAAACGGGGGGGTATCTACGATGGGCTATTGCTTCGCGAAACAGGCGCCAGGCGACCATCACCGCCTGGCGCTGATCATAGGTCAGACAAATTCACTGCGCAATAGCATCGGAAATGTGATCACCAAGCTGCTTTTGCTGGAGGTGCCTGCGGGTTTGTTCGGATATAGGCCATGATCGCAAGCGGAGCGCGCCGGCCCACGACGGGCCAAAGGCTCGAGGATGGACGCCCGGAGGGCCAAAACCTGGCGAAGCCAGGGTTTGGTTTACAACAGCCGTACCCGACAGGGGCGGGCCCAAGCAGGGTTAGCTTGAATCGCTGTCAAACTATGGCGCAGCCTTCACCATGGCCTCGCGAATTATGCTCTGTATCATTTCGGAGGAGAGGCCTTGGAAACATTGCCACTGGTTGTCGGTAGTCCAGCCACATATGCCAAGGTCGTGTTCACTGGGTGGTGGCCCATCCTTGCACTTATTTGCCGCATCCAATTCGCATAATTCTCCGTAGTTCTACGGATGCCATGGGGCGTGAGCAGACTCACATCGATATTCGCCTTGCGAGCCCACGAGAAACAAATCCTCATCAGCGCCATTGACGATAGTGGACGTCCAGGAGCATTAGCCGCACGGAAAAGGTACTCGCCTTCTGACAACCTTGAGGCCATGACGTACTGTTTAAAGATCGCCCTGTGCCTAGCGGGAATTGCATCAATTACATTTCTGGTCTCACGGGTCTTCACGCCATACACCGCAGTACCGTGCCGCATTCTCGCCGCTAGGATCTCCCACGACCGCAGCGCACCCAGCATGCATGCGAGAAGCGCCCGATCTCTCAAGCTTCCAGATTCGGCAAGCATCTTCTCTAACGTCTGAATATGGTCGTTAGTCAAACCTGGGCGAACCCCACGAACCAAACCTAGTAACGGGTTATGGGCAGCGTCGGGAAAAACTTGTAATGTTTAAAGGCGACGAGCTTTTTCAGGGACAGATCGTCTACAAGGCGATCCAGCTCGAGTTGGCCTCCAGGCAGCTCTGATCCCTGCGAAAGAATACCTTTGATGGCGGAGCTAATTGATTGCCTGACGGCGGTTTCTAGCGGCACAGGTTGATCTGGTGGGCAGGTCTTTGAGGCCTTATTGAGATCGTGGAAGTTTTGATAACCCAGTCCTTGCGCGAGCGCGTCTTGAGCATCTGCCAGCGAGATTGGGGATGGGCCACATCATTGCTTTTGCAGCTGCTTGGCTAAGGTTTTGAAGCCACGATTACGAATCAGATCGTTCGGATAGACTGGGAAGCGCATAGCAATTCTCCGGTCGTCAGGGTGTCGGCTGCCCGCTGACTTTCGTCGAAATGCGTGCAATAAAGAGGGTGTTGCAACCTGTGGCATGGAGCCTTCACGAGCCGACCGTTTGATCCAGGAAGATCAAGGCTAAAACCTAGCATGGCGGTCTGGATGACGTCTATAAATACGACTCAAACTATGGCACGCGCAGGTCGGGGTGCAAGCATGCGTTTTAGCCCGTTTTGGGGCATATTAAGAACCGACTTTTGAACATATCTGGTTCTGGCATCGGATGCTGGGCAGATCAGGGATCGAGGACAGGCGTGGAGAATTTTAAATCGACAGAGATGCGGTTCCTTGATTCGATCTTCAACATGGGCGACGGATACGTTCTCGACTTCTCTAACCGCACGATGGACGAGTTCTTCCTAGAGGAGCTGGAGATTGACATCTCCCACGAGATGTTTTCTAAGGATGGCACCTCAAAGGCCAGGCGTGTCAGATGTCTCCTCCAGCATGCCGATCCTCCTACGGTAATCCGAGTGCTCCAAGCTCTTTGGAAGTACCGGCAATCCGTGCAGGAAAATACGAAAGCTGCTGAAGACGTTGTGAACGCCGAAGGGCGCTTTCTCTCCCTGCTCCAGTCAATTAGGTTGCCAGAGCAGGGCTCCGCAGTTGTACAAAATCCTTTCGCTGCTGCAGACGCTATTGATCATGGCCAAATTCTGGATGCGCTAAAGCAGCGGCTATACGAGCTCCGTGATCTGCCACCGCAGAAGCGTGGTTACGAGTTTGAAGGATTCCTCAAAGAGCTTTTCGACTCGTCCAAGCTCCAGGCGCGTTCACCATTCAGTTTGGTTGGCGAGCAAATAGACGGCAGCTTCCAGCTCGGACACGAAACCTATCTAATCGAGGCCAAGTGGGTCAGAGATCCAATTGGAGCAGCAGAGCTACACACTTTCCAAGGCAAGCTGGATCAAAAGGCTGCATGGGCACGTGGGGTTTTCATCAGTTATGGCGGATTCACGCAAGAAGGCCTCCATGCGTTTGGTCGTGGACGAAAGGTGATTTGCATTTCCGGCGAAGACATCTACAAGGCATTGGGACACCGAATTCCTATCGCGGAGGTGATCGACCGGAAGGTTAGAGCTGCCGCAGAAACTGGCTCTGCGTTCGTACCGCTGGATGAATTATTCGGCCAGTACAAACTATAGGTCGAAATCAGCGACCTAAAATTGTCTGCGGCTTGTTTGCAGGCTGTCGGGAAGACTCAAGAGATAAAACAATTCACGACTACACCATCAATTCGGGCAATCTCTTGGCCGTTATTGAAAGGGTAAGGAATAGCCGGTGTACGACTGGAGCGAAGATGATCTATTTTTTCATTGAAGACAGTAATGAGCAGGTAAAAATAGGTCGCGCCAAGGACATCGAGCGCCGCAGGAAAGGCCTTCAAACCGGGAATCCAAGGAAGCTAGTGCTGCTGGGATGGATTCGTACGGATGATGACGTACGGCTGGAAAAGGAGATCCATCAGCAATTCTCTCATCTGCGTGGCACTGGTGAATGGTTCGACCTAGATCCTTCGTACATTTTGCCGATCCTCGAACACTTTGGCATCGATGGATTCGTCGGTACGACCGAGGACTCCTTTGAGGTCACTGGCCATGATCGGGATGGTGTGCCTGAGTACCTCGGCGTTTGGAACTGGGGTGATTTGGAGTGGAACGAGTGCTGCCCTTTTTGCGGAAGCTTTTGCGGCATGCACTTTCAAGACGCATCGAGTATGTACCACTGCCTAAATTGCGACACGCTGACAACCTTTGATTTCCTGAGTAATCAGGAAGAGGAGTGATAACGCCGTAGATAGGTGTCATGTCGGTTCGATTCCGGTGTTGGGCCGGGTCAGAACCGAGTGCTCGACTGGATCCTGACCCTTGCTCAATATATTAGCTGGTTCTTGATCCAAACTCGGCTATCCATTTTTGCAAGGCTACGGCGTCGGCCTCGAAGACATCGAGTTCAAGAGTGCTGCTGGACTTCTCATCTGACTGTGCATGTTCAAATACTGAGTAGCGAGTCATCAGCTCATCAATGAACACGCAGTCTTCATTCGTCACCTTGGCGACCTTATGGAGCTTGCCCTGGGTGTTGATCGCACGTCTGAACCGGCCTACAACATCCGCCAACAGAATGTGCTCAATCGTTTTTTCGACAATCACCCTGAAGTCACTGCATGCACTTTTACCGAGCGTCTCGTAATCGTCGACTTCAGCCTTCTCTTGGTGTTTTTTCAGCCGCGTAATCGTATTGTCGATCAATCCGCGAACAGCACTTTCCGGCTTCAGGTCTCGAGCGCTAGCGGTCGCAACGATACCAGCCACCTTGTCCAGTCTCCTGAGGGAAGTCAGTGCCGGTTTGACAGATGGCATCCCTGGCATCTTGTTCCATTTTTCCGTAACCGCGTCTACCAATGCAACTAACGATAGTCGGTGAGTAAATATGATGACCTGCCTCGTCTGAGACAAGGACACAAGGCGTTCGACAACCTTCTCCTCAAAGTCTTGGTCGAGTGAAGATATTGGGTCATCGAAAATGAACGGGGCTAGTTGATTTGATCCTGTAGTATCCGCAAGAAACGCAGCGAGTGCGGCGATTCTGGTTTCACCTTCGCTCAAGATGTATTCCAAGCCATGAGTACCGTGCGCACCTACTAGATTCAAGCCAAAGGTGATCTTGCCTTTGCCACCCGATTTGCTTTGTGGAGCTATTGGAATGCGGTGGCCACCGAGCAGCCTAAGTTCTTCAATGAATCGAGCTTGGTAGCCAGCATCCAACTCGGTCTTGGCCAAGTCATTTTTCTTGGTGGTCAGAGCGTTGGTAGCCGCTGAGCGTGAAGCTTTGTCTATCGCGGCAACTGCGATCAGCCTAGCCCTTTCAGCGCTGATTGATGTTTTGTTTTGCGAGAGCCACTGCTTTGCTTGAAGGCGCTGAACTTGGTCACGCATTGCTTGACGATGTTCATCCTTCAATAGGGCCGAAAGGCTCGCTTCTTCGGCAATCAGATCTGCTGACTTAGTTGTTACCGCTTCGTTGATGCTCTTCCAGTCGAACGGTTGCAAGATGCCGACAGGGCTTCCCAACACGATTTGATCACGTCTCGCTTTGAGCATGCCAAGCCAGGAGATCGCATCCGTTTCCTCGAGGCCTAAGGTGGACATTTGAACGATCCAGCTTGTTTCCCCAGGAAGAGTTGGCAACAGGGTTTTCTGATCAGTAAAACTTTTTTCAGCCTTCTTGGCGGCTGTCTCAAGGCCGTCAGTGACGAACTTCTCAAACCCAGCTAGACGGGCTTTGGCGTCCTCATCAAGGCTTTGATGGCAAAGCACGCAGCGTGAATCAGTTGCAATATTGGGGAACTGAGATTGTGTGTAGGCCGTGCCGTTAGAGTATGCGCGTGCGTATTCCCACATATCCTGCCAGGTCGCAGAGCCAACACCGTCGAGCTCGGCTTTACCGAAAATCGCTGCCGCAGCTTCTTCGCTCGAATTCCTGGCCTTAACAGCGGCGTTTTTTAGGGTCTCTAGCGTACCTGCTGTCGCATCGTTCAATCCCTGTTGAAGAGTCGACATTGCTGTTTCAATATTTTTAAGTGCGGTTTTTTCTTTGTTGATGCTTAGTAGCCGACCCGCAATATCCTTCTCTGCGAGTAAGGCCTCTTTCTCTATACGCTCCCGATTAAGCATATCCGTGTACAGACTTTCCTTATCTATACTTGCGGTTGTGGTCGTGCTCTTCAGGCTCTGAAGCCATTTTGCTTCGGCAGTGTGATTCAGAGTTTCCGGAATGGTAGGGAGTGCTTTGCTGAGTAACGCTTTCTCTCTGGCAAGCTCTGCGTTTATCGCGTCCGCCGTGACGATCAGCGCCGATACAAACTTCATCCGACTCGGCTCATAGCATGCTTCAGTTCTGCCCATATACTGCTGAGCAGCCTTGCTGTCGAACACCTGTGCATGTCTTAGAGCTTTGTGTGGCCCGCTGGGAATGTCCCAGTGAACATCAGCCAGCTTACCGTCAATTGAAACCTTGAAATGAGCACGACATGGCGTAGGCGTCGAATCGAAGACATTGCTGCGTATATCGTCCTTGGATCGTGATCCGCAGATCTCTTTCAGCAGCCGTGCAAATCCGCTCTTGCCGGTTCCATTCTGTCCGTAGATCACCGAGAGGTTGCTTTTGCCAAATGGAAGGTGGGCGCCTGCCTTGATTGCGTTCAACCCATGCACATCTAGGATCTCTTCAATCCGAAGCAAAGGTCTGTTGGCAACCTGCGATAACGTGCCGGGGGTTACGGTCAAAAATCCGGGATCAGCTTCATCTTTGGCTTCGAGCTTGCAAAGTCTCGCGAGCGTTTTGATCTCTTCTGGATTCAACTGCCGCTTCGAGTCGATCAGCATGCGAGCTGCTGTCTGCTGCCACTTCGGGCGCCCGTTTAACCATGTCTCAAAATCATCAGCTACTACTGGTGCTATCTCAATCGTCGACATGGTGCGCTCATCTCAAGAGTAATCTTTGAGCATAGTCGCGAACTGGCGTCTTGGAATTATTTAGCCACTATCGTAGCGGCATGGCGTGGAAGTAGGATTCTTAGGTGTAACACAGCGCTTGAACAACGGATTTTCAGGGAGTGAGCAGCTTCGCAAGAAATACCAGCGATTACTCGCGAGCATGTCCCGCCAACTCACTGCCGTCATCTCTCCGCCAAGCGTCAAGTAGAACAAAGCTCTACGACACCTCGACTTGGAGTCGCCAGTGACATGGCGCATGTCACGTCCATCAGGCCATTTCGTGTGCGCCGAATATGCCCTGCTAAAGGTGGCCTTTGACTACTCCCGCATCAACCAGTCAGGGAAAATCGCGCACAGTAGATTTGCGACTCTCGATGGCTGAGATAGGCTAAGACCTAGCATATGGTGGAAAGCGCAGTACTGGCTGCATATCAGTCAGCCGAAGCGACGCAGTATAGGACGGTCTCAATAGAGTCTTTGAGCTAATCGTTGGCCGGAAGGATCATTTTCACAGCAGGGGAGCTTGCAAGCGGCGTGGCCTCCCGGTTCCGCCGGTCGTCCGTCCACGCCTTCATTTTCGCTCTACCTTTCTCATGCCAGACAACTCCCTCAGACCTTCGCCATGCTGCGTTGGAATTGCTTCCATCTGGCCACACAGTTCTTTCTGCAGCAAAAATCCACAAGCACTCCAGCTCATTTTTATTCAGAAAGTCATCAAAAATGTCTCGGCGGACGTAAGCATGCGATCCGTCATCAGTGCTCCTGCCACTGACGAACTGACGAACGCCATTAGGATCAACTTGGATTAGCAAGTTGGAGGCCAAAGGTGTCAGTGCCAAAGCCTTCCCCAACCATGGGGCGGGTATTATTGCAGTGGCGCCGTTAGGGAGTGAGGCGTCAAGGTGTAACTCCCAGCAATAGCTAAAACAAGGGAACGCGATCTCTACTTCTCCCAGTTTATGGAACTGCTCTGGCGTCCACATTTGCTGCTCCCACGTAGACCGCCATGGGGCTTCAAGCAGATAACCAGCATCGGTACAGCTTGGGCCCGACCAGTCCATAACGTTGATAGATTGCTGAGCAGCCAAGTAATCAACCAGTCGTTTGCGGTCTTTTTTCCGGACTATGACCGGCAACAGATAACGCCATTCCTGTTGGCGCAACCCATGCTCACGGCCTTCCTGATCTTCATAGCGATCCGTATCTGAACGATGCTCGTATAAAACTACCCACTCGTCTCCAGCTTGGTCTGTGCGGTGAACAAGATTCGCAATGCCTGTGCTTGGGTTGAGCTCAAATGGCCACTTCCGCAGATCGTCCTCCGACACCTGCTTAAGCACAACCGGAGCCGCATCCACAGAGCATCGTTCTCCAGCAGGAAGATCCGTGAGAATGGTGGGATCAATGTCTCTATGAAAACCCACGTCCAACGTCGTGCGGTATTGGCGCGATCCATCAAGACCTATTTCCTTCATCCATTTGCTATCGGCCAGACGACACAACAGTTCGTCCAATGCCAGCCATTCATATTTCGCACCAATGCGCTCGCACAATGGCCTGTCACGCGAATAGCCGTATCGGCGAGATTGGTCACCTCGGAAAAGGTCATGAGTCCATCCGTGATCATAAGCGCGCTTTGCTACCCAGCGTTGAGCGGCACCAATATCGATGTCTGGGAGACGGTAAGCACTTCCACCGGAAGTAGCAAATCGTGCCTGGAACTCTCCCCTGAATCTCAATTTTTCCTCTGGGTTTAGGAGCCTGAAAAGCGCACTCTCGAGCTGTCTCAACTGCTCAGAATTATCAGTGACATCCCTAACCTTTTCCGGATGCAATAATGCATGGAAAGCGTTGAATCTGAGACTCTCCATTTCCTCTAAGATTTTGCTTCTGTCTGAATAAGGGGAAATGACCTCGGTCTCAAAACGATCATATTTTTCTTTTTGCGTGTAGGGCATTGGAGACGATAACGGCACACTCGAAAAAACCCCGACGCGCGATTTGATTACATCGGCGAAGTCACTGATCCCGCCAGTGCAGGACTGCATTATCTCGTCCCCACCTGCCTTCTTCGCCCTCCCGATAAGACTCGATTTAGACGTGGAGAGTCTTACCGCTTTAGATTTATAGGGAGGCCGGCACACCTCAACATCAATCGTGACTGGTAAGCACGCCCGAGACTCAGCCAGTTCGATTATCCCAAAAGCGTAGTCCCTCAGCATTATCGACAGAGGTACACGTTCTTGGCAGAAAACATGGTCGTAAGCTGTCGTAGAGTACAGCTCCAGTCGTTGGGAGGATCTGTCGATACAGGCTGCTCCGTACCCGGCAGCATGCAATCTTTCCAGCACATACAGGTCGTCGATACCGGAGAATCTCGCGCACAGCTCGCTGTATAACTGGACGTTTGATAGGAGGAGTGAAGAGAGAGCTTTGGTTGCTTTGTCTCTAATTTCCCTGTGCGAAGATGCCGTCAGCCAAGCAACTGTCAAACCGCAGAGCAACTGCACATGAGAATCCGTTTTGTCGTTTTGACTGAAAGCACACCAATCCAAAAGCCGACGTGCAGTGCTGCCCTCATGTAGGTAAAGCTCATTGACCCTGGCTGTCCAAAACGCATCACGCTGTGGCAGTTTTTTATTGATCAATACCTTATGCAGAAACTCAGCATTCCATGGATGATCGATGCTGGCGCTTAGCTCAATTAGGATATGAAAGTGGCTGTCGTCAGAGGTTAGAAGCGCGTTATAAATCTGCAGCGTTCGATCTGAAAATCCCGCCGCATTGCGCCATCGCAAGCTCTCCAAAAAGGCATTTCTGATTGAGTAGTCATTGACCCAAGCATTTACGTCGCCGGGCATCACATCGATTAGCTCCACTCCAAAGTCTTCTGGTATCTGGATAGAAAGCGCTTCGGCTAATCCTGCCCACTCCCATTTAAGCGCCCCATTTTTAAGGATGAAGCTCAAATCACCGTCGCCTAGTGCGCGGCCAGGATCTGTCACATCAGCCAGCAATACGCCGGCCATGAGGTGATCTTGTAGTCGCTGAAAACTAAATCTTACGATGTCTTCTACAGGTAAGAAGGGATCGACCTTGCCAAGGCGTGGTGCTGGATCGCGTCGAAACATGCCGTTTTTCTGAAGCACCTCAAACCAGGTTCTGGAAGATGGTGCTGGATAATTTGCGAACTTCTCCGCTGCAATCTGCACAGCCTCAGCCAAGCTTATGTAGTCGCGCCTATCTTTTGCCATGAGCGCGGCAATGGCTGAGATCGCGGTTGTTGTCGGCACTACGAGCTCATCACTGCCATCTCGGCCCACGCCTAAATTACGCGCGACGCTATGGATGTAAAAAGCGAACACTGTCTTGGTGCCATGCAGTCCTTGAGGAAATTGCTTATACCCATCTCGGGCTAGGGCGATACAGGCACTTCGAAGAAATAACGGGTTCACAAACTCAGCTGAAAGCCATGGCGTGCTTGGTTGGGATATGCCGCGTCTACCTAGGAAGATCTTCGCCGCCCTTGACTGCTCTTCATCAGTTTCAAAACCACGGATGGTGAAGGACTCCACCGCATCAAGCACCTTGGGTGGCACCACATATGGTATGTATTCAGTACGACAGCTGACCACAAGGGCAAGGTTCTCGTAAGCGTTTACCCTAGCGATCAGCTTAGGAAGCTTATTTCTCCAGAGGTCTGCACCAGCACCTTCGTTTATCGCATCGATAAGAATAAGTCCGCGCTTTCCTGCTGCCTCAGCGGCGGCACTCAAGGCCTGCAAAAACGTTTCGGGCTCAACACACCCAAGTCCGACAGTTTCTGTAGCCTGGCCCCAAAATCCTTGAGATCCTAATTGCTGCCCCAAAAATAACAACACTGGGCGCTCGTCCGATATCGCTTTTTGAGCGATGCTCCCAAGCATATGAGATTTACCAGTTCCCGCCTTTCCTGAAAGAAGAGCGAAACGGTTTCGCTCAGCGGAATAGAACTTACCGCCAAGCTTTGAACTTAAGCCATAGATAGCATCAGAAAGCTTGTCTAACTGATGACTAAGATAGTTCAGATCAGGGGAAGAATAGTCCCTTCTGAACTCAGATTTGGGCATATTTTTCCAAGCCCACGACTTCAGTTCATGGATGCTCGACGATGCCATCGACAAGGCCTCTACGCACTCAGCAACCGGCCAAGGCTTCCAAAAGTCGGAGCGGAATTCGCTGCTGAATGCCGCAGCTCTAGTGGTTTCCAGCTCGATACGCTGAACACCAGCTATGAGTCTGGCGTCGACGCCATCTTTGATAAAACTCTTAAGTCTGGAGGACTTGACTAACTCTGAAAAGCTTTCCTCAAGCTCGGCTAAGATTTCTTCGTCCCGAAGGAGTGCTTTGAAGAGAATCTCGATCTGAACCTCAACATGGTCTTCCGGATGATATCGCTCATCTAGAGACTCTATGGCGAGCTCTACATTCTTTCGGAACCACTCCGATGATAACTCCAGTTCACCAAACCAGAATTTCCGTAGTCCTTCAGCGGTTGCCTGTAGCAGCTTGTCGGTTAACTCAGAAGCTGTCCAAGCCACGAACTCGACAGTACCAGGCCCGCTCTCTGCACGAAGCTTCTCCCAGGCGATCTTGTGCGAGTCCCAGTGCTCCCATCCCGTGTTGCCTTTGCCTTTTGCCCCGCTGCGATCTGTAAGGTCACAGGGAATGGCTATCACATAACGCTTTAGGCGAGGATGGGTTTTCAAAGCCTGTTTTACTGAATCATCAATCTTGCTCCAGTCGATACTGCCGGCCCTGAGGTAATATTTGGCTTGATAACCAACCTCAGCACCGTCCTCAAGCAACCAGTAGCTCTCAATTCCCCCGTCACCTCCCGAGCCCTCAATCCGCCTGAACTCCTTGGCACTATTGGGGCGCTCGCGTCTTGCAAGTTGGCAGGTTAGCTCCTCAAACGCCAATCGCTGGCCAATGTCTTTGCCGCTGATTTTTGAATAGTCCATTAAGAGTCCATTTGGCGTTGGGATTCGGGCGCAGCTTTACAAAAAGGATCTCAGCCTAGTCTATCTGCTCAGGTGAGCCTGTTGCGCCTCATCCTGTGCTCAGAGGGTCGCATTTGGCTGCAGTATTTCGAGTAGGTGTTTTACTGGATCTGTAGGGTGGGAGACAGGCGGCGTTGTGAATGGGGGATTCTGTTAAGGATGAAGTACCTTCCCTGTACCAAACCCAGGTTGCGCACTAAGGCGATTTGGTTTCAAACTGCCGTCCTGCTCGAGCTCGCGATTCAGCATAACCTGCAAGATTGTCATCCCAAAAACTGCGTTAAACGCCGCCGAGTGCATTCCAACATCACTGCAGTTGCCGTGGTTTCAAAAACCTATCGATAGTCTTGATGAAAAGGAATACGTGCCAATGGAGCATGAACACTGGCTGAAATCTGACGCAATGCTGGAAAGCTGGAAAGAAGGGTTCAGAAGCACCACTGTACCAACCGGGGTAGCGTTCATCAGCAGCGCAGTAAGGACTTTCAGACAAAATGAGAAGAGCCTGTGGACTGAGTACAGAGAGCCTTACTCCGGCATTCGACTTATAGCCTTTGAACTCAATCCGACCGTCCTGCCTCCCCGAGTGATGTGCCGGGTGTGGTTCTATCGCGATCGAACCGACCTTCAAAATAAGTTTTCAGCAACAAAGCTACCCGCCTTGCTCAGCCAAACCGTTAGTGCACCTATTGCGCCAGTCCCCAGAGGGTCATGGAAATCCGAGCTAGCGAGATTAAAAGTTGAAGTGGTTGGTGTGCAATACGATGTAAGACTTCCCGAAATTTTTGCACTTCCACCTACCGGCTCGGAAAATACTGCCGCCAGTCGCATCACGGTGGCAATGCAAGAGCTAGCTAAAGAGTTTCTATGTTGGGTCGATGCAACCTACTCAACGTCAGCCATCGCACCGACAGGCCATGTTGAGTCAGGCATACATCCGAGCGTCGATGAAAATGCCCCGCTAGTGGAGCACGAGACTGAGGGCAGCTGGCACGAAGTGACGGTCAGCGTTTATGAGAGAAGCAGTGCAAACCGCAAGGCATGTCTGGAACACTACGGGCCGTCATGCCAAGCGTGTGGGATGACCTTCAAAGATGTGTACGGGGAATTAGGTTCTAACTTCATCCATATCCATCATGAGATACCCCTACACACCATGGGCGTCGCTGGAGTGGTTGATCCCATCAAGGACATGAAACCGCTATGTCCCAATTGCCATTCCATGGTTCATAGATCTAGTCCCCCGGTAGCCGTCGAGGAGCTCAGGCAGCTTCTGGGAGGCTGTAACTGACGGATAGTCGTTTGATTGAGCATATTTTGCTGATACCGAGCAATAGGGCAATGCTGGTTTTGCTTAACAACGCCCAGTGATTTTTAGTAACTCAAAGACACGGCGGCTTTGCTCTTCACCACCTGCAGGCTACTTTCGTTGCAGCGCTGACCGAGTAGATCAGTTAACCCTTACGACATCCCAATCGCAATCAAGCGCCGCATTCCTTGGAGACCGAATGGGTTCATAAATCATTCAAGCACGGTATCAGTAGAGATTTTTACGATGGAGACTGCCAGAGTACCTCGACAGGTTTTCCATCACAGCGTAGTTCCACTCGTGTAACTCCAGACCGAGGCAGACGAAGTGCAGCCTGCCGTATATTTTCTTGGTAATCAGGCTCTGGAAGCAACCGTCCAAGCTCTCTACCGACGCGAGTGAAATCAATATAATCCCATTGTGACTTCGATCCTGCACGAAGATATACCAGCGGTATAGTCCCATCCACGCAGAAAGGTGACCATAGCGCTGAGCCATCCGGCTTGAATGGAGGAAGGTACTGCACGGCCATCGCAGGCGCCATCAACCCAAACTCACTGAGTCGTTGCCATCTCGAAAAATCGTCGCCGAGTTGCCACTGTGCACTGTAATCAACAGCGCTTCCGACGCTTTTGGCCCATGCGTAGCTGAAGTCATTCGCGGTCTCTTGATCTAGCTCGCTCAAAGCTCGGAGCGTGGCTAAACCGAACGAGCTTGGATGCAGGACTTGACCAGCAAGTATTCGACCGAATAGATCTTGCAAACGCTCTGACGATGCATCCTCAGCGAACCGCATAAAGCTGTTCATCCAGTCGTCATCAGGGGGTTGAGACGTTGCCGACGCATCATCACTTGTAGCGTCAGCTTCCAAATGCTCGGCTGCTCTGTGCGCGACGCTCAGGCGATTTTTTGCCTTTCGAATCGTAGTTGGTAGGTAAATTTCAGCAGCAACCTTCATCAGATCTACGTTGTTGCTCGCCTCGTCCACGGCAGCCTTCGCCAAGACGGCACTCACCATGGATCTCGCTTGGGTAGTGTCATCAATTGCCTGAGCGTATTGTTCCAACTTCGCAATCGGAACAGCCATTAAGCCGCCCAGAAGATCCGATATAGCTTTAAAAAACGATCTTCTGACCGGCTCTGGTATTCCACTAGCAACGGTTTCTATCAGAGACAGCACAGTAGGATCTGACGACTCGTTCATTTGCGATTCCTTGCGGTTCCAAACAGGTTTGGGGTACGAATCTTTTGAGGGACATATCCGTCCGAACGGCGCCACTACAAGCGCCTGCTCCATAACATCAGGCTATAGGTTGTCGCAGGTAAAGGGCAACGCTATTTTGGCGTCCATGCTTGTTTCCAGTGCCATGCTTACGCTCCAGTGACTAGCTATTGGTAGCCTCATGGTGAAGCCGGAGACCATAGGCACTCTCCCTCCGCCCACTCCAACCCTGCCCTACTACTGGAAACTAGATTTAAGTTTTTAAATGGATTTAGGCCATCGTTCAAAACCTGGCCTTAGCCATCCTTCGATGGTACGATTTAAGCTAATCCTTGTCATAGCGGAGTTGCTTGCAGTCTCAGAATCCGCTCAGACGCCAGCACCATATTAGACAGGCCCCGAATTCTTACCATTGAACAATTTTCCTAGAGACACGACCAAACTAACCCGCCGACGACTTTAATTTGAATCACCTTGAGATGGATGCAGTCATTATGCGGCAGGCGTCAAAAGCCAGGAACGACCCGGGTACACAGCTATTTAGTAATCCATATCGTTGGCCACGCTGCGCCGGCCTCGCCAGTAACCATATTTAGTCCCCCACTGACTTAGTACTGTAACCAGCGCAGGATATTGGTTGTCGTATGCAGAAAAGTAGGGGGCCACATACTGCGGAAATTGGTCGAAGCTAGACTCGGGCGTCTCGTCGCCACAGGAGAAAATTGATCTGGCAGCCCCATTAAGCTTGCATGGGGCTGGACATTAGCATCTGCCAATGCCTTCTACTCCTCATTAACCCAAACTCTTAGGCTTAACGCACTGATCCGGCGCGCTGCAGGGCATTTCCAAAAACCAACAATAATCGTCCTACTTAGGCTTTGCAGCATAACGGCCTACCTAGTCGCAATAATTAATCTTCGACCTTAGCTTTTTTAGCCGAAATCATGCCCTGCCCCGTACTCACAATACCGACCACAAGCCCCCCCAAACACGCTCCGACCAGCCCCTCTAGAAGCATCTCTGCAACCTTCTTCCACGCTCCAAAATTTCCAACAATTAGCTCCTTTAAATGTTCCAAGTACGGGACTCCTTCTACTACGAATGAACCGCCAACCAAGAACATCGCAACTGTTCCAATCCAGGAAAGGCCCCACATTAGTTTGGGCGCCAAAGTGACCAGAAACCCTCCAAACCATTTCACCATATTAGTGAACGCACCGCCCGCTGGACGCTTGCTTAATGCGAGCCCAACGTCATCCATCCTGACAATACCTGCCACGATGCCATACACGCCTACTGTCATCACGAAAGCGATAGTGATCAACGTGAGAATCTGTTGAACCATCGGCGCTTCAGCAACAATATTAAGTGTAATGACTATGATTTCGGCGCTCAGAATGAAGTCAGTGCGAACCGCGCCGCTAACTTTTCGCTTTTCGAAAGCAGCGATCTCTTCAGGAGATTTTACCTTGACCTGTCTGGCACCAGTCCTCTTCTCAGAGTCATTAGAAAAAAGTTTATCTTTAATCGCCTCAAACCCTTCATAACAAAGGTAGGCTCCGCCGGCCATCAGCAACCACTGAACAGCTGCCGGCAAAACCGCGTTGAGGATCAGGGCGAGAGGAACGAGGATCGCTTTGTTTTTCAGTGAGCCTTTGAAGACCGCCCACACAACGGGCAATTCTCGATCCGCCTTCATTCCTGTGACCTGCTCAGCATTCACTGCCAAGTCATCACTCAATACGCTGGCCGTCTTCTTGGCAGCCACCTTGCTCATAAGCGAAATATCATCCAGAAGAGTTGCAATGTCGTCTAGAAGAGCGAAGAGACTACTGCCGGCCATGTTCTTTCCTTACTGAAATCGCCAGTCGACATAGGCCGGTAGCTAGTAACCGGGTCTGACCCTGCACCGTGTTCGTAGTTCGGTAGCTCGCCGTCATCGCTTCAATTAACGGTGCTACCAAGTGTCGCATTCACTTCCATAACTATCCCGGTTCGAGGTTGAGCCTCTCTTAGCCAGCCGTCAGGCGTCCGGCAGGCTCAGACTGCAGTGTGTCAATGAGATTGGCCCCAAAGCACTCCCAATCAAATGCACGTCTAAATCTTATGATCACGGGAAGGAGCAGGAGCAGGAGCAGGAGCAGGAGCAGGAGCACCAAAGCCTTGTGGGCTTTGGAATCAAAAGCAAGGCAAGACCAGATCAAGAACAGTCAAAGCCTTGTGGGCTTTGACACCAAAGAGGTGTGTGTCTAGAAAATCACGGCGGAGTAAATAGTGTCCCGCACCAGCGTTGGCGAGGGCTCGTTGTTCATCATGATCGCCAGGATCACCACTTCAACCAGCACCGCCGAAAGCGTGAGGATCATGGTGCCGTAGGGGTCGCCGACCTTTTCCGCCAGCACCTCGGCGTGGTGTGCCACGCGCATCGAAGCACAGACGATAAAACCGACCAGCACGATGCCAGAGATCAGCGCGACGGCATGGCCGTGGCTGAGCAATTGATGTTCGAAGCCATACGCGAAAAACGTCGCGATGAGGGCTAACAGGAGAAATTTTTCTTGCTTGAGAATCGCGCCCATTGTTGCTTTACCTTTGCCACAAAAGCCGCGGCGTCCATGAGTTGATCGAGGTCCGAGCGCTTGAGAGTGCGGTTTGTGTCCAAAGGTTTCAAGGCAAAGGGCATTGAGTGCCTGTCTGCACCAGTTCGCGTCGATATGTCGCACCCATGCACCGGCGCGAGCCGCATTTGTCGCTGGAGGTGAGCGCGCAGAAGGCGGCAATCCCCGGCTGATGCTTTACTTGTCTACATGGTCAGCTTTTTGCATTGATTGCCCAGCCCGCCCAGACGGCCTGGCCAACAAGACCCAAGGAGCTCGACCTGCATGCTTTCCACCCTTCACTCGCGTCGCCCCCTGAAAAAACTTATGTGCGCCATGGCTGCTGTCGTTGGCCTGAGTTCGACGCTGATGGCCGTTGCCGCGGAACCGCTGAAAGTCGGTTTTGTCTACATCGGCCCCATCGGTGATCACGGCTGGACCTATCAGCATGAACAAGGTCGCAAGGCGATGGCCGATGCCCTCGGCGATAAGGTGACGACCAGTTTCGTGGAGAACGTGCCCGAAGGTGCCGACGCGGAGCGGGTCATTCGCAACATGGCCAAAGGCGGTTACGACCTGATCTTTACCACCTCCTTCGGTTACATGAACCCAACGCTGAAAGTCGCCAAGCAATTTCCGAAAGTGACGTTTGAGCATGCGACCGGTTACAAGCAGGACAAGAACATGGGCACCTACCTGGCCCGCACCTACGAAGGCCGTTACGTGGGCGGGTTCCTGGCAGCGAAGATGACCAAGACCAAAAAGATTGGTTACGTCGCTTCGTTCCCGATCCCGGAAGTGCTGCGCGACATCAACGCCATTCAGCTAGCACTGGATAAATACAACCCAGGCACCGAAATCAAAGTGGTGTGGGTCAACTCCTGGTTCGATCCGGGCAAAGAGGCTGACGCCGCCAACGCGTTGATCGACCAGGGCGCGGACGTGATATTCCAGCACACCGACAGCCCTGCGCCGATCCAGGCCGCCGAGCGTCGTGGAGTTTATGCCGTTGGTTATGCCTCGGACATGGCGCACTTCGGGCCCAAGGCCGTGCTGACCTCAATCGTCAACAACTGGGGCCCGCACTACACTCAAGCGACTCAGGGGGTGCTCGATGGGACTTGGAAATCGCAGGATTACTGGGGCGGTTTGAAGGAAGGCACGGTGCAGTTGCCGATCAGTGACGTGGTGCCTGCGCAGGTTAAAACCGAGGCAGAGAAGATCATCGCTGACATCGAAAGCGGCGCGTTTCACCCATTCACCGGACCGATCAAGGATCAGACCGGCGCCGTTAAGATTCCGGCTGGCACTGTCGCAACCAACGCCGAACTGGCTTCGATGAATTATTACGTGGAAGGGATCAAAGCGGATTTGCCGAAGTAACCACGCGGCATCGAACCACTGTAGGAGCGCGCTTGCCCGCGATAGCTTTGTTTCAGCCAACATAAATGTGGCTGCAATAGCGTATTCGCAGGCAAGCGCGCTCCTGCACAGATCAACACGGAGCACCCATGAACCCGCTTCCCATCATCGACATCTCCCCGCTCTACGCTAGCGACGACCAAGCCTGGCATGACGTTGCCCGGCAAATCGACAGTGCTTGTCGCGAGTGGGGCTTTTTCTACGTCTGCGGCCACCCCGTCAGCACCCATCGTATCGAGCAGGTAATCACCGCGGCCCAGGAGTTTTTCGCGCTGCCCAATGCCGACAAACTGAAGATCGATATCACCCAAAGCCAGCACCATCGTGGCTACGGCGCCATCGCCACAGAGCAACTGGACCCCAGCCTGCCAAGCGATCTCAAAGAAACCTTCGACATGGGCCTGCATTTACCCGCTGACCACCCGGAGGTGCTGGCCGGAAAACCACTGCGCGGCCCTAATCGTCACCCGGACATGCCGGGCTGGGAAGCGCTCATGGAGCAGCATTACAAGGACATGCAAGCCCTGGCGCTGACGCTGTTGCGCGCCATGACGCCAGCACTGGGCATTGACCTGGATTTTTTCGATCAGCGCTTCGAGCACCCCGTGAGCGTGCTGCGCATGATTCACTACCCTCCTCGCCACACCGCCACCAGCGAACAACAGCAAGGTGCTGGCGCGCACACTGATTACGGCTGCATCACCCTGCTGTACCAGGACGTAGCAGGTGGTTTGCAAGTGCGCGACGTGCGCGGGCAGTGGGTCGACGCACCACCAATTGCCGAGACGTTCGTGGTCAATCTGGGAGACATGATGGCCCGCTGGAGCAACGACCGGTATGTATCGACACCGCATCGTGTCATCAGCCCACTGGGCGTTGACCGCTACTCGATGCCGTTTTTCGCAGAACCCCATCCCGACACCCGTATCGAATGCCTGCCGGGCTGCACCGACCCGCAACATCCACCGCTTTACCCGACGACCACCTGCGCCGAGTTTCTGTTGTCCCGTTTCGCCGACACCTATGCCTACAGGCGTGATTTGGAATCCTCTCTGTAGGAGCGAAGTTGTAAGCGAGCCTTGGTTTCTATTGGCTCGCCAACAAGTTGGCTCTTACAGGATTGTGCAGCGAATGAACCGCCTGGTCAGGTTTTGCCCAGCCAACGGGCATGAATCTGTAGAATGCCGACCATTGCACCTGATGAGAAAAGCACATGTACGATTGGTTGAACGCCCTGCCCAAGGCAGAACTGCACTTGCATCTGGAGGGCTCACTGGAGCCTGAACTGCTGTTCGCACTCGCCGAACGCAACAAGATCGCCCTGCCCTGGAACGACGTCGAAGCGCTGCGCGGCGCCTACGCGTTCAATAATCTTCAGGAGTTTCTGGACCTTTATTACCAAGGCGCGGACGTGCTGCGCACCGAACAGGATTTCTACGACCTGACCTGGGCGTATCTGGAACGCTGCAAGGCCCAGAACGTGGTTCACACCGAACCGTTCTTCGACCCGCAGACCCACACAGATCGCGGCATCCCATTTGAAGTCGTGCTCAACGGTATAGCCGGCGCCTTGAAAGACGGCCAGCAGAAATTGGGGATCAGCAGCGGCCTGATCTTGAGCTTCCTGCGCCACTTGAGCGAAGACGAAGCTGAAAAAACCCTCGACCAAGCCCTGCCGTTTCGCGACGCATTTGTTGCCGTCGGCCTGGACAGCTCGGAAATGGGCCACCCACCGAGCAAGTTCAAGCGGGTCTTTGATCGTGCACGCGGCGAAGGCTTTTTGACTGTTGCTCACGCAGGCGAAGAAGGGCCGCCCGAGTACATCTGGGAAGCACTGGACCTGCTGAAAATCCAGCGCATCGACCACGGCGTTCGCGCTATCGAAGATGAACGCCTGATGCAACGGATCATCGACGAACAGATCCCGCTGACGGTGTGTCCACTGTCCAACACCAAGCTTTGCGTGTTCGACGACATGGCCCAGCACAACATTCTGGACATGCTCGAACGCGGCGTGAAGGTCACTGTGAATTCCGATGACCCGGCGTACTTCGGCGGCTACGTGACGGAAAACTTCCACGCGCTGTACACCCATCTTGGTATGACCCAGGATCAGGCCAAACGCCTGGCGCAGAACAGCCTGGACGCAAGACTGATCAAGCCTTGATCACCGCAAACCTGGGAAGCGACTTTCCGGGCAGTTGATTGGGTAACAAATGAAAAGGGGCAGCTTTGGGGCTGCCCCTTTCATTTCTGCTTCAGTACAGCAGTTGTTTCAGGCCGCTGAGGCGATTTTGTTGATCTCGCGCTGACCGTCCGAAGACACCTGCAACGTGCTGGACTCCTCCGTCGGACGCAACCAGCCCAGTTGCATGAACAGTTGCAGCAGACCTGCACCCAACGCGCCTCCCAGATGCGGATTCTGCTCTACGCAGTCGGCGCAGGCACAGGCGGTTTCGCGCTGGGTGTGCGCCAACGCCGTCACAAAAATCCCCCGCTCGGCAAGTTTGGATATGCCCACACTGGTCACCTCCAGCCGCTGCTCGGAATGCTCGATCCACCCCGCCCCCAGCATCCGCTGATACAAATCTGTCCCCAGATCACCACCCAGGTGGTCAGCGCATATACGTGCGCGACGCAGCGGCATGACGGGCAGCGGCGCAGGAACGCTGCGGCTTATCGCCTGGGCACTCACGATCGACGCACTGGCCAGCGCTTCTACCGCAGCGCCCACCTGGGGCGCTGCCAATCTGAAAAAGCGCTTTCGACCTCGTGCTTCCTGCTTGAGCAGACCGCCCGAGGCCAGCCGCGCCAGATGCGCACCCGCCGAGGATGTTGAAAGTCCGACCAGCAGCGCCAATTCATCCGCCGATCGAGAAGTCCCGTCCATCATCGCCCACATCATTGCGCTGCGCTTGGGGTCAGCCAACAGCGCGGCTATGTGGCTAATGCAAGGTGCGTTTTCCATGTGTTAACTCCCTGTTGAAACAATCGTCTATTGCGATGACATAGTGACATCGATTTGCCAACAACCAAGACGCTAAGCCGCCAAAAGCAAAGCCGTAATTTACCTGCCAGCCTTTTTACGGACCTAATACATTGCGCCTGACGATCCACGCAATCGATTCGGCTCAACATGATCAAACGCGCTGATTGATAGCCGTGAATGAGCACGAGATATTCCGTTAACAAGTTCTGTACAGATTGCTTGCAACTACCGTTACAGCCCCATGCGCGCACTTTCTATGCGACACATTCGGAACGTCAGTATAAGCGCTGTGAGCAGGATAGAAATTGGACCAATTGCGGCAAAGGCAGAGCAGCCGCGCCTGATAGCGAAAAACCGGCACAAGGTTGGCAACACACTACAAAGGCGATTTCCTCGGTTTTCACCCCGAAAGCCGCTTAATTTCAAGCCTGAAAGAGAATTGGAAAACAGCGCTTAATTCAGAGTGAGGTAATTGCCTACAACGATTACGCCAAAGTCCTTCACGAAAAACAGCTTTAGGAAATTCCACACGCCGCACCGAACTCGATATGGCCTCTCTCAACGGGCACAGTCACTGAGCCAACTTGTAGGACTTATCCGCAAAGCAAGTAGTCCGAGCCTGAAAACTTGAAATTGAACCGTCTGATATATGTGTACTGAAAGTTCGTTCCGATATCAAAACCAGACGACCCAAGGGCTGCGGAGCAAAACACTTTTGCAGCCCCTCAACGCTGTTTACATCGTTCAGATCCGCACATCGGGCCGCAAAGCCATCCCATCGCGTTTTTTATGCAGGCGACGAGTGAAAACAGCCAATGCCACAGCGAGCACACCACAGATGCTGATGACGGTTGCCATCGGCACCGCAGTGCCATCGTGCAGCACGCCCACTAACGCCGCGGCGCCTGCCGCCACGCTGAATTGCAGGCAGCCCAGCAACGCCGATGCGCTTCCTGCGCGCCGCCCCTGTCCGGTCATCGCGCAGGCCGAGGAGTTGGGGATGATGAAACCCAGGCTTGCGATATACACAAACAGCGGCACCAGCAACGGCCATAGTTTTTCCGTGTGCAGGTTGGCAATCAACAGCATCACCAGCGCTGCCGCCAGGTACATCCACACAGCCCGAGACAGTAGCCACGCAGGACCAAAACGACCGACCATTCTGGCGTTCACTTGCGCAGTCAAAATGAAGCCTGCCGCGTTGATTCCGAACAGCCAGCCATAGTGTTCAGCGGGTACGCCATAAAGCTTGATAAAGACGAACGGCGAACCCGCGATGTAGGAGAACATCCCGGCTATCGCGATACCGCCCGTCAATGCATGCCCCAGGAACACGCCATCTCCCAGCAGTCGCCGATATTGCGCGAATGCGCCAGAGAGAGGCTGACGTGGGTGATCTGCTGGCATGCTTTCTGGCAAACCCAGGGCGACGGCCAACGAGCTGAGCGCACTGAAAACCGTCAATACCAGGAAGATCGACTGCCAGCCATACACGTTGACCAACAGGCCGCCGAGCATCGGCGCAAGAATCGGCGCCAGCCCCATAACCAGCATTAACTGTGAGAAGACTTTTGCCGACTCCACCGGATTGCATTTGTCACTGACGATTGCCCGCGACAGCACCATGCCGGCACACCCGCCTAGCGCCTGGACGAACCGCGCGCCAATCAGCCACTCAAGGTTGGGGGCAAACGCACAGGCCAGTGACGCCAGGGTGAACAATCCGACGCCGAACAAAAGAGGGATACGCCGACCGAAGCGGTCTGCCACCGGACCGTATGCCAATTGCCCGATGCTCAACCCCAGGAAATAAGAGGCGAGCGTGAGCTGTACATGTTTCTCATCGGTGCCGAATGCCAACGCCATAGCGGGGAATCCGGGCAAATAAAAGTCGATGGCCAAAGGGCCAAAAGCGCTGAGCGCGCCAAGGATCAAAATGGTTCTGAGGTTCATCCGGCTTCCAAAGCTGTTTTAAGCAGACTGGGTAGTCTAACGCCCTTGAATGTTCGCAGGCCGTCTAGAGAAAAATTACTAAAAGTTTTTTCAGAATGATCAACCATTGGGCGCAATCGCTGAACTAAAGGCTTTATACCGAGCATCGGTTAATGCATTTCTCACCGCGTATTCACAAATAACTCACAGATCCGCTTCTAGACTTTCTCTAACTATTGAGGGATCGGAAATGAACGCGCGCTGGGTTGTGCTGTGGTGTGTGGTAGTGATTGCCGGCTGTCAGTCTACTCATGATCAGTTGTTGGCTGAGGGTTATCCCCCCGCCTTCGCCGATGGATTCCAGGACGGCTGCGGCAGTGGGCGGCAGGCTGTCGACGTGATGAAGGGGCAATTCAAAAAGAATGTGCCACGCTATTTAAAAGATTCGCTGTACGCACAAGGATGGGGGGACGGGTTCCGGCAATGCCAGGCCATGCTGGAGAATCAGAACAATCAGGATCAGGGACGCGCCAGCATATGGAACGACCGCGACCGGGACTGGGACCATCAGACGACCCAAGATATGGGACGCGCTTATCGCTCTAAGTGACATTGGTCATCAGGCTGGCAAAAGTTGCTGCTGAACATCCAGCGAAACTATTACGGCGCAAGCGTGGCCCAACTTTCATGACCTTAAAAAGGGAGAACGTCATGAGCAGGGCCTTTGTCAACGAAGAAAACGCTGCCGCGCAGGCCGATCAACCGGTCGAGCGTCAGGTCAGCGAGCAAACCAATTACGTTACTGCCAGTGGTCTGGCGCAATTGCAGGCCCATGTGGCCTTGCTGCAAGCGCAGCACAGCGAACAATCTGCGCTGGGCGAACAGGCCGATAAACAGCGCCAGGCAGACATCGAGCGCGATCTGCGTTATTTCAATCAACGGCTACAAAGCGCGCAAGTGGTCACACCAGCTGCGTCCACCGAGAAAATCCAAATTGGTAGCTGGGTGACGTTTGCCGACGAGCATGATCATCAACAACGTATCCAACTGGTCGGCGAAGATCAGGCAGATGCCGGCAGTGGTTTGATCAACTGGGCCTCGCCATTAGGCCGCGCTTTGCTTGGTGCACAGACCGGGGATGAAGTGAACTGGAAACGCCCGGCGGGTGATCAGGTGATCGAGATTGTCGCCATTGAGGCGGATGTTTGAGATGACTGACCGGTGATCATCTGTAGGAGCGAACTTGTTCGCGAGGCGATTTCCAGATGCTCCCAAATTCGCCAACAAGTTGGCTCCTACAGGAAGCAGACTCAACAAAAAACGGAGCCCGAAGGCTCCGTTTTTCATGACGCTTGCGTGATTACGCCAGCTTCTTGTGACGCACGCGGTGCGGCTGGGCTGCAGCTTCGCCCAGACGTTTTTTGCGGTCAGCTTCGTACTCGGTGTAGTTGCCTTCGAAGAAGACCGCTTGTGAATCGTCTTCGTACGCCAGGATGTGAGTCGCCACGCGGTCAAGGAACCACCGATCGTGAGAGATCACAATCGCAGCGCCCGGGAAGTCCAGCAGCGCCTCTTCCAGCGAACGCAGGGTTTCCACGTCGAGGTCGTTGGACGGTTCGTCGAGCAGCAAAACGTTGCCGCCTTCTTTGAGCGTCAACGCCAGGTGCAGACGGCCGCGTTCACCACCGGACAGGTCCTTGACGAACTTCTGCTGGTCGCCGCCTTTGAAGTTGAAGCGGCCCACGTAGGTGCGCGACGGGATTTCGTAGTTGCCGATCTTGATCTGATCGGAGCCATCGGAGATCTGCGCGAACACGGTCTTGCTGCCATCCAGGTCATCACGGCTCTGGTCAACACAGGCCAGTTGCACGGTTTCCCCGATTTCGATGCTGCCCGAATCCGGCGTTTCCTTGCCCATCAACATACGGAACAGTGTCGACTTACCAGCACCGTTACCGCCGATTACGCCAACAATCGCGCCCTTAGGCATCGAGAACGACAGATTGTCGATCAGCACACGGTCGCCGTAGCCTTTTGAGACGTTCTTGAATTCGATGACCTTATCACCCAAACGCGGGCCGGCCGGGATGTAGATTTCGTTGGTCTCGCTGCGCTTCTGGAATTCCTGCGATTGCAGTTCTTCGAAGCGTTGCAGACGAGCCTTGGATTTGGACTGCCGGGCTTTAGCGCCTTTACGCACCCACTCCAGCTCTTCTTTCATGGCCTTTTCATGGGCTGACTGTTGCTTGGATTCAGCCGCCAGACGATCGGACTTGGCTTCGAGCCAGCCCGAGTAGTTGCCTTCATAAGGAATGCCCGCGCCACGGTCAAGTTCCAGAATCCAGCCTGCCACGTTGTCCAGGAAGTAACGGTCGTGCGTGATCGCGACGACAGTGCCGGCGAAATCATGAAGGAAGTGTTCCAGCCAGGCGACGGAATCGGCGTCCAGGTGGTTGGTTGGTTCGTCGAGCAGCAGCATGTCCGGGGCCGACAGCAGCAAACGGCATAGCGCGACACGACGCTTTTCGCCCCCGGAGAGGTGTTCGATCTTGGCGTCCCACGCTGGCAAACGCAGCGCATCGGCGGCGACTTCCAGTTGGCGCTCAAGGTTGTGGCCGTCGCTTGCCTGCAGGATCGATTCGAGCTTGGCCTGTTCAGCAGCCAGTTTGTCAAAGTCGGCGTCCGGCTCGGCATAAGCGGCATAGACTTCGTCCAGACGCGCCTGGGCGTCCTTGATCACGCTGACCGCCTCTTCGACCACTTCACGTACGGTCTTGGTCGGGTCCAGCTGCGGTTCCTGCGGCAGATAACCAATGTTGAGTTCCGGCATCGGGCGTGCTTCGCCATCGAACTCGGTGTCGACACCCGCCATGATTTTCAACAGCGTGGATTTACCCGAGCCGTTGAGGCCGAGGACACCGATCTTGGCGCCCGGAAAGAACGACAGGGAGATGTTTTTCAGGATTTCCCGCTTCGGCGGAACAACTTTGCTCAGCCGATGCATGGTAAAAACGTATTGAGCCATGAAGTAAAAACCTAGCGTATGAGACTGTGAATAAGGCCGCGAGCGTGAGGTTGCGTCGCAGATTTGTCGCAGCTTTGCCGCAAGAGCAGCATTTATTTTTCGACCGACACTTGCCGTCTGGCTATTCCGGGCCTTGAATTGAACAGGCTGGTCCGCAATAACGGCGCGTGGATTCAAGTACGGTGATTGAGCTGGATCAAAGCTTGCAGGCGTGGAATCTCGCTTGCAGAAATCGGACACGCTGCGCGTCGGGCAAAGCTACCCGAATGCGGTCGACAGGGCAAACCGCCCGGCCCAATGGGGCTGGCAGTTCGCCACAATGCAAGGCATGCTAGCCGCCCTTTTGGCGCCAAGTTAATCGTGCCTTTCGCACCCGCTGATTCAGTCCAGTAGTCAGGATCATAGTTTGCCAACGACACCTGCGGTTTCTTCATTGCGCTCTGCAAAAAGCGCGGCATCCTCGCCCTGGCGCGGGTCGCTTAAAGGCATGCTGGCAGTGTTGATGCTGCTCCTGCTCATGCTGTTGTTGTGGCAACTGATCGAGCAGTTTCACCAGACTCAAGAGCGTCAGCGCCAACGTAGTGTCGATTACAGCGTTCAAATGGCCGATCGCCTGAGCCTGAACATGGCGCTTACCGCCCAAGTCGCCCTGAATCTGCTGGAGGAGTCGAGAAACAGTCCACACACTGCCGATCAGAAAGCGGCTCTGCTCGCCAGTCTGCGCATTGCGCTTCCTGCGCTGAACGACTTCGACTGGATCGATGCGCCTGGCGCGGTTCAGGAACACAGTGCTGGCATCAACCCGGACGCTGAGTTCGCAGCCCAAACCCTGGCCAGTAATCCAGACCACCCCTATTTTTACGCCAATGCGCCGGATGGCGAGCAGCTCTATCTCTTTATTCGCCAGCCCGGCACTGACAGCCGCAGCTATTGGATGCTGCGCTTTACCGGCCAAATGTTTGAGTCGCTGACGCGGCACAGCACTCAGGATTTCCAGCCTGTCTGGCAATTGGAAAACGTCAATAGCCAGCATGTCGTCTACAGCGATGGCAACCCGGAGGCTTTAGAGAACAAAGACAGCCCCGCTGAAACCGTGCTGCTCGCCCCGTTGGCGAACAGCAATTGGCAACTGCGCGGCCTTTATGATGCAGGCAAGGCGCGTCAGGAGCTGATCTCACCATTGATCGGTAAATGTCTGATTGCCCTGTTGTGCTCCATCGTACCGTTGCTGGCGCTGCTCGGACTGCGCCGTCGCCAGCGTGAGCTACACGACAGCCGCCGACGCTACAAAGATATCTTTGAGGGCACCGGCGTTGCCCTTTGTGTCCTGGATCTGTCTGACCTTCCGGACTACCTGAAGCGCCTTCAGTTGCAAACCAGCGAGGAGCTGACGACTCGACTGGAACGCCACCCTGCGCAGCTTCAGGGCCTGCTGCATCAACTGCGCATTACTGAAGTCAATCAGGTTGCAGCGTCCCTGTTGCGTAGCGAAACCGCCGAGCAGGTCTGGCGGCAACTCATCGAGGGCTGCCCTCGTAACGGCCAAGGCATTGGCCCGCTTCTTTTACATGCCGTGCTTGACGGCAGCAGCCAGTTGGAAATGGAAATCCGACTGCCCGATGCGCAAGGTTCGGATCAGCATCTGTGGCTGGTCGTGAGGCTCCCCGAGCAACCTGACGATTTCAATGCCGTCATCCTCAACATCACGGACATTACCCGCCGCAAGCAAATCGAGCTGTCATTGCAGGAGCGCGAAAGCTTTTGGTCTGACGTCGTGCGCACCGTTCCGGACCATTTGTACGTTCAGGACGTCGTGTCCCGGCGCGTTATTTACAGCAACCATCACTTGGGGCAGACCCTGGGCTACGACAAAGCCGAATTGCTGGAGATGGGGGAATATTTCTGGGAAATCCTCCTGCACCCTGACGATGCCCAACGTTATCAACAGTTGTACGCCGAACGCCTGGACGAAACGCGCGGCGACCTGACCCAATTCCAACTGCGCTTTCGCAATAAGCAGAATCAGTGGCGCCGCTTCGATATCCGCGAACAGGCCCTGGCCCGTAGCGACAGCGGACAGGTCACGCGGATCATCGGCCTGGCCAAGGACATCACCGAGCAGATCGAGGCCAGCGAATCGCTGCGCGACAGCGAACAGCGCTATCGGATGCTCGCTGAAAGCATCAGCGACGTGATTTTCTCCACCGATAACGTCCTTAAACCCAACTATGTCAGCCCTTCCGTTCATACGGTGCTCGGCTACAGCGCCGAGTGGGTTCTCAAAAACGGCTGGGCCTCCGCCATCGCCAATCCACAGCAGCTTTCAGGCCTGTATGACCTGGTGAGCCGTGTCGACAAAGCACTGGCCGACCCGCAAGCGCTGGCGCTGTTGCAAGGTCAGATACCGGCGCAGTTGTTTCTGTTCGATTGTCTGCGCGCTGACGGCCGGAAGATCCCGGTCGAGCTGCGGCTGGTATTGGTCTGGGGCGAGGACGGGGCTTTTGAAGGCATTCTTGGCGTGGGCCGCGATATCAGCCAACAGCGTCGCGCTGAAAAAGACCTGCGTATGGCCGCCACCGTTTTCGAACACTCGACCTCGGCCATTCTGATCACCGACCCTGCCGGGTACATCGTTCAGGCCAATGATGCATTCAGCCGGGTCAGCGGTTATGCCGTGGCTCAAGTGCTCGATCAACTGCCGATGATGCTGACCGTCGAAGATCAGCAGGAAGCCCATCTGGGTTACATCCTCAAGCAGCTCAATCAACGCGGCAGCTGGGAAGGCGAAGTCTGGCTCAAGCGCCGTAACGGCGAACATTACCCGGCCTGGGTTGGCGTCACAGCGGTCTTGGACGACGAAGGCGATCTGGCGAGCTACGTGTGCTTCTTCTCTGACATCAGCGAACGCAAGGCGAGCGAACAACGCATTCATCGACTGGCTTATTACGACGCATTGACCCACCTGCCCAACCGCACGCTGTTTCAGGACCGTCTGCACACCGCCTTGCAGCAGGCCGAACGTCAGCAAGCGTGGGTAGTGCTGATGTTTCTCGATCTGGACCGTTTCAAGCCGATCAACGACTCGCTCGGCCATGCGGCAGGCGACCGCATGCTCAAAGACATGGCCGGGCGCCTGCTCGAATGCGTGGCCGACGACGACACCGTTGCGCGAATGGGCGGCGATGAGTTCACCCTGTTGCTGCAACCGGGCGCGACTCAGCAGGTAGCGCTCAATCGGGCCATCCATGTGGCTGAGCAGATTCTTGCCAGTTTGGTGAAACCCTTTGTGCTGGAAGGCCGTGAGTTTTTCGTCACCGCCAGTATCGGCATCGCCCTAAGCCCCCAGGACGGCCATGAGCTGAGTCAGTTGATGAAAAATGCTGATACGGCGATGTATCACGCTAAAGAGCGCGGCAAAAATAACTTCCAGTTCTACCAGGCCGACATGAACGCCAGCGCCCTGGAGCGTCTGGAACTGGAAAGCGATTTGCGCCATGCCCTTGAGCAGCAGGAGTTCACGCTGTATTACCAGCCGCAATTCAGTGGCGACGGCAAGCGTCTGACCGGCGCCGAAGCACTATTGCGTTGGCGTCATCCGCGCCGTGGCCTAGTGCCGCCCGGCGAGTTCGTCCCCGTGCTGGAAGAACTGGGCCTGGTGGTGGAAGTCGGCGACTGGGTGCTGACCGAAGCCTGCCGTCAGCTCAAGGAGTGGCATTTGGCCAAAGTGCGGGTGCCAAAAGTGTCGGTCAACATTTCTGCGCGGCAGTTTGCGGACGGGACGCTAGGCACGCGTATCGCCACGATCCTTAAGGAAACCGGACTGCCGCCGGCCTGTCTGGAGCTTGAGCTGACCGAAAGTATCCTGATGCGCGAGGTCAACGTGGCGATGTTGATTCTCGATGGACTGAAACGTCTGGGCTTGAGCATCGCCGTGGACGACTTCGGCACCGGTTATTCGTCGTTGAACTACCTCAAGCAGTTCCCGATCGACGTGTTGAAAATCGACCGCACTTTTGTCGACGGTTTGCCCTCCGGCGAGCAGGATGCGCAAATCGCCCGCGCCATCATCGCCATGGCCCACAGTCTGAATCTGTCGGTGATCGCCGAAGGCGTCGAAACCCATGAGCAACTGGAGTTTCTACGCGAGCACGGCTGCGATGAGGTTCAGGGCTATCTGTTCGGACGCCCCATGCCGCCTTCACGCTTCGAAGCGCAGTTCAGCAATGACGCCCTTTTCATGTTGGACTGATTACAAAGCCCCCTGTAGGAGCCAACTTGTTGGCGAAGCGTCCGATGTGTTGTGTCATTCAATGCGTCTCGCGAACAAGTTCGCTCCTACAGAGGTCATCCGCGAGCGCCCCAAATGAAAACCGCTTGTCCCGCACATGACTGCCTTTCATATGCCAGACAAAAGCCGATAGGTTAGAATGCCCTCCTTTTTTACTGCCCCACGCCCCGAGGACCGCCATGTTCAGCCGTAATTTGACTATCGCCAAGTACGACTCCGACCTTTATGCCGCAATGGAACAGGAAGCCAAGCGCCAGGAAGATCACATCGAGCTGATTGCCTCGGAAAACTACACCAGCCCTGCGGTCATGGAAGCCCAAGGCTCGGTGCTGACCAACAAGTACGCTGAAGGCTATCCAGGCAAGCGTTACTACGGCGGTTGCGAATACGTCGACATCGTTGAGCAACTGGCCATCGACCGTGCCAAAGAGCTGTTCGGCGCCGATTACGCCAACGTTCAGCCACACGCAGGCTCCCAAGCCAACAGTGCTGTTTACCTCGCGCTGCTCAATGCCGGCGACACCATCCTGGGCATGAGCCTGGCCCACGGCGGTCACCTGACCCACGGCGCCAGCGTCAGCTCGTCGGGCAAGCTGTACAACGCCGTTCAATACGGCATCGACGGCAATGGCCTGATCGACTACGACGAAGTCGAGCGCCTTGCCGTAGAACACAAACCAAAAATGATCGTGGCCGGTTTCTCGGCTTACTCGCAAATCCTCGACTTCCCGCGTTTCCGTGCGATCGCTGACAAGGTTGGCGCCTACCTGTTCGTCGACATGGCCCACGTAGCTGGTCTGGTTGCAGCAGGCGTCTACCCGAACCCGATTCCGTTCGCCGACGTCGTCACCACCACCACGCACAAAACCCTGCGCGGTCCTCGTGGCGGCCTGATCCTGGCGCGCGCCAACGCCGAAATCGAGAAGAAGCTGAACTCAGCCGTCTTCCCGGGCGGTCAAGGCGGTCCTCTGGAGCACGTCATCGCGGCTAAGGCCATCTGCTTCAAAGAAGCGTTGCAGCCTGAGTTCAAGACTTACCAGGAACAAGTAGTGAAAAACGCCAAGGCAATGGCCGGTGTGTTCATCGACCGTGGTTTTGATGTGGTGTCGGGCGGTACCGAAAACCACCTGTTCCTGCTGTCGCTGATCAAGCAGGACATCTCCGGTAAAGACGCCGACGCCGCGCTGGGCAAGGCTTTCATCACCGTGAACAAAAACTCCGTACCGAACGATCCACGCTCCCCGTTCGTGACCTCCGGCCTGCGCTTCGGCACACCGGCTGTTACCACTCGCGGCTTTAAAGAAGCAGAGTGCAAAGAACTGGCTGGCTGGATCTGCGACATCCTGGCTGACCTGAACAACGAAGCGGTAATCGACGCCGTTCGTGTAAAAGTGCAGGCCATCTGCGCCAAGCTGCCGGTTTACGGAGCGTAAGAGATAACGCCTCACCTGTAGGAGCGAATTTATTCGCGAGCCGCAGGTACAGCCGATGAAGATATATCGGTTGTACCTGCCTCTTCGCGGACAGGTTCGCTCCCACGGTTCTAATGCGCCACATCTGCCTCTCGCGAATAAATTCGCTCCTACAGAATTTGCGTTGTCGCCCTACTCCGCTGCCACCTTCGCAAACCCCGCCCTAATCTTCTCTTCCGGCAAATCATCGGCAATGAACACGATCACGCTTTCGCGTTTTTCGTCTTCGGCCCATTCGGTGTCCCAGTCGAAGCCGTACAACTTCAGCACGCCCTGGAACACCATCCGCCGCGACTCGCCGGCAATGCTCAACACGCCTTTGTAGCGCAGCAATTGTTTGCCATGCTCTTCGAGCAGTTCATTCATGAATTCGCTGAGCTTTTCGATATCCAGCGGTGTGTCGCTGCGCAGCACCAGACTGCTGATGCGGTCGATGGAGTTTCCTGCCGGTGCGACAGGACGCAGGCTCATGCCAGCTCCCAAGTCGGCGTTGAGGTTGAAACCGCGCACGTCGAGCATTTCTGCCAGGTCGATCTTGCCGTGCTCGACCACACGAATCGGCGCCCGGCGGTTGATCCGGGTCAGTCGGTCACTCAATGCGGTGAATGTCGCCTCATCGACCAGATCGCGCTTGCTCACCAGCAACCTGTCGGCGAAACCGATCTGCGCCTGAGCGATGGTTTGCAGCAAGTGCGTTTCGGCGTGAGCGGCGTCCACCAAGGTGATGATGCCGTCGAGGATGTAGCGCTCGCGCAGGTCTTCGTCAATGAAGAATGTTTGAGCGACGGGTGCTGGATCGGCCAGACCAGTGCATTCGATCACCAAGCGATCAAAGGCGATTTCGCCGCTGTCCAGACGCTCAAGCAATAGATAAAGCGCTTTGGTCAGGTCGGTGTGGATGGTGCAGCACACGCAGCCGTTAGAGAGGGTCATCACCTGCACCGGCTCATCGCCAAGCAACTGGGTGTCGATGCCTGCATCACTGAATTCGTTTTCGATCACGGCGATTTTCAGGCCGTGTTCTTCCTTGAGCAGATGACGCAACAAGGTGGTTTTGCCCGCGCCGAGGAAGCCGCTGAGAATCGTGACCGGAATTGGTGTAGACAAACAAAAATCTCCCATGAGCTTAAAAAACTGTGGGAGGGAGCTTGCTCGCGACTCTGTCCGGCACCGCAGTGGTGACCGAACTGAAAAATCGCGAGCAAGCTCCCTCCCACACAGGTTCTAGCCAATCAACAGCACTTCGGCCCGCCCTTGCCGCCGTAACGCGCGTCCTGACGTTCCCGAAAGAACATCTCGTAGCTCATCACCGGTTTGTCGGGATGGGTCTTCTGCATATGTTCGACGTAGTTGTCGTAATCGGGCATCCCCACCATCAGGCGCGCAGCCTGACCCAAGTATTTCCCGAGTTTGCTCAGGTCATTGAACATATGCAGCGCTCCGGTCGATCAATGGGTTTCAGGGAATGGCTGGAAAGGCGATTCCTTGTCCGTACGTTCTTTCCTGATCCACGCCGCGCGACCGACCTTGATTGCGTAGAACAGAATGCTCAGGACCACGAACAGGAAGAGCACGGTCAACGTGGCGTTGGTGTAGGCATTGAAGATCACATGCTGCATCTGGTCCATGGTTTTTGCCGGAGCCAGAACCTGACCAGCATCGGCAGCAGCGCTGTATTTCTTCGCCAGCGCCAGGAAGCCTACCGCCGGGCTCGGATCGAACAGCTTGATGAAGCCTGCAGTCACGGTGCAGATCAGCAGCCACGAAGCCGGCAGGATAGTGACCCACGCATAGCGCTGACGCTTCATTTTGATCAGCACGACCGTCGCCAGCATCAGTGCGATCCCTGCCAGCATCTGGTTAGATATCCCGAACAGAGGCCACAAGGTGTTGATGCCGCCCAGCGGATCAATGACGCCTTGATACAGCAAGTAGCCCCACAGCGCGACACATCCACCCGTACCGATTGCGTTGGCGGTCCAGGATTCAGTGCGTTTGAGCGATGGCACGAAGCTGCCAAGCAAATCCTGCAGCATGAAACGACCGGCACGCGTACCGGCGTCAACTGCAGTCAGGATGAACAGCGCTTCAAACAGGATCGCGAAGTGGTACCAGAACGCCATGGTGTTCTGACCGGGGAACGCTTGGTGAAGGATCTGCGCGATACCGACGGCCAGTGTCGGCGCACCACCGGCACGGGCCAGTACAGTGTTTTCGCCAATGTCCTTGGCCACTGCAATCAACTGATCAGGTGTGATCAGGAACCCCCAACTGGAGACCATCGCCGCCACCGAGTTGACGTCGGAACCCACAATCGCCGCCGGGCTGTTCATGGCGAAGTACACGCCTGGCTCGATAACCGAAGCCGCCACCATGGCCATGATCGCCACGAACGACTCCATCAACATGCCGCCGTAACCGATGTAACGGGCGTTGGTTTCGTTATCCAGCAACTTGGGCGTGGTGCCCGAAGAGATAAGCGCATGGAAACCCGACACCGCACCGCAAGCGATGGTGATGAACAGGAACGGGAACAGCGAGCCTTTCCAGACCGGGCCGGAGCCGTCGGTGAACTGAGTCAGCGCAGGCATTTTCAGTTCAGGCGCGAGGATCAGGATGCCGATCGCCAGGGCCACAATGGTGCCGATTTTCAAAAACGTAGAGAGGTAGTCACG
>NZ_JBSKHW010000020.1:0-81806 GCF_057128765.1 Pseudomonas corni
GAGTAGGTCATCGTCAAGATTAAATTCCGAAACCCCTCATCGCTTACGCGGTGAGGGGTTTTGTTTTGGGCGCTCGGAAACTTTCAAAACACTCATGTTGGCCGCTCGACCTACAGATAATAAAAAACCACCCGAAGGTGGTTTTTCGTAACGACATACCCGCATCAATCCCCGCGGTATACGCAGCCACTGGTACAGGTCTCGTGGATGCGAAGCGCGGAGAGTTCCGGCAGAAGAGGCTTGAGCTCCTTCCAGATCCATTTCACCAGCACTTCACTGGTTGGATTTTCCAGGCCCGGAATGTCATTGAGGTAGTTATGATCAAGCCGCTCATACAGGGGCTTGAAGATCGTCTTGATCTCCGAAAAGTCTCGAATCCAGCCAGTGTGAGAGTCAGGCTCGCCTTCCAGATAGATAGCGATTCGAAACGAGTGTCCGTGCAAGCGTCCGCATTTATGACCCTCTGGTACGTGGGGGAGGCGGTGCGCAGATTCGAACGTAAACTCTTTAAAAATTTCCACAGTGTCTTGGGTCCTGAAGTAGGGCGATCGCCAAGGCGATAAAGGCAGGGCGCGAGTTTACCGCATTGGTTTACTCATTGGGCAACCAGAACCTGACCAAGCGGTTAAACCAAGGGCAATAGCATTTCGCCAATGCGTCCGCTGCCAGCCAGCGCCAGAAACTCATCGCCCAAGCGCTCACTCTCTGCCATGGCTTTGCGCCAATGCGCTTGCCGCTCCTTAGCTCTGCCCACATACCGTTTGAAATCACTGCGGTCTGGAAGTTTGCCTGCTGGCAGACTCGCCAGGTACTCGGGCGATGGCGAAAGCAGCACCACATTCTGAAGACGGCCAAGATCACCACGGCGCCAAGGCAATGCTTTATCAAACCAGCCCGGAACGATTTTGTCGGTGAAATGCGGATAAAGGACGATATCGCTGCCGCTGTATGGAAGATCCAAATGATAGTCGAGTAACCCACCATCCCTGAACGTACCCGGCCCCACTCCCGGGATGTCCAACACGCCTTGCATCACCATCGGAATAGACCCAGATGCGAGCAACGCCTGCCGCAGATTCGATATTGCCAGAGGCAAGTAACGTGACGGGAAATCAGTCAGCGGTGCGAGGGGAGGGGGCAAGCGCGAGTCGTGCATGATCAGCCGCTCAAAATGACGCGACAGACGCCCACGCCCGATAAGATTGTTCGCGATCACCGACGAAAGCCCAAGCCCCAATCCGCCTCGGTGATCTCCCGCCAGCAGGCCATGACTTTTGACGATCATGATGTTGAGACGATAGTGTGGGTTCTCAAGAACACTGGCATCGCGTCCCTGAAAAAGGTCATCGAGCATCTTGATGCAACTGTGGCTGACTTCAGCCATTGTCACGCCTTTGGCGAAGCTCTGTTCGTTGTAGAGCGCTCCGAGTCGTTTGATGCTTTCGACAGGATCAGGCAGACACGCACTCGCAAATCGCCACGAGCCAATCGAGGCTCCGATAAGGGAGCGCTCTCTAGGTGCGCGAAGCAGCCAGTCACCAAATAGCGCAAGATCGAGGCCTTGAATCCCCAACGCTTTGGGTCCACCGGCGGCGCCCGGAATTATGCCGACATCCTCAGGCGACAAACCGTTACGGCGAATTCGCGCCATCGCACGTTTGCCAGCCCTGATCGTCAACGCCCGCGACTTTATGTGAATAGCGCTCATCAACCCTCCGTTCTGATTCTCGGCGAATTATATCGAGTTTTCATTCATCAGAACCTCGCGCCCGCGAAGTCAGTTAATGATGGCATGTAGCCAGAAAATTCAGTTTGAATTAAGTTGAGCTGGTTAACGTGGGCTCCGTAAACCTCATAAACAAAACGGAGTTCCAACATGAAAACTTTGACTGCTCTTCTCACTGCGTGCGCCATCGCTGTCTCGGCCGGCATCGTCCAGGCAAAAGATTTGGGACCGGATGAAGCCCTTCGTCTGCGCGATGCGGGTACTATCCAATCCTTCGAAAAACTCAACGCCATTGCACTAGCCAAACACGCCAATGCGACAATCACCGATACCGAGCTGGAAGAGCAGTATGGCAAGCATGTTTATCAAGTCGAGCTGCGTGACGCCAAAGGCGTTGAATGGGATATCGAATTGGACGCTGCGACCGGCCAGGTACTCAAGGACCATCAGGACACGTAATGAGGGTAAATAAGCGCCCTTGGCAATGTATCGGGCTGATCGCGATATCGTTATCGACTCTGAGCCACGCCAAGGACCTGAATCAGGACGAGGCTCTGGCGCTACGTCAGCAGGGCGTCATTCTGCCGCTGGAGCAATTCATCGGACAGGCCTTGGGACGCTATTCCGGTTCGAAGCTTCTTGAGGCCGAGCTTGAAGAAAAACATGGCGTGTTGATCTACGAAATCGAATTGCTCACGAAGGACGGCGTTGTTCGTGAGCTTAAATTCGACGCCCGTGATACACGATTGCTCGATGACAAGGAAGATGACTGAATGCGCCTGTTATTGGTTGAGGATCACGTTCCCCTAGCCGACGAACTGATCAGTGCGCTGGGGCGACAGGGCTATGCCGTAGATTGGCTCGCGGACGGTCGTGATGCTGTCCATCAGGGCGCCAGCGAGCCCTACGACCTCATCGTTCTTGATCTGGGTTTGCCGGGGTTGTCCGGCCTTGAGGTATTGCAGCAATGGCGCGCCAAAGGACTATCGACGCCGGTGCTGGTACTGACCGCGCGCGGTTCCTGGGCTGAGCGAATCGAAGGGCTGAAGGTCGGCGCCGACGATTACCTCACCAAACCCTTCCATCCAGAGGAGCTACAGCTGCGGATTCAGGCGCTGCTGCGACGCTCACACGGGCTGGCCAACCAACCGACGCTGCAGGCGGCCGGGCTGCATCTGGATGAAGGTCGGCAAACGGTAAGCCGCGACGGTCTGGAAATACAACTAACGTCTGCTGAGTTCCGTTTGCTGCGCTACTTCATGCTGCATCCGGAGCAAATCCTTTCTAAAAGCCATCTGGCTGAACACTTGTACGACGGTGAGAACGAGCGCGATTCCAATGTGATCGAAGTGCACGTCAATCATCTGCGTCGCAAACTCGGCAAGACTGTCATCGAAACGCGCCGAGGTCAGGGCTATCGATTTGGCGGGAAGCTAGGTTGAAGTCGATACAGGCGCGACTCAGTCTGGGGTTGATCAGCGTGCTGTTGATAGTGGGCCTGGTGCTCGCGCAGACCAGTCTGTGGTTGTTCGAAGTCGGGCTTCAGCGCTATCTCGAATCCGGCTTACGCAACGACAGTGAATTGCTGCTGGTGGCCTTGGTGAAAGGCCCTGACGGCCTGCAACTCGATGAGCATCGCCTGTCGCCAGGCTATCAGCGCCCGTATTCCGGGCATTATTTTCGGATCGATTTCGAGGATGGTCACTGGCGTTCCCGCTCGTTGTGGGACCTCGAATTGCCGCAGCCTGATCAAACGGGTCTCTACGCTGACCTCAAACTGGAAAAAAGTGACCAGTCGCTTCTGTTGCTACACCAGGAATACCGCAAGTTTGGCCAACAGATCTCCATTACTGTCGCCCAGGATTACAGTCCGGTCAAAGCCAGCTTTCAGCGCGTGCAGCAGATCGGCCTGGGGCTGGGACTGGCAGCGCTTATTCTGATTCTTGTCCTGCAGCGGGTCACCGTGCGCCGCGCCTTGCGTCCGCTGGACAAAGCGCGCGCGCAAATCCTGCAATTGCAGCAGGGGCAGCGCTCTCAACTGGATAACCAGGTGCCGCTGGAACTCGAACCGCTAGTGGCGCAGATCAACCACCTGCTGGCCCACACAGAAGACAGCCTCAAGCGTTCGCGCAACGCCTTGGGAAATCTCGGACACGCCTTGAAGACGCCGTTGGCGGTGTTGATCAGTATCGCTGAAGGCAAGCGCTACGATCTGCCTGCGCACGTCCGCCAGACGTTGCGCGAACAGTTGCAGCAGATTCAGCACCGCCTTGAGCGCGAGTTAAACCGTGCGAGATTGTCCGGCGATGCTTTGCCGGGCAGCCATTTCAATTGTGACGCTGAACTGCCCGGCTTGTTTTCAACCCTGCGCATGATTCATGGCGAACACCTTGACCTCATCAATCAGGTGTCTCCCGGTCTGACCTTGCCGTGGGATCGCGAGGACGTGCTTGAGTTACTGGGTAACCTGCTGGATAACGCCTGCAAGTGGGCAGACAGCATGGTCAGCCTGGACATCCGGCATCAGGATCAGTCTTATTTGCTGCTGATCAACGATGATGGCCCCGGAATTCCCGAGGTGCGCCGTGATGAGGTCCTTGGCCGAGGCAACCGTCTTGATGAGCAGGTTGACGGGCATGGCTTGGGGCTTGGGATCGTTAAAGACATCGTTGAGTCTTGGGGTGGCGCGCTGCAGCTGCTGGAAAGCCAGTCCGGAGGACTGCAGATTCGAATCCAATTGCCTGATCGCAACACGCCCGACTGACGTCCACGCCCATTCGGCCTTAGTCCAGCGCGCAGAAGCAGCGGCACTCCTGTTGCGTTTGACGGACTAACCAACAGGACGCGCGCAAAGTGCGGCTCGATGGACACGGACGAGAAATGAACGAAACCACACTTCAATACAAAACCCTGATGCTGCTGTTGGTGCTGGTCACCATCGCGTTCATCTGGATCATGCTGCCATTTTACGGAGCAGTGTTCTGGGCGGTGATCTTGGGGATCATTTTCGCACCGCTGCAACGCCGCCTGCTCGCCAAGTTCGGCTGGAAGCGCAATATCACGTCCTTGTGCACGCTGATGATCTGTCTGGTGATAGCGATTCTGCCCGTCATCATCATTAGTGCCCTGATGGTTCAAGAAGGCGCCACGCTTTATAAGAGTGTCGAAAGCGGCCAGCTCGACGTGGCCAAATACCTGGCTGAGTTCAAAGTGTTGCTGCCTGCCCCGATACAGCATTTGCTGGATCGCATGGGCATGGGGGATTTCGAAGGCCTGCGCGACAAGATCGCCAAAGGCGCGATGCAGGGCAGCCAGTATCTGGCGACTCAGGCGTTCAGCTTCGGCCAGGGCACTTTCGACTTCGTGGTGAGCTTTTTCATCATGTTGTATCTGCTGTTTTTCTTTCTGCGTGATGGGCAGGATCTGGTACGGAAAATCCGTATCGCCTTTCCATTGGCGGAACCTCAGAAGCGCCGTCTGCAGTTGAAGTTCACCCGCGTCGTGCGGGCGACAGTGAAAGGCAACGTCGTGGTGGCTATCACACAAGGTGCGCTGGGCGGACTGATCTTCTGGATTCTCGACATCCCCAGCGCGTTGCTGTGGGCAGTACTGATGGCGTTTCTGTCGCTACTGCCCGCCGTCGGGGCGGGAATCGTCTGGGCGCCCGTTGCTGCGTATTTTCTGCTTAGCGGAATGATTTGGCAGGGTGTAGTGCTCAGTTTGTTCGGGGTGTTTGTGATTGGTCTGGTGGATAACGTGCTACGGCCGATTTTGGTGGGCAAGGATACGCGGATGCCTGATTACCTGATTCTGATTTCGACCCTTGGCGGGATGGCGGTGTTTGGGCTCAATGGTTTTGTGATCGGGCCTATGATCGCTGCGTTGTTCATGTCGACGTGGGGGTTGTTCACCAGTGCCAAGCAGACGGTGAGATTGCCGGGATAGCGTTTTGGTTTTTGGTTTTTGGTTTTTGGGTCTTGTGTGATGGTGTGGCACGCGCCGAACGGACATCTATGTCCTGACGGCGCTTGGCGGGCGTCCCTGCCTGCCATCCCACTGCGCGCCGCCTGCGTTCGGCCTGCACCCAAGTCGCGTTTTGTGATGTTTAGACTGTTGCGCGTGAAGAGCAAAAGCGAAGCGCGCTTTGGGCTTTTCGCTTTTTTTTCTGTCATGCCGAGATTTTGTAAACGCCAAAAATTGCGACTTTGGGAGGCCGAGCGCAGGTGTTGCGGAGCCGGGCGCACGACAGGGATGTCGTGCGAGCGCCACCAGGACATGGATGTCCGTTTGGCGCGTCCCGGCGGAGCAATGCCGGAGTCGAGGGAACCCCGACGAAGGAGGGGCCGGACACGGGAGCGAAACGGTTTGGTTACTTTGCCAAGACAAAGTGACGCGCCGTAAGGGCGCAACCGATATCAGCAACACCCCAAATAACGGATATAAACGCAATCCCGCTGCGCCAGCCCCCACAATCGCAGCCTTCGGCAGCTCCTACGGGATCGCGCAACCTGCACAGAACACCCATAAAAAAACCCTGCTAAAGAGCAGGGTTTTTTGTACCTCAGATATCCATCACAACCCAGCGTGCTGCACCAGCGTCAGCAGCGGTTGCGGATAAACACCGAGGAAAAATGCCAGCAGCGAAATCCCCAGCAGCATCACACCACCCGCACGCTGCGCCCAGTTGAACGGGGCATCGTGGCGCTGGATCTTGGAGTCCTGTAGATACAGGGTGACCATCACGCGCAGGTAGTAGAAAACGCCAATCGCGCTACCCAGCACCAGCGAACCGGTCAGCCACCACAAGTGCGACTCAACGCCGGTGGCGATGATGTAGAACTTGCCGATGAAGCCCGCCGTCAGCGGAATACCCGCCAGCGACAGCATCATTACGGTCAGCACTGCTGTCAGGTACGGACGGCGCCAGAAGAGACCACGGTACTCGAACAGCGCATCAGCATCGCGGCCGGTGTAAGGCGACGACATCAACGTGATCACACCGAACGCGCCCAGGCTGGTCAGCACGTAGGTCACCAGGTAAACGCTGATCGCCTCGACGGCCATGCCCTTGCTCGCCACCATGGCGATCATCAGGTAACCGAAGTGAGCGATGGACGAGTAACCCAGCAGACGTTTGAGGTTGGTTTGCGTCAGGGCCAGCAGGTTACCCACCAGGATCGAGGCCACCGCGATCACCGACATCACATCGGTCAACACGCCGCTGCTGGCAGCAGGGGAGATCTGGAACAGACGCACCATCACCGCAAACACCGCCACTTTACTGGCCGTGGCGAGGAAAGCGGCCACCGGGGCAGGGGCGCCTTCGTACACGTCCGGTGTCCACAAGTGGAACGGCACCAGCGACAGCTTGAAGCCCAGACCTACCAGCATCATGCCCAAGCCCAGCGAAGCAAGGGTGCTTGGCATACCGGTGGCTTCGATGGCCTTGCCAATACCGGTGAAGCTCAACGTGCCCGCATCTGCGTAAAGCAATGCCATACCGAACAGCAGAAACGCCGAACCTGCGGCCGACAGCACCATGTACTTGATGCCGCCTTCCAGCGAACGCTTGTTGAAGAAGGCATACGCCACCAGCCCGTAGACCGGCACCGAGAGCAACTCCAGACCGATGAACAAACCGGCCAGATGTTGCGCGGCTACCAGAACCAGACCGCCAGCAGCGGCCATCAGGATCAGCAGGTAAAGCTCTTCACGGTTGCCGGGATAGCCCGCTTTGCCTTCACCCAGATAGGCGTGAGCCAGAGTCACGCAGGCCAGCGTCGAGACCAGAATGATCGCCATGTACAGGCAAGCGAACGCGTCGATCTGCAGCAGTGGCGTGACCACTAGAGGCGCGACCTTGAGGGCCGGGTAGATCGACAGCAGCGCCAGGTTGAGTCCTGCCACGGTCAGCAGGAACGATTGCGAGTGATTGCGACGCCATGCGATCCCGAGCATCACCACAACAATGGTGAGACTGGTGATCAGCAGCGGCGCCAGCGCAATAAAGTGTTGAATCGTCAGGTCCATAGCGCTCTTACCGGGCCGAAGCGAGTTGAGTGAAGGCGGTGCTGAGCCATTGCTGCACGCCATGCATGGTCGCCGCCGAGGTGTCGAGCACTGGCTGCGGGTAAACCCCGAGCAGCACCAGCAACACCGCCAGACCGAGCACCATCGTCAATTCCCGTCCATCCATGCCCTTCAAGACGTCGTCCGATTTGGACGGGCCGAAGTAGGCGCGGTGAATCATGATCAGCGAGTAGACCGAACCGAACACCAGACCTGTCGTCGCAATCGAGGAGATCCACGGGGTCGCCACGAACGCGCCCAGCAGGATCAGGAACTCGCCGACGAAGTTACCGGTCCCCGGCAAGCCGAGAGAGGCGGCCGCGAAGAACAGGCTGATGGCCGGCAGGTATGCGATCTTGTTCCACAAGCCGCCCATCTGACGCATGTCCCGGGTGTGCAGACGCTCGTACAACTGGCCGCTGAGGATAAACAGCGCCGCAGCCGACAGACCGTGAGCCAGCATCTGAACCACTACGCCTTGCAGTGCTTGCTGGCTGCCGGAGTAGATGCCGATCAGCACGAAGCCCATGTGCGAAACGCTGGAAAACGCGATCAGGCGCTTGATGTCGGTCTGCGCGAAAGCCAGGAAGGCGCCGTAGAAGATCCCAATCAAACCCAGGGTCATCGCGATCGGTGCAAACTCGGCCGAGGCGTTAGGGAACAGCGGCAGGGCAAAACGCAGCAGGCCGTAAGCCGCTGTCTTCAGCAGGATACCGGCCAGATCGACCGAACCTGCCGTTGGCGCCTGGGCGTGAGCGTCCGGCAACCAGGAGTGCAGCGGCACGATCGGCAGCTTCACCGCGAAGGCGATGAAGAAGCCCAGCATCAGGATGTACTCGGTGCTGTTGGACAGCTTGGCTTTAAGCAACTCGGCGTAGCTGAAGGTGATCACGCCGGTCTGGTTGAAGTTGACCAGCACCAGACCCAGGATCGCCACCAACATGATCAGACCGCTGGCCTGAGTGAAGATGAAGAACTTGGTCGCGGCGTAGATCCGGGTCTTCTTGCCGTCTGCCGAACTGTGACCCCAGAGCGCGATGAGGAAATACATCGGCACCAGCATCATTTCCCAGAAGAAGAAGAACATGAACAGGTCGATGGCGAGGAACACGCCAACCACACCGCCCAGAATCCACATCAGGTTGAGGTGGAAGAAGCCAACGTTACGCTGGATCTCTTTCCACGAGCACAACACCGACAGCACGCCGAGCAGGCCAGTCAGCAGGATCATCAGCAACGACAGGCCATCGAGCGCCAGGTGGACGCTGATGCCGAAGCGTTCGATCCACATGTGCTTGAATTCAAGGGCCCAGGTCGGGTCGGCGCCGGGAGCAGGTGCGTAACTGAACGTGCCAGTACTCCACACCCAGAGGCCCAGGGCCGTTTCGAGGGACATTGTCAACAGCGCAATCCAGCGCGGCAGGGTAGGGCCGAAGCGCTCACCTTGCCAGCACAGCAGGCCGCCGATAAAGGGGATCAGGATTAGCCAGGGCAGAATCATGACGGGCTCAATTCCTTTCGCAAATTCGCAAGGTTCATGTCAGATCGACTCATCAGACCAGCACAATCGCGCCGAGTACCAGAACGGCACCTGCGGCGATCGAAGCGGCGTACCAACGCAGTTGTCCAGTCTCGGTGCGGGTCATCAGGACGTGACCGCCTTTGACCAGTCGAGGGATCACACCGATGGTGTGGTCCAGTGGGTCGCCACGCAGCACGTGACTGATCGCCAGATACGGCTTGACGAAGAGCTTGTCGTAGACCCAGTCGAAACCCCATGCCGCGAACCACCAGGCCGAGAGGAAACGCCCCGGACCGCTGTTGGCGATGGCAGTAGCCAGACGACGCTTGCCCAGGAACAGCAAGGCTGCCAGCAGAATACCGGCCAGGGCGATGGCGCCCGAGGCGATTTCCAGACTGTGCTTGGCTTCGCCGCCTGCGTGACCAACGCTTTCTGGCAACACACCCGCCAACGGTGGGTGAATCCACGCGCCGATGAACGTCGACAGCACGATCAGCACGCTCAATGGCAGCCAGTGAGCGATGCCGTGACCGGCGTGGGCTTCGGTCTTCGCTTCGCCGTGGAAGGCGATGAAGATCAGGCGGAAGGTGTAGAGCGAAGTCATGAACGCGCCAACCAGACCTGCGTAAAGCAGATAGTCGTGGCCGCTGGCAAAGGCTTCCCAGAGGATTTCGTCTTTGGAGTAGAAGCCTGCAGTCAGCAACGGCAGGGCAGACAATGCCGCGCCGCCGACGATGAAGCTGGCGTACGCCAAAGGCAGTTTCTTCCACAGACCGCCCATCTTGAAGATGTTCTGCTCGTGATGGCAGGCCACGATTACCGCACCGGAGGCAAGGAATAACAGCGCCTTGAAGAACGCGTGAGTCATCAGGTGGAAGATCGCGCCTTCCCAGGCGCCGACGCCCAGTGCCAGGAACATGTAGCCAATCTGGCTCATGGTCGAGTAGGCGAGGACGCGTTTGATGTCGGTCTGCACCAGTGCGGCAAAACCTGCCAACACCAATGTCACACCACCAACGATGCCGACCAGGTGCAGGATGTCCGGCGCCAGGGCGAACAAGCCGTGAGTACGGGCGATCAAGTAAACACCGGCCGTTACCATGGTTGCGGCGTGGATCAGTGCCGAAACAGGCGTCGGACCGGCCATCGCGTCCGCCAGCCAGGTCTGCAGCGGCAGTTGAGCGGATTTACCGACAGCACCGCCCAGCAGCATCAACGTCGCTAGCACAATCCAGAAGTCGCCTACCTTGAAGTGCTCCGGCGCACGCACCAGCAGCTCTTGCACGTTCAGCGTGCCCAGTTGCTGGAACAGGATGAACAGGCCGATGGCCATGAACACGTCGCCGATGCGGGTGACGATAAAGGCCTTGAGTGCGGCGTTACCGTTGTTGCGGTTGCTGTAGTAGAAACCGATCAACAGGTACGAGCACAGGCCCACGCCTTCCCAGCCGAAGTACAGGAACAACAGGTTATCGCCAAGGATCAGGAACAGCATGCTGGCAATGAAGAGGTTGGTGTACGCAAAGAAGCGCGAATAGCCCTCTTCACCACGCATGTACCAGGAAGCGAACAGGTGGATCAGGAAGCCGACACCGACCACCACGCCCAGCATCGTGACGGACAAGCCGTCCAGATACAGCGCGAAGTTGGGTGCGAAGCCGTCAACCGACATCCACTGCCACAGCACTTGGGTGTAGTGACCACCCGAAGGCGGCGCCACGTTGAATTGCCAGATAATGTAGGCGGCGACAATGGCTGAAAGGCCAATGGAACCGACACCGATTAGGGCCGCAAGGTTTTCCGAGATTTTCCCGCGTGAAAACGACAGCAGCAGGAAGCCGATCAGAGGAAAGACGAAAGTGAGAAAGAGTAGGTTCATCCGCGCATCTCGCTGGCAGCGTCGATATCGAGCGTGTGGAAGCGGCGATACAGCTGCAGCAGGATCGCCAGGCCAATACTGGCTTCGGCGGCGGCAAGGCTGATCACCAGAATGAACATGATCTGACCGTCCGGCTGCGCCCAGCGGCTACCCGCCACGACGAAGGCCAGAGCGGCAGAGTTCATCATTATTTCCAGGCTCATCAACACGAAAAGAATGTTGCGGCGTACCAACAGGCCCGCCAGGCCGAGGCAGAACAGGATGCCGGCGACAGCCAGACCGTGTTCGAGAGGGATTGCATTCATGGCTTTACTCCTTCGCCTCGCGGCCGAGGTGGAACGCCGTAACGGCGGCAGCGAGCAGCAGCATCGAAGCCAGTTCGACCACCAACAGGTAAGGACCGAACAGGCTGATACCGACTGCCTTGGCGTCTACCGTGGTGTGGCCGATGCCAGCGCCGGTCGGATTGGCGAACAGGACGTAAAGCAGTTCAGCCAGCAACAGGCCGCAAAGCAGGATCGGACCCAGCCAGATGCCGGGTTTAAGCCAGGCGCGTTCTTGCTGAACCGAGGCCGGGCCCAGGTTCAGCATCATCACCACGAACACGAACAGCACCATGATGGCGCCAGCGTAGGCGATCACTTCCAGCACACCGGCGAACGGCGCGCCGAGGGCAAAAAAGGTCATGGCCACGGCGATCAGCGAGATGATCAGGTAGAGCAGGGCATGCACCGGGTTCGTGTTGGTGATCACCCGAAGGGTGGCCACAACAGCGATGCCGGATGCGAAATAGAAAGCGAATTCCATCTTTCTTCCTTAAGGCAGCAAGCTCTTGACGTTGATCGGTTGGGCTTCGTTCTGCGCAGAGCCTTTAGGCTTGCCAGCGATCGCCATCCCCGCAACGCGGTAGAAGTTGTAATCAGGGTTCTTGCCCGGGCCGGAGATCAGCAGATCTTCCTTCTCGTAGACCAGATCCTGACGTTTGAACTCGGCCATCTCGAAATCCGGTGTCAGCTGGATCGCGGTAGTCGGGCAAGCTTCCTCGCAGAGACCGCAAAAGATGCAGCGCGAGAAGTTGATACGGAAGAAGTCCGGGTACCAGCGACCGTCTTCGGTTTCAGCTTTCTGCAGCGAGATGCAACCCACCGGGCAGGCCACGGCGCACAGGTTGCAGGCCACGCAGCGCTCTTCGCCATCGGGGTCGCGGGTCAGGACGATGCGGCCACGGTAGCGCGGTGGCAGGTAAACCGCTTCTTCGGGGTATTGCAGGGTGTCGCGCTTGCGAAAGCCATGACCAAAGATCATGACCATGCTGCGCAACTGGGTACCGGTACCCTTAATGATGTCGCCAATATATTTGAACATGGGTCAAATCCTCACTGAACCGAGCCCGCTGGCGTGTTCAACAACACGACGGCAGCGGTCACCAGCAGATTGATCAGGGTCAGCGGCAGGCAGAATTTCCAGCTGAAATCCATCACTTGGTCATAGCGCGGGCGAGGGATCGAGGCCCGCAGCAAAATGAAGATCATGATGAAAAACGCGGTTTTCAGTACAAACCACATGAACGACAGCTGCGGCAGGATGTTGAACGGGCCGTGCCAGCCACCGAAGAACAACGTCACCAACAGCGCCGAGATCAGGATGATGCCGATGTATTCACCGACGAAGAACATGCCCCATTTCATGCCGGCGTATTCGATGTGGTAACCGTCGGCCAATTCCTGTTCCGCTTCCGGCTGGTCGAATGGGTGACGGTGAGTCACAGCTACGCCTGCGATGAAGAAGGTACAGAAACCGAAGAACTGCGGAATGATGAACCACAGGTTGTTCGCCTGATAGGCAACGATGTCGCCCATGTTGAACGAGCCAGCCTGAACCACGATGCCCATCAGCGACAGGCCCATGAACACTTCATAGGACACGGTTTGCGCCGAGGCCCGCAGGCTGCCCAGCAGAGCGTACTTGTTGTTGCTCGACCAACCGGCGAACAGCACCGCGTACACCGACAGACCTGCCATCGCAAAGAAGAACAGCAAGCCGATGTTCAGGTCAGCGACGACCCAGGTCTGAGTGACCGGGATGATCGAGAACGAGATCAACAGCGCGCTCATTGCAACCACCGGCGCCAGGGTGAAGATCACCTTGTCGACGAAGGGCGGGTTCCAGTCTTCCTTGAAGAACATTTTCAGCATGTCCGCCGCAATCTGGAACAAGCCAAACGGGCCGACGCGGTTCGGACCGTAACGGTCTTGCCACCAGCCCAGCAGACGACGTTCGACGAAGCTGAGGAAGGCGCCGCAAACCACCACGGCCAGCAGGATCACGATGGCTTTGAGGGCGGCGATGATCGAGTCGATCACTTCAGGGGTGAACCACGTCATTGCGCTGCCTCCTGCAGACCGTCCACGGTTTTGCCGAACAGGGCTGGCGGAATGCCCGGCAGACCTGCAGGCAATGCCACCAGGCCTGCGCCCAGTTCTTCATCGATGCGCAGCGGCAGACGCAATGTCTGGCCGGCAACGTTCAGGCTGAGCAGGGCACCGTCGTTGACGCCCAGGCGGTCCGCTTCGGACTTGGCCAGCGCGACGTAGGCTTGCGGAATGCGTTCCTGAACCGGTGCGGCTTTAGAGGAGTTTTCCTCGCTGCCGAACAGGTGATAGAACGGCACGACCTGCCAGGTGCCTTGAGCCGGGGCAAAAGCGCGCGGCACATTGGCGAACCAGCTCAGGTTGTCGCCGCTGCTTTCGATCAGGCGCACGCCCGGATCGCCCGCACGCAGGTGACCACCGACTTCATCCTGGAACTTGTTCCACGCTTGGGGCGAGTTCCAGCCCGGGGACCAGGCGAACGGCACCTGCTGACGCGGTTCGACCGAACCCGAATAGCCTTCCATCGAGAACGAAAACGCCGAATCGACATCCTGAGAGGTACGTGGCTCGTGCACGCTGATATTGGCGCGCATGGCAGTCCGGCCGCTATAACGCAGCGGTTCGCGAGCCAGCTTCAGACCTTTGATACGGAACGCGGCAGACGGCGCGGCACCGACGATGCCCGCCAGTTGCGTGTTGCTCTTGGCAACGGCAGCGGTCACGTGGTCGAGCTGAGTCCAGTCCACTGGCTGATTCAGCAGGGTAGCGCGCAGGGCATGCAGCCAGCGCCAGCCTTCGTGAATCTGGATGCTGGCATCGAGATACGTCGGGTCGTAGACCTGGAAGAAGCGCTGGGCGCGGCCTTCCTGGCTGACCAGCGTGCCGTCGCCCTCGGCAAAGCTTGCCGCTGGCAGCACCAGATCAGCACGATCGGAAGTCGCAGTTTTCTGATGGTCAGCAACGATCACCACTTTCGCAGCCTTGAGCGCGGCATCGACCGTCGCCGCATCGACGCGGGTGAACAGGTCATTTTCCAGCACTACGAGGGCGTCGGCCTTACCGGAGATCACCGCTTGCAGCGCATCATCCAGCGAATCACCACCGAACAGGGCCAGGCCCATGCTGTTGGCTTCCGGTACGATCAGACTCAATGAACCGTTTTTGCCGCGCAGCTTCAGGGCTTTGGCGATGTTGGCCGCGGCTTCGATCAGCGCGTTGGAACCCAGCGAGCTGCCGGAGATGATCAGCGGACGTTTGGCTTCGAGCAGGGCAGTGGCGATACGCTGCGCCAGTTCCAGCGCTTCGCTGTCCAGACCCGCCACGGCCGGTGCGCTTGGGTCGATGGCGTGAGCCACGGCGAAACCGATGCGTGCCAGATCGTCCGGAGCTGCGTGAACGCATTCTTCGGCGACGTCGTCGAGACGAGTTTCAGCCAGGCTGGCGATGAACAGCGGGTTCAGCTCGTGCTGACCGATGTTCTTCACTGCAGCGTCGAGCCATGGCTGGACTTTCATCGCAGCGGCCATGTCTTCGGCTTTGTTCTTCACCGACTGACGCAAGCCCAGGGCCATGCGCGCAGCGGTTTGCGTGACGTCTTCACCAAGCACGAACACGGCGTCGTGCTCTTCGACTTCGCGCAGGTTGGGAATCGGCAGCGGGCTGTCTTTCAGGACCTTGGCGATCAGGCGAATACGCTCAAGCTCGCCCGCTTCGATACCCGAATAGAAGTGCTCGGGACCGACCAGTTCACGTAGGGCGAAGTTGCTTTCAAGGCTGGCGCGGGGCGAACCGATGCCAACGATGTTGCGACCGCGCAGCAGCTCAGCCGCCTTGTCCAGAGCAGCGTCGAGGCTCAGCTTGACGTTGCCGTCGGCCAGCAGCGGCTGACGCGGACGGTCTTCGCGGTTGACGTAGCCATAACCAAAACGGCCGCGGTCACACAGGAAGTACTGGTTCACCGAGCCGTTGTAGCGGTTTTCGATACGGCGGATTTCGCCATAACGCTCGCCCGGGCTGATGTTGCAACCGCTGGAACAGCCGTGGCAGATGCTCGGCGAAAACTGCATGTCCCATTTACGGTTGTAACGCTCGGAGTGAGTCTTGTCGGTGAACACACCGGTCGGGCAGACCTCGGTGAGGTTGCCGGAGAACTCGCTTTCCAGCACGCCGTCTTCAACACGACCGAAGTACACGTTGTCGTGGGCGCCGAACACGCCCAGGTCAGTGCCGCCCGCGTAGTCTTTATAGAAGCGCACGCAGCGATAGCAGGCGATGCAGCGGTTCATTTCGTGGGAAATGAACGGACCAAGGTCCTGGTTCTGGTGCGTGCGTTTGGTGAAGCGATAACGGCGCTCGTTGTGGCCGGTCATCACCGTCATGTCTTGCAGGTGGCAGTGACCGCCTTCTTCGCACACCGGACAGTCGTGCGGGTGGTTGGTCATCAACCATTCGACGACGCTGGCGCGAAACACTTTCGCTTCTTCGTCTTCGATGGAGATCCAGCTGCCGTCGGTGGCAGGGGTCATGCAGGACATGACGATACGACCACGGGTGTCGTTCTCGTCGGTGTACTGCTTGACCGCGCACTGGCGACAGGCGCCAACGCTGCCAAGTGCCGGGTGCCAGCAGAAATAAGGGATGTCGAGGCCCAGCGACAGACACGCCTGTAACAGGTTGTCTGCGCCATCGACTTCGAGCGCTTTGCCGTCTACGTGGATAGTGGCCATGGTTCAAAGGTCTTCGTTGGCCCGGTGTCAGCGGGCGTGGCTAATGGAATCTCGGTGCTACCCGACTCAAACAGCCTTTTCGGCGCAGTCGGGTATTAAGGACGGCAGCCTTGTGAGCCACCGACCGGTCTGTCTTGTTATGCGCCAACCACTGTCGGCGTCACGACCTGATTGAGGTCGCCTGCACGTGTGGGTGCAATGCCTGCCTCAAATTCCGGCCTGAAGTACTTGATCGCGCTGCCCAAGGGTTCCACGGCGCCCGGTGCGTGGGCGCAGAAGGTCTTGCCTGGACCGAGGAAGTTGACCAACCCCAGCAGCGTCTCAATATCGCCCGCTTGGCCTTGACCATTTTCGAGGGCGCGCAGCATCTTCACGCTCCAAGGCAAGCCGTCGCGACAAGGGGTGCAGAAACCGCACGACTCTTGCGAGAAGAACTCTTCCATGTTGCGCAGCAAGGAGACCATGTTGACCTTGTCGTCCACCGCCATCGCCAGACCGGTGCCCATACGGGTGCCGACTTTGGCGACGCCGCCGGCATAGAACAGGCAGTCCAGATGTTCAGGGAGCAGGAAGCCAGTACCCGCGCCGCCGGGCTGCCAGCACTTGAGCTTGTAACCGTCGCGCATGCCACCGGCGTAGTCTTCGAACAGCTCGCGAGCGGGCAGGCCGAATGGCAATTCCCACAGGCCAGGGTTCTTCACTTTGCCGGAGAAGCCCATCAGCTTGGTGCCGTGGTCTTCACTGCCTTCACGGGCCAGCGACTTGTACCAGTCGTTGCCGTTGTTGACGATGGCCGGGACGTTGCACAGGGTTTCGACGTTGTTCACGCACGTCGGCTTGCCCCACACGCCCACAGCAGCGGGGAAGGGCGGCTTGGAGCGCGGGTTGGCGCGACGTCCTTCGAGGGAGTTGATCAGTGCGGTTTCTTCGCCGCAGATATAACGCCCGGCGCCGGTGTGCACGATCAGCTCGAAATCAAAGCCGGTGCCGAGGATGTTCTTGCCCAGCAGGCCAGCGGCTTCGGCTTCTTTCACCGCGCGACGCAGATGCACCGCCGCAGTGGTGTATTCGCCGCGCAGAAAGATGTAGCCGCGATAGGCTTTCAGCGCGCGGGCACTGATGAGCATGCCTTCGATCAGCAGATGGGGCAGTTGCTCCATCAGCATGCGGTCTTTCCAGGTGTTGGGCTCCATTTCATCGGCGTTACACAGCAGGTAACGGATGTTCATGGATTCGTCTTTGGGCATCAGCCCCCACTTAACGCCCGTGGGGAAGCCTGCACCGCCGCGGCCTTTGAGACCGGAGTCTTTGACGGCCTGGACGATTTCATCGGGCGATTGCGTGGCGAACGCTTTGCGCGCTGCGGCGTAACCGTCTTTGGTCTGGTATTCATCGAACCACACCGGTTCGCCGTCATCACGCAGACGCCAGGTGAGCGGATGGGTTTCCGGGGCGCGCTTGATCAGGTTGGCCGGGCCGAAGGAGGTAATGGTCATACGTAACCCTCCAGCAAGGTGGCGACGCCAGCTGGCTGTAGATTGCCGAAAGTGTCGTCGTCGATCATCACCGCTGGCGCCTTGTCGCAATTGCCCAGACAGCAGGCAGGCAACAGGGTGAAGCGGCCATCGGCGGTGGTTTGCCCAAGGCCGATGCCCAGCTTGCTCTGGATTTCACCGACTATATCTTCGTGACCGGCGATGAAGCAGACCATGCTGTTGCACACGCGAATGATGTGGCGGCCCACCGGCTGACGGAAGATCTGGCTATAGAACGTCGCCACGCCTTCAACGTCGCTGGCGGGAATGCCCAGCACGTCGCCGATGGCGTAAATCGCGCCGTCCGGGACCCAGCCGCGTTCCTTCTGAACGATCTTCAGGGCTTCGATCGACGCCGCGCGCGGGTCTTCGTAGTGATGCATTTCGTGCTCGATGGCCGAGCGCTCGGTTTCGCTCAGGGCGAAACGATCTGTCTGGATAAGCGTGCTATTCATGCTTAGCGGTCCACGTCAGCCATAACGAAGTCGATACTACCCAGGTACGCGATCAAGTCCGCGACCATGCTGCCTTTGATCACCGAAGGGATCTGTTGCAGATGCGGGAAGCTTGGGGTGCGGATCCGGGTACGGTAGCTCATGGTGCCGCCGTCGCTCGTCAGGTAATAACTGTTGATGCCCTTGGTCGCTTCGATCATCTGGAAGGATTCCTGGGCCGGCATGACCGGGCCCCACGAAACCTGCAGGAAGTGGGTGATCAGGGTCTCGATGTGCTGCAAGGTGCGCTCTTTTGGCGGCGGCGTGGTCAGCGGGTGATCCGCCTTGTACGGGCCTTCCGGCATGTTGCGCATGCACTGGTCGATGATTTTGATGCTCTGGCGCATCTCTTCGACGCGCACGATGCAACGGTCATAGGCATCGCCATTGACGGCCAGCGGCACTTCGAACTCGAAGTTCTCGTAGCCCGAGTACGGACGCGCTTTACGCAGATCGAAATCGCAACCGGTAGAACGCAGGCCGGCGCCAGTGACGCCCCATTCCAGCGCTTCCTTGGTGTTATAGGCAGCGACGCCGATGGTCCGACCTTTGAGGATGCTGTTGTCCAACGCAGCCTTCTGGTATTCGTCCAGACGTTTTGGCAACCACTCGACGAAGTCCTTGACCAGTTTTTCCCAGCCGCGCGGCAGGTCGTGGGCGACGCCGCCGATGCGATACCAGGCCGGGTGCAGACGGAAACCAGTGATGGCTTCGATCACCGTGTAGGCTTTTTGCCGGTCGGTGAAGGTGAAGAACACCGGAGTCATGGCGCCGACGTCCTGGATGTAAGTACCCAGGAACAGCAGGTGGCTGGTGATCCGGAAGAACTCGGCCATCATGATGCGGATGGTGTCGACCTTGTCCGGCACCTTGATGCCCGCCAGCTTCTCGACCGCCAACACGTACGGCAGGTTGTTCATCACCCCGCCGAGGTAATCGATACGGTCGGTGTAGGGAATGAAGCTGTGCCAGGACTGACGCTCGGCCATCTTCTCGGCACCACGGTGGTGGTAACCGACGTCCGGCACGCAGTCGACGATTTCTTCACCGTCCAGTTGCAGCACGATACGGAACGCACCGTGAGCCGAAGGGTGGTTCGGCCCCAGGTTGAGGAACATGTAGTCCTCGTTGGTGCCGGAGCGCTTCATGCCCCAGTCTTCCGGACGGAAGCGCGCGGCTTCTTCTTCCAGTTGCTGTTTGGCAAGCGTCAGGCTGTACGGATCGAATTCCGTGGCGCGGGCAGGGTAGTCCTTGCGCAGCGGGTGACCTTCCCAGGTCGGCGGCATCATGATGCGGCTCAGGTGCGGGTGACCGGCAAAGTCGATGCCGAACATGTCCCACACTTCACGCTCGTACCAGTTGGCGTTGGGCCAGATGCTGGTGATGGTTGGCACGCTGAGGTCGCCCTCGGACAGCGCCACTTTGATCATCACGTCGCTGTTCCGCTCAACCGACAGCAGGTGGTAGAACACGGTGAAATCGGCGCCCGGCAAACCGCGACGCTTGGTGCGCAGACGCTCATCGACGCCGTGCAGGTCATACAGCATCGAGTACGGCTTGGGCACGTTGCGCAGGAACGTCATGATTTCGAACAGCTTGGCGCGTTCTACCCAAAGCACCGGCATGCCAGTGCGGGTTTCCTGGGCGGTGAACGCCTCGGCGCCAAAACGGTTATGCAATTCAACGACGACATCTTGGTCGTCAGCCTTGTAAGGCGGGATGTACAGAGCACTGCCTGTAGTCATGGTTTTTTATCGCTTTGGGTCAACGTAACGAATGAAGCCAGGGACTCGTTTCTTTGTAAGGAACAGATCTGGATCAGACTTCGTCGGGGCTGCGCAGATTGGTGACTGCGATTCGCTGTTCGCGGCGCTGTTCCTTTTGCGACGGCATCTCGGCGCGGTAAACGCCTTGATCACCGACAACCCAGGAAAGAGGGCGACGTTCCTTGCCGATGGATTCCTGCAACAGCATCAAGCCTTGCAGAAACGCTTCGGGGCGGGGCGGGCAGCCGGGCACGTAGACATCCACGGGGAGGAATTTGTCCACACCCTGGACCACGGAATAGATGTCGTACATGCCACCAGAGTTGGCACACGAACCCATGGAGATGACCCATTTAGGTTCGAGCATTTGCTCGTAGAGACGCTGAATGATCGGCGCCATCTTGATGAAGCAGGTACCGGCGATAACCATGAAATCCGCCTGACGCGGCGATGCCCGGATAACCTCGGCGCCAAAGCGTGCGATGTCGTGGGGCGCCGTGAAGGCAGTGGTCATTTCCACGTAGCAGCACGAAAGGCCGAAGTTGTACGGCCACAGGGAGTTTTTGCGTCCCCAGTTGACCGCGCCGCTCAGCACGTCTTCAAGCTTGCCCATGTAAATGTTTTTGTGGACTTGGTCTTCTAACGGATCGGAAACGGTTTCCCGCTCGCCGATGGGGTATTGCTCGTTAGGAGCATCCGGGTCGATCCTGGTGAGATTGTATTGCATTGCCAAAGCCTCATTGTTTTAGCTTCGCTTGCCGGTTACGACGTCCTTCAGGCGCCCAGTCGAGAGCCCCCACACGCCATAGGTAGACAAGACCTGCCAACAGAATTGCTATGAAAACGAGAGCTTCGGCGAATCCGGTCCAGCCGCTTTCGCGGACGGACACAGACCAGGCAAAGAGAAAAAGGGCTTCAATGTCGAAAATCACGAAGAGCATCGCGACCAGATAGAATTTTGCGGAGAGACGCAGACGGGCGCCGCCAGTGGGCAGCATGCCGGATTCGAAAGGTTCGTTTTTGCTGCGCCCCCAGGCTTTCGAACCCAGGAGGCTGGAGAGGCCGAGCATGAAGGCGCAAAGGCCGACAACACCCAAAAGGAAAATGGCGAAGCCCCAGTTGTGGGCAATCAAACCTGTCGATTCGGGCATGCTGGCAGTCCTTATCAGAGAGCAAAGGTCTCTGTGCTTGAAAAAAGATTAGGCAGTGACGATATGTCGCAGTGAACCAATTCCGGGATTTTATGTGCAAACCGTAGGCAAGTAAATTTTCTGCATCAAATTTATTCGTAGGATTAATGAGATAGGTCACGCTTTTAGTGCTTAGGGCCATGGGCTGCGGGCATTACGACTGTTTCTGTTAATTATGTTTCACACAAACGGCAACAGGAAATCGACGGCTTAAATGATAATTAATATCATTTAACGGTTGTCAGGTTGTTTATGAAGGGCCTCTTCAAAAAAGTTAGCGGTGCAGCGCTAACCATAGCTTGGATAATTACGGCCGCTATTTAATCTTTGCCTGTCCGGTTACAAAAAACGAGGCGCAAAAAAAGGCCGCCTCTGAGGGCGGCCTTCTGCCGAGCGTTCCTGATGCTTAGTGGAACTGCTCTTCTTCGGTGGAGCCGGTCAGCGCGGTGACCGACGACTTACCACCCTGAATCACGGTGGTCACGTCGTCGAAGTAACCGGTGCCCACTTCCTGCTGGTGGGCCACGAAGGTGTAGCCCTTCGCCGCGTCAGCGAACTCTTGTTCCTGCAGCTTCACGTAGGCGGTCATGTCGTTGCGGGCGTAGTCGTGCGCCAGGTTGAACATGCTGTGCCACATGTTGTGGATGCCAGCCAGAGTGATGAATTGATGCTTGTAGCCCATCGCCGACAGTTCGCGCTGGAATTTGGCGATGGTCGCGTCGTCCAGGTTCTTCTTCCAGTTGAAAGAAGGCGAGCAGTTGTACGACAGCAACTGGTCCGGGTATTCCTTCTTGATCGCTTCGGCAAAGCGACGCGCTTCGTCCAGATCCGGCTTGGCGGTTTCGCACCAGATCAGATCGGCATACGGGGCGTAAGCCAGGCCGCGAGCGATTGCCTGATCCAGACCGGCACGCACTTTATAAAAGCCTTCTGCGGTACGAGTGCCGGTCACGAACGGTTGGTCATACGGGTCGCAATCAGAGGTCAGCAGATCGGCCGCGTTGGCATCGGTCCGCGCCAGGATGATGGTCGGAACGCCAGCAACGTCAGCTGCCAGGCGTGCTGCAACCAGCTTCTGCACGGCTTCCTGAGTCGGCACCAAGACCTTGCCACCCATGTGACCGCATTTTTTCACCGAAGCCAACTGGTCTTCGAAGTGCACGCCAGCGGCGCCTGCTTCGATCATGCTTTTCATCAGTTCGTAGGCGTTCAATACGCCGCCGAAACCGGCTTCTGCGTCAGCCACGATCGGCGCGAAGTAATCGATGTAGCCTTCATCGCCAGGGTTCTTGCCAGCTTTCCACTGGATCTGGTCGGCGCGGCGGAACGAGTTGTTGATGCGCTTGACCACGGTAGGTACCGAGTCAACCGGGTACAGCGACTGGTCCGGGTACATCGACTCTGCTGAGTTGTTGTCCGCCGCGACCTGCCAGCCAGACAAGTAAATCGCCTGAATGCCCGCTTTTACCTGCTGTACAGCCTGGCCGCCGGTGAGGGCGCCCATGCAGTTGACGAAATCCTTGTCTGGTCGGAAGGACGGCTTAGCGCCCTGCGTGACCAGATTCCAAAGTTTATCAGCGCCCAATTTTGCGAATGTGTGTTCAGGTTGAACCGAACCGCGCAGGCGGACGACGTCAGCAGCCGAATAAGTGCGAGTCACGCCTTTCCAGCGTGGATTCTCGGCCCAGTCTTTCTCGATGGCTGCAATTTGTTGTTCGCGTGTCTGTGCCATGGGGTAAACCTCGTCGCATAGGTCTTGGTGAGTCTTGAGGGAAAGCTCCTTGCTCCACCGCATGACGGCCGGTTTCGAAAAGCGCGTCAGCGGTTGCTCGCTGATCAGCGGGACATCAAGCCTGCATTGGACGCGATAGCGACAGGTGATCGAAGGGTTCAGGGGAGGGAAGAGTGCGGCAAAGAAGTGAGATGAAGCTGCATACCCTGGCTCGTGGATGCCGTGTAGTGCAGACCTCAAACTGTTTCACCAATCGACCAATAACGCTTCCGTCCCTCAGGACAACTTCGTTCCAGTCGCCATCTCATCAAACTGCCTTGTGGGCGATACAGACACGAACCGGCTCAAGTTGGGTGGGTTAGAGCATCGATCCGGAGGCTTTGTGCAAACCTCTGATTAGCGGGAGCGAGGCAATCATGCCTCGTCAATTTTGGTCCGTCAAACGTTTTGTAGTGCTTTTCTGCAGGCACTACATAATTAGTCTAATACGACTCATCAGTCAGTTTTGGTCCGTTTGGTGCTGGATTTGCGGGAACTGCGGCGCGGCATCATTAACGCTTCAAATCAACTGGCAACGCGTTTCTCCGGTGAACTCCGTACCTGTAGGAGTGCACGAGCAGCACGATGCCGCGATCGGCTGCTAAGCAGTCGTAACGATGGCGGATTCGCCAGTGTTGCCAGCGCTGCGCACTGGATCGCGACCCTCGTTACCTCGGATTGCTCCTACAGGGGATCGCGGCACGACCTATCTGCTGAGTAACTGCCAATCGCGTTGCCACACATGTGCAGGTATCCGCCGTACCTGTAGGAGCATACGAGCAGCGCGAGGCCGCGATCGGCTGCGAAGCAGTCGTAACGATCTTGGATTCGCCAGTGTTGCCAGCGCTGCGCACTGGATCGCGACCCTCGTTACCTCGGATTGCTGCTACAGGGGGTCGCGGCACGACCTATCCGCTGAGTAACTGCCAATCGCGTTACCACATTCGCAGGTGTCCGCCGTACCTGTAGGAGCGTACGAGCAGCGCGAGGCCGCGATCGGCTGCGAAGCAGTCGTAACGATGTTGGATTCGCCAGTGTTGCCAGCGCTGCGCACTGGATCGCGACCCTCGTTACCTCGGATTGCCTACAGGGGATCGCGGCACGACCTATCCGCTGAGTAACTGCCAATCGCGTTACCACACATGTGCAGGTGTCCGCCGTACCTGTAGGAGCGTACGAGCAGCGCGAGGCCGCGATCGGCTGCGAAGCAGTCGTAACGATCTTGGATTCGCCGACGTTGCCAGCGCTGCGCACTGGATCGCGACCCTCGTTACCTCGGATTGCTCCTACAGGGGATCGCGGCACGACCTATCTGCTGAGTACCGGCCAATCGCGTCACACATTTGCAGGTGTCCGCCGTACCTGTAGGAGCGTACGAGCAACACGAGCCCGCGATCGGCTGCGAAGCAGTCGTATCGATGTTGGATTCGCCGACGTTGCCAGCGCTGCGCACTGGATCGCGACCCTCGTTACCTCGGATTGCTGCTACAGGGGATCGCGGCACGACCTATCTGCTGAGTAACTGCCAATCGCGTTGCCACACATTCGCAGGTGTCCGCCGTACCCGTGGGAGCGTACGAGCAGCGCGAGGCCGCGATCGGCTGCGAAGCAGTCGTAAAAATCATTGGTGCAGTGATTTTCCCGGTGCTGTAATGAATCGCGGGCAAGCGCGCTCCTACAGATTCGATGCGAACCGAAGGGCGCTTTCAGTCGAGGCTATCGACCTTGACTCGCAACGTCATGTCATCGCGACCCTGGGTGGAATAGCGCCGAATCACGCCTTGCTCATCGGCGCGAGATTGATCGCTCGTCCCGGCCAGGGTGATCCACTCCCCCAGCCGGCCGCTGACTTGCGTGTCGGTGCTCTGCACCTTGATTGCGTCCGGTCGCTCCTGACTCATACGGTCGCGATTGGTACTGATGCTCAGGTGCACGATATCGCCGGTGACGCTGGCTGTGACGTAGAAACCCTGGGTGACGTTGCGGTATTGGGTGTTGCTCTGCGGATAACCATAAGCATCCGTCTGAGTGCTGGTGATCGGCACACTTTGTCCGACCTGAATCAGCGCGGGCGTACCTTCGTTGGCCTGAACTTGCTGTACGCCACCGTCACGGCTGGTAGAACCATAATTGATGATCCGCGTCTGGCTGCGCCCGCTGACTTGGCCATTCTGCCCGACTACCTGGCCGTTGACCGAGTAACCCGAATTATTCTGATTGCTACTGTCGCTGGTGTCCACGCTGATCAGCAAGCGTTTCGGCGCGGTGTCCAACTGCTCCACCAAGTCGCGAATTTCGTTGATTTTGCCGGGCTCCGCATTGATGACCAGCTTGTTGCCGTAGGCGCTGACGCTGCCCTCGCTCCCGAGCATTGATTTGACGGTGGGCAACAGATCATCGCTGGTGCGGTAGTTCAGCGGCACAACTTCGGTAGCAGCGGTGGCCGCAAAACTACACGCCAACAACAGGGAAGCGAGCAGGGGGCGTAACGACATATGTGTGATCTCCGCGATGGGGCGCAGCAAAGCGTTGAGTTTGACAGGGTGTCGGCCCCAACTGAGCCAAGTTGAATGGCACACGGCAAAACGCCCCGACAGTTCCAGCATAGTCAGCTGCAACCCGGGGCGTTCGGGGTCATGCAAGTCTCAACTTATTTCGAGTTGCGAACCATATCAACGTGGGGCAAACCCGCTTCAAGAAATTCGTCGCTGACAACGGTGAAGCCAAAGCGCTCGTAGAAGGCCGTGGCATACACCTGAGCACTGAGCTTCTGTTGCTTGAGGTCGCGCTGTTCGGCCTGTTCGATGGCCGCATTGAGCAAAGCGTCCCCGACATTCAGCCCGCGCCAGTCCTTGAGTACTGACAGGCGACCGATTTCACCGTCGGGCAGCAGACGCACAGTGCCGATAGGAAAATCGCCTTCGAACGCGAGAAAATGCTGTGCGCTGGCATCCTCTGCGTCCCACTCAAGTTCTGGCGGAATCGATTGTTCGGCAACGAACACGGCTTCGCGGATGCGCCGGATATCGGCATTGTTTTTGTGCCAATCGGCCTTGCGTACGCGGATGCTATTCATCGGCAAATCCCAGACTTCCTTGTTTGACCAGTTCGCAGATCAGATTGCGACCGTTTTCGTCCGCCAGCCATGGGCCGAGGTTATCGCTGTGCAGCGCATCGGCAGCGCAGATGAGCTTGAGCAGTTCACGCAGGCTACCCGGTAACAGTCGGCTCTGGCCGCTGGCGAACAGCAGCAGATCGTCGTCGACCTCGGACCATGCCAGGCGTGCGCTCGGGTTGCGAATCAGCACGGCGCCCTGTTCCAGGCTTTCCAGCAGTTCGGTTTCTTCCAGCTCCGGCCCGACCACCAGCTCGGGGTAACGCGGCTCGGTCATGAACTGGCCGAACCAGGTCAGCAGCAGGCGTTCATCGCTCATGTGTTCGGCGAGGAGGGCCTTGAGCCGATCCAGCGCATCATGCTGGATCTGATGCGGATCGCTGACCGGTTGCGCGTCGGCATCGGTGTAGCGTTCTTCATCCGGGATGAACTGGCTGAGGAAGTCTGTGAAATGGGTCAGCACTTCAGCGGCGCTCGGGGCGCGGAAGCCCACCGAGTAGGTCATGCAGTCATCAACCGCAACACCGCAATGGGCCAGACGCGGCGGCAGATACAGCATGTCTCCCGGCTCCAGCGTCCACTCTTCAGTGGCCTGGAAGTCGGACAGAATGCGCAGGTCAGCGTGTTCAAGCAGCGGCGTTTCACCGTCGCACATCTGACCGATCTGCCAATGGCGTTTGCCCTGGCCTTGCAGCAGGAACACGTCGTAGTTGTCGAAGTGAGGGCCGACACTGCCGCCTGGCGTGGCGAAGCTGATCATCACGTCATCGATGCGCCAGCTCGGCAAGAAACGGAAGTTTTCCAGCAGCTCACTGACTTCCGGTACGAATTGGTCAACGGCCTGCACCAGCAGGGTCCACTCGCGCTCCGGCAGTTTGCTGAATTCGTCTTCGGCAAACGGTCCGCGACGCAGCTCCCAAGGTCGCTCGCCGTTTTCGATGACCAGCCGCGACTCAACTTCTTCTTCCAGAGCAAGGCCAGCCAACTCGTCGGGATCGATCGGGTTCTGAAAGTCCGGAATTGCCTGGCGGATCAGCAGAGGTTTTTTCTGCCAGTAGTCACGCAGGAAAACGCGCGCACTGATGCCGCCAAGGAGCTGAAGAGGAATATCAGGATTCATGTGTAACCTATTGAAAAAATGTATTTTTCTGAATGAAATAAAAACGCCCGGCTCGGCCGGGCGTTCAGAGCGTAGGCGGTGCGATCAGATGCGCTTGGCCTGCGCCACGGCATTGCCGATGTAGTTGGCCGGGGTCAGCTTTTTCAGTTCGGCCTTGGCTGCAGCAGGCATCTCGAGGCCGTCGATGAAAGTTTGCAGCGCTTCAGGGCCGATACCCTTGCCGCGCGTCAACTCTTTCAGCTTCTCGTACGGGTTTTCGATGTTGTAGCGACGCATGACGGTCTGGATCGGCTCAGCCAGGACTTCCCAGCACGCGTCCAGATCGGCGGCGATCTTTTGCTCGTTGAGTTCCAGCTTGCTGATGCCTTTGAGGCTCGCTTCGTAGGCAATCACGCTGTGAGCGAAGCCCACACCCAGGTTGCGCAGTACGGTGGAGTCGGTCAGGTCACGCTGCCAGCGGGAGATAGGCAGCTTGCTCGCCAGATGCTGGAACAGCGCGTTGGCGATGCCCAGATTGCCTTCGGAGTTTTCGAAGTCGATCGGGTTGACCTTGTGCGGCATCGTCGAGGAACCGATTTCGCCGGCAATAGTGCGCTGCTTGAAATAGCCCAGGGAGATGTAGCCCCAGATGTCGCGGTCGAAGTCGATCAGGATTGTGTTGTAGCGCGCGATGGCATCGAACAGCTCGGCGATGTAGTCGTGCGGCTCGATCTGCGTGGTGTACGGGTTGAAACCCAGACCCAGCTCGTCTTCGATGAAAGCGCGGGCGTTGGCTTCCCAGTCGATGTCCGAATAAGCCGACAGGTGCGCGTTGTAGTTGCCGACGGCGCCGTTGATCTTGCCCAGCAGCGGAACCGCAGCGACCTGAGCGATCTGGCGTTCGAGACGGTAAACGACGTTCGCCAGCTCTTTACCCAGGGTGGTCGGGGAGGCAGGTTGGCCGTGGGTGCGCGACAGCATCGGCACGGCGGCGAAACGGATCGCCAGCTCGCGGATGGATTCAGCGATCTGACGCATCAGCGGCAGCAGCACGGTGTCGCGACCTTCGCGCAGCATCAGCGCGTGGGACAGGTTGTTGATGTCTTCACTGGTGCAGGCAAAGTGGATGAATTCGCTGACCTTGGCCAGCTCCGGCAGCTTGGCCGCCTGCTCCTTGAGCAGGTACTCGATCGCTTTCACGTCGTGGTTAGTGGTGCGTTCGATCTCTTTCACGCGCTCGGCGTGTTCGAGGGCGAAGTCATCGGCCAGCGCATTGAGGATCGCGTTGGCTTCGGCGGAAAAGGCCGGGACTTCAGGGATTTGTGGGTGAGCCGCCAGGCGTTGAAGCCAGCGAACCTCTACCAAGGCGCGAAAACGGATCAGGCCGTACTCGCTGAAAATAGGGCGCAGGGCCTGGGTTTTGCCGGCGTAGCGGCCGTCTACAGGGGAAACCGCAGTGAGCGAAGAAAGCTGCATAGGGTGTTCTCGGACAGTCGGGCAACGAAAAGGGGCGCGTATCATACATTAAAAATCCGCCGAGCCGACTTGGACTCGTCGCCGTAGATCGCGCAGTGCATGAAAATTGGAGGGTCGATGGCGTGACGAAAATCAACCGTGCATCAATGGGTACAGTTCTTTCAACAACTTGCGACGGCTGACGACCAGCTGCCAGCGATGACCGCCCACTTGTCGCCAAAGACGAGCGGAGCGAATACCGGCCAGTAACAGCGCGCGGATTTTCGATGCATTGTTGGGTTGCTGCAGGTTGCGCATGTCGCCGTGTACCTGAATCCGCTGGCGCAATGTACTAAGTGTGTCTTGATACAGCGCACCCGTGGCAGCAATCACGTTCTCATGAACGATACCAAAGTGTTCAACCTGGGATTTGATCTGCGGCAGGCGCTTGCCGATGACTTCCAGCATGTCGTCGCGCTTGGACAGTTGACGCTCTAGACCGAGCATCGATAGCGCGTAACGTAGCGGCTCGCGCTGCAAGGTGCCAGGGTCACGCTCCAGGGCGCTGGCAAGGGCGCGATAGCCTTCGCGCAGGTTCAGGTCGTCGCCGCCGTAGACTTCCAGCGTGTCCTTGGGGTCCAGCACCAACAGGCTGCCGAGCATACAGCCCACTTGGGCCTCGGCTGCCTGTCCTGTCTTGGCGATGCGATCCACCAGCACCGCGGCTTGAAACACGCCGCCCAATGCCACCAGTTGCTCCTGAAGCGGACTCATCAGTGCCCATCCTTGCTGTGCCAGGGTTCGGCAATTTCAATGACGCCGCCGCCCAGACAGATTTCGCCATCGTAGAAGACGACCGATTGGCCCGGCGTAACCGCGCGTTGCGGTTCGTCGAACGTGGCGCGATAACCGGTGGCGGTGCGTTCAAGCGTGCACTGCTGATCACCCTGGCGATAACGGACTTTTGCGGTCAGCCGGCGCGGAGTGGTCAGATCGATTTCATTGACCCAGTAGATTTCCGAGGCAAGCAGGGCGCGGGAGAACAGCCAAGGATGTTCATTACCCTGGCCGACGATCAGTTCGTTGTGCTCCAGGTCCTTGACCAGCACGTACCAAGGCTCGTCGCCTGCATCTTTCAATCCGCCGATGCCCAGACCCTGACGCTGGCCGATGGTGTGATACATGAGGCCTGCATGGCGGCCAATGACTTCACCTTCGGTGGTCTTGATCTCGCCGGGCTGGGCGGGCAGATACTGCTTGAGGAAGTCGGTAAAACGACGCTCACCGATGAAGCAGATGCCGGTGGAGTCTTTCTTCTTCGCAGTTGCCAGTTCGTATTTCTCGGCGATGGCGCGTACTTCTGGTTTTTCCAGCTCACCTACGGGGAACAGCGTCTTGGCGATCTGTTCGCCGCCGACTGCATGAAGGAAGTAGCTCTGGTCTTTGTTCGGGTCCAGGCCCTTGAGCAGTTCGGTACGGCCATCGATGTCACGGCGACGCACGTAGTGGCCGGTGGCGATCAGATCGGCACCGAGCATGAAGGCGTAATCGAGGAAGGCTTTGAACTTGATTTCGCGGTTACACAGGATGTCCGGATTAGGCGTACGGCCGGCCTTGTACTCTTCGAGGAAGTGCTCGAAGACGTTATCCCAGTATTCCGAGGCGAAATTGACAGTGTGCAGTTTGATGCCAATGCGGTCGCACACGGCTTGGGCGTCTGCCAGGTCGTCCATGGCGGTGCAGTATTCCGTTCCGTCGTCTTCTTCCCAGTTCTTCATGAACAGGCCTTCCACCTCGTAGCCCTGCTCCATGAGCAGGAGGGCGGAAACTGAAGAATCCACGCCGCCGGACATGCCGACAATGACGCGCTTCTTTTCTGTAGGGGAAAAGGCTGAATCAGACATAGGAGTTCATTGGGTGACTTGGAAAAGGACGCGATTCTAGCAGGGAGTCGGCGCCAAGGCGAAAAAGCTGTTCAGTCACGTATGACTTCCAGGCTGTGAATCGGGCCAGCAAGGTATTCGTCGATGCAGCGCAGCACCAGTTCGCTGCGCCAGCGGTCGGGTTGGCTGGCCAGTTCGTCGCGGGTCATCCAGGGCGCGCCCACGATGCCCGTGTCCAGTGCGCGGTCAACATGATGTTTGACGGCTTTGGCCGAGAAGCACACTCGTTGATAAGTGACGCCGTTGCTGGGGGCGGTGTACAGGTAAATGCCCACGACGCCTGTGAGTTCGACGTCCCAACCGGTTTCCTCCAGGGTTTCGCGGATAGCAGCGTCACGCAGGGTTTCGTCGGGGTCCAGATGACCGGCGGGTTGATTGAGCACCAGCTTGCCGTTTTTCTGTTCTTCAACGAACAGGAAGCGGCCGTTGTCTTCGACGATAGTGGCGACGGTGATGTGGGGTTTGAAATCCATATGGCAATCTCCTGAAAGCGGACAGGGGCGTTTTGTTGGAGCGAGGCTTGCCCGCGAAGCCAGCGGCGCGGTCAATCAGCTTCGCTACCTCATCGTTAGCTTCGCGGGCAAGTCGGGTTGCCGCCCACTCGCTCCAACATCAATAAAAACCCCGGCACTGGGCCGGGGCTTTTAGTTGCGTTTCAGGCAAGCCTTACTTGAGCGCGTCGATCGCGTCGTTCAGGGTTTTGCTTGGGCGCATGGCTTTGCTTGCCAGTTCTGGCGTGGCGAAGTAGTAACCGCCGATATCCAGTGGCTTGCCCTGTACCGAGTTCAACTCTTCGACGATAGTCGCTTCGTTGTCGGCCAGGGTTTTTGCCAGCTGAGTGAACTGCGCTTGCAGCGCGGTATCTTCGGTCTGCGCAGCCAGCGCCTGAGCCCAGTACATGGCCAGGTAGAAGTGGCTGCCGCGGTTGTCGATGCCGCCGACTTTGCGCGATGGCGACTTGTTGTTGTCCAGGAATTGGCCAGTGGCCTTGTCCAGGGCAGTCGCCAGCACTAGCGCTTTAGGGTTGTTGTAGATGGTGCCCAGGTGTTCCAGGGACGCTGCCAGTGCCAGGAACTCACCGAGCGAATCCCAGCGCAGGAAGTTTTCTTCAACCAGCTGCTGAACGTGCTTGGGTGCCGAACCGCCGGCGCCGGTTTCGAACAGACCGCCGCCATTCATCAGCGGAACGATCGACAGCATCTTGGCGCTGGTGCCCAGCTCCATGATCGGGAACAGGTCAGTCAGGTAGTCGCGAAGCACGTTACCGGTCACCGAAATGGTGTCTTTGCCAACGCGAATGCGCTCCAGAGAAACCTTCATCGCGTCGACTGGCGACTTGATGGTGATGTCCAGACCGCTGGTGTCGTGATCCTTCAGGTATTTTTCGACCTTGCTGATCATCACCGCATCGTGGGCGCGCTCAGGGTCCAGCCAGAAAATGGCCGGGGTGTTGCTGGCGCGGGCGCGGTTGACGGCGAGCTTGACCCAGTCCTGGATCGGCGCGTCTTTGGTCTGGCACATGCGCCAGATGTCACCGGCTTCAACAGCCTGTTCCATCAGGACAACACCTTTGTCGTCCGTGACGCGGACAACACCGTCGGTGTCGATCTGGAAGGTCTTGTTGTGCGAACCGTACTCTTCGGCTTTTTGCGCCATCAGGCCAACGTTTGGCACGCTGCCCATGGTGGTCGGATCGAAGGCGCCATTCTTTTTGCAGTCTTCGATAGCCGCTTGGTAGATGGTCGCGTAGCAGCGGTCCGGGATCACAGCTTTGGTGTCCTGCAGGACGCCGTCGGTGTTCCACATCTTGCCGGAATCACGAATCATCGCGGGCATCGAGGCGTCGACGATCACGTCGCTCGGTACGTGTAGATTGGTGATGCCTTTGTCCGAGTTGACCATGGCCAGAGGAGGGCGGGTCGCGTAGACAGCTTTCAGGTCTGCTTCGATCTCGGCTTGTTTGTCAGCCGGCAACGACTTGATGCGCGAGTACAGATCGCCAATGCCGTTGTTCAGGTTGAAGCCGATTTCTTTTAGTACATCGGCGTGCTTGTTCAGCGCGTCCTGATAGTACTCGGCGACGATTTCGCCGAACATGATCGGGTCGGAGACCTTCATCATGGTGGCTTTGAGGTGGACGGAGAACAGCACGCCCAGCTTCTTGGCGTCTTCGATCTCTTTGGCGATGAAAGAACGCAGGGCTTTCTTGCTCATGGTGGCGCAGTCGATCACTTCACCGGCCAGTACTGAAGTTTTTTCCTTCAGGACGGTGGTGGTGCCGTTCTTGCCGACCAGTTCGATCTTCACGGCGCCGTCTGCTGCGATCAGCGAGGATTTTTCGCTGCCGTAGAAGTCGCCGTTGTCCATGTGCGAGACGTGGGATTTGGAGTCTGCACTCCAGGCGCCCATCTTGTGCGGGTGCTTGCGAGCGTAGTTCTTCACCGAAAGCGGGGCGCGACGATCAGAGTTACCTTCGCGCAGCACCGGGTTCACGGCACTGCCTTTCACTTTGTCGTAGCCAGCCCTGGCAGCCTTGTCAGCGTCGGTGATCTCTTCGTCCGGGTAGTTCGGGACGTCGTAGCCTTTGTCCTGCAGCTCCTTGATCGCCGCTTTCAACTGCGGAACCGAGGCACTGATGTTCGGCAATTTGATGATGTTGGCTTCAGGCGTAGTCGCCAGTGCGCCAAGCTCTGCCAGATCGTCGGACACTTTCTTGTCACCCAGGCGCTCGGGGAAGCTGGCCAGAATACGGGCGGCGAGAGAGATGTCGCGGGTTTCGACAGAGATATCAGCAGACGAAGTAAAGGCTTCGATGATAGGCAGGAGTGAGTAGGTGGCGAGGGCAGGCGCTTCGTCGGTGAAGGTATAGATGATCTTCGAACGGTTGGGCATTTCGGGATAACTCTCTTCTTTGCTGAGCGTACACAAAATTTCGAGATGCGCAGGGTAGGCACTTTCGCCCAAGGTATCGATGAGCCGAAAGTCGAGAATTTCGTCGCGTGATATGGGATGTATCAGTCGAGCGTCAACAGGTTCTGTGGAGGGCTCAATGTCTCGTTCGAGATGGCTGGGCCCTCAATGACCCAGTGGTCACCGGCGGCAGTATACCACCGGTCCGGACCATTGATACGAGGGTAGTGTGACGGCCTGGCAGTTGCGGGGGTGCATTTTACGCCGTTGGTCGATCCTCATAAAGTCTCGAAATCTCGCTCAACCCACGCCGTCTGCGCCCTGCGGCAAGCTGTCGCAGTGGCGGGCCCGCGCTGTAGGACAAATGAATCTCAAGTCAGTTTTCGACTAAAGGCGCATGCGGTTTGCCGTCCACGTATGCCGACGTATAAATAAATCGGGCGAAAAAAAGCCGATCAGTCCGAGGTGTGAACTGACCGGCTTTTCAGGTCTCGCGCTTGAACGGTCCGGCTCAGGCGTGATCTCTTTGCTGCACTTGCGCGTGGGGCTCTTGGTTCAATGCCGGGGTGACCAATTCGGCTGCAGAAGCAATATCTACCGCATGCAACCCTTTAGGACCCTGGATAATGTCGAACTTTACCGGTTGGCCTGCCTTCAGCGTTTTGTAGCCGTCCATCTTGATAGCCGAGTAGTGGGCGAACAAATCCTCTGTCTTCCCGTCCTCGACGATGAACCCATAACCCTTGGCATTGTTGAACCATTTGACTTTACCGCTTGCCATAGTCACATCCCTCTGCAAAGGACTCCGTTGGGAGTATCATCCACCTCATCCGCCGGACCTAAAAAATTTTGGTTGACTGCGCGGACCCTTTTTACCCAATGTGGGTTCTATTGTTTGTAACACCGTTTAGCCGATAGTCAAGGTCACGCGGCGGTCCATTTGAAAACCGGTCAGACTGCGACGCACTATTTCAATTCGCCCCCTAACGAACCTTTCTTTCCATGCATGCAATCAGCAAGATTCGACTAACATTCAATCAGGATGATCCGCAGTCCCATGAGGATGAGGCGGCAGGCGTCGCGGTTCAGGATGCCAAGCCGATTTTGCAGGTGCCACCGATGTACAAGGTGGTTTTGTTCAACGACGATTACACGCCGATGGATTTCGTTGTTGAAGTCCTCGAGGTCTTTTTCAACCTGAATCGTGAGCTGGCGACCAAGGTCATGCTGGCCGTCCATACCGAGGGACGTGCAGTATGTGGATTGTTCACCCGCGACATCGCCGAGACCAAGGCAATGCAGGTGAACCAATACGCCAGGGAAAGCCAGCATCCGCTACTCTGTGAGATCGAGAAGGACGGTTAAACGCCGGACACTTGGGTATGAGGTGAAGCTATGTTAAACCGTGAGCTCGAAGTCACCCTCAATTTGGCTTTCAAGGAGGCCCGTTCCAAACGTCATGAATTCATGACCGTGGAACACCTTCTGCTGGCTCTATTGGACAACGAAGCTGCAGCCACCGTACTGCGTGCCTGCGGCGCAAACCTCGATAAACTCAAGCATGACCTGCAGGAGTTCATTGACTCCACCACACCGCTGATCCCCGTCCATGACGAGGATCGTGAGACCCAGCCAACCCTGGGCTTCCAGCGCGTCCTGCAACGAGCAGTCTTTCACGTACAAAGCTCCGGCAAGCGTGAAGTCACCGGCGCCAACGTACTTGTCGCAATTTTCAGTGAACAGGAAAGCCAGGCAGTGTTTCTGCTCAAACAGCAGAGCGTTGCCCGAATCGATGTGGTCAATTACATCGCTCATGGCATTTCCAAGGTGCCGGGTAACGGCGATCATTCTGAAGGTGAGCAAGATATGCAGGACGATGAGGGCGGTGAGTCTTCTTCTTCGGGCAATCCTCTGGATGCCTATGCAAGCAACCTGAATGAATTGGCCCGTCAAGGCCGCATCGACCCGTTGGTGGGCCGGGAGCTTGAAGTCGAGCGTGTCGCTCAGATTCTCGCCCGTCGCCGCAAGAACAACCCGCTGCTGGTAGGTGAAGCCGGCGTCGGTAAAACCGCCATCGCTGAAGGCCTGGCCAAGCGCATTGTCGACAATCAGGTCCCGGACCTGCTGATGAACAGCGTTGTGTATTCGCTGGACCTCGGCGCTTTGCTGGCGGGCACCAAATACCGCGGTGATTTTGAGAAGCGCTTCAAGGCGCTGCTCGGCGAGCTGAAAAAACGTCCACACGCCATCCTGTTCATCGATGAGATTCATACGATCATTGGTGCGGGCGCGGCGTCTGGCGGCGTAATGGACGCTTCCAACCTGCTCAAGCCGCTGTTGTCATCGGGCGATATTCGCTGCATTGGCTCTACCACGTTCCAGGAATTTCGCGGGATCTTCGAAAAAGACCGTGCACTGGCCCGTCGTTTCCAGAAAGTCGATGTGTCCGAGCCATCGGTTGAAGACACCATCAGCATTCTGCGTGGCCTGAAAGGGCGTTTCGAGCAGCATCACAACATCGAGTACAGCGACGAGGCACTGCGTGCGGCGGCTGAACTGGCTTCGCGCTACATCAATGACCGTCATATGCCTGACAAGGCTATCGACGTCATCGATGAGGCTGGTGCTTACCAACGTCTGCAGCCGGTCGAGAAGCGCGTCAAACGCATCGAAGTGCCGCAGGTCGAAGACATTGTCGCCAAGATTGCGCGGATTCCCCCGAAACACGTCAACAGTTCCGACAAAGAGCTGCTGCGTAACCTGGAGCGCGATCTCAAGCTCACGGTGTTTGGTCAGGACGCTGCAATCGATTCGCTGGCTACAGCTATCAAGCTGTCCCGTGCTGGCCTGAAGTCTCCGGACAAGCCAGTCGGTTCGTTCCTGTTCGCAGGGCCTACCGGTGTCGGTAAAACGGAAGCCGCTCGTCAGTTGGCCAAAGCGCTGGGTGTCGAGCTGTTGCGCTTTGACATGTCCGAATACATGGAGCGTCATACCGTGTCGCGCCTGATCGGTGCGCCACCAGGCTATGTCGGTTTCGATCAGGGCGGACTGTTGACTGAAGCGATCACCAAGCAGCCGCATTGCGTGCTGCTGCTCGATGAGATCGAAAAGGCTCACCCGGAAGTCTTCAACCTGCTGCTGCAGGTCATGGATCACGGTACGCTGACCGACAACAACGGGCGCAAAGCGGATTTCCGTAATGTCATCGTGATCATGACCACCAACGCCGGTGCTGAAACGGCCGCGCGTGCTTCGATCGGTTTCACCCATCAGGATCACTCCTCTGATGCGATGGAAGTGATCAAGAAGAGCTTCACGCCGGAATTCCGGAACCGTCTGGACACCATTATCCAGTTTGGTCGCCTCAGCCATGAGGTCATCAAAAGCGTGGTGGACAAGTTCCTCACCGAGCTTCAGGCGCAACTGGAAGACAAGCGTGTGCTGCTGGAAGTGACCGATGCTGCTCGCGGATGGCTGGCAGAAGGTGGCTACGATGCGCAAATGGGCGCTCGTCCGATGGCGCGTCTGATTCAGGACAAGATCAAGCGTCCGCTGGCGGAAGAAATCCTCTTCGGTGAATTGGCCGAGCATGGCGGTGTTGTACACATCGACCTGAAAGACGGCGAAATCACCTTTGATTTCGAGACCACGGCTGAGCTTGCCTGAAGCTTCACGTCAATAAAGCAAAAGGCGCCGATTGGCGCCTTTTTGCTTTGTACCGATTCTTCAAAGCACCCAATTGCTGTAGGAGCGCGCTTGCCCGCGATAGCGTTTCATCAGCCAACTGAAATGTTTCAGGCAAGTCACAATCGCGGGCAAGCGCGCTCCTACAGACCATCAATTCGCGCGCACACAAAAACGCCCGGCAGATGCCGGGCGTTTTTGTTAAGACCTGCTTAACGGGCGCGGTATGTGATGCGCCCTTTGCTCAAGTCGTAGGGCGTCAGCTCAACACGCACCTTGTCACCGGTAAGAATACGAATGTAGTTCTTGCGCATCTTGCCGGAGATATGCGCGGTTACGACGTGCCCATTTTCCAACTCCACACGAAACATGGTGTTGGGCAGGGTGTCGACGACAGTGCCTTCCATTTCGAAGCTGTCTTCTTTCGACATGCAGTAAAGCCCTCGGTATCCAATGAATGGCCCGGTGCAACTGGCAGCCAGGCAAAAGCGGGCTGCATTGTGCCCGAAAACTGAGGTTTTAGCCAAGGGCTTAGTAAAGAGTGACCCATCTTTGGTTAGTTAACAGCTCGATAGGCCGATATTGCGTCTTGTAATTCATCTTTTTGCAGTTCTTTATCCAGTACCCCAGATAGACCGCATGCAGTTCCATTCGGGCCGCTTCGGCGATCTGCCAGAGAATCGCGTAACGTCCCAGGCTACGGCGCTCTTCGGTCGGTTCATAAAAGGTGTAAACCGCCGACAGGCCGTTAGGCAGAAGGTCCGTGACGGCCACTGCAAGCAACCGTCCCTCGGCACGAAACTCGTAAAAGCGAGAAAACGGCAGATCACGCACCAGAAACGTCGAAAATTGGTCTCGGCTGGGCGGAAACATATCGCCATCGGCATGCCGCTGTTCGATGTAGCGCTTGTAGAGGTCGAAATACTCTTCACTGAAATGCGGCTTGGTGCTGATGACTTCCAGATCCGCGTTGCGTTTGAAGATACGTTTCTGCTGACGATCCGGCTCGAACAACCCGACCGGAATCCGCGCGGGAACGCACGCACTGCAATTCTGGCAATGGGGGCGATACAAATGATCGCCACTGCGACGGAATCCCATATCTGAAAGGTCGGCGTAGACCTGCACGTCCATGGGCTGGCTGGGGTCGAGGAACAGCGTGGTCGCCTGCTCGTCAGGCAAGTAGCTGCAGGAATGGGGTTGAGTGGCATAAAACTTAAGCCGCGCCAGCTCTGTCATGATCAACCCTCGAGAAAAAAGCTTTGGTAAGAGTGTATGTCAGGCGAGTCAAACTCGCCTAGGCAGCCAGTCGGCACAATTGCCCTGATCAAGGTGTTGGCGCAGGTAATCGGCGAACGTAGCGCGAGGGATCGAGCGCGCGCCCAGGCTTTGCAGGTGGTGAGTCGGCATCTGGCAATCAATGAGGACAAAACCCCACGCCTTGAGATGCGCGACCAACGTTGCAAAACCGACCTTGGACGCATTGTCGGCGCGGCTGAACATGGACTCGCCAAAAAACAGCTGCCCCATCGCCAGACCGTACAACCCTCCGACCAACTCCTCGCCATCCCAGACTTCTACACTGTGAGCCAGGCCCCGCTGATGCAGTTGCAGGTAGGCCGCCTGCATCGAGTCTGTAATCCATGTCCCGTCAGCGTAACTGCGCGGGGCGGCGCAGGCCTGAATCACCGCAGCGAAGTCCCGATCGAAGGTCACTTGATAGCGCTGTTGGCGCAGCAATTTGCCCAGGCTCCTGGAAACATGCAGTTCATCGGGCAATAAGACCGTGCGCGGGTCTGGCGACCACCAGAGAATCGGCTGACCTTCCTGAAACCACGGAAAGCAGCCGTGACGATAGGCTTGGATCAGCCTGTCAGGCGACAGATCGCCTCCGGCGGCAAGCAGTCCGTTGGGTTCGCGCATGGCCTTCGCGAGCGGCGGGAATTCGAGGTTATTGCGTTGTAACCAAGTCAGCATGGCATCCAGACTTTGCGAGAGGGGAGGGCGGTTGACGCCGGTTTGCAACTCCGTGCCGGGAACGTGGTCACACGCGGTTGTCCGGTGATGCAAATGATGGCAATTATGTGTCAATACAGCGTTACATCGCGTGTGCTCAAGTTGCATTCGTCGTTCAGTTGCTTAACCTTGATATAAACCCGTCATAAGCCTTTGTCAGCAAAGAGAATGCATGCTCAAATTGCCCGGTCCCGCCAGTGCTTGAACATCTGTGTAGTGCAAGCGAGACTAACGTGGCACGCGGCGTGCAAATCCGTACAATGTGCGACGTTGTTTAACCTCATTCCAAGTCACCTGTCGAGCGCGGGTTCAACATTGTTGTCCTCTCGCGGCTGGCCCGGATCGGTCAGTGTTATTTCGTCAATGCCGTCGTTCATAGTCAATCATCAGATGTTCGCGCTAGCGCGCAGGAATTGAAGCGTTTTGAAGAAATCCACCGCAGCACCCAGTCCCGTTCCGCTTTGGCGGCAGCATTTGCACTACCGGCTCAAGGAAGGTGCGCTGATCGCTTTTGGCGCTCTGTGTCTGTACCTGATGATGGCCCTGTTGACCTACGATCAGGGTGATCCTGGCTGGAGTCACACCAGCAGCTCCCTCCAGGTACAAAACGCCGCTGGCCGCGCTGGCGCATTTTCCGCCGACATTTTGTTCATGGTGCTCGGCTATTTCGCCTACATCTTCCCGTTGCTCCTGGCCGTAAAGGCCTATCAGGTGTTCCGTCAGCGCCACGAGCCTTGGCAGTGGAGCGGCTGGCTGTTCTCCTGGCGCATGATCGGTCTGGTATTTCTGATCCTTTCCGGCGCCGCGCTGGCTCATATCCATTTTCATTCTGCGGCCGGTCTGCCGGGTTCTGCGGGCGGCGTCCTGGGCGAAGTGCTTGGGGATCTGGCCAAGCGCGCACTGAATATTCAGGGCAGCACGCTGTTGTTTATCGCGCTCTTCCTGTTTGGTCTGACCGTGTTCACTGACCTGTCGTGGTTCAAGGTCATGGACACCACGGGCAAGATCACTCTGGACCTGTTCGAGCTGTTCTCCGGTGCGATGAGCCGCTGGTGGAGCGCGCGCACCGAGCGCAAGCAAATGGTGGCGCAGTTGCGCGAGGTCGATGCGCGAGTCGATGAAGTCGTCGCGCCGATCGCCCCGGATCGTCGCGAGCAGGCAAAAGCCAAGGAGCGTTTGATCGAGCGCGAGCAGGCATTGACTCAGCACATGAGCGAGCGTGCCAAGCACGTTCCCGCAGTCATCGCCCCTGCACCGGCCAAAGCGCCGGAGCCAAGTAAGCGTGTGCAGAAGGAAAAACAGGCGCCGTTGTTCGTCGACAGCGCTGTCGAAGGCACCTTGCCGCCAATTTCGATTCTTGATCCGGCGGAAAAGAAACAGCTCAATTATTCCCCCGAGTCCCTGGCTGCAGTCGGGCACCTGCTGGAAATCAAGCTCAAGGAATTCGGCGTCGAAGTTTCTGTGGATTCCATCCATCCCGGCCCGGTCATTACCCGTTACGAGATTCAGCCGGCAGCGGGCGTAAAGGTCAGCCGCATTTCCAACCTGGCAAAAGATCTGGCGCGTTCGCTCGCCGTTACCAGCGTGCGTGTGGTTGAAGTCATTCCTGGTAAAACCACAGTTGGCATTGAAATCCCCAACGAAGACCGGCAGATCGTGCGCTTTTCCGAGGTCCTTTCGACACCGGAATACGACGACGCCAAATCCCCGGTCACCCTGGCGCTGGGTCATGACATTGGCGGCAAGCCGGTCATTACCGATCTCGCGAAAATGCCGCACCTGCTGGTGGCCGGTACAACCGGTTCCGGTAAGTCGGTGGGCGTGAACGCGATGATCCTGTCGATCCTGTTCAAGTCCGGGCCGGACGACGCCAAACTGATCATGATCGACCCGAAAATGCTTGAGCTGTCGATCTACGAAGGCATTCCGCACTTGCTGTGCCCCGTAGTGACTGACATGAAGGACGCGGCCAATGCGCTGCGTTGGTCCGTGGCCGAAATGGAACGTCGCTATAAACTGATGGCGAAAATGGGCGTGCGTAACCTGTCCGGCTTCAACCAGAAGGTCAAGGATGCCCAGGATGCTGGAACGCCGCTGGTTGATCCGTTGTACAAACGCGAAAGCATTCACGACGAAGCCCCGCTGCTGGTGAAATTACCGACCATCGTCGTTGTGGTCGATGAGTTTGCCGACATGATGATGATCGTCGGCAAGAAGGTAGAAGAACTGATCGCGCGTATCGCCCAGAAGGCCCGTGCTGCCGGTATCCACCTGATCCTCGCGACCCAGCGTCCGTCGGTAGACGTGATTACCGGTCTGATCAAGGCAAACATCCCGACGCGAATGGCGTTCCAGGTGTCCAGCAAGATCGACTCGCGGACCATCATTGACCAGGGCGGCGCTGAACAATTGCTGGGCCACGGTGACATGCTTTACATGCCGCCGGGCACCAGCCTGCCAATTCGGGTTCACGGCGCGTTTGTTTCCGATGACGAAGTCCACCGTGTAGTAGAAGCCTGGAAGCTGCGCGGCACGCCGGATTACAACGAAGACATTCTGGCGGGCGTTGAAGAGCCTGGCAGCGGCTTCGATGGCGGCAGCGGCGGTGGCGACGGCGAGGACAGCGAAAGCGATGCGCTGTACGACGAGGCGGTCAAATTCGTCCTCGAAAGTCGTCGTGCCTCCATCTCGGCGGTACAGCGCAAGCTGAAGATCGGCTACAACCGCGCCGCGCGCATGATTGAAGCGATGGAGATGGCGGGGGTCGTGACGTCTATGAACACCAACGGCTCGCGTGAAGTTATCGCCCCAGCCCCGATGCGCGACTGATTGTCGGCGTCGCGTCCTATTGACCTGACGATGCATAGCGCATCGTCAGCCTTGAACTGAATCAAAGAGGACTCCCATGCGCCTTATCCGCATGTTGTTGGTATCTGCTCTAGCCTTCTCCGCTGTCTCGGCCCACGCCGACAGCAAAGACGTTGCACGCCTGACGCAATTGCTCGAAACCTCCAAAACCCTGACCGGACGCTTTTCCCAGCTGACCCTCGATGGCGGCGGCACGCAACTGCAGGAAACCTCCGGTGAGATGACCTTGCAGCGCCCTGGCCTTTTCAACTGGCACACCGACGCGCCGCAAGAGCAACTGATGGTCTCGGACGGCAAGAAAGTGTCGCTGTGGGACCCGGACCTGGAGCAGGTCACGATCAAGACACTGGACCAGCGTTTGACCCAGACTCCGGCGCTGCTGCTGTCCGGTGACGTGTCCAAGATCAACGAGAGTTTCGACATCACTGCCAAGGAAGCCGGTGACGTGATTGATTTTGTGCTCAAGCCAAAATCCAAGGACACGCTGTTCGACAGCTTGCGCCTGTCATTCCGCAACGGCCTGATCAACGACATGCAACTGGTCGACAGCGTCGGACAGCGCACCAACATCCTGTTTACCGGCGTCAAGGCGAACGAGCCTGTGGCCGCGAGCAAATTCCAGTTCCAGATCCCGAAGGGCGCTGACGTCATTCAGGAATAAGAGGCTCGACGTACATCAATGGACCTGTTCAGCAGTGAACCGATCGCTCAACCCTTGGCCGCACGCTTGCGCGCGACCAATCTGGATGAGTACGTCGGTCAGCAGCACTTGCTCGCTCACGGCAAACCTCTGCGTGAGGCGCTGGAGCAAGGCGTGCTGCATTCGATGATTTTCTGGGGGCCGCCGGGCGTGGGTAAAACCACGTTGGCGCGGCTCCTGGCGAAGGTCTCGGACGCTCACTTTGAAACAGTGTCGGCGGTGCTGGCAGGGGTCAAAGAGATCCGCCAGGCCGTCGAAACCGCCAAGCAGCAGGCCGGACAGTACGGTCGCCGCACTATCCTGTTCGTCGATGAAGTGCACCGCTTCAACAAGTCGCAGCAAGACGCTTTCCTGCCGTACGTTGAGGACGGCACGCTGATTTTCATTGGCGCAACCACCGAAAACCCCTCGTTCGAGCTGAATAACGCGTTGCTGTCCCGGGCCCGTGTCTACGTGCTCAAGAGTCTCGATGAAGTCGCACTGCGCAAGCTGGTTGATCGTGCCCTGACCGAGGAGCGCGGCCTGGGCAAGCACCACCTGAGCCTGGGTGATGAGGGCTTCAAGATCCTGTTGGCCGCCGCCGATGGCGATGGCCGCCGCTTGCTCAATCTGCTGGAAAACGCTTCCGATCTGGCCGAGGACAACAGCGAGATCGACGTCGAGCTGCTGCAAAGCCTGCTGGGCGACAGTCGTCGGCGTTTCGATAAGGGTGGCGAAGCGTTCTACGATCAGATTTCCGCGCTGCACAAATCCATTCGCGGTTCCAATCCCGACGCTGCGTTGTACTGGTTCGCGCGGATGATCGATGGGGGCTGCGATCCGCTGTATCTGGCCCGCCGCGTGGTGCGCATGGCCAGTGAAGACATCGGCAATGCCGACCCCCGCGCGCTGCCCCTGTGCATGTCTGCGTGGGATGTACAGGAACGCCTTGGCAGCCCGGAAGGTGAGTTGGCTGTTGCGCAGGCAATCGTTTATCTGGCTTGCGCGCCGAAAAGCAATGCGGTGTACATGGGCTTCAAGATGGCGATGCGCGAAGCCACCGAGCATGGCTCGCTTGAAGTTCCCCTGCACCTGCGCAATGCGCCAACCAAACTGATGAAACAACTGGGCTACGGTGAAGAATATCGTTATGCCCACGATGAACCCGATGCCTACGCAGCCGGCGAAGACTATTTCCCGGACGAACTGGAGCCGCAGCACTATTACCAGCCGGTGCCCCGTGGCCTTGAATTGAAGATCGGCGAAAAGCTCAAACATCTGGCGGCGCTCGACAGCGCAAGCCCTCGCAAGCGGAGAAAGTAGTGATCCCATTGATTGTTGCTGTGTCTGTCGGCGGCGTGGCGGGCACGTTGTTGCGTTTCGCCACAGGTAATCTGGTTGCGGCAAACTGGCCGCGCTACTTCTATACCGCCACGCTGGCCGTTAATATCGTGGGCTGTCTGTTGATCGGTGTGCTTTACGGGTTATTTCTGATTCGCCCGGAAGTGCCGATCGAGATTCGCGCAGGATTGATGGTGGGCTTTCTAGGCGGTCTGACGACGTTTTCTTCCTTTTCACTGGACACGATTCGTCTGCTGGAAAGCGGTCAGGCACCCCTGGCCATTGGCTACGCGCTGATCAGCGTATTGGGCGGGCTGCTCGCGACATGGGCTGGCCTGTCCATGACCCGAATTTAATAAACGTTTAATCAACGAGAGAACGATATGCTCGATTCCAAACTGTTACGTACCCAACTTCAGGACGTAGCGGATCGCCTGGCTTCCCGGGGTTTCACACTGGACGTGGCCCGCATCGAAGCGCTGGAAACCCAGCGCAAGACGGTGCAGACCCGCACTGAGCAGCTGCAGGCCGAGCGTAACGCGCGTTCAAAATCCATCGGTCAGGCCAAACAGCGCGGTGAAGACATCGCGCCGCTGATGGCTGACATCGACCGCATGGCAGAAGAGCTGAGCACCGGCAAAAAAGAGCTGGACGCCATCCAGTCTGAACTCGACGCCATGCTGCTGAGCATGCCTAACCTGCCGCACGAATCGGTGCCGGTTGGCGCTGACGAAGAAGAGAACGTTGAAGTGCGCACTTGGGGCACGCCTGCAACCTTCGACTTCGAAGTCAAAGATCACGTGGCTTTGGGCGAAAAGTACGGCTGGCTGGATTTCGAAACCGCCGCCAAATTGTCTGGCGCCCGTTTCGCCTTGCTGCGCGGCCCGATTGCCCGCCTGCATCGCGCGCTGGCGCAATTCATGATCACGCTGCACATCAACGAGCACGGCTACGAAGAGGCCTATACCCCTTATCTGGTTCAAGCGCCTGCGCTGCAAGGTACCGGGCAACTGCCGAAATTCGAAGAAGACCTGTTCAAGATTTCCCGCGAAGGCGAAGCGGATCTGTACCTGATTCCGACGGCTGAAGTGTCGCTGACCAATATCGTGGCCGGTGAAATTCTCGACGCCAAGCTGCTGCCGATGAAGTTCGTCGCTCACACCCCGTGTTTCCGAAGCGAAGCAGGCGCGTCGGGTCGCGATACACGCGGCATGATCCGTCAGCACCAGTTCGACAAGGTCGAGATGGTGCAGATCGTCGAGCCCGACAAATCCATGGAAGCGCTGGAAGGCCTGACCGGTAATGCCGAGCGCGTCCTGCAGTTGCTCGAATTGCCGTATCGCGTGCTGGCATTGTGCACCGGCGACATGGGTTTCAGCGCAGTGAAAACTTATGACCTGGAAGTGTGGATTCCAAGCCAGGACAAGTTCCGCGAGATTTCCTCGTGCTCCAACTGTGGTGACTTCCAGGCGCGTCGCATGCAGGCGCGCTGGCGCAACCCGGAAACCGGCAAGCCTGAGCTGGTTCACACGCTCAACGGCTCCGGGCTGGCGGTGGGTCGTACGCTGGTGGCAGTGCTGGAAAACTACCAGCAGGCTGATGGCTCGATCCGTGTGCCTGAGGTGCTCAAGCCTTGGATGGGCGGCATTGAGGTCATCGGTTAAATGGAATTTCTGCCGCTGTTCCACAAACTTCGCGGCAGCCATGTGCTGGTCGTCGGCGGTGGCGAGATTGCCTTGCGCAAATCCCGCCTGCTGGCTGACTCCGGCGCAGTCCTGAAGGTCGTCGCACCGGAAATTGGTACGGAACTGCGGGAGCTGATCCACAGCAGTGGCGGTGAGCAAGTATTGCGCGGGTATGCCGAGTCCGACCTTGACGGCTGCGTCTTGGTGATTGCGGCCACTGACGACGAGACGCTCAATGCGCAGGTTTCTCACGATGCCCGCAAGCGTTGTGTCCCGGTCAATGTCGTGGATGCGCCTGCGCTGTGCAGCGTGATTTTCCCGGCGATCGTCGATCGTTCGCCATTGGTGATCGCGGTCTCCAGCGGCGGCGATGCCCCGGTACTGGCGCGGTTGATTCGCGCCAAGATCGAAACCTGGATCCCTCCGACTTACGGGCATCTGGCCGGTTTGGCAGCGCGTTTCAGGCACCAGATCAAAAACCTGTTTCCCAATGTCCAGCAGCGTCGGGCGTTCTGGGAAGACGTGTTTCAGGGGCCCATTGCCGATCGGCAACTGGCCGGGCAGGGCGCTGAAGCCGAGCGCCTGTTGCAGGCCAAAATTGACGGAGAGGCGCCCAGTGAAGCTGGCGAGGTTTATCTGGTCGGCGCAGGGCCAGGTGATCCGGATCTGCTGACCTTCAAGGCGCTGCGCCTGATGCAACAGGCCGATGTGGTGCTGTATGACCGGCTCGTGGCGCCAGCGATTCTCGAATTGTGCCGTCGCGATGCTGACCGGGTATACGTCGGCAAGCAGCGCGCCGATCACGCGTTGCCGCAGGATCAAATCAATCAGCAATTGGTGACACTGGCCAAACAGGGCAAGCGTGTTCTGCGATTGAAAGGCGGCGATCCGTTCATTTTCGGACGCGGCGGCGAAGAGATCGAAGAACTAGCGGCCCATGGCATTCCGTTTCAGGTGGTGCCAGGTATTACGGCCGCCAGCGGTTGCGCGGCGTATGCGGGTATTCCGCTGACTCATCGCGACTATGCGCAGTCCGTCAGGTTCGTGACCGGCCATTTGAAAAACAACACTACCGATTTGCCGTGGAGCGACCTGGTATCCCCCGGGCAAACGCTGGTCTTTTACATGGGTCTGATTGGCTTGCCGATCATCTGTGACGAGCTGATCAAGCACGGCCGCTCGGCAGACACGCCGGCTGCGTTGATTCAGCAGGGTACGACGGTTAATCAGCGAGTGTTTACCGGAACGTTGGCCAACCTGCCGCAACTGGTGGCGGAGCATGAAGTGCATGCGCCGACGCTAGTGATCGTGGGAGAAGTGGTCATGCTGCGTGAGAAACTGGCCTGGTTCGAAGGGGCTCAGGCCAGCGTTTGATTGCTTTTTAGTCTGTAGGAGCCAACTTGTTGGCGAGACTGCTCTGGCGGTGAGCCATGAGACCGCTTCGCGAACAAGTTCGCTCCTACAGGGTTACGCGTTTCGCCAAATGCTTTGGCCACTCAACCGCTCGCGGTCATGGGGCGTATTCAAATCCTGCTTCGGCCCTTTCGGCACGATGCCTGTCGGATTGATGGTGCTGTGGCTGGCGTAGTAGTGATGCTTGATGTGGTAGAAATCGACCGTCTCGGCCACACCCGGCCATTGATACAGCTCACGCAACCAGTTGCTCAGGTTTGGATAGTCCACGATTCGGCGCTGATTGCACTTGAAGTGGCCGTGATACACCGCATCGAACCGCACAATCGTCGTAAACAGCCGGATGTCCGCTTCAGTCAGATATTCCCCGGTCAGATAGCGCTTTTCCCCCAGTATTGTTTCCAGCGCATCTAGTTCGGCAAACACTTCATCGAAAGCCTGCTCATAGGCACCTTGGGAAGTGGCGAAGCCTGCGCGATAAACACCGTTGTTCACCGCGGGATAAATGCGATCGTTCAACTCGTTGATCGACGAATGCAATGCGTCCGGGTACAGATCCAGCTCGTTGCCGGTCAGGTCGTCAAACGCTGAGTTGAACATGCGGATGATTTCCGCCGATTCGTTGCTGACGATACGCTGGAGTTTTTTGTCCCAAAGCACCGGCACTGTGACGCGCCCGGTGTAGTTCGGGGTGTCGGCCAGGTAGCGCTGGTAGAAAAATTCGTGACCGTCGAGAGCGTCGCCGCTGGAGCCTTTTTCGGTGTCGAAGGTCCAGCCGTTTTCACGCATCAGCCAGCTGACCACAGAGACGTCGATCAGGTTTTCCAGGCCTTTGAGCTTGCGATAGATCAGCGTTCGGTGCGCCCATGGGCAGGCGAGCGAGACGTACAAGTGGTAGCGCCCGGACTCAGCCTTGAAGCCACCTTCGCCCGATGGGCCGGGTCTGCCATCGGCGGTGACCCAGTTGCGGCGTTGCGCCTGCTCGCGCTGAAACGCCCCGTCTTTGCTGCTTTCGTACCACTGGTCTTGCCAGCGTCCTTCAACGAGCAGGCCCATGTCTGACTCCAAAGTTTGTGTACTTACGCACGTTGGAGAGCAGTTTAAGGGCAATCGTTCGAACGAATAGCGCAAAGGATCGGCGCTAATGATCGGTTAAATAGATGGGTTGCGGTTCAGCCAGAACTGTTCGGCTTTTACAAACGCCTCGTCGCGGCTCAAGCCCAAGCCTTTGAGCGCTAATGCCATGGTGGAAATCAGCGCCAGTTGCGGGTAGCTGTCCTGCACCTCACCTTTCCAGAGCGCGACCAGATGCGCAGGATCGAGGGTCGCCGGTTTGACATGGCGTCGATCCGACAGTGCTGGCCATTCCTCATCCCACGGGTGGCCGTCAGTGGTGCCGTACAGATGGCTGATGGTGTCTGGATTGATCTCGACTTCGCCGCCGTCACCCTTCACCACAATCGCGTGGTCCCCTAACAGGCCACTGGCATCGCGATGAACCGCCTGATAACCCGGATGGAAAATACTCTGCAGGCCGCAGCGTGCGCCCAGCGGGTTGAGGATTCGGGCCAGTGAGTGGATTGGCGAACGCAGCCCCAGGGTATTTCGCAGATCAATCATGCGCTGAAGCTGCGGCGCCCAGTCCACCAGCGGGATGAAGGCCAGATTTTGTCGCTCAAGCGCGTCGCCCACCTCTTGCCAGTTACGGCACAGCGGGATGCCCAGCAGGTCGAGCAATTGCTCGCTATAGAGGCGACCTGCGGTGTGGGCGCCGCCGCCATGCATCAGGACCCGCACACCGTTTTGCGACAGGCATTTGGCGGCCAGCAAGTACCACGGCAAATGACGCTTTTTACCGGCATAGGTCGGCCAGTCGATGTCCACCGCAAGCGCCGGGGCGTCGAGACGTTCGCGTACGGCTTCGGTGAAACCGGCCAGTTCCTCGGCGCTTTCTTCCTTATGACGCAAAAGCATCAGGAACGCGCCCAATTGCGTGTCTTCGACCTTTTCGTCGAGCACCATGCCCATCGCTTCGCGGGCCTCCTCGCGAGTCATGTTGCGAGCACCGCGTTTGCCTTTGCCAAGGATTCGCACAAAAGGAGCAAACGGGTGTTCGGCGGGCGTTTCGGTAACAAGAGCGGTGGGGATGTTCATAGGCAATTGGTCGGCTTGGGCAGGCCCGCCAGCTTGGCGGCGAGTTTGGCGGGAGTGCCGTTGAACAGGCGATTGAGGTGCAGGCTATTGCCCTTTTCGGTGCCGAGTTTCAGCGCGGTGTATTTGACCAGCGGGCGAGTGGCGGGGGACAGTTGGAACTCGGCGTAGAACGCGCGCAGCAACTCAAGGATCTCCCAATGCTCGGCGGTCAGGATAATGTCTTCTTCGAGGGCCAGTGACTCGGCGACAGGTTTGGACCAGTCGTGAAGGTCCTCAAGATACCCGTCCTTGTCCAGCGCGATGGTGCGACCGTCGACGATGAGCTTTTTCATAGCCAGGTGTTGACCATGTCGTACTGGATCGACAGCGCAACGAAGGCCGGGTAATCAACGGTTTTTACCCAATGTGGGACCGGAATGCTGCGTGCGTTGATGTCTTCGTCGAGGGCAAACAGCGTGAATTCAGCGACCCGGGCTTCAAGCGCTTTGAAGGGGACGCTCGATTCGGTCAGGGCATAGGTGGCATCGCCACACAGCAAGATGGCGTCTTCGGTTCCGATCAGGCGCAGGCACGTGCTCAGACGGGTGTCGGCGAAAGGTGAGTGAGACAGAACGTGTAAGGTCGACATCAGATCGTGATCACCTGGTCATAGCGGTCCATGAGCGCGCCCAACTCTTTGTCGTATACCAGGGTCAGCGGCTCGACGTTCAATTCATCGGGCAGTATGCCTCGCTCTCCGAGGCTGGTACCGCAGGCGTAGACGTCTTCAACGCCAAACATCGCCAGCGCCTTCAGGTTCGCAATCAGGTCTTTCTGCTGAAGCTGACTGGCGTCTTGCCGGGACGAAAGCTGAAATACGCCATCGTCGAGAAACAGCATGCCGATCGGCAAATCGAATGCGCCGCCCGCTAACGCAATATCCAGAGCCTCACGGGCACTCAGGCCCGACCATGGCGCCTGGCGGCTGACGATCAAGAGAGATTTGGCCATTTCAGGGCCCTCCGAAGCAGATCAGTCGATCAGCCGATTGCACCGCATCGTGCAACTGGCCCAAACCCGACAACTCCCATGCCGCTGGCAAATTTGCCGCAGGTCGGCTATAGCGCTGGGCTTCCTCTTCATTAAGTACCCCACGGCGCAGGGCGGCAGCGATGCAGACCACGCCGTCGAGTTGATGCTCGGACACGAACGCTCGCCATTGGGCAGCAATGTCCTGTTCGTCCTGAGGCGCCACCACGTTGGCCGACGCGCTGTATACGCCGTCCTGATAAAAGAACAACCGCACGATTTCATGCCCGCTCGCCAGAACTGCCTGAGCGTACAGCAGCGCTCGGCGCGAGGAGGGCGCGTGAGCGGCGGAATATAGGGCGATGGCGAACTTCATGATCGGCTCTGTCGGCGGGTGGGCATGGCTATAGGCGCAATGATAAAGAATTCACGATCCCTAGACAGCAAAAAGCCCGCCGAAGCGGGCTTTTTGTTGATACGCGGTCAGTGATCAGTCGTCGCGGCTCATGATGCCAAAGATCTGCAGTAGGCTGATGAACAGGTTGTAGATCGACACATACAGGCTGATCGTTGCCATGATGTAGTTACGTTCGCCACCCTGAATGATCGCGCTGGTCTGGAACAGAATCGCTGCCGAGGAGAACAGCACGAAACCTGCGCTGATCGCCAGTTGCAGGCCGCTGATCTGGAAGAACAGGCTAACCAGAACCGCACCCATCAAGACGAAGAAGCCAGCGGTGATGAAGCCGCCCAAAAAGCTCATGTCCTTACGGGTGATCAGCACGTAGGCCGACAGACCACCGAATACCAACGCGGTCATGGCAAATGCCGAGCTGACCACTTCAGCGCCGCCCTGCATACCTAAGTAGCGGTTGAGGATCGGGCCAAGGATGAAGCCCATGAAACCGGTGAGGGCGAAGGTCGAAACAATGCCCCAGGCCGAGTCACGGAGTTTGTTGGTGAGGAAAAACAGACCGTAGAAACCGATCAGCACCACGAAAACGTTGGGGTAACGAACGTTCATCTGCTGAGCGACGAAAGCCATGACACCACTGAAAACCAGGGTCAGGGCCAGAAGACCGTAAGTGTTGCGCAGGACGCGGCTAACCTCTAGCTGCTCGACCTGCACGCTGTTGTTGACTGCGTAATCCTGTTCGCGCATGGCGCTACTCCTGGTGGTTGAAATGTGAAGTTGCAAAGATCATAACAGAGCGCTTGCCATGGGGTAGTCGCAGAGTTTGACAGCGTGTTTCATTCGGGTATTATGGCGCCCGCAACGCACTGGCCTACTTGGTCAGTAGCACGGGGAATTGGCAGAGTGGTTGAATGCACCGGTCTTGAAAACCGGCGAACGTTAATAGCGTTTCTAGGGTTCGAATCCCTAGTTCCCCGCCAAACACAGTGAAAAAGCCTCGCATTTGCGGGGCTTTTTCGTTTCTGTGATTAGGTCTTCCACGCCCACATGCCTGTAGACGCGTTTGGTGATCTCCGCATTGCGAACTCTCAGTCGGAATTTTTGCCTGGGTGGAAACATTCATAGGGGTCACTCTGGACTCCATTGATCCCCAGGCGCTGTCCGTAGGCCTTACGCATCCGGGTTTGATAATTCATGATTCTGATGACAGTGCTAAAGCCATAGCACAAGCGCAGGCACTGTATGTGGCATGGACGCGCTGGACTTTGATAGATGCCAGAGGGCTCGGTCAAAAGCGTATTCTCTCCGACCCTTATGTCATCAGACGTGCAGTCGAGTTCATCGCCGTAACGCGTCGAATACCTGAACGGCGCTGGTCAGGTGCTCGTTTTTCCCAGCTAAGGGCCGCACCCCTGACCCGGTAAAAGCAGTCGCTGATTAGTGGGTTGCTATGGGGGCTCGCGCAAAGCAGTCCGCAGCTTCAAGGCCTCCAGCATTAGGCGTGAGCCTGGCGAGGGGATTTCCGGGCGGAGAATATATGGTTATCTCGTGGCCGTTATTGCTAGCTTCGATCTCGATCCGGGATCCGTCCTCAAAATAAAAAGCCTGCTCCGAATATTTCCCAGCCATCTGGTGATAATACGGAGGTGCGCTTAAACAGCTGCGCAACCTGCCATCTCTAAAAACTTCAACCAATAATGTTCCGCCAGGTAGAGGGCCTGCCCATAGGGTAGCTAAGGTTTGCGGGGGCTGTGCAGCTTTGACCGACTGGTAATCCACTAACGATAGACCACGTTTAGTCGCGCAACCGGATGTCAAAATCCCTGCACTGACCACTCCAAGTACAATCGCAGCTCTGATTGAGCAGCTAAGCCCCGACATAAATGCCTTAATTTTTATGTTTCGTGAAATGGTCGCAGCAAGGCAACCAATCAACATGTAGTACCGGATGAGGTTAAAAGCAAGGAGGAGGACGGGAAATGCCTTGACTACAATGGACAACCGGCGCTTAAGGTCAAGGATGATCGCTATAGCCTGGCCCGCTTCCGACAGGATGTTGGAATGGCATTGATGAGAAAAACGACCCGCTTCGGCGGGTTTTTTTGATGGTAAAAGGATGGCCTGTGCTAGTGATCGAGCAGGCGACGCACGTTACTCTGCGGCACAGGTATTTCTGGTGGAAGCGCTGAAGGGGCGCAATACGTAAATGCCGTCTGCCCTGCGTTTCGGTGCAGCAAAAACCGTTTGTCGCTTTCGATGGTCATGAGCCCTTTTTCAGTGATGACGGGGCCGTAGCCGACGCCCGTATCCACGCACTGTTGTGAGTAAGCGAAGAGCTTGCTTTGGTGAGACTCGACGATCATGTGGCAGTCGTGAGTATGTGCTCCGCTTAAACCTTCGCCGTCATAGCTCAGCAGTCCTGCATTCGCAGGATCAGCGCATGTCTGAGATTCGTCGATATAAATGCCGACCCTGATCGGCAGCACCGAGCCGATCTCAGCTTGGCCTTGCGGCGGTGAGCCACAACCAGTGAAGGCCATTGTGAGCGCGATCCAGAAGGTTTTGAGTAAGGTTTTAAAAGTTGTCATTTGAAAGCCAACTCACGCATGAAGATCTCCGCTGTTTTCGGCCCAATTCCGTCAAACTCTTGCAACCGTCTTGTTAAGTCCTTTGAATCGAGACTGCGCTGAACAAGCCTGGAAACCTGACCGTCGTAGTGGTCGATGAGCTTGCGGCACAGTGCCGTCAATCGCGTTGCAGTGGATTCGTCATATCTGACGTAGTGGCCCTCGCCGAGCATGATTACGAGTTGTCGATGGCTGCAAGCCGCCATCTTTTCAACGCTGTTGATTTTGTGAGCCTCGACGATGGCGCGGTAAGCGGACACTGCAACGTCCTGTTGTATGCGTTTGCCACAGAGAAAGCTTACGATGAGCCAGCAAAACAAGTCCTCTTCATCACCGGTACTTGGATTGAGATTCAGGCTTGCCGCAGTGATTGGGATTTTTTCCATGATCGCAACATTGCCCGCGCTGGTTGGATGGCTCCGGAAGTGGATGAGCGTTATCCCAGATGCGGCATCAACGCTCTTACGAATCTCGAACAGCCCGGATTTGTGAGTAGCCTCACGCCAACTCGCACAGTCATACCGTCGAAGCTTTTGCGTGGGGTGGTTTTTCGCCCTTTTTTTGTACTCAGCATTTGGCGCATTCCACCTTGGCCAGCAGCGTTTCGAGTTCTGCCAGCGCAAGCGGCTTGCTGAACAGATACCCCTGACCGTGATCGCAGCCCTGTTCCTTGAGCAGCGCCCATTGCTCCTTCGTTTCCACGCCCTCGGCAATCACTTGAAGATTAAGGCTGTGTGCCAGCTCAATGATCGTTCGCGTAATGGCGGCGTCTTGAGGGTTGCTCGTCACTTCGCGGACGAAGGCGATATCGATTTTCAGTTTATCGATGGGAAATCTGCGCAAGTAGGCAAGGCTGGAGTATCCGGTACCGAAATCATCGATGGAGATTTTCACCCCGAGCGTGCGCAGGCGCTGCAGGCTGGCAATGGTGTGGGCGGTGTTATCCATCAACGAGCTTTCTGTCAGCTCTAGTTCGAGCCAGCGCGCCTCGATCCCACTGTCTTTGAGCGCCAGGCTGATGTCGCCAATCAGGTCGCCCTGGATGATTTGCTGACCCGACACGTTCACCGCGACCTGCAACTGCGGGTGGCCTGTACGATGCCAAAGGGAAATCTGCTCGCACACCGTCGTAATCACCCATCGTCCAACACGTGAGATCAGCCCCATGCTTTCAAGCATGGGCACAAACACGGCTGGCGATACGTGGGGCAGACCGACCCTTGGCCAGCGCAGCAGTGCTTCCAGCCCACACACCTGACCGTCGCTCAATCTGAATTTGGGTTGATAGACCAACTGAAATGCCTGGTCCTGCACGGCCTGGCGCAAGGCACTTTCCATTTCTACCCGCGCCAGGGCATCGGCGTTCATCTGTGCGGTATAGAACCGGTACGTGTTTCGGCCGACCTGCTTGGCGCGACTCATCGCGGTGTTGGCGTACTGGGTCAGGGTATGGGCGTTGTCCCCGTCATCGGGGTAAAGAGCAATCCCCATGCTCGCTGTCATCGACGTTTCATGGCCGCTGAGTTTGTACGGGCTTTGCAGCACATCGCTTATACGTTCGATCATCTGCTGCGTGCCCGCCTGACCGTCGCGCACCATCAGGATCATTGCGAACTCGTCACCGTCCATTCGACCCAGTGTGTCGCTGACGTTGAGACAGTTGCCCAATCGTTGACTCAGCTCGAGCAGCATCTGGTCACTGATCAAATGGCCCCAGGTCTCGTTGACCATTTTGAAATCGTCCAGGTCCACCGTGACAACAGCCAGTTGCCAGCCGCTGATGGCCGCCTGGGTCAGGCCCATTTGCAGCGTGGTGTAGAACAGATTGCGATTGGGCAGGCCGGTGAGGGTGTCGTAGTGCGCCATTTTCAGCAGGCGCTGGTCAGCCTCCTTGCGGTGGGTGATGTCTCGCACGATACCGACGATGATCCAGTCATTGCCCGTCTTGTAGGCCTGCCGATATATCTCTACCGGCACATGACTGCCGTCCTTGCAGCGGATACGGCCTTCAACCGGTTCGCTGGGACCGTTGCCGGCGATGATCTGGTCGTACAGCACCTCAAGTTCGGGGATCGAGGCATCGCTCAGTTCTGCAGGGCTCAGACGCAGCAGTTCCTCAGGCGTGTAGCCCATGACGGTGCACGCGGTCCGGTTGAATTCGATCAGTTCCATGGTGGTGCGACTGATCAGGAAGATTGAGGCGTCCGAGGCATCCATTGCCGAGCGGAAGCGTTCCAGATCGATTGTTCGCTGTTGCAGCTGTTCCTCAATGATCAGACTGCGGCTTTTGAGGTAGTCGCCAAAGGCCTTGAGCCGCAACAGATTGCGCACCCGCAGGCACAGCTCGCCGGTCTCCACCGGTTTGCTGAGAAATTCTTCAGCGCCGGCCTCAAGTCCCTGCACCCGCGCGCTGTGGTCGTCCAGTGCGGTCAACATGATGATCGGAATGTTCGCCGTCATCTTGTTCGCCTTCAGCCGGCGCGCTACTTCGTAGCCGTCCATGCCTGGCATCATCACGTCCAGCAAGATGAGGTCGGGCGGGTTCTTGTCGATCATTGCCAGCGCCTGGGCGCCGGAGCGGGCGGCGAGGGTTCGATAGCCTTCCTTGTTCAATACCAGTCGCAGCAGCTTCTGGACATGAAGTTCGTCATCGATGATCAACAGTGTAGCGGCGGTTTCTGGCATAGCGTGGACTCAGGCAAGGGGCTGCGAGGGCAGTGTTTTTTCCAGCAAAGCGTCGATCACCCGATACAACTCCTGGTAGCGCAGTGGCTTGACGATGTACGCGTCGCAGCCCGCCAGGCGGGTTTTTTCTTCGTCTTCTTTCATCGCCATTGCCGTGAGCGCGATCACGGGAATCGTCGCCGTACGCACGTCCTGTTTCAGCAGCGAAGTGGCGGCCAGCCCGTCCATGCCGGGAAGCTGAATGTCCATCAGGATCAACTGGGGTTGGCGTTCGCGGGCAAGCGCCAGGCCGGTTTCGGCGTCGGTCGCGCTCAGTACGCCATGTCCGGCGTTGCTCAGTAACAAGCATGCCAGGCGCATGTTGGCCGCGTTGTCTTCGATGATCAGGATGTCGGCCACGGCGCCTCCTTGCCTGCCGGACGCAATGGCAGCCAGGCGACAAAACGCGCGCCAAAGCCTTTTCGGCTCGACACCGCGACGCTGCCGCCGTGCAGTTCGGTCAATTGCTTGACCAGTGCCAGGCCCAGGCCCGTGCCATCAAATTTGCGTGCCAGGCTGCTGTCGATCTGGCTGAAGGCCTTGAACAACTTGCTCATGTCCTCCTCGTCGATCCCGATGCCGTCATCGCTGACGCTCAATTCGAGAAACTGCGAGTAATCGCTATGCGGGACTTGAAAGCTATGCACGGGCCAGTCGCCTGCGATGCGTCCTACCTGATCTCGCGGCACGGGGCGCACGGCCAGTGTCACAGATCCGCCTTGCTGGCTGAACTTCACCGCGTTGGACAGCAGGTTGTAGACGATCTGCTTGGTCTTGCGCAGATCGAGCTCCAGCTCGCCAAAGTCCGTGTCGGTTTCCAGCTTCAGTTGCAGGCGCTGTCCGGCAGCTTTTTCGCGAACGATCAGCAAGCTGTTGCTCAACAGGCTTGCCAGCTCCACGGGTTCAAGTTCCAGCGCCATCATCCCCGCTTCGACCTTGGACAGATCCAGGATGTCATTGATCAGCGACAGCAAATGCTGGCCGCTGGTGAAGATGTCGGTAATGTATTCGCGCTGGGTGTCGCTGAGCGGTCCGACCATCCCGTCCTTGAGCACCTCGGAAAAACCGATCACCGCGTTGAGCGGCGTGCGCAGCTCATGGGACATGGTGGCCAGAAACTCGGACTTCATGTTGCTGGCGCGTTCCAGTTCGATGTTTTTCTCTTCCAGGGTGCGCTCGAAACGTTTGCGTTCGGTGACATCCCGCGCGGACGCAAATACGCCTTGCAGCTTGCGATCTCGGTCGTGAAAGGTCGCCGCGTTATAGGAAACCACGGTTTCAGTGCCATCGTAGGCGCGGGCGGTGAGTTCGTAATCACTGACCTTGTTCTCGCTAAGCACCCGTTTGATGGCAGCGTCCGCACGCGCAGGATCGGTAAAAAAGTTTTTGCACGGCGCGCCGATCAGCTCGTCACGGGTGCGACCGGTCAGCGCCATCATCTGTTTGTTGACGTCGGAGATGATCCCTTGCGGGTCAGTCATCATCAGCGCGTCGATGTTCGATTCGATCAGCGAGCGGGTATAGAACTGCTGATCGCGCAGCCGTTGATCGAGCAGGGCCTGCGCGGCTTCTTCCTGTTTGCGGGCGGTGTTATCGGTGCCAATCAACAGGTAGCCGATGATGGTTTCGGCACTGTCGCGCAGGGATGTCACCGACACCATGGCAGAGAGGCGGCTGCCGTCTTTGCGGATGTAGGTCAGCTCATAAATGTCTTCGATGCCGCGCGACGCTTTGAACACCAGCGCCTCAAAGCCCGGCGTGATAGGCGTGTTGAGCTCCAGACTGAGGGCTGCAGCGCGGGTAATCAGCTCGGCGGGGTCGGAAATGTCCGCTGGGGTAACTCGGTTCACCACATCTTCGGACAAGTAGCCGAGCATGTGTTCAGCACCCACGTTGAAGATCTGGATGACGCCTTTTTCGTCGGTGGCAATGCTGGAAAAGTAGGCGCTGTTAAAAATCGCGTCCTGCAAGGCACCGGTTTTGAGCAGGGTTTGCTCACGTCGGAACTCGACGAGCTTCTCGGCGCGAGACTGGGATTGGGCAGGAGGAACGACGGTGGGCTGGTTGTCCATTGCTCGGATTACCGATGACTCGCAACGCTTGTTGCGATGAGTGGAGTAGCCGCAGCTTCACGGGTAACCGTAGGAAGTAGATCGAACTGAATGGACCATACCAGACTAATGCAAATGAATGGCAATGAGCCACAACCGACTATCGAGAAAAGACAGGGGCTGCGCATTAGCTGATGTTTGTTTACGTTGAATTTTTTTTCAAAAAAAGGCGGCAAAAACCTCGCCGCCATCCTCGAAGATCATCCATTTGGATGTGCGCAAAGTGCTTCGCGCTTTAGCTGTCAGCCAGCTGCTCCTCATATTCCTTGACGTAATCCCCTGCCAGCGATTCTTTTTGCTTGTCGTCCAGTAGCTTGCCGGCCATCTGGAAGAACTTCTGCTCTTCTTCCTTGAGATGGTGATGCACCTTCTCGGACAGCTTCTTGGCAGTGGCCAGCCACGCAGGGCTGGACATCTCGGTTTCGTCCAGTTCCTCCATCATCTCGTCCATTTCATGATGTTCCGAGATGGCATGGCGGCTCAGATCAACGCCATTGTCATATTGCATCAGCGGTATATAGAAGAAGCGCTCTTCAGCGGTCTCGTGTGCCTGCAGTTCGGCTTTCAACTGTTTATAGGCATCGACACGCTCGGCGCTGTCGCCGTGGGTCTGGATGAGGGCGTCGGCATAACCGCGCTGCCGCTCATGGCTTTCTCGCAATGCTTCGAAAATGTTCAACGGCAATCCTCCTGATGGCCTTCTGGACTAGAAGTGCTAAAAGCTAGACATCTGCGGCAGACGCAGGGTTCCAAATCGAATTAATCGGTCAAATAGAAGCTGCCGGGTTCAACCGTCATGGCGATGGCCCGTAAGCTCGTACGACGATAGAATCGCCGCTTTTGCCGAGCATCCAACCCCCTTTGGGGCTCTGCCTCGGTTATATCCCCGAGGCAGTGATGGCAGATTTCAGCGGCAAGTTCACTCAGGGCCCGGTGGCACGCCACATTCTGGTGATGACCAGTACCAGCGCCCTCAGCCTGCTCGCGGTTTTTCTGGTGGACATCCTGACGCTCGTCTACGTCGCCATGCTCCACGATCCCTTGCTACTGGCCGCCGTAGGCATCGCCAAAGTGCTGATCTTCGCCAACGGCGCAATTGCAGGAGGCCTGATCATCGCTGCCGCGTCGGTGCTGTCGGCGCGTATCGCCAAACGTGCTTCAGCCGGGTTTGCACGCCTGACCTTCAGTCTGATTCTGATGACCCTGTTGATATCGGGCGTGACCGCTGCCCTCCAATTGGCGCTGGTTTCTCCCATTACTCACTGGCTCGGGGCCGATGCCAGCCTCTATCCCATCGTGCGAGGTTTCCTCTGGCTGACGTTGCCCTTTGCTGTGTTGCAATCAGCGATGCAAATGTGCGCCCAGATTCTCAGAACGACCGGAGACAGTCGTCGCGCTATGTGGGTTGTGCTTTCGGGCGCGGCAACGCTGGCAGTCGCTGACCCCTTGTTGATTTTTGTGTTTGATCTGGGGCTAAAGGGGGCAGGGCTCGCCTATGCGGTGTCGGCAGTCGTTTCGGCGGCGCTGGGTATTTTTTGGGTGCGTCAGCGGATTGGTTTGCGATTGTCCCTGCGCGTCAGGCTTGTGCGACAGCATGCCCGGGTCACCTTCAAAATAGCCTTGCCTGCCATTGTCGGTAACCTGGCAACTCCGGTGGGGCTAGCGTACCTGTTTTCAGTGCTGGCAACTTACGGCGCCTCGACGCTCGCCGCGATGGCTGTCGTAGATCGGTTCATGCAATTTTCGTATTGCGCATTTTTTGCTCTGCCAAGTGCCCTGGCACCTGTGTTGGGACAGAATATCGGCGCTGGTCTTGAAAGCCGCGTCCTGGCTGCCGTCGTCTTTACGCGGCGGCTCGTAGTCGTTTATGGTCTGGCCGTCTGGGCGTTGCTGGCGCTGTCGAGCGGCTTGATCGCCGACCTTTATGACCTCCAGGGGCAGGGCCGGGCCTTCTTCCTCGCCTTTTGCTACGTAGGTGGCGGACTCTGGGCGATCATCGGGCTGGATTTCGTCGCGATGTCGGTGTTCGTCACAATGGGCCGCCCATGGCTTGTTGCAATGTTCGCCTGGCTTCGAGCAACGGTCGGCACGCTGCCGTTCGTGTATCTGGGCACCCACCTGTTCGGCGGCAGCGCAGCACTTGCGGGGATGTTTACCGGCAATGCGCTGATCGCGATAGTTTCAATCTTTACCGCATCCCTGACCGCCAAAAGGTTTTTCGCAAGCAGGATTGGACCTGCGTGAGTCGGGAGTCATCAAATCAACGTGCTACGGGTTTTTATGTCAGAGGATGAATCAGGGAGTGAATCAGGCCAGGTCGCACCCGCCAAGCGTCGCCGTGCGCCCAAAGGCGAAATGCGCAGGGCAGCGTTGCTGGACGCCGCGACCGTTATTTTCGCCAGGGACGGCTATTCCAGCGCTTCGATGCGGGATGTCGCGACGCTCGCTGGCATAGGCACGGTTGGACTGCTTCACCATTTCCCGAACAAGGTGGCTCTGCTCAATGCGTTGCTCGAACGCAGGGATCAACGGGTTACTTCACGGTTTCATGAGCTGACACTGGAGATGACCCTAGACGGGTTCCTCAAATTCCTGAAGTTGAGCATGGGCTTCAGCATTGAGAATGCGGCCGAGTGCCAGGCGTCGCTGGTCATGAACACTGAAAGTCTGTCCAGCGCTCATCCGGCGTGGGCTTGGTATCAGGAGAGGTTTCATCTTACGCACGCCCACGCACGTGGGCATTTGACGGCGCTGATCGAAATGGGGGAAATCCGCCCTGACGTGGACGTCATAGCGCTGGCTCAGGAGATTTTTTCGGTGATGGACGGCTTGCAGATTCAGTGGCTGCGCAGTCCTGAAGAAGTGGACGTCATGGCAGTCTTTGACGTCTATGTGCGCCGTTTGGGGAGGGACATTCAGGCTCGTCCTTGAGCCTGAAGGTTTTACGTCAGTAAGTCTGTGCGGCGTTGACTTGCACGGCTTGCTGCAACGGCTTGGGCAGGGGATTGCTGTCGCGGGTCGTCAGGTGCTCGGCAAACAGCGTCTGCAACGTACGATTGAGCGGCAGGTCTTCGGAATCCGGGCCCACGAGAATCTTGAATTTGCCAGCATCCACATCCCAACTGTCGGTCTTCTCGACGAAGTAGGCCAGCGAACGTGAGTCCACCGGGATGCTCACGGTTTTGCTCTCGCCGGGCTGCAGATACACCTTGGTGAAGCCCTTGAGTTCCTTTTCCGGACGATCAACGGCCGGGTTGACGGGTTTGACGTACAGTTGCGCTACTTCAAAGCCAGCCTTGTCACCGGTGTTGGTCACCTTGAACGTGACCGCGACGGTGCTGCCCGGTGCCAGGACATTGGTCGACAGCTTCAGGTCGTCATAGGCGAAAGTGGTGTAGGAAAGCCCGAATCCAAACGGATACAGCGGCTTGGTGTGCTTCTTGTCATACCCTCGATAACCCAGGTAAATGCCCTCGCTGTAGTTCATTTCGGTAAGCGCGTTATCGCCACGATAGGCTGCCGGGCTCGGGTATGAAGCGTAGCTAGGGTTGTCTTCAATCTTCTTGTCGATGGTGATCGGCAGCTTGCCCGACGGGTTGACCTTGCCGAACAGAATCTCGGCAAGTGCCTGACCGCCTTGCTGACCCGGATACCACGCTTGCAGAGTCGCTCCCACTTTGTTCGCCCACGGCTGCATGTCTGCAACGCCGCCACCGTGCATCACAACGATGGTGTTGGGGTTGGCCTTGGTGGCGTAGCTGATCAGTTCAGCCTGTTGGTCAGGCAGCTCGAAACCGTGGTCAGAACCTTCGCCCTCGTTTTCATAGTTCGTGCCGGTTGCAATCACGACCGCGTCGTACGTCGACAGATCCTTAGGTGGACGCAATGCCGCCCAACTCATCTGCACGCCAGCGATACCACCCAGTGCCGGTGTGAAATTGCCTTGCACGCGCTGGTACTCAAGCTTGACGGTGTACGCCTTGCCTGCGGTCAGTGCAGCGGTTTTGCCGGAGGTCGTCATGGCGTTGACCACGTCGGCCGAGTACGGAACGCCGTCGCTCTGCACCACCAGTTCGTCGTTAACCCACAGTTTGTAAGGGCCGTCGGCGCGAACCTTGAACACCTGGGCCCCGGAGATCGTGGGCTTGATGGTGGCGGTAAATCGCGCGGAAAACGCACCCGCCGTCGGGCTGAAACCGGACACCGCGGTGCTGCCGGCGTCGGTCACGTTGGTGCCGGTTGTCCAGTTCAGGTTCACGCCGGGCTCGACACGCGTCAGCGCCGGATCACCCGAGAAGCTGGTGTTGGCGAAGTACTCGGCCTTGACGCCGGAGTTGCTCACGTCGTTCTTGCCGGTCGCAGGCTGATACCACGCGCTGGATTGCGGGTTCAGGCTCATCGCCGAGAGGAAAGTCACGTTCGCGCTGCTGGAAGCCAATTGCTGCAAGCCGCTCAGCTCGGTCACGTAACTGTTGGGAGGCGAGTTGGCGGTACCGAAAGGTGAGGCGGGGGCCTCCTTCGCCCAGTCGCCAATGACGGCGATCTTTGCTGATTTGGCAAGGGGCAGCAGAGGTTTGCCAGCGGTGGTGTTTTCGTTTCGCAGCAAAACGATGGCTTCGCGAGCGGTGTTGAGGGCGGCACGCATGCCGTACTCGGGATGATCAAGGGTCTTGGCGGTGTTGAGGTTTTCCTGGAAATCGTAGCTGACCACCGCACGCAGGTTGCGCTTGACCTTGTCGTCGATGACGTTCTGCGTCAGTTGCCCGCTCCACACGTAGGGCAAAAGATTGGCTTCGGTGAATTGCAGCCCCGACGGCATGTCGATGTCGGTGCCTGCCCACGCGCCTTTGAAGGCATCGTGAATGGCGTTGAAGTCGCTGATTACTGTGCCTTGATAGCCCCATTCACCTTTGAGCACCTCGGTGATCAGGTGATGGTTTTCACAGGCGTAGTCGCCATTAACCTTGTTGAAACCGCACATGATCGACGCCACGTTCGCGTTCTTGACCATAGACTCGAAGCCCGGCAGATAGAGCTCGCGCAAGGTGCGTTCATCGGCCACAACGTTCACGGCCTGACGGTTGGCTTCCTGCTCATTGGCCAGGAAATGCTTGCCGCTGGCCTGAATACCTTGCGCCTGAATGCCGTTGACGATGGCTGGAGCGAGCACGGCGCCGAGGAAGGGATCTTCGCCGCTGACGTACTCTGCAGAGCGTCCGTTGTAAGGCGTGCGGTACAGATTGACGCCGGGGGAGAGCATCTGTTGCCCGCCGGAAATACGCGTTTCATAAGCGATCGCCAGCCCGAATTCCTTGGCGCGATTAATGCTCCAGGTCGCCGCAAGTGCCGGCTGGGAGGGGTACTGTGCGCCAAACGTGGCGTTGTTGACGTGTACGCCCATGGAGGAGTCATACGCGGTGGTGCCTTTGATGCCCCACTTGAGCAGAGACGGGATCATGTGGCCGTCGTTCACTCGGGTGAAGTTGATCTTCTCGGACTGGTTCATGTTGTCGAGAATGGAGCTGACGCGGGCTTCGACGTCGTTGCCAGTGGCGGGCGTTACCGCAGCGAGCGCCAGATTGGCCTGCACGATGCTGAAGGTCAGCAGGCTCAAGCCCAAGGTGTTTCTGAAGGCTGACAAGGTAGGTTTCCTGTTGGCGGATAGGTTCGGCGATTGGATGCGGGCAGGGGTCATGGTCGATTTACCTGAGCAGGAGCGTCGCCGGTGTCCACCGGTGTATCCAGCAGGCTGGACGCACCTTTTTGCGCGGATGTTCCGAGCGTTGCGGCACCAGACAATTGGTCGCGTTTGGCCTCGATCTCCTGCCGAACTTGTTGCGACGAAGTGGCAGCATTCGCGGCGGAAGTTGAGTCCGCGGCGAGGGCCGGTAAACATTGCGCGCATAAAAGTACTGCGCCTAATACAGGCGGCATGAATCGCATCATCGATACTGTCTCGATCAGAGGGAGATATTTATTGGTCAGCCATTGCAGGTTGAATCCTGCAATCGGTCCGAGGTTAAGTCTGGATCATTGCTTAAAAGTTCAATGGCTACAAATGCGCTCAAATAACGCGCGTCTATTTTGGTGAAAAGGTTGTCCCTAGACGACGTTTTGTCTGGTGGCGGAAAGCCTTATGTTTGGGTTTAATGTCTTTTATTACCAGGAAATCGCATATAAATAGTCGTTAAATGCTGTTTTATGGCAATTAATCGTCATTTCTTCGAGTAATCTTGGCATTAAAATAGATTCAGTAAACCTAATTGCAATTAGGTTTAGTCAGCTGATAAGCTTGCTCTGCGTCGAATCCTGATGCGGTTTGGTTACTGGTTATTTTGCAATAAGTTGTGATTTATGTTCGAAGGTTAAAGATTTTAAGTTTGCCTTCAGTGCTGATTAGTTGCATCCGCGTTTTATGTGGTCAACAAAAAATCTGGTGCCCGATGCTTATAAGTGTCGGGCGTTTTCGTTGTCTGCGCTGAGTTCAAAGCCAAGCTCTTTAACAAGCTGGAATATTAAAGGATCGGGTCGGCATACCTGGGACTGTATGGCCAATATCAACGGGCGCTTACTTTTTTGTGTTCCCGGTGCGGTAGCTATGTCCAGTGTTGGCCAGGCGTCGTAAACGGACATTGGCGGCGTAGGCTCATCGCGTGGTCGGGCCGGTTTGCGGCACATCTCTGTTGTCGGTACGCTACGCGGCTGTCAATCAAGGAGCATGAGATGACGTCGCCAAACCTGCCGGACATGGACATCGAGCCAGTGACTGTCACCCGGCACAGACGCGCACCCAAGGGCGAGAAGCGTCGTGAAGAGCTGCTCGACGCAGCGCTGCAAGTATTTTCCCTTGAAGGATACACCGGCGCTTCGATGGCCCAGGTCGCCAGCATTGTGGGCATTTCGGTCGCCGGGTTGTTGCACCACTTTCCGAACAAGGTTTCTTTGTTGATGGGCGTGCTGGAGCGACGCGATGCGATCAGCCAGAAAATCGCTGACGAGGTCCGGGGGGACAACACCCTTAGCGGATTGCTTGGCAGCCTGCGGGCGATCAATCGATCCAACTCGACTGCCCCTGGCGTTGTACGTGCCTTTACCATCCTCAACGCCGAAAGTCTGCTGAACAATCAACCGGCGTGGGAGTGGTTTCAGAGCCGCTATCGGATGATCCACGGGCGGTTGTTGGAACAGTTCCAGGCGTTTGCAGATGCGGGGGAGGTTCGGCGGGACGTCAATTTGTCGGGGCTGGTGGAAGAAATTCTGGCGATGATGGATGGCCTGCAGATTCAGTGGCTGCGCTTCCCGGAGCGATTCGATCTGGTGCAACGCTTTGACGACTACATCACGCGGGTCGACGCGGCGATTCGGGTTGCTCCTTAAATGTAGGTTGCTTGCCAAAAAAGTAGGCTGCTTGCCAAAAAAGTAGGCTGCTTGCCAAACGTCGTTCCCCATAGGAGCGCGCTTGCCCGCGAAGCTTTTGATTCTGGGCGCAGCCCGTAGGCGCGCAGCTTGCTCGCGGTCCAGTGCGCAGCGCTGGCAACAATTTTGAATGGGACATTGCTGCGACTGCTCCGCAGTCGATCGCGGCCTCGCGTTGCTCGTACGCTCCTACAGGGTTTGGTGGTTTGGCAGGAAAGCCCAGCGTACGCAAATTCCTGTAGGAGCCAATTTGTTGGCGAGGGCTTTACGCGGTTCGTCAGGTATGTCGCCTCGCGAATAAATTCGCTCCTACAGGATTTGCGGTTGGCCTCGACGTCATGGCGTACGCAAATCCGGTGTAGGAGCGCGCTTGCCCGCGAAGCTTTTGATTCTGGGCGCAGCCCGTAGGCGCGCAGCTTGCTCGCGGTCCAGTGAGCAGCGCTGGCAGCAATAGTGAATGCTATATTTCTACGACTGCTCCGCAGTCGATCGCGGCCTCGCGTTGCTCGTACGCTCCTACAGGGTTTGGTGGTTTGGCAGGAAAGCCCAGCGTACGCAAATCCCTGTAGGAGCCAACTTGTTGGCGAGGGCTTGATGCGGTGCGTCAGGTACATCGCCTCGCGAACAAGTTCGCTCCTGCAGGATTTGCGGTTGGCCTCGACGTCATGGCGTACGTAAATCCGGTGTAGGAGCGCGCTTGCCCGCGAAGCTTTTGATTCTGGGCGCAGCCCGTAGGCGCGCAGCTTGCTCGTGATCCAGTACGCAGCGCTGGCAGCAATAGTGAATGCAATATTTCTACGACTGCTTCGCAGCCGATCGCGGCCTCGCGTTGCTCGTACGCTCCTACAGGGTTTGGTGGTTTGGCAGGAAAGCCCAGCGTACGCAAATCCCTGTAGGAGCCAACTTGTTGGCGAGGGCTTGATGCGGTGCGTCAGGTACATCGCCTCGCGAACAAGTTCGCTCCTGCAGGATTTGCGGTTGGCCTCGACGTCATGGCGTACGTAAATCCGGTGTAGGAGCGCGCTTGCCCGCGAAGCTTTTGATTCTGGGCGCAGCCCGTAGGCGCGCAGCTTGCTCGCGATCCAGTGCGCAGCGCTGGCAGCAATAGTGAATGCGATATTGCTGCGACTGCTTCGCAGCCGATCGCGGCCTCGCGTTGCTCGTGCGCTCCTACAGGGTTTGGTGGTTTGGCAGGAAAGCCCAGCGTACGCAAATTCCTGTAGGAGCCAACTTGTTGGCGAGGGCTTGATGTGGTGCGTCAGGTATGTCGCCTCGCGAACAAGTTCGCTCCTACAGGATTTGCGGTTGGCCTCGACGTCATGGCGTACGTAAATCCGGTGTAGGAGCGCGCTTGCCCGCGAAGCTTTTGATTCTGGGCGCAGCCCGTAGGCGCGCAGCTTGCTCGTGATCCAGTGAGCAGCGCTGGCAACAATTTTGAATGGGACATTGCTGCGACTGCTCCGCAGTCGATCGCGGCCTCGCGTTGTTCGTGCGCTCCTACAGGGTTTGGTGGTTTGGCAGACAAGCCCGGCGTCCGCAAATCCCTGTAGGAGCCAACTTGTTGGCGAGAGTTTCATGCGGTGCGTCAGGTATGTCGCCTCGCGAACAAGTTCGCTCCTACAGGATTTGCGGTTGGCCTCGACGTCATGGCGTACGCAAATCCGGTGTAGGAGCGCGCTTGCCCGCGAAGCTTTTGATTCTGGGCGCAGCCCTTAGGCGCGCATCTTGCTCGCGATCCAGTGCGCAGCGCTGGCAACAATTTTGAATGGGACATTGCTGCGACTGCTCCGCAGTCGATCGCGGCCTCGCGTTGTTCGTGCGCTCCTACAGGGTTTGGTGGTTTGGCAGACAAGCCCGGCGTCCGCAAATCCCTGTAGGAGCCAACTTGTTGGCGAGGGCTTGATGCGGTGCGTCAGGTACATCGCCTCGCGAACAAGTTCGCTCCTGCAGGTTCGTTGAGCGAACGCGTCGTGCCAGTGTTGATCTGTAAAAAACCTGCGGGAGCGGGTTCATTCGTAAAAGGGTGGTGCATCCGACGCCGCTTGCATTGTCAGGCCAGTCCCTCACGAATAAACCCGCTCCCTCAGGTTCTCTTCTTTAAAAGCAGCTCATCCCTGAGCCCGTGTTCTATCCCTGATTCAACGCATCAATTGCTTGCAGCACTCGACTTGTCGGTGGTGGTAGTGGTGTCGTCGGTGCTGTAGCCGTCACCTTCACTGGTGTCGCTGTCGTCAGCTTCGTTCTGGTGCATCACGCCGCCGGTCTTGACCGGTGGCAGGGTGACCTTCGTCGAGTTCAACGCTGAACGCGGCAGCGGGTTGCTGGTGGTCGTCGAGAGTTCCTGGCGGAACGGATTAACCAGCTTGGCGTTCAGGCGGATGTCCTGGGACGACGAGCCAAGGGCGATGTTGAAGGTGTCTGCATCGACCACCCACTGATTGCTCTTGGTGTCGAAGTAGGCCAGCGAGCGGTCGTTCAACTCAATGGTCACGCGCTTGCTTTCACCAGGCTTGAGGAAGACTTTCTTGTAGCCCTTGAGCTCCTTGATCGCGCGTTCCACTTTCGGGTTCTGCTGACCGACGTACAGCTCGGCGACTTCTGAACCACCGACCTTGCCAGTGTTGCTCAGGTCGAACGACACCTTGATCGGCGCGCCTGCCACCGCAACGCCTGGCGTCACGCTGATGTTGCTGTAGCCGAACGTGGTGTAGGACATGCCGTAGCCGAACGGGTAGAGCGGCTTGATGCCTTTCTTCTCGTAGCCGCGATAACCCAGCATCAGGTCGTTCTTGTAGCTCATTTCCTTCAATTGCTCTTCGTTGTCGAAGTTTTTGAAGGTCGAGTAGATCGGGTTGTCTTCGATGTTGCGTTCGATACTGATCGGCAGTTTGGCCGACGGGTTGACCTTGCCGAAGAGGATCTCGGCGAGGGCCTGACCACCGTTCTGGCCTGGGTAGAAAGCGTGCAATGCCGCTGGCACCTGATCGATCCAGTCGCTCATTTTCAGACCGGTACCGCCATGCATGGTGACCACGGTATGCGGGTTGACCTTGGCGATGTTGTTGATCAGATCATTCTGGAATTCCGGCAGATCGAAGCTGTGGTCGAAACCTTCGCCTTCGTACTGGTTGCTGTTGCCGACAGCGACAACCACAGCGTCGTACTTGGACAGATCCTGCGGGGCAACCAACGACGCCCAGCTCATCTGCACGCCGACCAGACCGCCCATGGTGGAGAGGTAGCCGTCGCGACGCGAGTATTCGAGTTTGATGTCGTAGGCCTTGCCGGCTTCGAGCTTGAGCTTGGCGAAGACCGGAATGGTCGGCGGAATGCTGTTGCTTGGCAGATGTTCGCCGTCACCGTTGTCGATGATTTTCTCGCCGTTGACGTACAGACGCACCGCGCCGTCAGCCCGGACCTTGAACACTTGCTCGCCGCTGACGGTAGGGGTGATCTTGCCGCTGTAACGTATCGACGTATTGGAAGTGTCACCGCTGACTGGCAAATCGGCATCGCTCGACCAGTCCAGATTGACGCGGGTGTCGGTGCGCGTGGCGGCCGGATCGCCGGACCAGTTGGCATTGGTGAAGAACTCGGTTTTCAGGCCGGGGACGTCTTTGCCCGCACTGTTGGTGTTGCTCCAGACAGTAGTCGTCGGGTCAAGCGACAGGCCGTCGATGAACTCGACCTTGGCGTTTGGCGCGATCTGCTTGAGGCCGCTCAGCTCGCTGATGTAATGAGCCGCCATGACGTTGGCGCTACCGAAACCGGTAGGCGGTGCGTACTTGGCCAGCTCACCGACCACGGCAATGGATTTGACCTTGGTCTTGTCCAGCGGCAGCAGGTTGTTCTGGTTTTTCAGCAGCACGATACTTTCGCGAGCAGTGTTCAGCGCAATCTTGTTGCTGGTGGCGCTGTTCATATTGTGCGTGGTCAGCGGCGTCTTGCTGTCGAACTTGTACAGGTAGATGTTCTTGAGGATGCGACGGACTTTGTCGTCGATGGTCGCTGCACTCAGTTCACCGCTGTCCAGGTGAGGCTTGAGCACCGAGCTATTCATCTGGTAGCCCATCATGTCCAGATCGGTACCGGCCTGGGCAGCTTCATAGCCATGCACGACGGCGTTGTAGTCGCTCTGGACGAAGCCTTTGTAGCCCCATTCCTTCTTCAGGATGTCGCGGATCAAGTGCGTGCTTTCGCAAGCAAAGTCGCCGTTCACTTTCTGGAAGGCGCACATCATCATCGCAGTCTTGCCGTTCTTCGAGGCGGACTCGAAAGCGGGCAGGGTCATCTCACGCAGCACGCGCTCGTCGATGGTCTCGTTCAGGTTAAAGCGGTTGCTTTCCTGATCGTTGGCCGCGAAATGCTTGGTGTTGGCCCAGACGCCACGCGACTGAATGCCATTGACCACCGCAGGCACCAGGCTTGCACCCAGGAACGGGTCTTCACCGGACAGGTACTCGAAGGCACGGCCGCTGTACGGCATGCGATACAGGTTCACGCCGGGGCCGGTGATGAACTGATAACCGCCGGTAGCGGTGTCGTAACCCAATGCACGACCCAGGTCGATGGCGCGACGCGGGTTCCAGGTGGCGGCCAGGTTAGGGCCGGATGGGTAAACCACACCCTGGTCGTTGCCTTCGCTGGTGTAGCGAACGCCGACACCGCCGTCGGCGCCGTGGATCTGAGGAATGCCTTGCGAGGCCAGCGGCTTGACGTCCCAGCCGCCGATACCGCCGATGTAGGCAAGCTTTTCTTCCTGGCTCATTTTCGCCAGGGTTTTTTCAGCGGCCTTGTCGGCGCGTACTTCGCGAGCCGCGAGGGTAGAGTCGTCAGCTGCATGAACCTGTGATACCGCCAATGCCAGCAAGGCTAGAGCCGAGTGAGCACCGATCATTTTTTTATTGCGCATTTAAAGCTCCAACACATTTAACTGAGTCAATTAGTCGCAGGGCGACTGTTGATTTGCGTAGCGTTTAAGTTGTAATTGCTCCGGGCAATAAAGTGCCGTTATCGTGACTTTTAAATTAAATTTAAAAGACGATATTTGCCGTGTTTCACTGATTTTGTTTTATAGGAATTGTGTTGTAGATCTTGTTTTCGTGACATCGTAGTGACATCACGTGATATCACTTTGAATCAAAAAAGCGGGTAAATTAAGGGCTTTCTTGCAACAAAAAGTCAAACGAAAGGTGGAAATTGCGTGATTTGACACTTTCTTTTACACAATACTGAACCTTCGCTAAACCATTGGGTCGATAGGTTTAAGAAATTTCAGGTGCTCGTCGCTGTCGCTCTGGTGGCACTTAGCTCCGCTTTCTTAGTTCGAGCCTCTGGTCTGGTAACTTCAGCCCAGTGCGCACTGCTTTTTATTTAAATTAATGTGGAGAAAGTTTATGAAACTGCCCCTGATTGGTGCGGGTGTTGTTCTTGGTCTGACACTTTGCGGCGCTGCAATGGCTGCTGAGTCCACGGATGCCGACGCCACCTCCGGCGCAACGGACTCCACAGTGATGACCCAGGCCCAAGACGCCAAAGCTGTGAAAAAGCAGAAGTCGGAAGTGACCAAAGGCGGCCGTCCGCTGAGCAATGGCTCAAGCAGCACGTCCACCAACGGCACCTCGTCGAAATCCTCGAACTGATGTTCTGAGGTTTCTCGACCGGCTCCCTCCCCAAGCGGGAGCCGTTTGCTCCTTCGATCTACACAGAATCCTTGCTACTTATGTCTCCTAATCCCGTCGACGCCACCCAACTGCAGATCCCGGATGCCGAGCAGCTCTGCGTCTGGCTGGGCGATAACGCTGGCCTTAAAGCGGCAGACCTGGACCGCGCGCGGCGATTGCTCGCTGAGTCCGAAGGCGCCGAGTTGCTGGCGCTGCTGACGCGACTGGGTCTGGTGTCCGAGTTTGAAATGGCCCGCGCCTGGGCCGCCCTGCTGCAGGCACCGTTGATCGTCGCCGACGCCGCCCCCGCGCTGATCGATCCATTGCCGCCGTTGACCGAACGCTTCATGCGCCATTTTCAAGTGGTGCCGCTGGAATGGCGCGAAGACGGCCTGCATGTATTGGCCGCCAATCCGTCGGAGCTGTTTGCCCTTGAAGCGATTGCCTACGGCTGTGAAGTCCCGGTCTGGCTGTCCATCGGGCCGCGCAATGACGTGGAAACCCTGATTGAGCGTTATTACGGTCAGGGCCGTTCGGCGATGGGCACGCTGATCGAAAATCTGGACGAAGAGGGCGGCTCACTGGAAGACATCGAGCACCTCAAAGACCTGGCCTCCGAAGCGCCGGTCATTCGTCTGGTCAACCTGATCCTGCAACGTGCGGTCGAGCAGCGCGCGTCCGATATTCATATAGAGCCGTTCGAAAGCCAGCTCAAGGTGCGTTACCGCATCGACGGCGTGCTGCACGAAGCCGAAGCGCCGCCGTCCAGCTCCTCCGCGGCAGTTATTTCCCGAGTGAAAATCATGGCCCGGCTAGACATCGCCGAGCGCCGTTTGCCCCAGGACGGCCGCATCATGCTGCGCATCCAGGGCAAAGAGCTGGACCTTCGTGTTTCAACAGTTCCCACCAGTTTTGGCGAGTCAGTGGTCATGCGTTTGCTGGACCGGCAGACCATCAACTTCGATTTCCAGAGCCTGGGTTTCGATGGCGACCGCCTCGATGCCTTTCTCGATGTGTTGCAACGGCCCCATGGCATTTTGCTGGTCACAGGCCCGACCGGCTCAGGCAAAACCACCACCCTTTATACGGCGCTGTCGCAGCTCAACACCGCCGAGCGCAAGATCATCACCGTTGAAGATCCGGTGGAATATCAGCTCGAAGGCATTAACCAGATTCAGGTCAAGCCCTCCATCGGCCTGGACTTTGCGGGCGCGCTGCGCTCCATCGTGCGTCAGGACCCGGACGTGATCATGATCGGTGAGATGCGCGACCTGGAAACCTGCCGCATCGCCATTCAGTCCTCGCTCACCGGCCACCTGGTGCTTTCGACCCTGCACACCAACAGCGCGGCGGCGAGTATCACGCGGCTGCTGGACATGGGCGTCGAGAGCTACCTGATTGCATCAACCGTCAACGGCATTCTGGCTCAGCGTCTGGTGCGTCGCCTCGACCCCGAAACCCGCGAAGCCTTCGAAGCGCCCCAAGAATTGATCGACGAACACGAACTGCACCGCTTCACCGACGAGCGCCCGATTCGGCTGTACCGCCCACGTGCCGATGCGCCCGGTGGCGGCTATCGCGGCCGCAGCGCCATCACCGAATTGCTGGTGATGAACGAAGAGCTGCGCGGCCTGCTGATGCGCCACGCCGATGCCTCCACCTTGGAGCAAGCCGCGCGCCGTTCCGGTTTGCGCACGCTGCACGAAGAAGGCCTGCGTCAGGCCGTTGCTGGCGTCACTTCGCTCGAAGAAGTGTTGCGCGTGACCCGAGGCGAATGACATGACCCCGTTCAAATACCGCGCCCTCGACGGTCAGGGCGCCGAGCAACACGGCGTGCTTGAAGCTAAAGACAAAGACACGGCCGTCGCGCTGCTGCACAAACGCGGGCTGATGCTGTTGCATATAGAAGCTTCCAGTCTGGGCGGCCTGCGTCAGGCGTTGGGGCGCGGCACATTGAATGGCGCGGCGCTGATGAGTTTCACCCAGCAACTCGCGACCCTGCTTGGCGCCGGTCAGCCGCTGGAACGCTCGCTGACCATCCTGCTCAAGCAACCCGGCCAGCCGCAGACCCGCGCCTTGATCGAGCGCATTCGCGAACAAGTCAAAGCCGGTAAACCGCTGAGCGTGGCGCTGGAAGAAGAAGGGCGTCAGTTCTCGCCGCTGTACATCAGCATGGTCCGTGCGGGCGAGGCGGGCGGGGCGCTGGAAAACACCTTGCGCCAGCTAAGCGACTATTTAGAGCGCAGCCAGTTGCTGCGCGGCGAAGTGATCAACGCCCTTATTTACCCGGCATTTCTGGTGGTCGGCGTGCTCGGCGCGTTGGCGCTTTTGCTCGCGTACGTGGTGCCGCAGTTCGTGCCGATCTTTCGTGATCTGGGCGTGCCGATTCCGTTCATCACCAAGGCCATTTTGTGGCTGGGGCAGTTCCTCGGCGCCTACGGCTTGTTGGTGCTGGGCGGGATCATTGCATTGGTGTGGGGGATGGCCTTGCGACTGCGCGATCCGCAACGCCGCCTGCGCCGTGACCGCCGTTTACTGAAAACCCGAATCATCGGCCCACTGTTGCAGCGCATCGAAGCGGCCCGTCTGGCGCGCACCCTTGGCACCTTGCTCAGCAACGGCGTGGCGCTGTTGCAAGCGCTGGTCATCGCGCGGCAGGTCTGCACCAATCGCGCGCTGCAACAACAGGTGGAACAGGCCAGCGAATCGGTGAAAGGCGGCGGCACCCTGGCCAGCGCGTTTGGCGCTAATCCGTTGCTGCCGGACCTTGCGCTGCAAATGATCGAAGTCGGCGAACAGGCCGGCGAACTGGACAAGATGCTGCTGAAAGTGGCTGACGTATTCGACGTCGAAGCCAAGCGCGGCATCGACCGCATGTTGGCGGCGCTCGTCCCGACATTGACCGTGGTCATGGCCGCACTGGTGGCGGTGATCATGCTCGCCATCATGCTGCCGCTGATGAGCCTGACCAGCAATATCTGAACCCTTTTTGACGATTTTGACGAGGAAGTCCCTGCAATGAAGCGCACCCGATTCAACGCCCCAACCCGCCGTCAGCGCGGTTTCACCCTGCTGGAAATGCTTGCCGTGATCGTGCTGTTGGGCATCGTCGCGACCATCGTCGTGCGTCAGGTGGGCGGCAACGTCGACAAGGGCAAATACGGCGCGGGCAAAGCACAACTGGCGAGCTTGTCGATGAAGGTCGAAAGCTACGGCCTGGACATGGGTTCGCCGCCGAAAAGCCTGCAGCAACTGGTGGAAAAACCCGCCAACGCTGCCGGTTGGGCAGGCCCGTACGCCAAGCCTTCGGACATCAAAGACCCGTTCGGTCACGCGTTCGGTTACCGCTTCCCCGGTCAGCACGGCTCGTTCGATCTGATCTTCTACGGTCAGGACGGCCAACCCGGCGGCGAAGGTTACAGCGCCGACCTGGGCAACTGGGAATAACCCGACGTCATGACTGCGCCTTTTAAAAGCCGGGGTTTCACCTTGCTGGAGATGCTGGTGGTCATCGTCTTGATGAGCATCGGCATTGGTCTGGTGGGGTTCGGCTTGTCCAGAGGTTTGCAGTCAGCGAGCGAACGGCAGGTGGTCGGGCAAATGGTGCAGGCGCTGCGCACGACTCGTAGTGCGGCGATCATCAGCGGCCAGACCCGTGAAGTGAAATTCGATCTGCGCCAGCGCACCTTTCAGGCCCCTGGTCAGCGCATCGAACAGTGGCCTCCCGAATTGGGCGTGCAGCTCAATACCGCCGCCGATCTTGATTCGGCATTTGCTTTCAATCCCGACGGCAGCTCCAGCGGCGGCAATCTGGTGTTGTTCCATGGCGAGCGCAACTGGCGCATCGACGTGGGCTGGCTCACCGGCAGCGTCAAGAGTCGGGCACTGAAATGAGTCAGCAGCAACGTGGTTTTACCTTATTGGAAATGCTCGCCGCGCTGGTGGTCATGGCCGTGTGCAGCAGCGTGTTGCTGGTGGCGTTCGGGCAGAGCGCGCGCTCCTTGCAACAGGTCGAACGCAGCGATCGACTCAGCCAGGCAGCGCGTTCGGTGCTGGATGATCAGGGCATCGGCGCGCTGCAAAACGGCACCCGCGAAGGCGATTTGGATGGCGATATTCACTGGTCGCTCGCAGTCAATGAGCAGCCGGGGAAAGCAGGGCAACCACGCTTGATGCGTCTGGACCTGACCGTCAGCGAAGGTCGACGTCGCGCACAGTTCAGCACTTTGCGCCTGGTCAGCCCGGCCAAGGGAGCCAGTCTGTGATCAGGCACTCACATGAGCATCAACGCGGCTTCACGCTGCTGGAAATCATGATCGTGCTGAGCCTTTTAGCGGTGCTGTTGACCCTGGTTGGCGGCGCGATTCTTGGCGCCAACAGGGCAGTGCTCAAGGCCGATCGCTACACCGCAAGCCTGGATGAACGCCGCGCCGCGCAGACGTTTTTGCGCAGCGCCATCAGCCAGGCGCTGCCGCTGGACACCTCGGAGAACGACAGCGAAAGCTCGGGGTTTTTCGAGGGTTCGGCGCAGCGCCTGCAGTTCGTTGCCACGCTGCCTGGCAACCTCGGCGGCGGCATCCAGTTGCACACCGTTGAGCTGGGCGGCCCTGAGTCGGATCGGCGCTTGCAGATCGCCTTCGCTCAGGTGCAAGGCAACGTCTTGCGCGCCTGGGGCGAACCGCAAGTGTTGCTGCATGGCGTACGCGGCATGAACCTGAGTTATCGCGGCTTCACCGCAAAGGGCGAACCTACCGGTTGGGTGTCGCAGTGGCCGTGGCCCAACCGTTTACCCCGTGCGGTACGCATTGAAGTCCAGATGAAAGGCCCGGTGGGCTGGCCGACCGAAGTGGTTGCCCTGCGTCTGGACTTGTCCGGCGGAACGGGCGGATGAAAAACCAAAAGGGCATCGCCCTGTTGCTGGTGCTGTGGGCGCTGGCCTTGCTCAGCCTGTTGCTCGGCGGTCTGGCCGGTTGGGTGCAACTTGAAACCCGTCAGGGGCTCTGGCAACGCCAGCACACCCAGGCGTTATTGGCCGCAGAAGCGGGGATGAATCAGGCGGTGCAGGCGCTGCTGGACAAGTCCCATCGTCCGCGATGGATCGCGGATGGTCGCGGCACGCCATTGCGTTTCGATGAGGCGCAACTGGTGGTGGGCGTGACCAGCGAGCGCGGCAAGCTGGACCTCAATGCGGCGCTGGTGGATGACGTGTCGAAGGTGGCTCAGGCCTGCGGCGCCAGTCGCAATCAGGCAGCGCAATTGACCAAAGCGCTGCAAGCCAGGCGTGGCGGTGATGAACCGCCATTGCGCGTGATCGAGGAACTGCGGCAACTGCCGGGCATGACCCAGATTCTTTACAACCGTCTGTTGCCGGAAGTGACGTTGTGGAGTGGTCTGGACCGACCTGAGCCTGCCTTCGCCACGCCGCGGTTGAAGCGCGCCTTGAACATGCCCAATCAGGCCGCAGTCGGCGCCGATCCTGGGGATGTGGTCACCATCGAAAGCCAGGCACAACTGCCGAGCGGTTACAGCGCCCGGTTACAAACTACCGTTTTACTGAACCCATCGGAGGGTAACGCTCAGCCTTATCGGGTGCTGCGTTGGCAAGAATGAGTCTTTTATCTTCAGCGCGAATGGCGCCGGTTCGGGCCCGTCTCGACGTGATCGTCAGGCAGTGGCGGGCCAGCCCTGCGCAACGCTTGTGGCAGCTGTGGCTCGACGAGTTGCGCGGCTGCTTGCCTGCGCGCGCGCAGCAGTGGCTGGTGGACGAAACCCCGGTGCAGGCCTGGCAATGGCCGCTCGCCGCGCCGTTGGCTATCAGCCGCAACGATGCCCGACAAGTGCTGGTGTTGCCGGTGTCAGGGGTGATGGTTCAGCGCCTGCAACTGCCGCTGGCGGCGTCCCGGGACTTGATGTCGGTGGTCGGTTACGAGCTGGACAAATTCACGCCGTTCCCGAGGGATCAGCTGTATTACGTGGCGCGTCAGGACGGCCGCAGCGCAGGGCTGGTGCAAGTCACGCTGATCGCCATTGCCCGCGAACGGCTGGACAAGATTCTGGCGGACTGCGCTGACCTTGGCCTGACCCCCAACATCGTGGACGTGTGCGGCAAAGACGGCACGCTGCTGGGCATCGATCTGCTGCCTGACCGCTTGCGTCCTGCGCAGGCACGCAGCGGACGCGGCTGGCAGCGAAGACTCGCCTGGTTGTGCGGCGGATTGCTGATCGCCTTGATGGTGCTCTGGTTGCAGGATCGCCAGCAGTTATTGGCCGAAATGCAGGCGACGGTGCAGGCGCAAAAAGGCGATGTGGCCCAGATCCAACAACTGCGTCAGCAACTGACCAACACTCAGGGCGCGGTGCAATACCTGGCGCAACGTAAAGCGGCGCAGCCGACCATGGCGGCGTTGCTCAGCGAACTGACAGCGTGCCTGCCAAAAGACACCTGGATCGATCAGCTGGAAATCGACGACAGCGCCGAGGTTTCGTTTTCCGGGCAGAGCGCCAAGGCCAGCGCCTTGATTGCCCGTCTCAAGGACTGCCGCAGCCTGGAGAACCCGCAGTTTCAGGGCGTTATTCAGCCCGATGCCGACACCGGCAAAGACCACTTTTCCCTGCGCGCCCACTTACACCAGGAGGCCGCTCATGCGTCGACCCCTGACACCCCGTGAACGTCGCGGCGCTGCGCTGATCGTCCTGGCCTTCGTCTTGTGTGCGGCATATTGGCTGTTGATCGACAGCTGGTTCGCCGGTCCCTTGCGCGATCTCGACGAGCAGGCCGATCAGCTGCGCAGTCAGCAGCAGCGTTACGCTGGCCTGCTGCAACAGGGCGATTCCCTGCGCAAGCAACTGCAACAGGCGCAGAAAGACCCCGCCAGCAGCACCAGCCTGTTGCCCGGCGAAGACCCCAGCGCCGTGGCCGCCGACTTGATGCAACGGGTGGCCGATCTTATAGCCAGTCATGCCGACACCGGCGCCGGTTGCAGCCTGACCCAGCGCATGCCGATCACCCCGGAGCAAGAGGGCAACGAGCCTTATCGTCAGGTCAAAGTCAGCCTGACCCTGGAATGCGGGATCGAACCGTTGATGGCGATCCTGCATGAGCTGGAGTATCAGCGCCCGTTTCTGTTTGTCGATGACATGAGCATCCGCCGCGACGCCAACGCACCGCTCAAGGGTGGGGCAGGCAAACTCGTCGCGCACCTGCTGGTGCGGGGTTATCTGCAACCGGCGCCGATCGTCCAGGCTGCCTCTGCCGAGCAGGCCGCGCCATGATCGGTTCTCTTAAAAGCTTCGAAATGATCCTGGCCGCAGTCGCCGCTGTTTTGCTGTTACTGATCGCTGGGGTTTTAAGCGGCGTAGGGCATTCCGCCGATTGGCTGGACGCCCGTGCCCCTCGTCAAAACACCGCTGCGCAACAGCCGCCGAATGTGCCCGCCGCTGAACTGGCCAGCCTCACGAACACCTGGCAGACGCCGTTGTTCAGCACTGATCGCACCCCGGATGTGTCGCTGCGCAAATCCACGCAGGCCTCAAGCTTGGCCGGTCTGACCCTGACCGGCGTGATCCTCAACGGGGATCTGCAGGTTGCGTTCATCCGCCAGAAAAGCGGCCCGGCGCTCAAGGTTCATCGTGGCGAGCGCCTGCCCAACGGCTGGACCCTGGAATCACTGACGCCGCTGCAGGCCCGCTTCACGCTGGATGGCCGCACAGAATTATTGACGCTGCCGGTGCTGAAACTGCCGCCTCCGTCCACCGAACCACCGATTTCCCTTTCCAACGAATCCACGCCATGAACCCTTTTTCAGGAGTGAGTAACATCGCTACTTTGCGCACACCCTTGCTTTGCCTGGCCACCGCCGTCGCCCTTGGTGGCTGCGCGACCTCGCCCAACACCCTCGATCCAGACAGCGGGATGCTGCGTGAAGCGCTACAGGGAACAGGTTCGCAACGCCCGCCGGTTGATCCGCGCAGCGAACAGGTGCCGCTCGAATCGCAACCGGCGCAAGCCGCCACTGCGCCGACTCGCCAAGTGATCAAAGGCAATCAGCGCTTCGTTCGCACGCCTGCGGTCAAGGCCGTGGCCCAGCCGGTTGGCGCGTCTGGAAATCAGCAAGCTGCGGGCGGCGATATCGTCTTCAACTTCACCAACCAGCCGATTCAGGCGGTGGTCAACAGCGTCATGGGCGACTTGCTGCACGAGAGCTACAGCATCGCCGAAGGGGTGAAGGGCGATGTCAGTTTCTCTACCTCCAAACCGGTGGACAAACAGCAGGCGTTGTCGATCCTGGAAACGCTGCTGTCGTGGACCGATAACGCGATGATTCGCCAGGGCAATCGCTACATGATTCTGCCTGCCAGTCAGGCGATCACCGGCAAAATGGTGCCGCAGATGTCTACAGCGCAGCCGTCCGCCGGGCTGTCGGCGCGGCTGTTCCCGCTGAGCTACATCTCCGCCACCGAAATGCAGAAGCTGCTCAAGCCGTTCGCACGTGAAAATGCCTTTCTGTTGGTGGACCCGGCCCGCAACGTCTTGAGCCTGGCCGGTACGCCCGAGGAGCTGGCGAACTATCAGCAAACCATCGACACCTTCGACGTCGATTGGCTCAAGGGCATGTCGGTGGGCGTGTTCGGTTTGCAGCGCGCTTCGGTGGGCGAGTTGATGCCCGAGCTGCAAAAAATGTTCGGCCCCAACAGCGGCATGCCGTTGGCAGGCATGGTGCGGTTCCTGCCGATCGAGCGCACCAACTCGGTGGTGGCGTTTTCTTCGCAGCCGGAATACCTGAACGAAGTCGGTAACTGGATTCACACCATCGACGAAGGCGGCGGCAACGAGCCGCAGATGTACGTCTACGACGTGCGCAACATGAAGGCCACGGACCTGGCCAAGTCCCTGCGGCAGATCTATGGCAATGGCGCGATCAAGGAAGACTCGGCGGCCAAGGTCGCGCCCGGTTTGCGCACCCGTTCCATGTCCTCGCTGACCAGCAACGGCAGTGGCTCGGGCGGCATGGGTGGCGGCATTGGCGGCAACAGCAGCAGCGGTGGCCTGAGCAGTGGCGGCGGTTTGAACGGCGGGATGAATCAACAGGATTCCGGCGCTGACGATCAAGCCGCTGAAGGCGAAGATGAAAGCGCTGACAGCGAAACCGGCGACAGCACTGAATCGGCCGGCTCCGATGAGTCCGGCAGCAAAAAAGGCCTGGACGCCAGCACCCGGATTTCCGCGCAGAAAAGCAGCAACCAATTGCTGGTGCGCACCCGTCCGGCGCAGTGGAAAGAGATCGAAGCGGCGATCAAACGTCTGGACAATCCGCCGCTACAGGTGCAGATCGAGACGCGAATTCTTGAGGTCAAACTCACCGGCGAACTGGATCAAGGCGTGCAGTGGTACCTCGGTCGTCTGGCCGGTAATTCCACCAGCACCACTGTCGCCAATACCGCTGGCAGCCAAGGCGCGCTGGGCGGTGGCGGGGCGTCGCTGGGCGCTACCGATTCGCTGTTTTACTCCTTCGTCAGCACCAATTTGCAGGTGGCAATTCACGCGCTGGAAAGCAATGGCCGCACGCAGGTGCTGTCGGCGCCGTCGCTGGTGGTGATGAACAATCAGAACGCGCAGATTCAGGTGGGCGACAACATCCCGATCAGCCAGACCACGGTCAACACCAGCACTTCCGACACCACGTTGAGCAGCGTCGAATATCTGCAAACCGGCGTCATCCTGAACGTCGTGCCGCGGATCAATCCGGGTGGTCTGGTGTACATGGATATTCAGCAGCAGGTCAGCGACGCCGACGACAGCGTGCTGGTCAACGGCAACCCGCGCATCTCTACCCGTTCGGTGTCCACGCAAGTGGCGGCGCAGAGCGGGCAGACGGTGTTGTTGGGCGGGTTGATCAAGCAGGACAACAGCGAAAGCGTCAGTGCCGTGCCGTATCTGGGGCGTGTGCCGGGGCTCAAATGGTTGTTCGGTAATAGCAGCAAGTCCAAGGATCGTACTGAGTTGCTGGTGCTGATTACGCCGCGGGTTATCAACAGCAGCAGTCAGGCGCGGCAGGTGACGGATGATTATCGCCAGCAGATGCAACTGCTCCGGCCCCAAGGGGCGGTGCAGTCAATGCAGATGAATTAATACGTTGAGGATCACTCGGTCCCCTGTAGGAGCAATCGGAGGTAACGACGGTCGCGATGCGGTTTGTCGGGTGTGCCGGGATGGTGTGTATATCCGTTATTTGCGGTGGACCGATCTTGCTGCGTGTCACTCGGTCCCCTGTAGGAGCAATCGGAGGTAACGACGGTCGCGATGCGGTGTTTCGGATGTACCGGGATGGTGGGTATATCCGTTATTTGCGGTGGACCGATCTTGCTGCGTGTCACTCGGTCCCCTGTAGGAGCAATCGGAGGTAACGACGGTCGCGATGCGGTGTTTCGGA